>DASWZL010000001.1:0-1644 GCA_036404475.1 Thermoplasmata archaeon
GTCCGGCCGGCGCGTGGTTCGGCAGGACAGAGGACCTCGGGGCCGACGAACCGTTGCGCGGCTACCCCGTCATCGACTTCGCTGAACTCGCGAACGCCCGGGATCTCGTCGTCGTCGACGTCCGTCGCCGCGACGAGCGACGGGAAGGCCACCTCCCGGGGTCCGTCCACATCCCCATCCACGAGATCCTCTCCCGCCTCGACGAGCTGCCGACCGGCCAACTGGCCGTTCACTGCGCGAGCGGTTACCGGGCCTCGATCGCCGCCAGCCTCCTCGACGGAATGGGACGCGACGTCGTGCTGGTCGACGACGATTGGACGAACGCGCGGACGTCCGGCCTCTCGATCGTCACCCCCGAGCCCGAGGTGCACGACGGATCGGAGACACCAAGTCCCGGCCCCGATCGCGCACCGAGGACGACGGACGGCCGTTCGGTTCGTCGGCATTAGACAACGCTTCAGCCACGCGAGCGGACGGCTCCCCCAAGGAGGCATTGAGATGCGCGGCGTCATCGCAGGGGTCTGTCACCCGCGTAGGGCGGGACGGGTCCGGGGGCGCGGTTCCCGCGCTGCGGCACCGCCCGCCGGACGACCGGTCGGCCTGCTCGCTGTCGGGGTGCTTTCGCTCGCGACCGGCATGCTCGGTCCGCTCGCGCCGGTAGCCGGCGCGTCCTTTCCCCATCACGGATCGGGTCACGATTCGGGCGTCGCTGCCCGCGGCGCGGACGATCGGGCGAACAAGTCGGCGACGGTCTGGCTCTGCCGGCCGGGGATGCCACATGACCCGTGCGCCGCGAGTCTCACCACCACCGTCGTCGATTCCTCGGGGGCGATGTCGGTCGAGCACGCCAAGGACGAAACAGCCTCAAAGTTCGACTGCTTCTACGTCTACCCGACCGTGAGCACGGAGTCGACCCCGAACTCCGACCTGCGCGTGCAGACCGCCGAGATCGACACCGCAATCGCCCAGGCGTCCCGGTTCTCCACCGTCTGCCGGGTCTGGGCTCCGATGTACCGCCAGGTCACGCTGGCGCGCCTGTTCGCCCTGCCGTTGCTCAACGCCTCCTCCGCACCTTCGGTGACCGCCTACGACAGCCTGCGCGCCGGGTTCGAGGACTACTTGAGGTACGACAACGCCAACCGACCGATCATCTTCATCGGTCACTCCCAGGGTGCCTTGATTCTCATCCGCCTGCTCCAGCAACTCGTGGACAACAACCCGAAACTGCGCCAACGCCTCGTGCTCGCCATCATCCTCGGCGGAAACGTCGTCGTCCCGACCGGTTCGCTCACCGGTGGCAGCTTCTCCCACATCCCCGTGTGCACCTCACCGGGCCAGGCGGGGTGCGTCATCGCCTACTCATCCTTCCCCAGCCAGCCTCCGGCCTCGGCGTTCTTCGGACGACCGGGCCAGGGCGTCTCGGTCATGGCCGGCCAGACGGCGAAGATCGGTATGCAGGTCGTCTGCGTCAATCCCGCGGCGATCGGCGGGAGAATCGCCACCCTCGAGCCTTTCTTCCCCTCCGAGGGTGAGCTCCCGACCCCGTGGGCCGAGTTCCCGGACCTCTACTCCGCGCGCTGCAAGACCGCCGACGGGACGACCTGGCTCCAGGTCACGAAAGTATCCGGACCCTCCGACCCGCGT
>DASWZL010000002.1:0-20930 GCA_036404475.1 Thermoplasmata archaeon
GGGGCGTGGACGACTGTCTGGCGGGCTACGCCTGTCCGGGCACCGGCGGAACCGGGGGCACCGCGGGGACGGGAGGCACGGGTGGGCTCGGCGGGCTCAACGGAGCCGGGGTCAGTCGGAGCGCTTCGGGCAGCAACGGCAAACCTGGAACCGCCGGCGTGGCGGGGAACTGGGGCGTGAACGGAATCGGAGGCACCGCGGGCAAGGCCCTCTACCCGAACCAGAACTAGGCTCGCGAGGGCCGCTGAGGCCCCGGGCGACCGTGCCCGGGGCCTCGGATTTTCAGTGAGACGAGGTGATGCCCAGACCCGACCCCAGTGATTCAGGCCGACGGCCGTCGCGAGCGGAGAACCCAATAGGGTACCCTGACTGACCGGAGAGCGTTCGACGTTCGCCGGCGCCGTCCACAAATATGCCGATGCGGAAAACGAAGGCAAGGTCTTCGAGACGCCAGCCGCCGTCAGCGGGTCCCCGGGACGACCTCGTCCTCGGCATCGACCTCGGGGCGAGCAAGGTCGTGAGCGCACTGGTGGCGCGCGACGGGACGATCGTCCGTCACAGCGGTCGGCACCTCCATGCCAACGACGGTCCCGGAGGGGTGATCCGGATGCTGGTGCGGAGCGTTGAGACATGCCTCGAGGGAAGCCCGGCCCTGCGGCCCCACGCCGTGGGAGTCGCCGTGGCCGCCCAGGTCGACCCCAGAACCGGCACGGTCATCCATGCGCCCAACTTGGGGTGGCGGGACGTCCCTCTCGCACGACGCGTCTCGGAGGAGCTGGGAGGCGTTCCCGTCGTGGTCCTCAACGACGCTCGCGCGGCGACACTGGCCGAATGGCGGTTCGGAGCCGGCCGCGGTTCCCTAGACCTATTCTGCATGTTCCTGGGCACGGGAGTGGGCGGGTCGGCCGTGGTGGGGGGTCGTCTCCTCGAAGGGGGGAGCCACGCTCTCGGGGAGGTCGGCCACATGACGGTCGTCGTCGGGGGGCGCAAGTGCCACTGTCCGAACTGGGGCTGTCTCGAGGCCTACGTGGGAGGATGGGCGATCGCGGAACGCGCTCAGGAGGCTGTCCGGGCGGACCCTGAGGCGGGGGCCGCGCTCGTCGCTCGGGCCGGTTCCGCGAGAGGGATCACGGCCCAGGCCGTCTTTCAGGCCTACCGGGCCGGAGATGTCCTCGCGGGCCGACTCGTTCGGGAGACCGAGCGGTTCCTCGCCGACGGCGCGGTGAGCATCGTGAACGCGTTCAACCCGAGCCTCCTGGTCCTGGGGGGAGGCATCGTCGCCGGGATGCCGGAGTTCGTCCCCGTGGTCGAGGCCGCGATCCGAGCCCGTTGCCAGCCCCCGGCCGCCATGGCCCGCGTCCTGGTCGCGAGCTTCGGGGAGAACGCTCCCCTCGTCGGCGCGGCCGAAGCGGCCCGTGCCTCCAAGTCGAGAGGCTCGTCCGTCGGTCGGGCTTAGCCCGCGAGCGGCGGGAGCCCGGAAAGCCGAGCGCACTTCTCGAACAGCTGTCGAGCCTTCGAGGGGTCGCGGGAGTCGTTCGAGCCGGGGTCGGGCTTCCGGTCCGCAAAGTACCCGTCCGTGACCGTAGCCAGTTCGGGGGCCGACGCGACGAAGATGGGCGTGTCCGCCCCGCGGGCGGCACTTCGCCCGAACAGCCGCTCGAGGATCCGCATGCCGAATGCCGTCCCGCCCCCGTTGTTGAGGCCGAAGCCAGAACGGACGAACCCGGGATGGACGGCGTTCACGGTAACCCCCTTGCCGTTGAGACGGCGGGCGAACTCCCGCGTCAGCCAGAGCAGCTCGAGCTTGGACGCTCCGTAGACCGAGAGCCCCGAGAACCGCTGAGAGGACTGGAGGTCGGTGAAATCGACCCGGGCACCCTGGTGGGCCGCAGACGATACGTTTACGACCCGCGCCGGGGCACTCGAGACCAATCGAGGCGCGAGCAACGTGGTGAGCATGTAGGGTGACATCACGTTCAGCGCGAACGTCCTCTCGAGGCCGTCCGAGGTCACCTCGCGCCGTCGAAAATACGCACCCGCATTGTTCACGAGGATGTGGATTGCGGGGTACCGCTCGAGGAGCGCAGAGGCGAGCTTGCGCGTGTCGGCCATCACGGCCAGGTCGTCGACCCGGAGGGACTCTACCCGAGGGTTTCCGCTCGTCCCCGCGAGCTCGGCCGCGACGCGCGAGGCTCGGTCGGCTCCCCGTCCCACGACGACGGTCGTCGCTCCTTGGCGGGCAAGACCGAGGGCCACTTCCTTGCCGATCCCCGACGTGGCCCCGGTGACGACCGCTACCCGACCGACCAGATTCTTCGGACCGATTCCGCTCATGCACTCCTCCGAGCGGGGAGCCGCGAGGGGGGATGGGCCTTTCGGGGCCCCAGTGCGAGCCCCATCGCCTACGAGAGGCGATACTCGCGGCGACGCGAGTCGTGGAGGGAGATCGTTTCCTGGACGAGCCCTTGCCGACGGAGCGACTCAAGGGCGCTCTGGACGGTGCGGCGAGGGAGGCGCGACATGTGCGCGAGCTGCGTCTGGTCGAGGCCACGGTACGTTTCGAGGAGGAAGTAGAGGAACTTCGCTGCCGGCGGACCCCGAATGGCGCGGGCGTGACGGATCGTGCCAAAGGTCTCCCCCCGCAGCCCCAGCCGCTCGGAAGCGAGCGGGGCGACGGAACCGAGGGCTACGTTCCCGAGGTTCACCTCGGCACCGAGCTCGCGAAGGAGCTGGAGCTGCTGGATCTCCTGCGGCGCCTCGAAGATCAGCTCGTCGGCCGGGTGTTCGGAAAGGATCGATCGGACCCAGTCCCACTTGATCGCCCCATCGCTGTCGTAGATCCCGACGCCGCGTCCGGATTCCCGGCTCTCGATGATCACGCGTCGGGGCTTCAGCGAGCGGGCGTGGGCGATCTGCGTATTGGTCTCCTTGAGCGAGAGCTGGTGCTGGGGGTCCTTCTTGCCGACCTCAATGTAAAAATCGAGGCTTCGCTTTCTAACGGACTCCGCCAATTGTTCGATCTGCGCGAAGGAGAGCTC
Organism: Thermoplasmata archaeon; assembly: GCA_036404475.1. GTDB lineage: Archaea > Thermoplasmatota > Thermoplasmata > Lutacidiplasmatales > UBA184 > Lutacidiplasma. The sequence continues at coordinate 3,039 of DASWZL010000002.1, forward strand.
GAGGATGCCGCTCGAGATCTCGATGAGGTCGAAACCGAGGTCGCGCGACTCATCCATCATCTGGGAGACCCGGTCGTGGGCCACCGCGTACTCGAGGAGCGTACCCCCCGTGCAGGCCTCGACCCCCACGTCGTGGAACGTCCGGACCCGCTCGCGAACCTTCTCGCGTGAGAGCAGGAGCGGGAGCCCCCAACCGATCTTTGCCACGTCGAAGTACGGTGCTAGGTAGGCGAGCTCGTCCTTGTGGAGTCCTTGGAGGCGGTCGAGGACGTGGGTTATACCACTCGGTCGGGGGCGGTTCACGCGAGGCGCTTCCGCCGGGAAGAACGCGGTCTTGGACTTTGCCGACGCAGAACTTGCCGCCATGACGCCACTTCCGCGCAGTATGCGTCGTATAAGTTGGTCGGAAGGGGTCTAAATAACTAACCCCGCCGCTCCGGCTAGGGAGTTTACCCCATTAACCGGTCCATCGCTCGAATCGGGAGCCTTGGCGACCTCGGGGCCGGCGAGGGCTTCCGAGATCAGCGCGTTCCGGACGTGAACGACCCGTCCTTGGCAGCGAGCGTCATCCGCATTGATACACATTCGGCCCATCCACCTCTTTATACCTCATCTCCATCCTCCTGGGCGCATCGTATAACCGGGGTTGCATGACAACGAATGAATTGGGAGCAGGTTCTCTGAAGGGTCGTCGCCGACGAATGGCGAGCGCGTCGGTCGGCTCCCTGCTCTTGGTGGCGTTCGTGACGCTCCTTGTGGGTGTGGTCGGCCTAACCGCCTCAGGGGCCCACCTGACGAACGATGCACAGACCCCCAGCTCGGGCCCCCAGGGCCTGGCTCCGGCGTCGATCTCCCTCGACTGCAACAAGGTCGGGAACCCGTCCCCTTCCGCGCTGTACATCCCCACCAGCGAACCCACTGCCAACCTTTCGAGGGGTGGCCAGATTACCGGCACGATGGAGTTCGCCGTGGTGAAGTACACCTCCTCTGATGTCGGGATCTCCGTCTACTTCCCGACCGTTTACTTCACCTTCCCGCTCGCCCCGACCGGGAACTTCAGCATGACCCTCTCCCCGCAGACGCTCACCATCACCGGCTCGGGCTGGACGAACGGGGCGCACACGAACCACACCCAGACCGTGGCGGCGGGCCTCGGCTTCATACCCAAAGGAAAGGACCGTCTGTCCACGCAAAAGATCGCTATCCAGGCCGCCGTTCCGTACGGGACGCTCACCCTCGAGTTCCGCTGGATGTGGAAGCTGTCCCAGCCGAACGGAACGGTGATCAGCTCCTCATGGACGACCCCTAAAAGCACGTACACCAGCGGGAGTAGTACCCTCCCGTCGATCTTCTTCCCGGCCCAGCACGTCCAGTTCATCAGCGGGCCCGGGAACGGCCAGAAGCTGACGATCGGGACCAACTACACGGCTCTTCTTGGGGGGCCGGTCGCCGGGAAGTACTTCTTCTTGGAGATGGAGAACGGCGCCGGAAAGGTCGTCCAGGCCCACGCTCAGACCATCGGTGGGAACGTGACGACCGCTACCGTAACGATCGTCCTCCTCAACTACGACCACTACCTCGCGCCGGGGTTGGAGCTCGTCCACATCCACGACGTGTGCGGAGCGATCCTCTACAACAAGCTCATCGACGCGGTGTTCGCCCCAAAGGTGACGGTCACGTTCTACCTCCAACCCGGGTTCTGCGGCCCGATGACCTTCAACGGGACCAAGTTCGCGAACGCCACGTCGGGGACGTTTGTCCCATCGACGACACCGTACGTGTTCAGTGTCCCCAAGTGCACCGGTTACACGTTCAAGAACTGGGCGGACACGGGCGGCCTGCACATCTCGGCGAACGACAGGCTCATGGTGAGCTACAACGGGACTTTCACGATCGAGCTCAAACCCCGCTAAGGGACCCGGAGCCCCCGCCCCGTGCTGGCAGCGCGATCTAGGGTCGCCGGTCCGAAGAGAACCTCATCCAGCCCCACACCGCCAATCCACCGGCCACCCCGATTGCGCAGAGGGTGACCAGAGCATTCCACGTCTCCCATGGGGCCAGGAACGCATAGGGACCCGTCGGGTTGGCCACCGTGATTTTGATGAGATACAGAAGGTACGTCTTCTGATCATACGCCCAGACGTGGGCGACGAGCGGTTGGGGCGTGACCCACGACGCGACCTGGGCGCTCCAGCAGACCGGCTGGGTCGCATTCGCAGAGATGTTCTGCTCGACCCCGACGAAGTCATCGACCGGATTGATGGTCTCCAGGTGGAGCGAGAACTCGCGGGTAACGCCGGAACTGGTCACGCAGACCTCAAACCAGCCTCCCGGTGGAAGAGTCGCAGGCCCATAGCTCGCGAGGCCGGCGTACTCGGCCGGTTGGAGCACGGAGGCCGGGCTCCACGGACCAAATAAACTGGATCCATCCGGGAAGGCGATGGCCCATCTCCAGTTCACGGACAGGAGAAGCGCGCCATACGGCGCGTTGGACATGAATGCGAGAAGTTGGGTGGAGAGGAGCGCTCGGGCAGAGCTGTTGAACCCTCCGCCTACCTTCACGAGGGTGGTGCCGTTGATGGGGTTCGATACGTACGGTCCGCCGCCAGTGAAGTTCAACTCGACCCGGGGACCGAAGCTCCGGATCGTCTGATCCGTGAGGTTGAACAGAAAGAGTGCCTGCGGGACCCAAATCGTGAGGACCGGAGGAACCTCGGTCATGTTCGAGACAACGACGGAAACGCGGAACTGACCGATGAGGTACGATCCCGAAACGACCGGCACTGCGGGTTCGGGGATGCTGATCGAAAGGTTGCCGTTAGGGGGCGAGTCGGGCTGGATCCGTGTTGCGGCCGTCGACCCAGGGGGCGCCGCCGCGTGAGCGGCCCCCGGCACCCCGCCAACGAGGAGGACCGCCGTCATCAGGACCGCCATCAGTCCTCGTTCGCTCCATCCAGTCCCCCTGCGGTGCCGCATGCTCGCTTTCCCCAGACTACGACCTCTGGCGAGTTCAACGGAAAGGTCGTGGACCCTAATACCCTCGGGTTGAAGGCGACCGACACCTCGTTGGCGCTGATCACCGGAAAACCCGCAAAACAGGGCCCCATCGACGCAGAAATTGCCGGTATACAGTCACTTCCACGCAGCCTGCGTCGGAGGTACCGGTCCAGTGGGCGGTGGATTGACAACGCGTCCGGGACGGTATGGGCGTTCACTCCGTCAACAGCACATCGCCCCGGGCGAGCACTTTCGCGACCTCGGGACGGATGATCTCCACGGGCAGAGCCTCGCCTTTCGCGAGGGCCTCGCGGATCCGGGTCTGGCTCGTGTTGAGACGGCGGTCGGCCGGATGCGAGCAGGTCCGTGCCGAGGCCATCCACCCGCAATCTCGACAGAAGTAGGTCTCCGCGAACTTGAGGGTCTGGACCCCAATCGGATACTCATCGAAGATCCGCTGGCAGGCGAAGGGGTCGTAGTACGTGCCCACTCCCGCCTGGTCGCGGCCGACTATGTACGACCCGCAACCGTAGTTCTTACGGACGATCGCGAGGAACAGCGCCGCTTTCGGTCCTCCGTATCGCATCGTGATGCTGAGGGCGGCGAGCATGACCCGGTCGGCCGGGTAGTAGTTTCGGACCAACGCCTGATAGGCCTCGAGGATCACCTCGGGGCGGTAGTCTCCCTTCTTCAGGCGGCCGAGGACGGGATGGATCAACAGCCCGTCGATGTCCTCCCGTTCGAGGGTGCACCTCTGCAGGTACTCGTGGGCCGTGTGCGGGACGTTGCGCGTCTGGTAGCCCGCGACGTTCTTCCATCCTCTTCGGACGAACTCGGCCCGGGTCTCTGCCGGTGAGAGTTCGAGAGCCCCCGTCGGGAGGTCCAGGCGGCGAAGGAGATCGATCCTCCCGGCGAGCGCCGTCTCCCCGGCGGCCAGGAGGTCGGCGACGTTGGGGTGCTTCGGGTCGGTCGTCGCGTAGACGGCCTTGGCGACCTCGGGGCGGTCGTAGGAAAACTTCTCCTCCACGTGGAGCAGGGCGAACAGCCTGCCCTGGGTGTCGAGCAGTCCGACCTCATCGCCCGCCCGTACAGTGTGGATTACGGCCTCGTTGGCGGCCCCGGTCGGCGCGAGGATGATGGGCATGGTCCAAGGGAGGTCGTTCGGCAGACGCCCTTTCGCGACGACCGACTCGAGGGTCGCGCGGTCCTGGAATCCCTCGAGCGGGCTGTAGGCACCGATGCCGATCTTCTCGGTATCGTAGACCTGGTCGACGAACGGGGAGATCCGCAATAGGTCGTGGCCCTCGGCCTCTCGGCGTCGGAGCTCGCTCTCGGGCTGAAGCCGGTCGATCAGGTGGCCACCGTGCGCCTCCGGAATCATGGAATCCTCGGGACGGAGCGGAGCTCAGTGGGTATTAGAGCGTGCGCGTGAGGGCGCCCCGACGGCCCTTTACGGCGGTGGAGAACCCCCGCTCGGGGGAGTCTCTGACCACTCAGCAACCTCGGAAGGCGGTGGCGAGGAAGAGGCGGCGTCTGGAGGGGGCGAGCGTCCCCGCAGCCAGACCACGAGCCCGATCACCACGGCGGCAATCACGAGCGCGATGACCAGCCAGACCCACCAGGGAACGGAGGGTGACCCCGTGGTAGTGCCAGACGGTGAAGTGCCGGAGTTGACGGTGACGATCGTGGTGGTCGTGGCGCTGACCAGTTCTGTGTCGGTCACGGTCACTTTGACCGTGTAGGTACCCACGAAGATCGGCGTGCACGTGAACTTCGATAGGTTAACGCTCGAGCAGCCCCCCGGCAGGCCGGAGTACGTGTAGTTCAGCGGTCCTGTGCCCCCGGATGCGCTGACGGTGAACGTGACGTTCGAGTCTAGGGTCAGCGTGTCCGGAGTAGCTTCGAAGTTGGAGATCGCCGTCGCGGGGTTCACCGTGATGTCTACTGTGGCGGACATAGACCCACCGGCGGCGTCCGTCGCAGTGACTTCGATGGTGTAGTTCCCCGCGACGAGAGGCGTGCAGCTGAGCGTAACGACATCGGCCGAGGTGCACGGCGAGGGCAGACCGGTGTAGGCGAAGGTTACGGTGGGGGTCCCTCCGGAAGTGGAAACGTTGAGCACGAACGGGGCGGTGGCCGTGACCACCGCTCGGTTCGCAGTCAAGTGGCTCACGAGGTCGGGATTGACCGTGATGGTCTGGGTCGCCGTCGCTGTCGCTCCCGCTGCGTCCGTGACGGTCGCCACGACCTTCGTGACCCCGACAGCCGAGGGAATACAGGAGAGGGTGGGTGTATTGGAGCTCACACAGCCGCTGGGCAGGGGTGAGTACGAGTAGGTCAGAGGAGCACTTCCGCCGCTGGCCGTTGTGGTCAAGTTGAGGGTCATCCCGACGTCAAGTTCCGAATGGGACGGCGTGAAGGAGGAAATCGAGGGAAGACCGTTGACCGTGAACGATAGGGGGATGCTCTTGACCGCGAGCCCATTCGCACCCTTCACCGTGACGACGACCGAGAACGTCCCCGACGCGGACGGTACGCAGGGTAATGGGTTGAGATTGGCGCTCGTACATCCGGTCGGGAGGCCGGTCCACGAGAAGGACGTTGGCGCGGTCCCTTGGAAACCGGCGACAAAACTCACCCTGTAACCTACGTCAGTGCCCGAAGGAATCGCCGTGACGCCCGTGAGAGAGAACGGGTCGGTTATGGCGGTAAGCGTTCCGGCACCGTTCACAGTTAGGTTGGTTGTCGGTTTCAATTGGTTCCCGACATACATGTGGCCGCTCGCAACCCACTTCAGGAAAGTGGTGTTGGGACCCGCCAGTGGCAGGAGCGGGTACTTTCCGAGCGGGAGGTAGACGGTGCCTCCGCTCTGGACTGTCTGGCCGTTGACTTTCAGTGAAAGGGAGCCCCCCGAACCCTCGGTGACGTACGAAACCGCGTAGGCCGCCGTCTTGAAGTTCGCGGTGATCGTCCCTCCACCGCCCTTCACCACCAGGTAATCGGCGTCCGGCATGCTCAAGGGACCCGTGTGGGACCAACCCACCCAGAGGTCCCCGGGCGTGGGAAAGTAACGGAGCAAGTAGGTGCCGTTGGTGAGCGTCGTGTTGAGGGTCGTCGCTCCGGAGATCATCTGCCCGTTGAAGTCAATCCTACCTCCTGTCGCGGGGTTGTTGATAAGTGTCAGATTGACCGAGGGTGCGCTCTGGAAGACCGCCGTGATCGTTCCCGTTGAGTTGACCTCGACGGTAGTGACCGGGAACTTAGGGCTCATTACCCAAAGAGCGGACGGGCTGCTGACCTGCCAGTCGTAGAACACATAGTGCCCGAAGGGAAGGGCGTCGAGGGGATACCCTCCCGGCGCCAACCACAAGGTCGTCCGGTTCGCTAGAGGGCCAACTTCATTCAGAAGGATGCGACCGTCAGCGCTCGCGTTGACGAACGTCGTTACGCTAGCGGCGAAGGTCGCCGTGATGGACGCCTCTCCGGGCGCGAAAGAGACGTTCGTGCTCGCGTTGAAATCGATCGCCACCGACGACACGCCGAAGGACCAGTTGTCAAACTCCCAACCCGCCGTAGGAATGGCGGCAAGGGTGAACGTTCCCGCATGCTCAATCACATTTTCCGAACCACTCAAACCGGCACCGTTCAGCCAAACGGTTCCACCCCCGATGGTCGTGACGTTGACGGTTGTAATACCGGACGTCGCCGTGAAGACAACATTGATCGTAGCGCTGGTATCTTCGCCGGAGACGGTCAACCATGTGACCATGGATTCGTTGGAAGCGATCGAGATACCGTTGGAGCCGGTTCCGACGGACCAAGAGGTGAAATTGTATCCGGAAGGCGGCCCGGCTTGAATGCCATACACTCCCGGCGCCAAGGGCATCGAACCGCCCGCGGGAATTGTGGAAGCAGCAGTTGAGCCGCTGTAGAACTCTCCGTGCGAAACCAGTGTGAGCGCGCTCGGAGTGGTCGAGTCAAAGGAAACCAAATCTGTGGAGGGTGTGGAGGTGAACGTGGCCTTCACCGTTCCGCTGCCTCGAACGTAGAGAGCCGTGGACGGATTGGTTGGGTTCGCGACCGAAACGCTTCCCGAGAGACTCCACGCCTCGAAGCCGGCCCCTGCGGGCGAGAGCGCACGGATCGAGTAGCTTCCGGGGGGAATCCCGTTCACCGCGGAGCTGCCCGAATAATCGCCGGAAAGGAAGTAAACCGACCCGCCGGAAACTCCGGTAGTTCCTATCGTGATCGTGTAGGCGGGACCCCCACAACCGGGAACCGAGTAGCTTGTCGGGCTGAAGGTTGGCAATCCAAGAAGGCTGATGGAAGGGACGCTAGGGAACTGGCCACCCTGCCCGAAATCGTTGGACTCGAGGGCGTAATTCGCAGCGCCAAACGTGAAGGCCGTGTTGCTGCAAGAGTAGCCGAACCAGGGGTACGTGCAGTCGGTGCTACCCTCCCGCTCCCCGCAGGTGTCGTTGCTCAACTTTACCAGGCCGGGCGTGCCCCCCACGGATGACGAGAGGTCGAACTGCGTGGGCAAACCCGCGCTTCCGCCGAAGACCGGGACTCCCAGCCACCAAGGCGTCTGAGTGTCGTTGACCCAGCTCACGGGGTCGTAACTCGGACAGGGCACCGAGGGGTTTTCCGAAGACGACGGTCCGGGACCCGGAGTGCAGCCTCCATACGTGCTGTTGTCGACACCGCCCGGGTTCCCCTCCCGACCGATCTCGAACGCAAAGGAAATCGGTAGCTGGCCACCGGAACCCCACAACAGCGCGTCGGGAACATCGTTCGCAGCGTAGGCAGGGTCGAGCGGGAAACCTCCCGAGGAGTTGTACAGGTTCACGTAGGTTGAAATTCCCGCGGTCAGGTCGTGAATCGAAACGTGCTCTCCGGCAGAATCTCCACTCCAGCCTACGAGATTCAGGACGAAGTCGTCGCCCTGCGTCATCTGGAAGAACGGTGCCGAATCGACGCCGTTCAGATGGAGCTGAGCATAGAAACACGTGTCCACGGCCCCGGACATCGGGTCGATCTGCCAACCCACCACCGCGCCGCTCCAGGCCCCTAAGACCGTGGTCGAGGGGTGGTTCCAGCTGAAATCCGGGTAGAGTTGAACCTCAACGTAGCACTGGTCGAGATACGCCGCCGGGTCGGTTGCTACGAGACCGAACCAGGCCGCCGCGTAAAGGTCCGATTGGTTCTGGGTTGCACCAACGTCCTGCGGGAGAGTCGCGTTCCAGCTGACGTTGCCCCCGCTTCCCGGGGTGTCGGAATAGAAGCTCAGCGAGGGCTCGTCGTGACCCACGCAGTTGTTGGGGACAACTGGCTGGTCACCACCGGCCGATGGCGAGATGGCATAACACGGCGCGATCGAGACCGAAGGACCATCAAGAAGGAAGGGATTGCCCGGGGGTTGATCCGATGGTCCCCAGGCACTCGGATGGGGGCCCGGGAGGTTGAGGGTTGCGTAGTGCGGAGTGACCGCCGCCCCCACGGTTTCGGATGACGAGTTCGAAACGCCGGTCGAGGGACCTACGGCGGCACTGGTAGCCGCCGGAGCGGCTGGGGGTGCCGATGAATCGGTGGAAGCACTGATTGCGCTCGAACCAGCGGACATCGGCCCCAAAAGGCCCACAGCGCTTGCCAGAAGGAGCCCCAGCACGATCCCAATGGCCAAGACCTTCGGTTTCACAGAATCCTCCCCACCGGGAACGCAGTTAGCTTGCTTGGGTCGCACATGGAATTCGGACTCGCGTTTCTTTATGATGACATCGGGAATTTAAGGGAGCGGTCGGACCCGGAGTAGCCCCCTCCCGGGAGGGAGCAGCTCCGTCAACCCCTTCGAGCGTTCTGAAAGGCTGCGGGACGGGACGAGATTGGGAGGGGTGTCGGGAGGGCGGGTTGCTGCCGGATGCAAACCTGGGCGTTTGGCCTTGCGCGGTCGGCCTCGCTCCCGTTTGCAATGACCCCGGCTTCGGCTCGGTTCGCAGCGTTATTCTATTATATTCGGTGGCGCCAAAACCCGATTCTGGAGCGACCGTTCGTGGCTCAACCCTCTGCTTCCCACACGTCCGCCATGGACTCACTGGGCCGCGGCGCGACCATCATGATCGTCGGGACGCTCGCGCTCCTCCTTCTGAGCTTGCTCGGGCGGGTCGCGACCGCCCGTCACCTCTCTCTCTCGGCTTTCGGGGATTTCAACCTCGGGCTCGCGTTCGCGGGATTGCTCTCGCTCGTCGCCCTGCTCGGCCTCCATCAGGCGGTCGCTCGAACGATTGCAGAGCGCCCTGACCCGGCCGTCCGACGCAAACTCATTCGCTGGACCGCCGTGGTTACGAGCGCCGCGGCGGTCGTCACCTCGTCCCTCGTCTACCTGTTCGCTTCCCAGATCGCCTGGCTCTTCGAGCGGGACAATGCCGCGGAGCTTACCCCGGTGTTCCAGCTGTTCTCCGTTACGATCGGGCTCACGCTCCTATGCACGTTCATCGCGTCCGTTTTCCAGGGTTTCGAGGACACTCGCCCCAACGCATGGATCGTGCAGGGCGTCCAGCCCGGGGCGTTCCTCGTGTTCGTCCTGATCTTCTTCGACTTCCACCTCGAACTGACCGGCGCGCTGGTTGCCTGGGTCATCTCCAACATCGTCACATTCGCCGTCCTGGTGGTATACGCCTGGCGTCACCTGCCCGCGCGCCTCCCGGACGTGCCCCCGGCGAGAAGCCTCCCCGAGGGTCTTTGGAGCCTCTCGCTCTCGCTGTGGGGTGTCACGACCCTGGTGTACGTGACGGGGTACTTCGACACTCTCATCCTTGGCGCCTTCTGGCCCGAAGCGCAGGTCGGTATCTACTCGGCGGTCTTGACGATCGGTCGCCTGATCCTGGTCGCGGCCAGCGCCGTCACGTACATCTTCCTCCCGGTGGCCGCGCGGCTCACGGGAGAAGGAAACATCCCCACGATCCGGGCGACGTACGTCACCACCGGACGGTGGATCATGATCTTCACCACCCCGATGTTCTTCGTGTTCGCTCTGCTTCCCGGGGACTCGCTGACCGTCATCTTCGGTGGCCCCTACGCCGCGGGCAGCCTGGCCCTCATTATCGTAACGGTCGCCGCCCTCGGGTCGGTCTTCGTGGGACCGACCAACGCGGCGCTTGCGGGAATGGGAATGACCCGCCCGCTCCTGATCGCGACGGTGATCTCGGGGGCCACGAACATAGTCCTCAGTCTGACCCTCATCCCTACCTTCGGTCTGATCGGTGCGGCGGTCGCGTGGTCGGTCGCCCGGGTCGCGTACCCTGTTGCGGGTGCCTTCTCGTTGCAATCCACCCACGGGGTGGGGTCGCTCCGGCGGAGTTTCCTGCTGCCGCTCGCACTATCGCTCGGTATCGGTATCCCTCTCTTTCTCTTGGTTGGGTTCGTTTCTCATCCGAACTGGGTCGTCTTCCCGATGTACTTTGTCGGGGTCGGTATCTTCGTCGGGTCCATCTTCGCCACACGGACGGTGGAAGAGGGTGACTTCATCGTTTGCCATTTGCTCGAGCGAGTGATGGGCCGCCCCCTCCCGAAGCTTCGGCAGCTTATGGAGAGATTCTCCGCGAACCCCGCTACTTAAGAGAGGGGTTCCTGCCGAAGTTCCGTGCGCTCCGTTTGTTCACTTTCGTAATCCGTTCGGGGAACGCGGCGCGGTTTCGGCTTTGTCCTAGAATTGTGGATGGACCGAAGGCCGGAGTTCGATCTAAAGTGCGCGCTTCGAGCATCGCCAAACCTGTCGTAGGAACCTCTGCCGTCCTCAACCCGACTCTCGAGCCGCGCGCCCGCCAGACGTCAATTCACCGCCGATGTGATGCGCCGCGGGGGTTTTCCAAACGGCGTGCTACTCGTCCACGCCACTTGCTCAATCCGCTTCCGTGTCCGTCAAGCCGACGTCGCCTCCTGCCCACCCGGTGGTGTTCAGGGGGACGAAGTGTTGCGTTGTCATCGGATAGCTGTCGTTCAACCAGTTCGGGTCAAAGAAGATCGGCGGACGCGGACCCATGTCGAAGTTGAAATAGCTCAGCAGGTCGGGCGCGTTACAATCGCGCACGCCGATGCACCCGAGGTTCCACCGGTGTTCCATGAAGGCGAGCGTCGATTCGAAGTACCCGAGCGTATGGATGATGGTCCCGGCCGGAGTATATGGGCTGATGACCAGGAACGGCACACGAATCGACAGTCCGAGAGGGTCGATACGTGGGGGAACGACGTGGTCGTAGAAGCCACCGTAATCGTCCCATGAAAGGAAGATGGCCGTGCTGGGCCAGTATCGAGACATCTCTACCGAGTCGATGACGGTGGCGACGAACTCCTCTCCCACCGTGACATTGGCCGGCGGATGGTCGGAGAAACCGGTCTCGGGAATCACCCACGAGATATCCGGCAAGTTTCCGTTGGTGACGTCGGTGAAGAAGTTGGCCCGGTTCGAGAAGTGGGCCACGAAGTACTGATCGTAGCTCTCGTATCTTGCGGCGAGAGGGTTCCAGAAGGCATAGGCGGATCCTACGTCGTTCCCCGTGAGTGTCCGGTCGATTGCCTCCTGATATGGATCCAGTGCCCAGTCGTAATACTTCCAGGTCACGTTCGTGGCGTTTAGCAGGTCCTGAATCGTCTCCGTCTGGTTCGCCTCGTTGAGGTAGGTGTGCTTCGTTTCTATCGAGACGTTCGACGTGTTGTCAAAGAACGTCGCCGGAGCCTGGCCCGCGAGCGCATACCAGTGGTTGGGTAGCGAGTAGGAAAGCGCCGACGAGAAGAAGTCGTCCCCTAACGCGTATTCCTGAGCCAAGTCCCAATAGACTGGGAGGGTCGACCCGTTGAAGTGACCGAACGGATCTAGCCCCGACTTCTCGGCCGAATAGAATCCGTCCATCTTGCCGCCGTCGATCGAGGCGATTGTAGGTTTGTAGGTGTGCCCTTGGTCGACGATCGTGAAGTTCCTATCGGTGTAGTTGTACGGAACGACATAGTCCCCAGTGACGTTTAGTTGTGGCTCCCGGGTTCCCGCGGGAATTCCGTTCCCCGTGTCGTTGCAGTAGACACTGAGGACCAAACAGTATCCGGCGAAGTACTGGTCGTACGGGCGGTTCTCCAATAGGATGAACACAACGTGGTCAATCTCGGGGGCGAATCCGCCCGCCGTGGCGGGAGGTCGGGTAGCGATCTCGAAACCCATTCCTGCCAGAACCAGGATCGCGATGATGACGATCGCGACGATGACCTTGTCTCTACGCGTCCATCTGCGCCTTTCGGTCACGGAGGAGGCTCAGGGGGCTCTCGGAACGAACGAGAATGGTTTACTCCCTAGCCATTCTTAGCGCTTGTCACGGTGCAAGAGACCCGCACCTGCAGCGCCACTTCTGACGGGTCCGATTTCTCTTCGTGGAACTTTCGGGCCTCGGGCCCGGTAGACCGAGGTTGTCAAATCTCACGGCTCACGCCGGATCCTGGGCAAACTCTCCGCCGTGGCAGGCGATGAACGTCGAGGCCGTTTAGAACTCATTTGTCATCCTCTCCGAGTCGTTTTGCCTTTGATGGGTCAGCCCCTGCGAAATCGGGCAGGGGGAGGCGGCTCGTCCGATTGCGCGCGGAGGCGGGATTGGCTCACGGCCCTCGAGCCAGGCCGACATGCGCTCCGTCACCGGGTCGAAATCCTCAAACGGGAAGCACGGGATGGCCGTGGCTCGGCAGTACTCGAGAAGGCGGTGACGGGCGAAGACGATGTCGGCGACCTCGGCGCCGTACCGATCGGTCGAGCCGTCACCGATGAACACCGTCCGAGGTCCGTCGCCCACTCCGCGTACGGCGAGGGCTTTGCAGATCCCACATAGACGACAGCTGGGATGACCGTGGGGATGGAGCACCCGCAACCCCCCGTTCGGCGCGATCGTGGCGGATTCAGAGAGGATTGGCAGGTCGATGCCTTCGCGATCCAGCACGGGATCTATGAAGACGTCAAGGCCCCCCGATAGGATGGTTGTTCTGATGTCATGTTTCTTCAGGAGGGCCAAGAGCTCCCGGGCGCCGGCACGTAGCGGGGCCTTTTTTCGGATGAAGTCGAGCATTTCCGGCAACCGATCGGCAGGAAGGGCTGCGGCCTCCTGCTCCCACGCCTCCCGGAGCGTCATCTCCTGGGCTTTCAGGGCGAGGTCGATGCTTCGGGCGACTTGTCGACCGTTAGGGGCAAACTCCTCCACGACCAGAATCGCGACGTTCGGTTCCACGAGAGTGCCGTCGAAGTCGAGGAACACTGTGAAAGGAGGTGAGTTCGCGCCCATGCTATCGTAAACGGATTCGGTTTCTCCGGGGCGGCACCGCCGGGCGGCCCTTCCGCACCCGGCGTCCCACTAAACCCTTTCTCTCGAAGACGGCAGGCGGTCAACGCCTGCAGCCCCTGCCATATCAGCGAAATGACCGCGGACAAGGACAGGGCGACCGTCTGCCACCTCCGGCTTTAGTACTGAATCCGCTCTCAGTCGGACGGCGCACCCGCTGACGCGCGCGGTGCGCACGACCGAATCCATGCGCCCTGTCACCGTAATGGTGCCATTACCGCCGTCGTACCGGGGCGGAACCGAGGAGTACGCCTACCGCGTGGTCGAGCGGCTCTCACGAAAGATCCCCGTGCGCCTGATCACGACCCGGGTGCGCTGGGGCCACGACGAGCATCCACTCTCTATCGGAAACGCGGAGTTGGTAGTCGTCCCCGCCTCGGAGATCATGGAGCGACCAATCGTCTTCTCGTCCTCTGCGAGGTCCTCACTCCGGTCGGCGGTGGAGGACTCCTCCCTGGTCCACCTGCACATGCCATTCCCCCTGGTCGAGCGGTGGGCGACGACGCGGGCGAAGAAGGCGGGAATTCCGTCCGTCCTCACCTACCACATGGACGCCAACCTCGCGCGCTGGGGGGTCGGATGGCTCGCCCGCGGATTCTATCGCGGGTACTCGGCACGACCCGCCCTTACCCACGCGACCACGGTCATCTCCAACAGCCTCGGTTATGCGAAAGCATCCGCCGTGCTTTCGGGATACTTAGGCAAGGTCCAGGTAATCGCGAAGGGGGTGGACCCTGACCGGCTCGGGTTCGGGAAGGGTCGGCCCTCCAACCTCGCCTCCATCCCGGGAGTTGGACCGGTCGACCCATCTCGTCGTCGCATTGTGTTCGTCGGTCGGTTGGTTTCCTACAAGGGGCTCCCCGTCCTCATCGATGCAGTGAACCGTCTCGTCCAGGAAGGAACGTCCGTCCACCTCTTCATCGCCGGTCGGGGTCCCGAGGAATCTCGCCTAAAGGCAAGGGTGAAGCAGGTGGGCCTCGAGGACCGTGTGACGTTCCTCGGGTTCGTGCCGGACGAGCATGTGGGGGATCTCTACCGCTGGGCCGACGTGGTCGCGTGCCCCTCCCTCAACATGCTCGAGTCGACCCCCACCACCCTCGAGGAGGCAGCCAGCCTCGGTACCCCCGTCGTGGGGTCGGACCTGCCCGGGGCCTCCGAGTCCATTCCCTCCGACGGAATCCACGGACTTCTCGTTCCCCCGGGGGACCCGAGGGCCCTGGCCCTCGGAATTCGGAAGCTACTCCAGGTCGAACACTGGTCACCTCCTCGGGCGAGGACGTGGGACGATGTCGCCGGAGCGTACCTAAGGGTCTTCGCCCAGCTCGTCCCCGCCATCCCCACCTAAATCGGCCAACCCACTTCTGTGTCGCTGACAGCGGGAGGAGACCCCACTGCCGGACCCGCGGAAGCGACAAGCGTCAAATAGGACCTCGAGTCCCAGAGCGTCCGCCGCAACATCGAAGGCCATGGTCGAGAACGGGTTTTGCATCTGGATGACGGGCCTTCCATCTTCCGGGAAGACCACGATCGGTCAAGAACTTGCGGCTCAGCTGAGAGAACGGGGCTTGCAGGTCGAGCTGCTCGACGGGGACGAAATCCGGAAGGGGCTCAGCGCGGACCTGGGGTTCGACCGGGTTTCTCGGGAAACCCACGCGCATCGGGTGGCCTTCGTCGCCAAACTCCTGGCCCGCAACCGGGCCATCCCGATCGTCACGCTGATCTCTCCATACCGCTCATCCCGTGCCCGAGCTCGTTCCGAGATTGGGCGGTTCGTGGAGGTCTACATCTCCACACCCATCGAGGTCTGCGAGCAGCGGGATGTGAAAGGGCTGTACCGAAAGGCGCGCGCCGGTGAGCTGCGCGACATGACCGGCGTCGACGACCCCTACGAGCCGCCGGAGCAGCCGGAGATCACCGTCAACACGGTTGGCGTCTCGGTGGTCGATGCCGCGAAGGCGATCATGAAGGCTCTCGAGTCGGGCGGATGGATTCGCCCAGCGCGGAAGAGGGCGGCCTCTGCCTCGGGGCGAAGACCCCCTTCTAAGGGTCGGTCGCAGAACCCTGCCCGAACGGAACCCGCCCGAACGATTCCGGGCGAAGGCGTCCCCCAGACCAACTAGTCCGCATGGCGGAGTCGTGTCGGACATCTGCGGTTCGCCCTACTCACTGCCGCGGTCCGACCGCGACAGGCTAAAGTACGCCGACCCGCACTTGTTAGCCTAGTTGGCGGGGGGTCGGGTTCTCGGGGTCGGATGGCGGAAGTGCTGGGACGCGCGAGCCCCCGAGCATCTTCGTTCCGCCCGAAGCCGAATCGTACCGACCGACCTGACGATTGTCCCCAGGAGAAGGCCGTTGACCGGAAACCGTCCCCCGAACATCCTCTGCGTCGTAATGGACACGGTCCGCGCCGAGGATTTTCCGGGAGGCCCACGGCCGGTCACTCCTACGCCGTTCCTCGATCGGCTGCAACGTGAGTCGGTTCTCTACCCTCGCGCCGTATCGCCGTCATCGTGGACGATTCCGTCCCACGCGAGCCTCTTTACCGGGCTTTATCCGTGGGACCACGGAGTCCATAACCGCCAGGACATTCGGCTCGCCCCCTCGCTCCCTACGACCGCGGAGATCCTGCGGCCGGCCGGCTATCGAAGCGCCGCTCTCTCCGCGAACTTCCTGCTCGGACCAGAGTCCGGCCTCTCCCGTGGGTTCGACCTCGTGGCGTGGGGCGAGTGGTGGGAAGGATACCTGAGAGGAATCCGGCCGCTTCGCCCGCCTCACGTGTTTCGGTGGGGGGATCCGCCTCCCGTCCAGCCAGCGGAGGCCCGACGGGGCCGCCGGTGGCAGGTCGTGCGATCGATGGCCCCCCTTCTGCATCGCTATCCCGGTGTCCTCGATGCGGCAGGCCGGTCGCTCGGGCGGCTCATCGGGAGGGCTCCTTCCGATGCTGATGGCGGACATGTGGCCTCGTGGATCGAGCCCGCTCTATCAGACTTCGTGAAGGCCCAGGCCCCCGAATCGCCCGTCTACGTCTTCGTGAACCTGCTCGAGGCCCACGAACCGTATTTCCCCACCCACGAGGTCGCTCCCCGGTTCACGGACTGGGTAAAGTACGCGCGCGTTCGACAGGACCGCCACGGCTGGCTCTCGAAGGCGTGGGACCCCGAACCGGGGGCGATGGAGCGGCTCCGCGACATGTACCGAGCCTCCGTTCGTTCCCTCGACGAGCGGGTCCGCCGCCTGGTGAATGTGTTCGAGGAGGCTGGCCGATGGGAGAACACCCTGATGGTCCTCACGAGCGACCACGGTCAGGCGCTTGGTGAGCACGACCTGTTCTTTCACATGCTCCAGGTCGATGAGGCCGAGGTCCGCGTGCCTCTTTGGGTGCGGTGGCCGCACGGCGAGTCGGCGGGAACGACCGCGCGGGGGTGGGCGAGCCTGGTCGATGTCCTCCCGACCATCGCGGACGCGGCGGGGGTGGTTCCGCCAGTCCTCCCCCGGACCGTCCCACTCTCCAAGCTCATGGACGACGACCGTCGGGGACCGGTCTTCTCCATCGCGGACGGGATCCTCAGCGACCCGATGCTCCGGGGCCTCGAGGGAGAGCGCCGTCACGCCTTCGACCGTGTCTGGGTAGCCGCCTACGCGGGAGACTGGAAGCTGACGCTCGACGCAGAGCAGGACACCCCGCACGCGTATCGAATCGACCGGGACCCGGGCGAACTCGATGACCTCTGGTCGCCGGCCAACCCCACCCTAGAGCCTCTGGTCACTTCCGCGCGCGACGTGGGGCGGCGGATGCAAGGGACCCGTCCGGCGGCGCTCACCGACGAGACCGAAGCACGGCTGCGGGCCTGGGGTTACCTATAGCCCCCCGAATCCGCGAGTGGATCACCGCTGGTAAGGCGCCGACCGCCAATCAAACCCACCGACGCTTGTCCGGGAAGGGGCGCCCGGGCGGGCGTCGGGTGGCGGCTTCCACCCTGGCAGAGTGAGGCCAGAAACCCGGACGACCCGCGCGGTGGCGCGAGAAGCGATTGTTCTACGGCGGGACCGTCGCGCGACCAGGATGAGAAGTGATGCCGGGAACACGGTGACCAGAGCGATGCGCACGGCGATGAGCACGTAAGCCCCCAGCAAGGGACCCAGGAAGTCGAGGGTCAGCCACGACAGCAGCGACGGTCCCACACCTGGGGGGTTGCCGCTGGCCGCGGTGGTGTTGTTCCCGGACCTTCCGGATGGGGGGCCCACCGAGCTGGCGGTGAAAACGAGCGGTACAGATACCGAGGTTCCGGCGACGACCACTGACCCCGAACTCTGGCTAACGGTGTAGTCGCTCACGGCCCCGATCGAGTATGGGCGGGAGCCGTTGGTCGACAAGAAGGCGATCGAAGGCGTCGTCGACTGTCGGTTCACGGAGTCCATCGTTACCGTCCAGCTGGTCCCGCTCGGCAGTCCCGCTTCCACGAAGGTCACGGTGTACTCCCCCGGGGGGATGGCATCGAACGTGACGCTTACCGTCTGATTTGCGCCG
>DASWZL010000003.1:0-2555 GCA_036404475.1 Thermoplasmata archaeon
TTGCCTTGTCTCGGACGGCCGCACTCCATTGAAATTAGCGTGAAGGCGTCGCCTTTGGTCGTTCCCCCAAAAGGAGTCCTGCTCACCACAGGGCCAGGGAATGATGCGGCCTCGGACCCCGGTGTGTCCACCCGTCCGCAACGCTGGAGGCCCACCGGACGAGGAGAGTCGGGAAAGAACGCGCGGAATCTGCCTCCGATTCCGGAGGCCCGCGCAGGATGCGCGTCTACCGATTTTGAACTTCCCTTGAGTTATACTTAAGTGAGGAACAGAGTTAGGTGCCCTCCCCCAAAACTATGGTCACCGCATCCTCTCCTGTAGACGTATCGCGCTTACCGCCTGCTGACCCGATGGTGTTTCGCGGCCTCGACCTCGCAGTGGTATTGCCCACCCTGAACGAGGAGCACGGTCTTCCGGTCACCCTGAGTGGGATCCCCTTTCTGCGTCTCCTCGAAAAAGGACGCCGAGTTCGTGTCCTTGTAATCGACGGGGGCTCAACCGACGGCACGGTGGCGGTTGCCCGATCCCTGGGGCTCCAAATCATTCGCCAGCACGGTAAGGGAAAAGGTCAGGCGGTTCGCGAGGCGCTCGCTTGGCTTCGAGAGTGCGGTACTCGCTACGCCGTGTTCATGGACGCCGATTCGACCTACCCGGGAGACATGGTGGGAGCAGTCCTCGAACTCCTAGAGGCAGGCAGCCACCTTGTGGTCGGTGTCCGCGAGCCAAAGCGGAATCGCCCGGACAGCCTGAGGGACCTCGTTCACCGTATCGGAAACGCGGTGCTGAATTATGCGGGTGGCCAGGTTAGCGGCCGCCCGGTGTTGGATCTTTGCAGCGGATTCTGGGGACTCAACCTCTCAACCGGCCTCGATCGCGCCCTGCGTTCTGATGGCTTCGATGTCGAAGCCGAGCTGTTTTTGAAGGCCTACCGCGGCGGCTACGTCGTGACCCAGATCCCAATCCGTTACGGGCCCCGCATCGGAACGGCCAAGTTACGGGCAGCTCGCGACGGCGCGCGCATCATGGAGACGATCCTGCGCGCCGCCAACTTCCCCCAGACCTCTACGGTGTGGGAACCTCCTCGTACGAGCCCGTTTCTCCGCGAGCTGCTCTCGGTGTGCGTGGTCCGCGGAAGCGACAGCCTCGTGGTATGGGCCGATCCCTCCCGGCGGCAAGAAGCGGGTCAACTCGTCAGGGCTTTCCGACACTCGGAAGTGGCCCCTCGGCTCCATCTGGACGCCGTCGGGCCGAGCTCCTCGGGTGGGCGTTCCGCCGGGGGACCACCCCTGGACGAAGAAGAAGGGACACCGGTGGTTTCGCTTCGGTCCGGTCCGGAAGCGGAAGGCTGGGCCGACTCTTCGCGGCTCGAAGTGTTTCTGAAGGGACCCGATCACACGTTGCGACTCGAGCTCGATTCGGGACCTGGGACACTGCCCTTGGCCCGGTCGGGAGGGATTGCGGGTCCCTTTTACCGCTGGCTCGGAATCCCCGCTCCTGGGGCGAAACCCCAGATGGGGAGCCTCCGATTCCTGCGGGCGAGCTTAGGCGCCGGAGGACTGGACCGGGATCTCACTTTTTACGCCGCGAATGGGATGCGTGCGTCCGTGGTCGAGCCCTCACCGGACTCCCCCGAGACCGGCCGGTTGGCAGACCCCTCCGGTGAATCGTCGCTAGCCTAACCGGGTGAAGGCCCGAGGACCTACTCTGGGGTACGACTCCAAGAAGTTTCCTTAGGGTCGGTGCCCAACAACGCCTCGACCCATGGTGGACGAGTCCTCCCAGCTCTTCGGTGCGGACGGGATCCGCAAGGTCATCGGGACCGAGATTGCTCCTGTTCTCATTGCGGAGGTCATCTTCGCGTACGCCGAGTGGATTGACGGTGCCGGCCCGTGCTCGTCGCCCACTCCTCGTTGGCCCTCGCGGTTCCCAAGACCGGTGCTCCAAGGCAGCCGGCCGTCCTCCGTGATAACCGGTTAGCTGAAGGAGATCACGGCAAGCCCGTACCCGTCGATGGTCACTGTCGCCGAGCTACCACCCGGAAGGTGCTGGACGGTGAGTCCCGAAGCACCCAGCTCTTCCGAGTTCGTTTGAGAGTCGAAGTACATCCGATAGGTACGACCGTCCAACGTCCACACCGTGGTCGTTCCGTACGACCCTCCACTGACGCTGACCGAGATGGTTGCGTCGACGTTGGCCAGGTTCACGACGACAACATTGATTCCGGAACCATTCGCGACCGCGTACGCAGGGATATAATAGGGGTTCCCCGACTTCACCAAGAGCTCGCGGGACAAGGCAGGCACATTGGATCCCCAGAGGCGAGCGGCCCAGTAGGGCGCGTAGTGGATCACACTTCCGTTCGGGGGCTCGACGGCGAGTCCGAAACCCCACCCCCCATACGCGAGGGTAGGGGAATCCGGAAGCGGTTCGTTTGAAAGGAGCGAGTAGGTCGTAACGTCCCGGACGGATTGCGCGGAAGCCGTCATGTACATCCATGCAAGCCAGGCAGCGTCGAACAATGTCTGCTGTCGGGGGTCGGTCCCTTGGGCCTGGGC
>DASWZL010000004.1:0-78499 GCA_036404475.1 Thermoplasmata archaeon
CGAGAAACTGACCTTTGAATACTTGAATCGTCTACCCTTGGACGGGGTCAATCCCGATTACGATGAGGTCGCTCTACCTCGACGGAACGCAGAACATTTCGCTCACAAAGCGGGGTCTCGTTTTCGAAGACAGAGAGGCCAGAACGACCCGGGTCGTCGAACCTCCCGAGATCGACTTCGACCTACTTATCATCCAAAGCACTAAGGGGTACGTTAGCTGGCCTGCCCTCAAGGTCCTCCAGATGTGGAGGGTCACGGTTTGCTTGTTTGACTGGACGGGTAAGCTCCTCGGGACCTTTGTCCCTTACACGACCAACGACGCCACGATCCAGGTCCGACAGATGGAGGCCTCTCGAGACCCGAAGAAGGCTCTCAAGATCGCCAAGCAGATTGTTTCGGTCAAATTCGAAAGAATGAGGGAGGCAGCCCGAGAGTGGGACAGGGAGGAATACTACGAGGAGATTCGCAGCCGGCACCCTCTCGAGAAGGTCCGATCGGTCTCAGAGGCAAGGGCCGCTGAGTCCATTGTAACCGAAGCCTACTGGACTGTTTTCCGGGACGAACTCAAGAAGCGGTGGCCTGACGCACGATTCAAGGTCCGAGGACATCCCTCGCATGGCTACAAGATGAAGGCCGTCGAGCCGGTCAACGCGGCCCTCAACTATGCCTACTCGATTCTCGAGGCCAAGGCACGGACCAATATCGCTCGAGTAGGACTTTCTCCGCATTTTGGCTTCCTGCACTCGACGTTGCCGGGGAAGGAACCGTTGGTCTACGATCTTCAGGAGTACGAGCGCACCGCCATGGATAGGACGGTGTTGGAAGCCGTCTCTGACCGGGAGGTTCAGGAGGAGGGGTTCCTGAGAACGGCCGACTGGACTTCACGACTGACGCGGTCGGCGTCGAGGAAAGTGATCGAGGCTGTGACGTCCGGATTCAACAGGAAGGCTCGCAACGGATCGGTTGACGGGAGGTTCTATAGAGAGGTGGTAAACGTTCGGACTCAGGTTCTGATGAGATGAGCGCGAGCGTTCCGACTCTTGCAGGTTTCCTGGACCGCATTCGGCCGTTTCAGGACCTGTGGACCTCTATCGAGTTTAGGTACTCAGCTGTAAAGCAACAGGACAGATGGTGCAACCTCTTCTCCCGAGTCCAGTTCCGATGGGACCCCCTCGCGTGCGAGGTCCACGAGCTGGAGATAGAGACCGAGACTTTTCGGGGAGGCTGCCTTCGCCTGCCGTTGAAAGCCGGGCTGGAATGGTTGAAAGGAGTGGAGACGGGCTCGGTGAGAGTCGGCGGTACTCAAATCAACCTGGGACACGAGGTACGCAGACCTGGGAGTGACGTGGATTCCTTCACGCACTATTCGTGGAGTATCTGGAAGCTCGACAGGTACGGGGGTCTCCGGAACCTTCCCTCCCGGAGCCCTGAATGGGAACAAGGTTTCGAATTTGCCGGTTACGGTGAATGGGCTAACACCCTTCTCAACATAGATGGGTGGGGTGCAACTCACGACGCGCTACTCGCCTCAAGAAAGCCCTACGCCGGTCTTGCTGAATTCACGGTCGGATTCTTGGGATTCACGGAGGCAAGAAGTCCGATTCATCCGGTAGTCCTGGAAGTCGAGGCCTTCTACGGAGCCCTGTTTGACGAATGGGCTATCAAAGAGGGGAAATTCGTAGGTTCGGTTCAGCGCCCGAGATCGTCACGCCTAGGCGATCTGTCGATAACTGCAATCCTCTCTTCGCCCGATAGCCCACTGAGACTCCATCTTCCTTTGAGAAACGAACGTGACGTTGAGGGAACACCGCTCGTCGCATCGGACTTCTCGTTTCCATTCGAGGGTTTCCAATTGGTAGAACTGCATCTCTTGCTGCGGGGTCATGATGTAGATGCACTTCAAATCCGGTTCCCGTCGCCAGATACTCCGAATCCTCGACTCCGGGCGCTCGAGGCTCTTGACCTCATGTGGAAGAACCTCAATACAACGCTCGATGAAGCTGGAGCGGTCAAGAATCCTGCCGCTCTCGAGATGCTAGTTTCATGGGTCTTGCACCTCTGCGGTTTCCAAGTGATGCTGGTAGGTCATCCTCCTCTGCACGGAGGCGATGTCCCCGATCTCCTCGCATTCGACCCATTCTCGAATGAAGGGCTGGTGGTCGAGGTAACACGGGATGTATCGTTGAGTCAGGACAAAATGATCCGGCTTTCGAAACGAACGGCTTCGGTCCAATATGCTTCCCCGTCTGTCAGGTTCCATGCG
This sequence comes from Thermoplasmata archaeon, assembly GCA_036404475.1. Classification (GTDB taxonomy): domain Archaea; phylum Thermoplasmatota; class Thermoplasmata; order Lutacidiplasmatales; family UBA184; genus Lutacidiplasma. Next base: position 2,264 of record DASWZL010000004.1, read on the forward strand.
GTAGCCGTAGCCCCGGCTGCCGAATCGTTTCTCGAGTCGGAAATCAAAGCAGCGAGAGAGTTAGGGGTGGCGCTTCTCTCAAAGCAGGACTTGACCCAACTTCTAAACGAAGCACAAGAGAACCCACTACCTACCGACGTCCTCAGGAAGGTTTTCCTGACTTCCACCAACCAGAGGTGACGGTAATCACCGAATCGATGTCGAGCCCAGCTACCCAGACTGCGCCAGAGGGATCCTCGAACCTTTCACTGTCCACTGCCGAATTGCCGAAGGGGAAGGCGGCGCCACCCGGTCCCCCCAAGCTTTCCACGCGAACCAAACTGGCCATAACGGTTGCCTTTCTCGCCGTGATAACTGTTCTGGGGTTGCTCTCTCCCAGTAACGGACCCGTTCCTCCCACAACAGAATTCGTCCTAGTGTACTTGGGGATCGCCACCGCCGCGGCGGTTGGCGCGATGGCTGCAGTTCTAAACCTAACTACGGGACCGGGGCAACTTGCGATGGCACTCGGGGCAATGTGGTTGAATCTCGCGGCAGTCTTTGCGGTCATCGCGATCGTCCTTAGCTCGGACGCGAGGGCTGTGGCACTTTCGTCGTCAGTTGATGGTCTAGGAGCTGGAGTGGTATTCCTTTCGTATGGCTTCTACCGACGCGTGATATACCCGCTGTTCTGACCGTGCCAGAATTGGAACCCACGCCCCGACCCACTTTCTCTGTCGTGAAATCGCCTCTCGACCGGCCGGGAGGGCGCCTCATCCTAAGCGAGGCAACCTCCTCCGAGTTCCTCAGGGCGGAGGGTCTGGCGGGTAGAAATCGAGCGGAAACCTGTCGATGGCTATCGGAGCGCCACGGGAGGACATCTTGGCCATTCTGGTTACTGCGGCGCGATCTTCCGCGATTGATTGGCCGACCTGGGTCTGGTAACTCGCGTCGGGTACGATGTCGAGGATTAGCAGGCAGATCAAGTTCAGAAGGATGCCCGAGCCTATTCCGGGAGGGGCCGCTCCATGAAGCGTGTCGTTCCGCCATTGATAGAGCATGCCGTAACAATCGGGATTTCCCGTCAATGCTTCCGTCGCACTCCGGTACTCCGTGAGGAGTTGCTTCATCGACGTGGTGGCGACCTGTTCCTCGAAGAGGTAAAGCAGGTGTTCGAGGTTGTTGATGGTACCTCTACCAGCGGGGTCGTAGGTCGCGCCGCCCCTTGGGCCGCCGTTCAGCTGGAACGGCTGCTTGACTCGTCCGTCGGAGTACACGAAAGCGCTGGACCGATACTTCAGGAGCCCTTCTAGGAATGGGAAGGCCAGAACGAATGCAATCAATTCCTTCTGTGAGATGATCGTGCGGATGTGGGTGGAGTCTGAAGGGGGACGTGGGGCCAACATCAGGCGAAACAACAGCTCGAGGGACTCCTGAAGGGCTTGGTCTTGGAACCACCCTCTGGTGTCTGGCATTACGACGAGTTCGATAGTCCACGACCAGAGCACCTTGTGGTCGTAGGTATTGGGTTGAACTCGGAACTGAGGGAGAAGAAGTGCCGGAAGTTCATGTACGAGCTGTCGGTCCATCTCTTCGATTCGATAGCGAGGTACCCACCGCCCGGTCGCATCGTCAAAACGGGTAAACACCAGCGACTGACGTTCTAGGGGACCGACTGCGTGGATTACGTTCCTTCCTGGGTTGAGAGCCCCGGCAGCTCCGCGCGGGACCACAATGTTGCTCGACATCCAGCCCTTGACGTATGTCGATACCAGGTCCTCGACATCCTTACGTGACACCTTCCCGCCAGGTGGGCCACTCATTTCCGGCGATGAACCCCCCAGTCCAAGTAGGTGATGCATCTCGGCCTATTCTCGCCTTTCCTCTCGGACGAACCACTTTCCCCTGACGTGAAACCTGGCCGGGATCGCCCCGGAAGGGGGTTTTTCCTCGGCGGAATGCGCGCTACTCTAAACACGCAAGTTCGGTTGCACCCACTCTTCGGGTGAAGCGGTGAGGACTCGTTCAAGGCTGGTTGAATCAGCTTTCGATCAAGCGGTAGGTTCTGGTCGGCAGGCACCCCCAGAACTCAGCACGCGAAAGCTGGTTCTCTGACAATTGGATGCTTAGGTTGAAGAGGTAGCTTGAAGTTCCAGCGCACCGGATACGCACCGGTCAGCTAACCGGGGAGGCTCCCGAAACTGGAGGGCAGCCACTGGCGAACATGGTCCGCAGGCAGAGCACGGCTAAACTTGGCAGTCTCTTGAGGAAGAGCGGGCTGGCGAACAGCGCGAGAACCCGCTTGTGGTCCCTTGTATTCCATTTCGAAGATATGATGGCCCTCAAGCGTCAACGTCGACTGGTCCAACGGCTCGGTTCGATTGTTACCGTTCCTCTCCTCGACTACGAGCTCGTTCTGAACGTGGGTGACTCGATACACGATCTGATGATGTTTGAATCCATGACGAATGGTCGGCACTACGAACACGAGACCACCCTCTTACTGATGGAGAACCTCCAAGGTGGGAATTTTTTTGTCGACGTGGGCGCGAACAACGGGTACTATTCATTACTCGCCTCAAGTCTGGTTGGTAGAGAGGGGCGCGTGTTTTCGTTTGAACCCAACCCATCATCCTTTCGACGGTTGCTGAACAACCTCAGCTACAACAAGGTGACCAATGTAACACCTTTCAATCTCGCCCTTAGCGATGCGCAAGAGGTTGTTCCGCTTTACTTGAATCGATTCGAGGATGGACAGAGCAGCATGGTCCGGTCAGCGAAGACTTCGGTACCGGTCCCTACAATCCGTCTCGACGATGTCGTTTCGGGGAGATTACCCGACCTTGTGAAGATAGATGTGGAGGGGGCGGAATTGAAGGTGCTGGCGGGTATGGCCAACACATTGAGTTCCCAGAAGAGTCTTCGCTGTATAGTCGAGTGGGGGCGTGACAACCCCATGTCACAGGCACTTTGGAAAATGCTAACGCAGCACTTTGAGGTTTACTTAATTGATGAAGCCGAGAGTGGGCAGAAAGTTCGTCTATCTCCCGTACTTAGCATCGACGAATTGCCGGGTCTATGCAATCTCTGGTGTGTTGGATACAAGTGAGGCGACGGGCATCATATGCTCTCTATGACCAAACGGAAGCCGGGGTCCTGCCCCGGGATCTGAGCTGGGTATCGCCAGTCCCGTACCATTGCATGACTTCATAGTCCGCTACGGGCCACGTAGGCGGTCGGTCGAACACAATCCGTTCAGCCCGAATTAGGGGACGGAGCTTCCTGAACCGCCACGATTCTGGTGGCATGCTTCGTCATCGGCGGAACCCATCATGTCCACATTGCACCCACTAAACTCTGTGAGTTCACAGCCTGAATAGGCAGCCGGGGAGAGGCCGGGATTATAGCGGATCCATAGCTGATTGAATCGGCATTCGAGGGCAGCTCGGTGAATGTTTCCTTTTGCTAACGTGTGGTCGCGGATCTTGCTTCCAGTCTTCCCAAGCAGAAGTGTACCTCGCCACTATCGTGCGTAGCGGATGAAAGATACCTGAAGTATTCAAATGCAGTTCGATCGGACCGCGCAAATGGCAGATTTGAGGCTCCCCGACAGGGGCGCTGCTCCAGAACCCGCCTTGGTATGTGCACTATGCGGCGGCACCCTGGTCCGAATTCACGACTCCTGGCCTGGGTACATGGAGCCGATGCGATTCACCATCTTGAAGTGTAACACGTGCCTGAGCCACCAGGCATTTCCAAGAATAGTCGACTCGTCGATTTACGACTCAATCTACCGTGTTTCTAACCGGATAACCGGTTACGCCAGATATGAATCGTATGTACGCTTGGTGAAACGGCATCCAGACCGGGCTTTGGATTTGCTCTCTAAGAGGGAGGACATATACTGGGGAATACGCAGCGCCCTCGCCCAGTGTCACCTTAATCAAGGAGCACGGGCGCTCGACGTCGGATCTGGCCTGGGATATCTGACGTTCGCTCTCAGAATGGCCGGGCTTGCTGCCTCGGGAGTCGACATGTCACGGGAAGCGGTTAGACGGGCAGTCGACTCATTCGGGCCTCACTACTACATGTCAAGCCTGCAAGAGATTTCGCTCCGCGAACGGCACAAGTTCGATGTGGTCATCCTCGCGGAGGTCCTCGAGCATATGGAGGATCCGGTTTTGATGCTTCTAGCGGCGAAACGATGCTTACGCCCTGAGGGGAGTATCGTGATTACAACTCCCAACAGAAGTTTCTACCCTGAACTCGCAATCTGGCAGACTGAGCTGCCGCCCGTCCACTTGTGGTGGTTCTCAGAGAAATCCCTCGTGGCAGTGGCGAACAAACTGGAGCTAAGAGTGACTTTCACCGACTTCACCCGCCTTTCCGAATCCAGACCCCCACCCATTTCTCCTCGTGGCGATCGTTTAATCCTTCCGCCTCGAGCCTTCCTCGATTCTCACGGCAACCTAATCGTTTCGGAACCTGCCCTCAACCGTCTTCTTCGAGCGATGAGTGAGTTCGACCTCTATTTGGCTCTCCACGATCGACTCCGAAGGTTCGCGATCTCAAGTCACGCGGATCCACAGCAGAATGTCTTATCTGGTCGAAGACCGACCCAGTGTGTCACCTTTGCGAGTCGCGAGTGAATGCGATTCATGAGTCCCTCGTCCCACCAATTAAGGTGTTTCAACACCCCGTTAAACCCCTGTTAAGAACTCGGCCACTCGACGAGCTCGCACTGCACGGCTATATTGGACGGAGGGCCTTTGGATGACGGTTCCCGTCGGAAGCGTCCGCTACCGCTTTCTTCACAACAGTAATGCAAAGTCGCGGGAGCTTCAGAGAGAAGGAAACGGTGATGCCTAAACATAGCTCCATCAATGGACCGAAATCCGACATTGAGCCAGAGACTGATTCCCTGGGGAGTGCCGTAACAGGGGGTTACCCGTTCAATGATGAATTCATGTCCAACGATTCAGAGGAAGTCGCGGGGTTCTACAACCACTTTCATTCCCGTGATGAGTTGGTCGAATGGATGAAGGGCCGCCCACACGGGCACGCCGATCTCTCCGAAGTTGACGGAAGGAACGATGTGATCGTGGTCATACCCACATCTGACGCACACGGCCCCCTTTCGATCAACTGCAGAACCCAGCTATTCAAGGGTCAACACATCATCTTCGTGGATAGCAAGGGTCTTGATCCGTTGTTCAACTATGCCCGGAACGTCAACATAGGTGTGCGGCGGGCTCTCGAGCTTGACCCGAGGTGGGTGGTCGTGGCCAATGATGATTGCATCAGAATCGACCCTATCTCGACCTTGGTGTCACGGCTGGAGACGCTGCGTCCCGAGGAGACGACCATCGTTTATCCCATGCCGTATTCGGGGTATCATTCAGTAAAGGCAAGCCTGGTGTGCCTGAGGGACTGGGCCTACCCAATACTGCGACTTAAGAGAGCGGAGATTCGCGAGACCTACGACCTCCTTCGGAGATTCGGGGTGAAGTACGAGTTCATGTCAGACTCGCTATTCAAGGCCGGAGTCCGGAGGTGGCTGTATGGACCCTTATTTCGGGCGATTGCGAGCTATGTCGACACGGTATCGTTTGGAGTGTACAGTTCTCAGCTTATCCACGACCTTGGCGGCAAGCTCTTCGATGAGGGCTACGTCAACCAGGGCGAGGAGTCCGATCTTGCGTTCAGGATTTGGACGAGGGGCAAGGGCATCCAATACGTCCCGTTCCAGGTTGGGGATCAGGTCGGGCTGACGTTGGGGACGGGGCCTGCGAGAACTCTACGGGGAGTTGCGGGCGCTGCCTATCTCAATTACAGGATAGAACACGGCTTTCTGAAGGTCCCACGTATTGAAGGAGGGCGCGCAAACTAACGCCTTCTGAATCAACCTAGGACTCTAGCTTACTTGCTATTCTTCCATATGCCGAGCAGTATAGACATGACCCGACGGCGAGCCCGAGCAAGTCTAATGGAAAGCCAGGGTACCGACAGAACTGTGAAGGAGGCTAGGAGGACGATTAGAGCTGTAGTTTGGACCGCCACGAAGAAGGAGTGGTACACTTGGGCAGTGAATACAATGTGGTAGGCCAGATCCGCGGATAGAAGGGAGCGCGGAATCGCGAAACCGTTTGCCCAACCCGCGATGAGAATCGATGAAATGTCAGCCGAGTCCACGCTCATCGACCAGGAGGGATCGAACCCCTGCGAGAGGACCACGAAGAAGGTCGCGTTACTTAGCGTGCCCGAATACTCGGTCAGGCTCGAAGACATGGTAGTTGTTTCGGCGCTTGCGTTAGCCGGGTTCGATCGCAAACCGAGATTGATCGGCCCGAGCCAAAGCGAATCTAACTGGACGGACCCATGGACGTTGATTGTCAATTGGCTGGTCTGGATCTTGGAGGCAAGGGTAACCGGATACCAGTCCAGCGAGTCGTTGGAGACTGCGAGGCGGGCAATGGACGTCGATCCGTTGGCGATGGTAACACTACCGTTCCCACTCGCCCGGAGCGCGAGGTCTTGGAATGGAGAAGGGTTCACCAGAAAGCTGGCGTTCAAGGCCCCGTCCGTAGCAACCACTTCGCCGGCTAGGGCACTCGGGGTTGCCTCGACGGAGCTTGCGGTTCCGGAGAGGTGCAACGCCGAATACATAAAAAAGAGCTGGTCAGAAAGGGAGGTGCTCGCGGAGCAGAGACCAAAGCACAGCTGACTCACAGGAGTCCCTGCCCGAGCAAGAGTATCCGCCGTGGAACTCGAGAAATCAAAGCTGGGCAGGGAAGTGTAGTTCGAGACGGCGGCTTCGGAAGGCATTTCGGAAAGGGATAGCGCCGCGAGCATCACCGAGGGAATCGAGGGAAGGTCGAGCGCCAGGCTGAAGTTCGAGACCGAGTAGGTGGTGAGCGTGCCTGAACCGAAGTTATAGGGGAAGGCGATAGAAATCCTTACATACGCCGTGAGGGAATTGAGCTGCTCAGGATCGAGCGGAATCGTCACATTCGGCTGGGTCGATGCCACGACCGTATACGACGGGACTCCCCAAAGGCCCGTTCCGTTAGAGTCGTATCCCACTACCGCCACGTAGCCGGCGTGATTCGCGGGTCCCGTGTAGTTCTGGTGGAACTGAACGGTGTACCCCTGGTTGACCACGGGGATCCGGTTGGACAGCAAATAGAATCCCAGGTTGTCCAATCGCGTGCTACTTCCCGTGATCGTGTCGGTCGCGTTGGAGAACGTGATGTTCATCACGCCCGAGCCATTGACGCCGAAGACCTCGTATCCACTCGGCAGGTTCTCTACCAGTGCGATGCGACTCGACGGCCCGGGACTCGACCAGTTGGCCATACTCGTGGGCCAACTTCCGATCGTGTGGTTGAGTGGGACCGAGGCATTCCCGGTATGGAACACAACCACGCCCGAGGCGCCCGTGACGTACGGTTGGTAATCGAGGTTGAGGAAGGCGACAAAAAGGTGGGAGCTGAACACTTCTTCCAGGTCTTGTTGTGCGTGAAGGAGGGCAAGGAAGGCGGCGGAGGCACCGACGAGCGAATCCCAAGTCCACGTCGGCGGGCCGGTGAAATTGGCCTGGAGATCGACCAGTACGTATTTCACCGACGCTTCTCCGAGCAGGACGCCGATTCGATTTGTGTGATTCTCAATCAAATAGTTCAAAACGCTCGTGGAGTACTCGGAGCTGCGAGGACCTTGGAACAGGCCGACAGCAGTGGTGCTTCCTTGGTACTCTGGTAGACCAAACGTGTTAATGGCAAAGGGACCAAACTGTAAGCCGCCTTCAATGCCAGGGAAGGGGAGTATGAGGAATCGCGAATCCATTGTGCCGCCGTGCGACTCGAGGAAATCATACATGGCAGGATAGGCCGAGGGAACGGTTGCTCCCCATTGCGGAGGCCACCCCTCGTCCTGAGGGGCGTCGAACACTTTGAAATCGCCGCTCTCAAGATAGAACCCTGCGGGGATGACCAACAGGGCGAGTACGAGGACGCAGGATGCCATGGTAAGAGGCCGGCGGACGATCTGTTTTGGTCCGCGGCGTAGTCTGCAGATTCCCGGGCCTTTAGTCGGGGTCTCGGCGTCGCTAACGTCGGGAGAACTGGCAGTGGCTCGGGTCGATTGGGTTTCTCCTTCGAAGTGAGCGAGTCTATCGAGGGCGAAGGTGGCGAGGATCGTGAGGGAGACGACGATGTAATCATAGCACTCTATTGGATAGTTCAGTACAGTGAGTAGGCCGAAGGCATTGTACAGAGCGAGCGTGATGCCGGCGCGTGTCAGGAAAATCCAGGCGGCGCAAGACACGTAGAGAATCCCGGCGAGGAAGCCGAGCTCCCGGTATGGACGCCGTCTCAGTAGGAGCAGCCCGGAGAGTGCGAACGCGCTGAAGACGACTAGGAGCGCCTCGGAGAGGGGGGGGTAGAACCCAGCGTATCGGTCATACAGTCCCGCGCCCAATAGGGAAAAGAAGTGAATGGGAGCGCTGAAGCCGTAAGAGAGTGGGACTATTGATGCTGCGACAGCGTAAGAGGGTTGAAGAGAGCCGCTGGTGAAATGCGCTAGGTTGCCCAAGAAGAACGGAGCGTTGAGGAACAAGCCCGCTACGATGGCTACGGCAATCCCGACAAACGTGCGAAGTGCCATGCGGACTGATCGCCGAGTTAAGCCGATAGAGAGTGGAAGCAGGACGAGGAGGGGCAAAGTAAAGACCGGGCCAAAAGGAACGATGGCGAAGACGAGCCCGAGGACCAGAGAGAGGAGAATCACAGGCTTTGCCCACGGCCCTTCAATTATCTGGAACGCAAGCAGGAAAACTGCGGGTAGGAGGAGGTCAAATGGAAGGAAGCTGCTGGCGTTGAAGACGTCAATAAAAAGATAGGGGCTCAGCAGAAAGAGACCGGCCCCTATCAGAGCAAACTTAGGTTCCTCCAAGTGGGATTCAAGAAGGCGTTGAAATGAGGCTGCACCGACAAAAGAGAGGCCGATTAGGGTGAGAGGCTCAGTAAGTGCGGGGGGAATCCCCCCCAAGGTGAGCGCCGAAAAGATGACGTAGACCGCGGGTTGGGACGAAGAGTACCCCAAACCACCGGGGTTCCACTGGGACAGATATACCGTGATACTATAGGACGAACTATTGACAGGGGAGAGGAGGAAGAAATCCGGAGTTAGCAGTTGTCCGCTCGAAAACGTCGCGCGGAAGAGGAACAGGATGAGCGTAAGCAGAATTCCCCAGCTGAGAACATGCCATTGCAGCTGTGAGACTGAGGCCGATGGCGCTGGTCCGCCATGCTCAGTTATGTTCGCCATGGGAGCCATGTTTCCGACTGTTCACGCCGACTGAGGTGCCGGGTCGACGCCCCGTGGTTCATCGGGAGAGCGCCGTCAGCCTCCTGCCAATGCATCCCGGTATCCTTGTTCGGTGAGGGTCCCAATGCGTTCCGCAGAATAATTCTGAGTGGCCATGTCCTGTGCCGCCCCGCCGAGGCGGTTACGAAGGTCAGGGTCCTGCATCAGGAGTAGAAAAGCCCGAGCCCAGTCATGGGGATCCCAAGAGGCAATGACTATTCCGTTCTGACCGTCATGAACGAACTCCCGAACCGGTGCGAGATCGGATACTATCGAAGGTGTGCCATGATAGGCGGCCTCGATGACGGATCTGCAATAGGCTTCTCGATGCGATGGAAGCACGAACGCGCAAGACCCCGCGAGCACTTCTCGCATTTCGGTCTCGGGCAGAGTAGACGCGAACCTCACCTTAAGCCCCCAGTTGGAGGCCAGTTCCCGAAATCGCCATCGCTCCTCCCGTAGGACAGTCGCCCTAACCAAGATCCCTTGCTTGGAAAGAAGGCGAAGAGCTTGCAGAAACAATGCGATGTCGCGGCGAGGTCCCGCACCAATAAACAGCAGGTGGGACTTGTCGTACGACTTTCCCTTCCATGGTGTCCACGACCTTGGAATGGGTGGAGGAAGCGCTGCCCATCTAATCGAGGCGCCAGGGTAGATTCGTTCGAGTTCCCGGCCCACCGAGATAGTATCAACCACAATCCAATCCGCAACCTCAACAGACAGTCTTTCGTTGTAGGCTGACATGAAGTACCTCGGTGCCGATGCAACCCGAGACCTCAGCGGGAGGGACCTCCACTCTGTCAGACCTACGTCGACCGCGTGAAATACGCAGGCGTGCCATAAGGGTGAGCTCCTATGGAATGCCCATCCTAGTCCAGCGCCCCTGGCGTCGATGACGTCACCCTTCCGGGTCCTTCCAATGTCGGACAGAAATCTGGCTACGGCAGTGTTTGCGGTCCAGCCGCCGACACATGGATACGCGTGGTTTGGTACGGCGAAAACACGAACACCCTCGTCAACGAGCTGGTGGCGGTTTCCAGTGTACGAGTACACAAGCGTAACATCGTGTCCCCTAGCTGCCATTTCGATTGCGAGCTCGCGTGTGTTGACCGAGCTCCCTAATCGCGCGCCGGGGGCTAGGGGGTCGTGAGGAACGATGTACATGAGCGATAGTGATTCGCTCATAGAGCCTCATCGACAGAGGATGTCCTAACAGTCCGCTGCCGGGTAGATCGCGTGGTACTCCGGTGGCGCTCGGTCCGCAGAAGCCGGAGCACCAAGTTCCCTTTGCCTCCGAACTGACGGACTAGGTAAGGATGGCATATGGTTAGCCACACATCCTCTATTTTCACCCGGTTCACCTCGCTGTAGAATTGCCAGCTCAACTGAGCACTTCGGGACCGGGAAACGGCAGGTAAGGGCTTCTCTCAAGCGACCTACCGGCTTTCGCAGGAACCGAACCCGACACCTTCAGCATACCCGTGCCTTCATTAGGGCGGTGGGCCGGGTGCAGCCCGGCTTCTCGTCAACTATCTTCACCTTCGAATTGGCTTAGCGGCGCTTGCGTGAGCGGTCATCTCACCTAAACATACACTAATGGATGACGTGGACCAACGGTGAAGCTACTCTATTCGTCGCGAGCGAATTTTGTCCCCCTTCAATTTCACCAGAGCGGGGCCACCCGGCGCAGGTGAATCACGCGGCCGGCCTCGATTTCCCTGTGTTCTCCGCCAGCCAATATTCGTTGAGTTGGGACCACGATCCCTTGTCCATGATTTGGAATCCCGACTCTCTGAGCAACGACTCGCACCGCTCGCTGTTACTTCCACTCCCCACTTCGATAATCATCCGCCGAGTACGTTGAAGCGTTCCTATGGCGCCCTTGAGAACTTCGACTTCGTATCCCTCCACATCAATCAACATCCAATCCACTCGCGGCAGAGAACTGATGAGGACGATTGAGTCCATTGGGACGATGGTCACGGTCGCTGCTGACCGAGGATCTATATCGTTGACGTGCGCCCAATCGGGCAAGAGGGAGGCAGTCCCCGTAGATGATTCCGGAAGGAAGAGACGTCCGGTGCCTGGAAGCGACCCTAAGGCGACCCGCATCGGTGTTACTGACCTCGTTAACGAGTTGGAACGCATATGTTTGACCAATGACTCGAACGTCGCCGGGTTAGGCTCGATTGCGATGACCCGAGCCCCTGCCTTCGCAGCTGAGAGGGAATATGTACCGATGTTAGCCCCCACATCAATGACGACCTCGCCCTCCTTAGGGTGGAACCACCGGAAGGTAGACCACTTGTGCCAGGGGGAACAGTACCACAAGTCTTCGGTTCGCGGGCGAGCCTCAAACCTCAATCCGGCGGACCTCACCCAGATTGGCCTTGCGAGGTATCGTCCGACGTTTCTAAAGCCTCCTCCTGTCACCGCCCAGGCTACCGCAGCTCGGGCGTAGCACGCGTACAGGTGGAAAGCGTCTCTAAATGACAACGGTCGTAATGAGAAGTAACGCTTGAGGGCTCCGGGTTCAGTTTCTTTTGTACTGCCTTTTCTGGTCAACGAAGTTCGACTCTCCAGGGTCGATTAGGTCCCTCGACATCAAGAAGCTTGGCGCGACCTCATGCGACCAGGCCACGTTTCCTTACTTCCGACCAAGCAGAAGGGGTTCATACGGCCTTCCTCATCACAAAAGCGTTCGAAAGAAAGCGACCTGATCGCGCGCGATGAGGTCGGCCGAATAAGCACGCGGAATCGACTCCAGTCTACACGCGATCTCCTCTCGCTTCTGAGAGTCGCCGAGTAAATCGACCAGCCGCTCGGCAAACGCTTGCACGTTTCCGGGCGGCACTCGGGGAATGGCCGATCCCAGGTAATCGTACGCCGGCAGGTCATAGACCACAGGGACGCAGCCATAGGTGGCTGCCTCCATGACGGCCAAGGACCACCCTTCTTCGTAGCTTGGGAATGCGAAGACCTTGGAATTGGCGAGGAGGTCGTGTTTGCCTCCATCCGAAAGATGACCTCTCAAGGTGATGAGTCCACTCAGTCCGGTCTTCTCAATGGCTATGCGAAATCGTCGTTCAACCGCGCGTGACTCGAAATCCCCGCCGACGACCATCTGTGCAGCGGGCAACCGACGGTGGACTTCGGCCCAGATGGACACAAGATCGAAGAGGCCCTTGTATGGGGAAAGCCGGCTTACGAAGCAGGCATCAATGGATCGGTTGGGTTTCTCTATCGTGGCTGAGTCCGGGTAGCGATCGAGGAAATCTTCGTCAGGTAGGACGGGACCAGAGAATCTCCATCCCGACTCCGAAAGAATGCGTACTTGGTCAATGCTCGGCACGAACCGGCAGACCTTTGTGATGACCAGTGCGGCCTGGGTGAGCAACCAGGCTCCACTGCACCGGACTACGCCGCCTCGTCGATTCGGGTGCCACCATGGGCCGGGAGTGAGATGATGAAATGCCACGACCAAGGGTGAACCGGACGTTTGGGCAATCCGGCGTGCATGGACGATATCTGAAAGGTTGGGCGACGCCGCGATGACGATAGACCTGTCAGGGACCTGAGATGGAGGTGCCCTGGGGGCGCTTATAGTGGTCCTGTCCGCGAGGGTACCGATGAGGGCCTTAAGCGGCTGTAAGAGGTTACCGGCCTCTGGATTGACCGATTTAGGGTCCGTTCGTCCAACGGAGACCACCCGGGTGCACTTTCCTTCGAACATCTCGGGAAGGTTCGTGTACACCGTCACAAAGTGCCCCTGCTTGACCCACTCCTGCGCTAACCGAGCGTAGTGGATTGGTCCCCCTCCGCCACCCCCAGTTAATCCAGGTCCCGACTTGGTCCGGACGGTCGCTAAGTGAAACAGTTGAATGTGTAGCGGGAGGGCTTCAGGGCCTTGCGATTCGGAGGTGAGATTGACCATTCCGTGCCTTGTTATTTACGGCATCGCAAGCTCAATGACATGATCGGGGCGCCGATGTATTCAGCTTCATTTGTAATCTCTTCGTGGCTGTCCCAGCACCCGCGCGACTGTACGAGGGCGAATGGGACTCGCCCAATCTTGATTCTGTACTCGAGGCTGACAAGTGGGCTAACCCTTGCCTACCCCCACTAAAAGCACCCCTCTCGAACTGAACCGCAGCCGCGACTTCACGGGCTCGGACCACCGGATGGACAAATCGCGGTAAGAGAGCATGACAGCTGATGCCGCCCCCGCCTTGGGTCTCCGCGAACACCCAGACCAACGACGATATGTGTCGAGCCAGTCGGGGTTGGAGAGAGTGCTCACCCTGGTCCAGATGAGTGTGCGGGTGCACCGATAGGTCCGTTTCTCCGGGTAGATCGAAGCGCATTGAAGATACGTACGCGTCCGTAACCGATATCCGACCTATGCGCGATGATGCCATCAACATCCCGCCGGACGGTTTCATGGGAGAACCCACACGTTGTTTCGGTCGAGGCAGAATCTTCCACTTCCGCACTCTATCTCTCGTAGGTTCGAGATGCTGATTAGGGTCGACGTCTCACTCCTGACGGTATTCACTCCCCCGCTTACACCCTCGTAGGTAAACCATCGAGTTTACTGAAATGATTCTCCTGTCGCACTAGCAGGAAGACGAAATGCAACCTGACCGAAAACCGTTCTGTCCTGCGGCCAGCGAACGCCACCGAGTACCTGGAATTTGCGGCGAAAGCTCCGTGAGTAATCTCGAAAGGCACTGAACTCTGGCGTACCACCGAACTCATCAAAGAGGAGCACACCCCTCTTGGTGTTGAAGAGGTGGTCAATCTGAGTCAAACAGAACAGCGTGGAGGTGTAGACGTCACTGTCGAGATGGACCACCAAAGGATGACGCGACTGGAAGGTCGCTAAAAAGGCAGGAAGAGTATCTTGATACCAACCCTTGACAAAGCGAACTCGAGAGTCCCGGATTTGCGGGATCTGCCCACCGGTACTGAAACTCCCGGTCGGAAAAGCAGAGCCCCAATCTTCAGGCAATCCCAGAAAGGAGTCGAGGCCGAAGAAACGGCTCTCTGGGTCGGTATTCATGTTCGCCCAACAGCGGATCGAGTCTCCGGTAAACACCCCAAATTCGAGGTAGTCAATAGGGCCTTCTAGTGCCTCCTGCTCGACCGCATGACGCCAAAGGTCTTCGCGGGTCGAGAAGACTGGCATGCCTGTGTGAGCACGACTCCAAGATCGCACCAACGCGTAGAGATTCGCTCTTGCGAGACGCTCACTATACCTAGGCATGATCACCCGAGCAATCAGGTTCTCGGTGGTGGCCTTCACAGATTAGACTCCCCTCCCATGAACGAGGATCTGCCAGAGCCGTTTCCGTCGGTCAAGTCAAATTTACGATTCCGTGTTCGCATAGGTAATCACCGGCCATGAATTCGCAGAGCATCAGGTAACGTACGGAGCCACCCAGTTTGAGGACGGATTCGTACCCGGGCGATGGAAGCGTAACTGAAGTACCGAGTCCTTGATTCAGCTGACGTTGACGCTTCGGAGCCGTCATTCCTCGGACGCAGAAAATGAGGGCCCACGAGCGGGTTCTCGCGCAGTTCGACCACCTGCTCACCCTCCAGAAACCGCCAGGTCTAGACTGGGGTTGGTGATGGACAATGCTCACGATAAGCGGTTGCCCAGTGCTCCAGGATATGGAGCTTAGCTTTACTCATTGTCGACGGGTTCGCTTCTGAGCTGATCGCGGAAGTCTTCATACGCGCTTTCCCACGAGTACTGTTTACAACGCTCGATTCCTTGGGAGCCAAGCTTGGCCCTGAGCGGCTCATCTTGCGCCAGCGATAGGAGCGCTTGGGTCAACCCAGCTACGTCGCCATCCGGGACCAACAACCCGGTTGAACCGTGAACTACGGCATCCCTCACACCCGGCACATCGTAGGCAACAGCCGCGCAGCCAAATGCCTGCGGCTCAAATATGGACAGCCCCCAGCCCTCTTTCTTCGATCCGCATATCGCCAACTTGGCGCGCGAGTATGTTCTCGCCCTTTCCTCATCGGGGATGCGACCGAGAACGTCTACTCTTCCTGCAATTCCCAATCGAGAAATCAGCTCCCTGATTTGGACCTCGTATTCGGGGCTCTCAAAGCTACCGAAAAGAACTAGCCGCCAATTGTTTGGCAGGTGTGCGAAGGCGATTACCGCATCCTCCACCCTCTTCCATGGCCTTAAGGGCCCTCCAAGGACCACAACGTCTTCCTTAGGGCTGTTGCCTTTGGGCAGATCAACACCGGCCTTTACCACATGCACATTTACGTAACCCAGCGATCTGAGCTCTTCAGCAGTCGAAGGTCCGAGGGTTATCACACGTTCCCGTGCGTAAGTCATAGGAGAAATCCATTGCTGCAGTATCCATGGCACGACACCAACCCGCCCCAGCTTCTCTCGGATGATCTCGCGTGGAACAATGTGGTAGATGATCATGAGGCGGGGTTTGGACGAATACAAGCGGGAGAAAAATGGGACTACCGACACAGATTCGAAGACTAAATCGATCTCCTTCCGGTGGAGTAAATAGTACAAAGCGCCATAGAAAAAAACAGTGGAAGGGCTGCCAAATCGTACTATTCGAACACCGTGAATGGTTTCCTCCCTAACAGAACCGTTGAATCTGGAACTGACCCAAATCACTCGGTAGCCCTCATCCACTGCGCGCCTCAACACTTCATAGCAGTAATGTGGAGCACCTCCGGATGCGGGATTCACTGGATCATCATAGTTGAGCAACAAGATGGTTCGTTGACGTTGCCTTGGAGCGCTCGGATGCAACGATTGATCCTCAGCCGTCGGAGTCATGACAAGGGAGCCGGATCGGTCTGCCGAAGCCGACGAGGGATGCATCTATCGGAGCCATCAGGTAACCCAGGTCGAAGCTCCCACGGGTTGCCGAGCTACCCCCGTTTCGGAAGCCTCTCTTTCGCTTCACATTATGCTTGTGCCCAGCTGGAGTTAGGTGGCATCCGCTTTCTCAGTGGCCGTCGGTGATGAAGGGCCACCTGGTATTGAAACTGGACGTCGGGATTGTTTGAAGTAGCCCAGCAACTCGACGAGGTAAAGCGGAACGTAATTCATCGAACGTGTTGTTATTTTCGACACTCCGTCTCCGCGGTCCCGCATAACGAGCGGAACCTCTCTTACTCGCGCGTCTGGGTGCGTCGCCAGGATGTAGAGCAGTAGTTTGTAGCGACAGAAATCCGGATTCAAATCAGTGATGAGATTCCTCTTGACCATGAAATACCCAGACACTGGATCCTGGACATGTCTCGCTCCCCTCAGCAAGATTGCCGCGAGAGCTTTGGCGCTCCGACTTACGATCCCGCGAAAAGGCCGCCAGTGATTCGCGCCCCCGTCGACGTATCTCGAGGCAATTATGAGTTCGGAACCATTGCCCTTGCCTTGGACCAAATCATCCAGCAGGGCAACGGGATGTTGGCCATCAGCGTCCATCTTAACTAGCCACTCGCTCGAGGACGCCTGACAGCCCACCAGCTCGGCGTTGGCCGGTCCGTGTTGAGAAGCACGGAAAATGGCTTGGACGGAGAATGGGTGGGGTTCGCATGAGTAGCGTTGCAAGTACTCTACAGTTCCGTCTATGCTTCCGTCATCAACGATCACAACTTCGTTGACTCTACTCAACCTGTGAGATAGAGCGTATGATTCGATGTGTGAAAGGATACGGGGTAACGAGTCAATTTCATCAAGCACGGGCAAGACAATAGAGATTCCGACGTCATCGTGGAGCTGGGCTGCTTCCAAGCAGGTCGCCGAAGCTACCATGCGTCCAAGAACCACTGGACGAGTTTCGGTGACAGTCGCTTCCTCACAAGGGAGTTCATGACGCGCACGAATAGGTATGGGGGGAAACAGCCCTCGATCATCTTGTAGAGGCAGTCCTTCTCATTCCCGGCGGGAATGACGATGCTGGCCTGGGGGACGCTCGCGCCTAGCATCGTCACTGTAAGATGGAGCGGACACACCACTATTTGCTGCTTTTGAAGCTCCGGGACTCCGTCGTCGGGTTACGTTGTATAACAGAGGTTGGGATACCTGAATTTGTTGCGAGTTGGTCCGTGGGCGCAATTGCACCTGCGCCCACGGGACGTCGTCCGCATTCCCGGGGTCAATCACTGAATGCGCGGGGTCAACGAGAGGTAAGAATCTTCGCCGTCCCGGGAACGGGCACATTAATCGTGAACGGCCCGGCCGCCGTCCTACCGCCTACGTCCGCCATCGTGACCGGTGCCCCCGACGTCCCGCTTGGAACCCTGAACGTGCAACTGAACGCCCCAGTGACTCCCGTGATCAGTGAACCATTCGTTCAGCTTGAAATCGCCTTGGAATCGATGACCGACGGCGCCGTCGACGGCAAAGAGCCCGTCCCGGGCACCGTCCCCGCCGCGCCCACCGGGCCCTGCCTCGGGCTACCCGATCACTACCCTGAACGTCATCGCGCTGGCGCTCGCGCTCTGAGGGCCCGCTCCGCCGTTCGTCGAGGCGGAGACCGTGAAACAGTAGGTCGTCGAGGGCGTCAGGCCAGTAGCCGCGTACGTTGTTGCGACCCCGATGACGTACGTGTTGAGTAGCGTCGAGCAATCCGAGGAGTACTCGTAGACTGCGTTGGCGGTCAGCGTGCCCGATGGGTTCGTCCAGTTCAGATCGATCTCGGATGCGGACACGGCCGTTGCGGTCAGTCCCGTCGGCGCGGGCGGGTCGGAACCTGTCGCCGCGTAGACGGGACCCGCTGCCGCGCTGTATCCCGTCGAGTTCTCTGCATAGACTTGGAAGCAGTAAGTCGCGTCGGCCGGGAGTCCTGTCGCATCATACGTGGTCGCGACGGGGATGTTCATCGCAAAGACGGGATCGGCTCCGTTACACCCGTTAACGTCCCCAAGAACGTAGTTGCCGGTCAGCGGTCCGACCGGATTCGTCCACGCGAGGTCTATCTCTGAGTCGGATACGGCTGTCGCGGTCAGCCCCGTCGGCGCCGAGGGCCGCAGGGGGTGCGTCGTCGCGTTGGCGCTCGCGCTCTGCGGTCCCGCACCGCCGGTAATCGAGGCGGAGACCGTGAAGCAGTAGGTTGTCGAGGACTTCAGGCCGGTAGCCGTGTACGTTGTTGCGACCCCGATGACGTACGTGTTGAGCAGCGTCGAGCAACTCGAGGAGTACTCGTAGACTGTGTTGGCGGTCAGCGTCCCCCATGGGTTCGTCCAGCTCAGGTCAATCTTATGTGCGGAGACGACCGTCGCCGTCAGCCCCGTCGGTGCGCCGGGGGGCGGTGTGATCGTAGTGACACAGTTGCTCGGCGGTCCCTCGACTCCGGACGTGCTCGCCGTGACTTCGAAGCTATAGTTCGTCGAGGGCGTCAGGTCGGTAAAGGAGTAGGTCGTGAAGACGCCACCGAGGTCGATCGGCGGCCCGCCCTGGCTGCCGGAGCACGAGGCGGCGACCCAGAAGTAGATGGTGTTGTCGGTCAGGGTGCCGGACGGGTCCGTCCAGCTCAGGCCGATCTCGGTCGTGGAGAGGGCGGTTGCCGCCAGCCCCGTCGGCGGTCCGAGTGACTGTGTCATCGCAGTGGCACAGTTGCTCGGCGGTCCCTCACCTCCGGACGTGCTCGCCGTGACTTCGAAGCTATAGTCCGTCGAGGGCGCAAGAGGAGTGGCGGCGTAGCTCGTGTAGTTGCCACCCAGGTCGATCGCCTCGTTCGGGCTGTTGGAGCACGAGGCGGCGACCCAGATGTAGACGTGGTTGTCGGTCACGGAGCCGGACGGGTTCGTCCAGCTCAAGCCGATCTCGGTCGTGGAGAGGGCGGTTGCCGCCAGCCCGGTGGGAGCTGCTGGCGGAGAATCGAAGACCTTCAAATTCGAGTCCATGGAACTCGGGGGAGCGACTACGAGCCCGGCGGAAGCGATCACGGCGGCGCCCATCATGATGATAAATGCGACAACGAGAAGCCCGATCGCGCGGTTGCGCCGTGACAGGGAGCGTGCGTTCATCTCTCTCCCTGGCGTCGAGAATGAAGGAATTCCGGAACGTTTCCGCCCGGAGTGAGCTCAAGGCATTGCCAAGCGGCCCTGCACCCGGAGAGAGCCATATCAAGGTCTGAATAGTCTTTTTTCTGATACTTATTAGTGCGCATTCCGACGGGGCGGCGGCCAGAGGATTTATCTACAAAAAGGATTGCGGAACCACTATATTCAGGATACTTAGGACCGGCAGGATCAGAAGGGCGACCGGAGTTGCGAATTTGTCCATGTTCCGCGCTTCTCGGCCGCATGAGATGCCGCGCGCGAAAGGTGGCCCCCGAATCGACTTGCGTCTTCGGGCGCCTCCTCCCGAGGCCGATGAGAACCGTTGAGAATGGAGCCGAATTCCGTGGTAGAAACGGGCTTCCCCTCGCGCATTTTTCACCGCTCCCAAGGGTGAAGGTATCCTTGCATCCAGTTGAATTGGAGGTTGTTTAGACCGGCTTTGAATGATCTCACGGTTCCCGGTAGATCGGTAGGTGCAATTGCACTTACACCCAGTCGCTGTCGTCAGAGCCGATTCTCGCCTCGACGATGGGTGTAACCGTGATTCATTTGTTATCGGTTAAGGAGCGCCGGGGGCCTCGACGATGCCCCGGCCAACTCCCGTTGAGGCGGTTCGGCCACCGTCGCCTTCTGACGGACGGAAGCCTGCGGATCGAGCGTACTCGGCTTCCCCGCTCGTCGACCCGAGGATTCTCACCACTTCCATTCCCGAGTATCGTTATAACGGAGATTTCGGGCTCAAGCGATAACGCATGAACACCCATTTCACTCAACGGAACTCTCGATTTACTTCGGCAGGCGATGGTATACGCGAGCTCGGTGGCCGAAGCGGATGAACTGGGCCTCATCGATTCGCCACCGGTAAATGCCACGGTATAAGCCGATTCTTAGGGTCCAGAGGTCTCGTGCTCCCGATAGCCGGTGCGTGTCGAGGATTGCAACGTCCGGTCCTGACTTCTCGAGAATCGAGAACCCTGTGTTGAATTGAAATCGAACCGATATTGGGAGTTGGGTGAAGGATCGGAACCCTTCCGGCGAGAAGGTCACCCGGGCCATTAGGGGCTCGGGAGCTTCAGACGCTTTCGCGCCTCTGCAAGGCTAATCGCCGGACGACGAAGTTCCGCCTGAGCCCACTCGAGGAAGGAGGCGGGTGGCACTTCGTCCATCAGCTCGCGGAGAACTTCATCGTAGCTCCTTCCACCGACCTTGTAGAGGGACAGGGCCTTCAGTGTTGAACTGCGCACGGTGATCGTCGTATGTGGATGATCGAGCATGGTACCTCAATTGAATCAATTGATGATAAGTCTGCCTACTCCAATGAAACGTGGAAGAAGGACGGGGGGGGATCGATGTACAAATGCACTTACAACCTAGTTGCCCTCGTCAAAACGGAAACCCGCCTTCGACGATGGGCGTACCTGAGATTGCGCCCAAACCGCTGTCTCGAGCCGCCCGAGGGACGGATTGTCATCCGAACTGTAGCGGGGACGAAACGCTCTGGAGCCTACGGCTCGCTGACCGCGCGGCAACCAGAATGAGGATCAGGGCCACGAAATTCAGGACGGGGAAGATAAAGAGGATCGCCCCGACTTTGAACATCGCTTCGTCGTAGCGTGTCCCGAGACGCCAGATCCCGATTAGGAGTCCGATGACGCCGATGAAGGCGACGATCGCCGTTACTCCCAGGACGGCCGCAAGTCCCAGAACCGTTCCCACATCAATGCACGCCGAAGTGATGGGGTTCCCGGATCCTGCACACACGATCGCCTGATAGATCACATCGACGAGAGCGACCAACACCAGGACAATGATCGCCAAGGCCACGAGAGCGACAAGGACCATCGTGGCAGGGGTAGAGAATCTCGTGTCCTGTCTCCCGAGCGTTACGAACGCTCGCCGGTAGAGCCACAGTTCGAGTAGGACCAGGATAATCCCCACGGCGCCCACGGCGACCACCAGGTAGAGCGCCGTTAGGTTCAGGGTCAGAGAGGGCCCCGATCCGGCGGAGCTGACTCCGAGGAACGAGAACGCGGAAGTGAAGAACAGCTGCACAATCGAGAGTACGGCCCCTACTAATCCGAGAATCGCCGCCAAACTCACGCTCGAGAGCGCGCTCTGGTCTGCGGACCCGAAGGTAGTCTGGCTGCCACCGGGCACGGGATACGTTGGCGCGTACGGTGAATAGGTTGGGGCTCCCGAGGTGGCCGGTGCAACCGAGAACGCCGCGGAACCCGCAGGCGGAGGCGCACCCCCCACCGCCGCCCCGCACGAGGAGCAGAAGGCAGCGTTGGCGGCGAGCGGGCGACCGCAGTAGGCGCAGAAGCGCGCGGCCATCGGCGTCGGACCATTCTTCTTCCACTTGAACCCGTCGTCGGTAGGGCAGATGGGTCACTTCGCCGCCCCTCGCGGTGCGGATTGCGTAGGATGAGGCGCGGCAGAGCGGTCCAGCACGCTGACCGCGTTCTCCCTAAGCCGCACCGGTCGCAATGACTTTGCTCGGGTCGACCACGGCTTGCGGATCCTCAGCGTTCCTCGTTCGTGAAGTCTCTGAATCTGCCGTAGGCGCAGACGGCACTCCGACAGATTTCCGATGCCCGTCCCCGCCGGAGGTGGCACCTCCTTTCTGCGCTGACACGACTCCCGAAGGCCGGCCCAGCGGTCGGTCAGATTTTACTACCGGTAGCGTTCCGGCGACCGTTGGCGCCGTCCCGATTCGGCCGGACACCCTCGAGCGCGAGAGCCCGGGTCAGGCCGGTCATCGCTCTTCTTGGAGGGCGACTTTGACGCTGACCGCCGACCTGTTGGTCGCCGTCGCTTTCGCGTTCGCCTTCAGCATCGGCGCCCACTACACCGGCGCTTGCATGGGAATGCCGTACGCGGCGGGGGCCATCCGCCCATGGAACGCCCTGCTCCTCATGGCGCCGCTCGCCTTTGTCGGAGCGGCGTTCGCCAGCGGCCACGTCGAAGCGACCGTCGGTCACGGGCTCCTGGGCGGGGGCACGGTGGCCCTCGGAGTCGCGCTCGCGATCGTCGCGTCGGCTCTCGTCCTCACCAGCGCCTACAACCTCGTCACGATCCCGACCTCCACCATCCAGATCCTGGTGTTCGCGACCGTGGGTGCCGGTCTCGCGGCCGGTCTGCCCATCCAGTGGGCGACGATCGGTTCGCTGGTCGTTCTGTGGGCGCTCGCCCCGTTCGCGGCGTTCGCCCTCGGGTTCCTGTTCGTACGGGTCGCGGACCGGTACCGTCCGCCCCGGCCCTCCCGAAACGGGGGCCCAAGGCCGGCCTTCGGAAACAGCGCG
Organism: Thermoplasmata archaeon; assembly: GCA_036404475.1. Taxonomy (GTDB): domain Archaea; phylum Thermoplasmatota; class Thermoplasmata; order Lutacidiplasmatales; family UBA184; genus Lutacidiplasma. The sequence continues at coordinate 24,979 of DASWZL010000004.1, forward strand.
GCCTTGGCCCTGGTCGGGGTCGGGGCTGCCGCGTCCTTTGCGATGGGCGCCAACGACGTCTCGAACGCCTCCGGTGCGTTCGTCATGACGGGGCTGTTCGGACTGTTCCTCGCGGGCGTAGTCGGAGGTCTCGGGCTCGCTCTGGGGGTCCTGACGTGGGGCCGCCCACTCCTTCAGCGGGTCGCGTTCGACCTCGTGGAGCTCGACCCGCGAATGGCCACGGCTTCCCAGCTGGCCCAATCCACGGTGATCCTCGTCTCGGTAGCGCTCGGGTTCTTCACCTCCATGAACCAGGCGCTCGTCGGCGCGATGATCGGCGCCGGAATCGCGCGCCGTCGGTCCACGGTCCTTTGGAAACCGATTCGCAGCATCCTGCTTGGATGGGCCGCGGGTCCCGTGTCGGGGGCCACGCTCGGCTTTGGGTTGGTCTGGGCCCTGACCCGGCTTCACGTCCTGTGACCCGCCTCCCCCCGCAGTAACCCCCGAAGTTACTCTGCTCTCCCCTCTCCTTTAAGTAACCAAAGGTAATTGAATAGAGTGAGGTAACGCTCACGCCCGAACCCACCCGCTCGATTGCGCATCGCTTTCCCGGCGTCCCGACCCTGGAGGGGGCGGGAGTGCGGCTCCGCCGTTCGTTCTCGAACCACGAGGTGCCGCTCTTCGACCCGTTCCTCTTGCTCGACCGGTTCGGATCCTCGGACCCGGAAGACTACCTCGCTGGCTTCCCCTGGCACCCGCACCGCGGCATCGAGACCGTGACGTACGTTCTCGAGGGCCAGGTGGAGCACGGCGACACCCTCGGGAATACGGGGATCATCGGGTCGGGCGACGTTCAGTGGATGAACTCCGGCAGTGGGATCATTCACCAGGAGATGCCGAAGCGCCATGAGGGCACGATGTCCGGCTTCCAGCTGTGGGTCAACCTTCCCGCAGCGGAGAAGATGTCGGTGCCGGCCTACCGAGGCTTGATGCGGGCCGACTTTCCGGAGGTGACGACCGACGACGGGAGCCTCGTGAAGGTCGTCTCGGGCTCCTACGGCGGCACGGAAGGCCCGGTGAAGGGGATCTCGGTCGACCCGACGTACCTCGACGTCACGGTGCCCGCGGGAGGCTCTTTCGAGCTGGAGACTCACCCGGGGTACACTGCCTTTGCTCACGCCGTCACGGGAGGGGTCCGGTTCGACGGCAGCGATGCCGAGCCCGTTCAGGCCGGCGAGACTGCGTTGTTCGGCCCCGGTGGACCCGTCCGGGCCCATGCCCCAGAGGCCGCCGCTCGTTTTCTGCTCGTCTCGGGGCGCCCGCTCCACGAACCCGTGGCCTGGTACGGGCCGATCGTGATGAACACCCAGGCGCAGCTCGTCCAGGCGATGCGCGAGCTACGGGGCGGGGATTTCGTCAAGCACCGTCGGCCGATCGTCGAAGAGTGACGAGGGGCCGGGCGGGCGCTCGACCGCGTACCACCTTTTGAAAAGACGACATAACCATTAAATCCCGCACCCACCTGGGCCGCCCGATGCCCTCGGCACCCGCATCGGTCACCCCGGCGGGCGACCTCCGCCTGACCCCCGTCGAGCTTCTCAAGATGGGACTGATCTACGGTGGGCTCGCGGTCGTCACCGTACTGGCCTTCGCCGGTGCCTTCGAGTACCTCCCTCACCATTTCTCCGGTCAGATTACGGCGGGAGCACTATTGTTCACCGGGCTCGCCATCACCGCCTACATTCTGGGGGTCCGACACGGTTTCGACGCCGACCACATCGCGGCCATCGACAACACGACCCGGAAGCTTCTCAACGACGGAAAGAGACCCCTCACGGTCGGCACCTGGTTCTCCCTGGGGCATTCGACCATCGTCTGCGGAATGATCGTCGCCCTCGTGGTGGCCACCGAGTTCATCTCCCGGCAGTACAACAATTTCGCCTCGGTCGGGGCGGTCCTCGGGACGTTGATCTCCGGCGCTTTTCTGTTCCTCATCGGCATCGTGAACGTGATCATCGTCCTCGAGGTCTACCGGATGTTCCGCGGGGTCCGGGACGGGAAGCTCGACCAGAAGGCGCTGGACGAGCAGATGTTGAAACGAGGATTCCTCAACCGGATCTTCGGACGCTTCTTCAAGGTCGTCCGGGAGCCCTGGCAGATCTACCCGATCGGGGTGCTGTTCGGCCTCGGGTTCGACACCGCCACCGAGGTGCTCATCATCGGGCTCACGGTCGTGGTGGCGGGATCGGGCGCGATCCCGATCTGGTCGGTCCTGTTCCTGCCCCTCCTGTTCACCTGCGGCATGGTCCTCGCCGACACGACCGACGGATTCGCGATGCGCTACGCCTATGGGTGGGCGTTCAACCATCCGATCCGGAAGATCTTCTACAACCTCACCCTAACCGTCATCTCGGTGCTGGTCGCCTTCGCCATCGGAGGCGTCGAGCTTCTCCAGGTGATCTCCAGCGAGCTGGGGTGGGGCGGACCGTTCTGGAACTGGCTCGATAACCTCAACTTCGAAGCGCTCGGGATCGGGATCGTCGTTCTGTTCATCGGGAGCTGGGCCGTCGCCATGGCGATCTATTACGTCAAGGGCTACGAGAAGATCGGGTGGGGGCCCTCCGAACCGCCCCTCCACGCCTGAGGACGGTCGGTCGGGAGTACCATGACACGCAAGGTGGTCCGAACGGCGGTCTCCCTCGAACCGGAACTGCTCGCGCTCTTGGACGGGTGGGTCGCGGAGCGGAACAGCCCGAGCCGCTCGGAGGCCATCCGCGCGCTGATCCGCAAGGAACTCGCGGACCGGACCCTTACCGACCCGAACTCCGACGCCCTCGGCGTCGTCGCGCTCCTCTACCGACACGACACCCCGAACGTTCTTCGACGTCTCACGGCCGCCGAGCACCGATGGGGGGAGCATGTCCGCTCCACGACGCACGTGCATCTCGAAGGCGATGCGTGCGCGGAGGTGGTCCTGCTGCTCGGCCGCCGGCGCGAGATCGAGACGGCGGCCGAGGACCTTCGAGGGGTGAAGGGGGTCCGGGACGGCGGCTGGCTCGTGACGGCGCCCGCCGTCGCGGGAGGCCGGACCGGCCATCACCACCCGCACGGCGGCCGACGTTGACGCGCGCCGTGCGCTCGCGCCCGGAGGACCGACTGGCCCGGGTGGTCCTCGACCAGTGCTTGGGGGTCCGACGGGGCGAGACGGTCACGGTCGAGACCTGGAATCACACGCTCCCTTGGGCCCGCGCGTTCGTCCTGGAGGCGCGGCGTCGCGGATGCGAACCCACCTTGGTGGTCGAGGACGAGGAGGCGTTCTTCCGCTCGCTCGCGCAGTCGGACTCGCGCACCGTCCCGAGCGCCCCGGCGGCCTTGGCCGAGGCAAGCGACGCCTATGTCTACTTCCCGGGTCCCGAGCAGTTCCCGCGCCTCCTCGGGCTCTCGGCCGAGGAGCTGGACGCGGTGGTCGGACGCCACGGCCCGGGGTGGTGGAGAGCCGCACGTCGCGCGGGACTACGGGCCGCGCGGATCGCGGTCGCGGCGGCGACCCCCACCGCGGCGGCCCGGTTCGGGGTGGACCGGGACGCCTGGCAACGGGAGCTGGTCCAGGGGAGCCTCGTCTCCCCCGACCGACTCGCCCGGACCGCCGGTCGACTCGTACGACGACTGCATCGGGCCCACCAGGTTCGCGTCCGTCATCCGAACGGGACCGACCTCACGGTCGAGCTCCTCCGCGCGCCCCCGGTCGTCGAGGATGGTCGCGTGGACCGGGCGGACCGTCGCGCCGGTCGCCTCTGGACGCAGATCCCGACCGGGGTCGTGGCCGTCCCCCTCGCTCCGGGCGTCGCCGAAGGCGTCTGGGAATCGAACCGGGAAGCCTACGACCGATTCTCCGACCCTCCCGTCGCGCTGGGAGCGCGCTTTGCCTTCCACCGAGGTCGGCTCACGGAGTACTCCTTCGACCAAGGGGGCGCCGCCTTCGCCCGCGCGTACGCTCGCGGAGGGCGGGGCCGCGAGTCGCCCGGCGCGCTCACCTTTGGCGTCAACCCGGCGATCGTCCGGGCCCCCGAGGTGGGAGAGGTCGCCGCCGGGACCGTCGGCCTCCTCCTCGGAGGGAACCGATCCCTCGGCGGCCGCAACCCCTCCCGCTTCGCCTACCTCACCACCCTCGCCAGCGCGAGCGTGGACCTCGACGGAGAGCCGTTCCTCGAGGAGGGAACGACCATATCGGGGGCGCGGGGCTCGAACCGATCGGAAGCTCCCCCCGAGCGAAGATAGAGGGTCACCCCCGCCCCGGCACCGTCGCGCGACCGGACGGGCCTACGAGGGGTCGGGGGGAGAATCAATCCGTCGGGCGAACTCGCTGAGAAGCCCGCCGGCGACCTCGAGGTGGCGGGCCGAGATCTGCTCGACGTTGACGCCGATGGGTACCGAGAGGTGCTCCGCGCGGGCCATTCGCGCGACGTCCTCCCATACCGAGATCGCAATCATCACGCTCCGACGGACCGCGTCACTCTCCTCTCCTTCCAGGATCGCTCGCTCCGCGGAATCAGGGAGGTCCGCCCCGAGCCAGCGGACGAACTGCGCATCCTCGTCGTCCGCGATGGGGGCCACACTGAGGAGAACGGCGGCCGGAGGGAAGGACGCCTGGCGACAGAGAAGGTCGTACCGAAGGAGGACCGCCCGCACGGCTTCGGAGTCGAACAGAAGCTGGGTCGTGAAGAACGACGCACCGGCGCGCGTCTTCGCCAGCATCCGATGGGCCTCGCCCCCCCTCTGGGGGATCGCGATGTTGCCGATCGACCCGCCCGCGGCGGTGAAGATCGGTCGACAGAGCCGGTCGGCCTCGGTGACCGGAGGTCCCGGGTACGGAATGTACCGGCTGCTCCCCCCGACCAGAACGACGTGCCGAATGCCCCGGTCGACCGTCTCGCGGGCCCATTGCTCGACCGCCGGGATGTCGGGCAGGTGCGCGACGACCTTGTTCGTGACCACCTCGCGCGCCGTGCGTTCGGCCAGCACCCGAGCGTACGCCCGGGGGTCCCCCGACCGGTAGTGCGGCTTCCCCTCGTGGTTCTCGTCGACCAGCTCGGGGATCGCGAGGGCGTCCACGCGCGGAACGGTCTCGATCAGTCGGACGACCGCCGCCGTCCGCTCCTCGACCCGATGCGCCGGGGTCCTCGCGGGCGAAGGCACGGGCTCGAAGAACAGCGGCGAGGCGCGGAGCGCTTCCGAAAGAGGACGGGTCATGGTTACCGATCGGGTGGGTCACGTCGGGGGGCAGGGACGGGATAAATCGTTTCGTCCTCGGACAGAATTGCAGAGAACGTAACCGCGAGTCACGAGGAGCAACCCATCGACCCGCCCGCCGAGCTCGCCCGACCGCACGAAAAACATCGCGATGCGCCCACGGACCGACCCCGGAGATCCGCGGGGAGACCTCTTATCCTTCGAGCCTAGGACCGCGCCGATGGCGGCGGCGATCGAGGTGGCCGGCCTCGTCAAGCGCTACGGGGCTCTCGCGGCCGTCGACGGGATCGGATTCTCGGTCCCGCCGGGGACCGTCTTCTCGTTCCTCGGTCCGAACGGGGCCGGTAAGACGACCACGACCGAGATCCTCGAGGGGCTGCGACGGGCCACCGAGGGGGAGGTCCGGGTCCTCGGGCTCGACCCGTGGACGGAGGGGGCGGAGCTGCACCGACGCATCGGGGTCATTCCCCAGGACTTCCGGTTCTTCGAGAAGATCACGCCGAAGGAGGCGATCGAGTACTACCGCGCTCTGTTCCACACCCACGTCGACCCGCACACCCTTCTGGAACAGGTCGAGCTCGCGGACAAGGCGAACTCCCGGTTCGACACGCTTTCGGGGGGGCAGAAACAGAAGCTCGGGCTCGCGCTGGCGCTCACGAACGACCCGGAGATCTGCTTCTTGGACGAACCGACCACCGGCCTCGACCCGCACGCCCGCCGGGCGATCTGGGCGGTCATCCGGACGCTGAAGCGGGAGGGTCGGACGGTCTTCCTGACGACCCATTACCTCGAAGAGGCCGAGCTCCTCGCCGACCGGGTGGCGATCATCCACCGCGGCAAGATCATCGCCTCGGGAAGCCCGGCGGAGATCATCCGGGCCCACGGGAAACCCGCCCGCATGAGCGTGGAGGGGAGTCCCGCCCTCGCGGCCTACTTGCAGATGAACCTCGGCGCGTCCGCGGTGATGGAGGATGGGAAGGTCTCGGTGACCCTCTCCGATAAGGGAGACGCCCTCAAGATCCTGACCGCCATCGAGGCGAGCGGGCTTCCCTGGTCTTCGTTCTCGACGACCCAGGACACCCTCGACGACGTCTTCGTCCGCCTGGTCGGCCAGATGGACGAAGGCGCGCTCAAGTCGGAGGGCACGCCATGAAGATGCGCCATATCACCGCCGACCTGCGGATCGTCTCCCGGACGTACCTCCGCAACCCGGTGGCCCTGTTCTTCTCGCTGATCTTCCCGATCATCCTGATCTCGCTCTTCGGGCTCATCTTCTCCACGGTCGGGACCGGGGCGGTCACGTTGGTCGTCGTCAACGACGACCACAACTCCCTCGTGAGCGTCGAGTTCCTTTCCGCGCTCAACGACACGACCGTCGTGAAGGTCCAGCTGGTCTCGGTCAGCGCGCAGAACTTCTCCACGTACCTCGGTCAGAATGACTACCCGGCCGGGCTCGTGGTCCCCGACGGGTTCCAGAACGACTATTACAACCGTACGCCGGTCAACCTCACCCTCTACACGAACCCCGAGGCTGCCTCGTCGACCGGAACGGTCCTGGGAGCGGTCCAGGGCGTCGCGAACGGCTTCAACCTGAGGGCGGTGTGCAGCGGAACGTCCTGTGCTCCGGTCGTCGGCTTCACGACCCTCAACGTCGGGAGCCAGGTCTACAAGTACATTGACTACCTCATCCCGGGGCTGATCGGCTTCGCGATCCTGACGAGCCCGATGTTCTCGATGGTCGACATCGCCTCCTCCTACCGGAAGGACGGGATCTTCCGGGAGCTCTCCCTGACCCCGATCACTCGGGCGGAGTGGTTGACCTCCCGGATCGTGTGGTACGTGGGCTTGACGTTCGTTACGGCCGGGATCATGATCGGCGCGGGGGTGTTCTTGTTCAATGCCCACGTCACGCTCACGCTCGGGGTGATCCCCTTCCTCGTGGTCGGCCCCTTCTTCTTCGTCTCGCTCGGCATGCTCGCGGGGTCGGTCGCCAAGACCCCCGAGAGCGCCGCGTTGATCGGTAACATCATCACGTTCCCGATGATGTTCCTCTCGGGAACGTTCTTCCAGGTCTCTAGCATGCCCCCGGGGCTGCAGGCGTTCGCGCGGATCCTACCGCTCTACTACGTGATCGACGGGATGAACCAGGTGATGCTGTTCTCGAACACCTCCCGCGCGCTGCTGGACCTTCTGGTCGTCCTGGTCGGCTCAGTGGTCGTCTTCTTGCTCGCGGTGCGGCTGTTCAAGTGGAGAGACGAATGACGCCCGAACCCTCCCCCGCCCCGGTCGACGGCACCGCGTTCCGGGACCTGATGGCCCGCTGGCCGACCGGTGTCTCGGTCGTCACCGCGCGCGACGGCCCGCTCGACGCGGGCCTCACCGTGAACGCGTTCCTGTCGGTCTCCCTCGCTCCTCCGTCCGTCCTCGTGAGCCTCACGGAGGACGCTGACACGACCCCCGTGATCGAGCGGACGGGGCTCTTCGGGGTCAACCTCCTCGGGGCCGACCAGCGCCCCGTGAGCGAGCGGTTCGCCCGCCCGATCCCGCCGGCCGAGAAGTTCTTGGGCCTTCCCCGGCACCGCGGCCGCACGGGCGTGGCGCTCTTGGACGGTACTCTGGGCGCGCTCGAGTGCCGGGTGGTGTCGCGCGCTCCGGCCTACGATCACGTTCTCTTCGTCGGGGAGGTCGTCCATATGGAGGTCGGGCGGGACGCCCCTCCTCTCCTCTTCTTCCGGTCCGCCTACGCCGAGGCCGAGGCGGGCGACCGCCTTCACCTAGGAGCCCGCGAGAAACGCTAGGGGTCGGGCCTTTAACCTCCGTCGGGGGTAGTCGGACGATGGACGGAGAACCTCGAGCGGTCCGGGTCGCGGTCCTGGGCAGCGGCCCCGCCGGGCTCACGGCCGCGCTCTACGCGGCCCGGTCCGAGCTGAAACCGCTCGTGATCTCGGGGGTTCCCCCGGGGGGCCAGCTCCTCATCACCACGGACGTCGAGAACTATCCCGGGTTCCCGGAGGGGATCCAGGGTCCCGAGCTCATCGATCGGATGCGACGCCAGGCCACCCGGTTCGGGGCCGAGTTCGTGGACGACAACGTGACTCGGGTCGACCTGTCGACGCGTCCCTTTGTCCTCCAGACCGGCTCGAGCGGAACGGTGCGGGCGGACGCCGTGATCGTCGCCACCGGGGCCAACGCCCGGTGGCTCGACCTGCCGTCCGAGAACCGCTTGAAGGGCCACGGGGTCTCCGCGTGCGCGACCTGCGACGGGTTCTTCTTTAAAGGGAAGGAGCTCGCCGTTGTCGGCGGCGGCGACAGCGCGATGGAGGAGGCGCTCTTCCTGACGAACTTCGCCACCCACGTCACGATCCTCCACCGCCGCGACAAGTTCCGCGCGAGCCCGATCATGCTCGAACGGGCGCGCTCCCACCCGAAGGTCTCGTTCCTCCTGGACTCGATCGTCGAGGAGGTCCTCGGCCGCGAGACGGTCGAAGGCCTTCGCGTGAGGAACGCGCGGACGGGCACGGTGACGGACCTCAAGGTCGGGGGCCTCTTCGTCGCGATCGGCCACGTTCCCGCGACCGACGTCTTCCGCGGCGCGCTCGAGCTCGACACCGAAGGATACGTCACGGTCCATCAGGAGACCCGAACGAGCGTCGAGGGGGTCTTCGCGGCCGGCGACGTGCACGACCGTCGGTACCGACAGGCCATCAGCGCGGCCGGTTCCGGTTGCATGGCCGCGATCGACGCCGAACGTTGGCTCGCCGAGCACGAGCGGCCCCCCGCTGCGCCCCCGCCGAAGGCCGTGACGGCCGGATCCCCTTCCCTCGTTGGATAGCCTTTAATATCGTGGGGCCCGGTGACCGCGGAGGTCGGGCGATGCCCAGCAAGAAGCATCTCCATATCGAGTCCTCGGGCCAGCTCTGCATCTACTGCGGGGCGTGCGTGGGGATCTGCCCGCTCAACTGCATCTACCTCGACGAGACCCGGATCACGTTCGACGAGAGGGTCTGCACGCGCTGCGAGATCTGCGTGAAGGCCTGCCCCGTCGGCGCGATCGAGATCGGGTGACCTCACGGAGGGTTCGAAGTCCATGCCCGACCTGAAAACGGACGTCCTGGTCATCGGTGCCGGCCCCGCCGGTAGCATGACGGCGAAATGGGCGGCGAAGAACGGCGCGAAGGTCGTGATGATCGAGAAGCGCCAGGAGATCGGCAGCCCCGTTCGCTGCGGCGAGGGGTTGAGCAAGTCGTGGCTCGCGGGCGTCGGCATCACGCCCGGCCGCTGGATCAACCTCGAGGTGGAAGGCGCGCGCATCTTCTCCCCCAGCGAGCAGGTCTTCGAGATCAACGAGAAGGACGCGGGGAACGAGGTCGGCTACGTCGTGGAGCGGACCGCGTTCGACAAGCAGCTCGCGATCGACGCCGCGAACGTCGGCGTCGATATCTTCCTCAAGACCGCCGCGGTGACGATGCTGAAGGAGAACGGCCGCATCGTCGGGGCCAAGGTCAAGCACTCCGGCGAGACGTTCGAAATCCGCGCGCCGGTCACGATCGGCGCGGACGGTTTCGAGAGCCAGGTCGGTCGCTGGGCGGGGATCCCCACCAACCTCGCGATGCGCGACATGGATACCTGTCTTCAGTACCGTATGACGAACGTCGACTGCGACGTCCGCTACTGCGACTTCTACCTCGGCAAGGTCGCGCCGGGCGGTTACGTATGGATCTTCCCGAAGGGCGAGGGCCTCGCCAACGTCGGGATCGGCGTCCAGGTGAGCCAGGTGAAGGCGATGGCCGATGCCCGGAACCTCCTCGACCGCTGGATCGACCACCACCCCGGCTACGCGAAGGGCAAGAAGATCGACATGGTCGGGGGCGGGGTCTCGATCTCGGCGCCGATCAAGCAGACGGTCGCGGACGGCATCATGCTCGTCGGGGACGCCGCCCGGATGATCGACCCGCTGACCGGGGGCGGCATCGCGAACGGCTGCATCGCCGGGAAGATCTGCGGGACCGTCGCCGCCGAGGCGGTCCACGCCGGCACGCCGACGAAGGAGTTCTTCCAGAAGTACGAGAAGGGCTGGCGCGCTCTGCTCGAAGAGAAGCTCTACCGCAACTGGCTCGCGAAGGAGAAGCTCGTCCAGCTGAGCGACGAGGTGTTCGACAAGGTCATCGACGTCCTCCAGGGCGTCAAGCTCGAGAAGCTGAGCGTCCACAACATCCTCAAAGCGGTCCACGAAAAGTACCCGGAGGTGACGAAGGAGTTCGAGGAGTTCCTCTGAACCTCCTTCCGCGCGTCCATGCCCGGTCCCCCGAACCGCCCCCCGGAAAAGACCCCCGAAGCCCCTCCCTCGACGCCGTTCCGCGAGCCGCCCGAGAAGAAGGCGCTCCGCCGGCTCGTACCGACCCGCGTCGCGCTCCTTCTCGATACCTGGAAGGGAGCTCCTAGCCCCGAACTGACCGTGCCGTTCCATAAGGCGGAGGCCGCGTTCGCGGAGGGGGACTTTGCGGCCGCGCTGACCTCGCTCGACCTCCTCTCGGTCCGGTTCGCCGAGCCCCGGTGGACGACCCTCCCGGAGCCGTTCCGCCTCCTCCGCGTCTCGATTCTCGCTCCCGTCCCTCCTCACTGGGACCCGGACCACGCGCTCACGGCCGCGGAGAAGGAGGCCAAGAAGGCCCGGACGACCGCGGACGAGCAGCTCGCGCTCGCCCGGGGGAGCCTCGCCTGGGCCGCCGCGCACGGCGTCGAGACCGCGGACCTGACCCCGAGGCTCGAGGCGGCGGCCGCGCGACTCGCGGACCCCACGGGCCTCGCTCCCTTCTACGAGGAGATCGACGCGGTCTGGACCGGCCTCCACGGACGGCTTCCGGCCCCGAAAGGCGGGGTCGCCCCGGCCGCTCCGTCGTCCTCGACCGGTACCGAGGAAGCGTAGGGCCGCGTGACCGAGGACCCGCCGCAGCGCGGTCGACGTCGCATCCGCCGGGGGGAGGGGGAAGTGACCAACTGGCCTCGTGGTCTGGTCGATTACCTACCGACCGGCGCGCCCGAGCACGCCCCGTCGCCCGATGAGGACCGGGACCTGAACCGGCTCCGCCTCGCTTCGCGGCTCCTCGGCTTTGCCCGGGCCCACGGCCACTCCGTCAACGCGGCGGTCGCCCGCCTCCGGCGGGCGGACCAGGCTTTCCGCGAGGGGGACCGGGAGAAGGGACGGCGGATCGTCGACGACGTCCTCACCGAGGTAGAGGCGCTCACCGGCGCCGGCACGCGCTCGGAGAAGCCCACTTCTTAAAGTCGGGCGAGGTGTCCGCCCCCGCGATGACGCATCCTCGGTTCGGAACGTTCTCGATCGTTGCCTTCGACCGCGACACCGCCACCTGGGGAGTCGCCGTCCAGTCGAAGTTCATCTCCGTCGGCTCGGTCGTCCCGTTCGCCGAGGCCGGGGTCGGGGCGATCGCGACCCAGGCGCTCGCGAACGTCGCGTACGGACCGGAGGGGCTCGCGCTGCTCCGCCAGGGACTCGCCGCCCCGGAGGTCGTCCGGCGCCTCACCGAGGCGGACCCCGGCCGGGACGAACGCCAGCTCGGGGTCGTCGACGCGAACGGGGGTTCCGCCTCGTTCACCGGCCCGAAGTGCATGGAGTGGGCAGGGCACGAGGTAGGGAACGGCTTCGCCTGCCAGGGGAACATCCTCTTCGGACCGGAGGTGGTCCGCGCGATGGCGCGGACGTACGAATCGACCGGCGGGGACATCCTCGACCGGCTCCTGGCCGCCCTCGCGGCCGGCCAGCGCGAAGGAGGCGACCGGCGCGGGATGCAGTCGGCCGCCCTTTACGCCGTGCGGAAGGGGGGAGGCTACGGCGGGGGGAACGACCGCTGGGTCGACCTTCGGGTCGACGAGCACCCGTCGCCGATCGAGGAGCTCAAGCGGGTCTTCCAGATCTACGACATGACGATGCTGAGCCGGGAGGACCCGGCGACGCTCCTCGTGATCGAGGGCGACGTCGCGCGCGGGCTCCAGCACGACCTCGGGGTGCTCGGGTACTACTCCGGTCGCCTCACGGGGAGCTGGGACGCGGTCAGCCAGGCGGCGTTCACCCGATTCCTCGGCGAGCACAACTTCGAGAACAAGGTACGGGACGATGGGAAGGTCTGGCCCTCGATCGTGACCTACCTCAAGGAGCGCGCGCAGGCCGAGACCGCCCGCCGGACCCATACCGCCCCAGTCGTGTCGGGAGCGCTCAGTCGAGGGCCCGGCGCCCAGGCCCCAGGAGGGAACCCATCGCAGCCCCCGCGTCGGAAGGGACCGGAGTCGAGCTGACGGTCCGGCTCCGGGGCTCGTTCCCGGACCCGACGACCGCGCGGCGGGTCGTGGAGGCCGTGCGGGCGGACAACCCCTCGTTCGTCTCGGTCGAAACGGAGGGGAGCGACATCGAGATCCGGCTCACCGCGAACTCCGCCGCGAGCGCGCGCGCCACGCTCGAGGACCTCTTGGCCTGCCTGTGCGCGGCCGAGCGAACCGCCAGCGACCCGACCGTGGCCCCGAAGGACCGATAAAGGGCGAACGCCCACCCTAGACGAATGGCCGAAGGGGAGCGGGGAACCCAGCGCTACGGCCCCGCGATCGTACCCGCCTCGCTCGGTCGGTACTCCCTCGGCGTCGTGATCACCGTCGTCGCGATCCTGAGCCAGTACTTCGTTCCCGAGCTGCTCCCCGCCACCGACATTGTCTACGGGAACCTTCCGGGCGACGTCTTCGTTGTCTACGGGATCCCGATCATCGCCTTCGCCCTGCTCGTGGGCGGGGCTCCGCTGCGGGATTGGGGTCGCCGCATGGGTTCCGCCACCTGGCACGGCCTGCGGTTCTACGGGCTCCTTTCGCTGCTCGCCCTTCTCGTGGTCCTCCTCCTCACGATCGTCTACGAGGTCGTCGACCCGGCCGCGCTCCAGCTGCTGAACCGGCCCAACCCGGCGCTCCAACAGGCGACGGGGAACCCCTGGTTCTTCGTCGGGTTCTCGTTCGTCGTCGGAGCGTTGGAGGAGACGATCTTCCGGGGGTTCATGTTCGGCTACTGGCGCGACCGCTCGGGCCCCTGGATGGTCCCCGCGGTCTGGACGAGCGTGGTCTTCGCCGGGGTCCACCTCTACTACGGGACGACCTATGGGGTCGCGGCACCGCTCATCTTTCCCGGCCTGTTCCTCCTGGGGTTCGCGTTCGCCGCGACGTACCGGTTCTCGCGCGGCAACCTCGTCGTCCCGGCCGTCCTCCACGGGGCGCACGACGCCGCCGCGTTCTTCACCCTCATCTCCGAAGAGGGGGGTATCATCCTCGAGTACCTCGTCGTGCTCATCGGGGCCCTCATCGGGCTCATCCACTACCTCAACCGCGAGCCGTTCGACCTTCCGCCGATCCCTCCTCCCCCCCTTCCGTAGCGGCCCGCGCCTGCTCCCCCTGCCCCCGTCAGCATCAAGAACGGAACCCGCGTCCCCCCTCCGATGGCGGCCACCGATGCCGAGCTCCGCGACGTCCTCGGACGGGCCCGAACGATCGCGGTCGTGGGACTTTCCGACAAGCCCGACCGGGACTCGAATGAGGTAGCGCGCTACCTTCAGGCGCAGGGATACCGGATCGTACCGGTGAATCCGATGCTCACCGAGGTCCTGGGCGAGAGGGCCTACCCCTCCCTTTCGGCCATCCCGGCCGACGTCCGGGTCGACCTCGTGGACGTCTTTCGACGCAGCGAACAGGTTCCTCCGGTCGTCGAGGAAGCGATTGCCCGAGGCGCCCAAACGGTCTGGATGCAGCTCGGGGTCGAGAACGCGCCGGCCGCCGCGAAGGCGCGGGGCGCCGGCGTGATGGTCGTCGAGAACCTCTGCATCATGGTCCAGCACCGCCGACTTCGCGGCTCGCTCCCCCCCCGCGCGGCCTGAGAGGGTCTCATGTCGGTAGCCTCTCCTCCGGTATCCGCCCCTGTCCCTCCGTCGACCCCCGCCCGCACGACCGCGCCACCGCCGCGGCCCCGTGTCGGGGACCTACGGGAGTCCGGCACGGTCCGCAAGGAGTCGGTCAACGCCGACCGATGGACCGCTCGGGGGACCGTCAAGGTGACCGGGGACGTCGACCTCGGGCAGGGAACGCTCGACGGAACGGTCTCCCTCGGTGGGAAGCTCACGGCGACCGGGCTCGAGTATCGCGGGACGCTCGATGTGGGAGGCGCGATAGACGTTCAGGGCACGCTCACCGGCTCCGGTTCACTGCGCGCGGGCCTCACCTTCCACGCTGGGGACGCCGACCTCAAGGGGACCGCTCGGGTGCTCGGCGCGACCTCGGTCGACCGCATCCTGACCGTGCGGGGGAGCCTCACCGCTCCGTCGCTCATCGTCGGGGAACTCACCCTCCAAGGGGAGGGCCAGGTGGCGGGCGACCTGGTCGGGCGCTCCGTTTCGGCTCGCCTCACGGCGGACTCCGCCTTCGGGACGATCCGGGCCGGCTCGGTCTCTGTCCGTGGCCGGGTCCCGAACCTCGTAGAGAAGGTCCTCGGCCGCCGGGTCACCGTCACCGTCCAACGGGTCGAGGCCGATGCGGTCACCCTCGAAGCGGTCGACGTGAAGTTCGTCCATTCCCCCAAGATCACGCTGGGTCGCGACGCGCACATCACGGAGTACGAGGGGACGATCATCCGACGCCATCCGTCGAGCCGGGTCGGGTTCGAATCGAAGAGCCGACCGCCGTACGGCCTGAGGCGGTAGTCGAGGCGGGGCCGCTCGGCTTTATCTTTCCCGGCTTCGTCGCGGCCGCCCATGACGGCGGGTGAGGAGAGCTCCGAGGCCCCGTCCCCGCTGGCCGTCCAGGCCCGCGTCCTCGCCTACTGGGAGGCGACCGGGGTACCGGCGTCGGTGCTCGCGGGCCGGCCCGAGGGGCCGGTGTTCCGGTTCACCGAAGGACCCCCGACCGCGAACGGG
The DNA here is from genome assembly GCA_036404475.1 of Thermoplasmata archaeon. Classification (GTDB taxonomy): domain Archaea; phylum Thermoplasmatota; class Thermoplasmata; order Lutacidiplasmatales; family UBA184; genus Lutacidiplasma. The sequence goes on from DASWZL010000004.1 coordinate 40,161, forward strand.
GCGCCGCATCTCGGTCACCTCGTGGCCCGGGTCCTGAAGGACGTCGAGCTTCGCTACCGTCGGATGCGTGGGATGCGCCTCGTGAGCCCCATGGCGGGCTGGGACTGCCACGGCCTACCGGTCGAGCTCGAGATCGAGAAGCGTCACGGTCTGAAGTCGAAGAAGGAGATCGAAGCGTTCGGGGTCGAGCGGTTCTGCGAGGACTGCCGGACCGGGACCCTCGAGGTCGCCTCGGTCTGGCAGGAGATGAGCCGGCGGCTCGGCTACTGGCTCGACTACGAGCGGGCCTACCGGACGATGGACCCCCCGTACATCGAGAGCGTCTGGTGGTCGCTGAAGACGCTCTTCGACCGCGGCCTCCTCGAGAAGGGACACTACGTTCTCCCGTACTGCCCTCGCTGCGAGACCCCCCTCTCCTCGCACGAGGTCGCCCAAGGGTACCGCGAGACCACCGACCCCTCGATCACTGTACGGTTCCCGCTCAACGGCTTTACGGGGGAGAAGCGCGAGCTGCTGGTCTGGACGACGACCCCGTGGACCCTTCCCGCGAACCTGCTCGTCGCGGCGCGCTCCGACCTCGAGTACTCGGTCGTGCGGACGAGCGACGGCCGGGAACTGGTCCTCGCCACGGCCGCCGTTCCGCGCTACTTCCCCGAAGGCACCCCCGTGGTCGAGCGGCTCTCAGGCACGGCCCTCGCCGGACTCACGTACCGGCCTCCGTTCGATACTCCCGGGCCGGGTCCCGGTCGGTACCGGGTGGTCCTCGACGACCTCGTGAACACCGAGGAAGGCACCGGTCTCGTCCACATCGCTCCGAGCTACGGACCCGACGACCAGCGGATTGGGGCCCGGGAGAAGGTCGGAGTGTTCGACCCGCTCGACAGCCGAGGCGTGTTCACGGAGGCGGTGCCGCTCGTCCGGGGGAAGTCGTTCAAGGCCGCCGACCCGATCCTCCTCAAGGACCTCGAAGCGCGAGGTCGGCTCTTCGCGCACTCGACCCTCCGCCACACGTACCCGTTCTGTTGGCGGTGCGACTCGGCCCTGCTCTACCGCGCGATCGATTCCTGGTTCGTGCGCACCTCGCGCGCGACCGACCGACTGGTCCGCTACAATGCGACCGTGAAGTGGCTACCGGAGCACCTTCGGGAGGGTCGGTTCGGGAACTTCCTGACGGAGGCGAAGGACTGGGCGCTCTCGCGGAGCCGGTACTGGGGGACGCCGCTCCCGATCTGGATGTGCTCCGCGGGCCACGCGACGTGCGTGGGCAGCTTCGCCGAGCTCGAGGAGCGCCTCGGGAGCCCTCTCCCGACGCCGTTCGACCCGCACCGGGTAACGGTCGACCGTCTGCGGTTACGGTGCGCGACCTGCGGAGGCGAGGCCCAACGCGAGCCGTACACGATCGACGCCTGGTACGACAGCGGCTCGGCGCCGTTCGCCCAGTTCCACTACCCGTTCGAACCCGGGCCGTTCGACCCGGCCGCGCCGCTCGACTACATCGCCGAGGGGCTCGACCAGACCCGGGGCTGGTTCTACGCCCTGCTCGTCATCGCGACGCTCCTGTTCGACCGGCCGGCCTACCGCGCGTGCCTCACCACCGGCCTCGTGCTCGACGAGGGCGGTCGGAAGATGTCGAAGTCGAAGGGCAACGCGCTCGAGCCCCTCTCGTTGCTCGACCACTACGGCGCCGACGCACTTCGATGGACGTTCCTCTCGTCCGATTACACGGAGCCGATGCGAGGGGACGAGAACACGATCCGCAAGACGGCCGCGCGGACGCTCGGAACGCTCGGCAACGTCATCGCGTTCCACCTCGGCAACGCTCGCGCCGACCGGTTGTCGCCCGTAGGGGAGCGACCGCTGCCCTCGGGCGTTCTCGACCGCTGGCTCCTGTCCCGCCTCGAAACGACCCGCACCGAGGTCGAACGGTCCCTCGAGAGCTACGACATCGGGAGCGGGGCGCGCGCGGTCGGAACGTTCGTGGATGACCTGTCGACCTGGTACCTGCGCCGGTCCCGCCCCCGGTTCTGGGCCGACCAGGCCTCTCCCGACCGGCGGACCGCCCACGCGACCCTCTCCTACACCCTCCTCGGCCTCGGTCGGACGATGGCGCCCCTCCTGCCCTTCACGGCCGAGTGGCTCCACCAGGAGGTCGGCGAGCACGGCTACCGGGAACGGGACCTCTCCGTGCACCGAACCGAGTGGCCACGTTCGCTGGCGCCGCGCGACGAGGCGCTCGAGCACGCGATGGACGAGCTGCGCGCTCTGGTGGAAGTCGGTCGCGAGCTCCGGCACCGGGCCGGCGTGAGGTCCCGGATCCCGCTCGCCGAGCTCGTCCTCTTCGGCGAACCGTCGGCCGCCCTCGCCGGGCTCGGCCCCGAGGGGGTGGGGCTTCTCGCCGACGAACTGAACGTGAAACGCGTCCGCCGGGTGCCCGCGGGGGAATGTACGACCTTCTCGGACTCCGCCTGGGTCGTACGCGAGGACAACGCCACGCCAGTCGCGGCCCTGCCCCGGGAGCCCACCCCGGAGCTCGCGGAGGAGGGGCTCGCGCGCGAGGTCGCCCGCCGCCTCCAGCAGACACGGAAGGAACTTGGCCTCAAGTACACCGAGAAGGTCGGGATCACGGTCGCCGCCACCGGGGCCATTTACCGGGCGCTGGAGGCCCGACGCGCCGCGCTGGCGAGCGACCTCCTCGCCGAGCCGTTCGAGCTCACCGAGACCCCGCTTCCCCCGGACCCCGAGGTCCGCCACTGGGAGATCGATGGGGTCACGTTCTCCGCGCGGGTGGTCCGCCGGCCGTAGCATCGCCCGGGTTCGCCCGAACCACGTCGCCGCCGGGTGTGACCTCCCGGAAGATCTCGGCCTCGAACCGGCGCACCTTCACGTGCGGGTCCCGCCACGCCCGGGGCGGGAGACCGGCCTTCTCGCACGTGCCGTTCAGGAGCTCCTCCGCCGACCAGCCCTGCTCCGGAGCGACCTGCGGCAGGAGGAGGCCGCTCGACCCGAAGCCTTCGACGATCAGTCCGTCCCTCCCTACGGTCACCGCCCGTAGGGCCTCCTCCGGGGTCGTGAACCGGATCGGGACGGGCACCGTGAGGACCGAGACCTCGATCGTGAGGCGGGGGAGCTCGGAGGCGCGCACGGGGTGGAATCGAAAGTCTTCGACCGCTGCGGAGACCGCCGCGCGGACGAGCGCGGACCGAAGCGGCAGGACCGGGAGAGGATAGCCGATGCAACCCCGGAGCGCGTCGTCGGGGTAGCGCTTCAGTGTCACGAATACGCCCCGAGGCTCGTCGAACACCGCGGAGAGACGCTCGCCGCGAGCGGCCTCGGTGGGGTCGGGACCCGGGTGCGGAGCGACCGCGCCCTCGACCGCCCGACGAGCGAGCCGAACTGCGGCCACGCCGTCCTCGACCGCGAGCACGGACGCGAAAGCGCGGACGGCGCGGAAAGCCTCTTCGGAGCACACGCCGCGCACGCTTTATAGCCGAGGCCGCGTGAGCGGCCTCCCCATGCCGTTTCCCGAAGCGGTCGAGCGACTGCTCAACAAGAAGATCTGCATGAACTGCTCGGCCCGGAATCCGCCGAAGGCTGTCCAGTGCCGTCGGTGCGGCTACAAGGGCCTCCGCGTGAAGTCGCGGGAACGCTCCGGGAAGACCGCGTAATCCGGGAGGTCCTCGGGGCACCGCCCCGACGGTTCGACTACGGCGAGGCGCGGCCCTTCACTCCGTTCGCGGGAGCCATGGGCGCGCCGCTCCATCCCTCGCGGGCGACCGCGAAGCGCTTCTCCACGAGGAACAGGAAGTTCCGGGTCCCGTCCCGCCAGCTCGAGAGCTTCGGCGGTCCCCAACGCTCCGAGTACGGGATCGGGATCTCGAGGATGCGAACCCCGCGCAGGATCGCCTCGAGCTTGAGCTCCTCGCTGAACGCCATCCCGTCCTGCGTGAGGTGGAACCTTTCCAGCAGCTCGCGCCGGAACACCCAGAAACCGCTCTGGCTGTCCTCAAGCACGCCCCCCGGTACCCCCTTCAGGTATCGGTGGTAGGCGACATCGAGGAAGATGTTCAGGAGCCGGTTCCCGATCCAGTGCTCGGTCGTCATCGCCTTCCGGTCGAGCTGAGCGAACCGGTTCCCCGTGAGGAAATCGAGCCGTTCGTCGAGGAGCTTCTTCACGAGCCCCGGGACCATTTCCACCGGGTAGGTGGCGTCCCCGTCCGCCGTAGCGAGGACCTCCCCTTGCGCCGCGGCGAACCCGGTCTTGTACGCCCGCCCGTAGCCCCGGCGCCGCTCGGTGATGACCCGCACCCCCTCGGCCTCCGCGATCGCTGCGGTCCCGTCGGCCGACGCCCCGTCGACGACGAGGACCTCCCAGTCGACCGGCGCTCCCGAGAAGATCGTCGTGTTCGCCTCGGACGCCGCGGTCCGGAAGCGGCGCAGTACGTGCGCGATCGACCGGGCTTCGTTGAGCGTGGGAACGACGAGGGTCGCGCGCATCGGAGGAGAAGAGCCGACCGGCCGGTCGCTTAAAAGTTCCTTCGGACCTCGCGGAGACCACGAAGGCGCACGGGAATCGCGGGGGCCGACCCCGCCGGTGGGGGAGCTTCCCGACGACCGCGGACGTCGGCATCTGGGCGACCGGGCCGTCCTCGGCGGCCCTGTTCGAGGCCCTGGGGCTCGGCCTCTACGCCCTCATGACCGACCTGAGGAAGGTCCGCCGCCGGGAGGACCGGGCGGTGAGCGCGTCGGGAGGGGACCCGACGGAGCTCGTGGTCGCGTTCCTGACCGAGCTCATCGTCCTCGAGCAGACGGACGGGTTCATCGGCCGCGACATCCGGGCGCGGCCGGTCGGGGACCCTCCGACCGCGATCCTGGCGAGCGTCTCGGGCGAGCGGTTCGACCCGGACCGTCACACCTCGCGGACCGAGGTCAAGGCGGTGACCCTCCACGGCCTCGTCTTCGACCCGAAGCGCGGCCGGGCCCGGGTGATCGTGGACATCTAGTCGGGTCTCGTCTCGTCGCGGGCGCGGCGGTGCGTCAGGGCATCCGGTCGACGACCTCGCGCAGCGAGGCGCCGGGGGACGGGAGATGGCCCGCCTTCCCCAGGATCCGCTCGATCGCCGCGAAGGTGACGAGGAGGTCCGGCCAATCGGCGATCCCCATGTGGCCGATGCGGAAGATCTTGCCGGCGAGCGCCCCCTGACCCCCTTGGAGGAGGATGTTGTACTGTCGCTCGAGCACCTTGCGGAACTCGGGGTCTCCCATCCCGGCGGGGTTCTTCACCGCCGTGACCGTGTCGGAGGCGTGCCTCCGGTCCGGGAACAGCTCGAGGCCGAGCACGTCGACCGCGGCGCGCGAGGCCTCGGCGAGCCGGTGGGTTCTCTCGAGGCGGTGGTCGAGCCCTTCCTCCTTGAGGAGGAGGAGCGCCTCGCGGAGCGCGAGGAAGAGCGGGACCGCGGGCGTCCACGGGGTGTCGTTCTTCTCGATCGACTTCAAGTGGGCGGCGAGGTCGAGGTAGAACGTCCCCGGGTGCAGCGCGGCGACCGCCCGGTCGGAGAGGTGGACGAGCGCGAGCCCGGCGGGAGCCGCGAGGCCCTTCTGGCTGCCCGCGACCACCGCGTCGACACCCCAGGCCTCGATCGGAAGCGGGATCCCGGCGACCGCGCTGATACCGTCGACGAGGAAGAGCGCGCCGGACGCGCGGATCGCGGGAGCGAGGGACTGGAGGTCGTTCGCGAGCCCAACGCTCGTCTCGTTGTGGACGAGGCAGACCGCTTTGACGTCCCCCTTCGCGAGCTCGGCGTTGACGGAATCGACCGAGACCGGCTGGCCCCAGGGCGCGGAGAGCGTGGTCACGTTGCTCGAGTACCGGCGGACGAGCGAGTTCGTCCGGTCCCCGAAGTTCCCGTTCGTCAGCACGAGCGTGCGCCCCTCCTTGGGCACGAGGGAGGAGTAGACCGCCTCGAGGCCGGCCGTGCCGCTGCCCGTAACGATGACCTGGTGGCCTTTCGCGCCGAAGAGGACGGGCACGAGCTCGCGGATCTCGGCGACGACGCCGTGGAAGTAATCGCCCCGGTGGTTGAGGGACGGCATCGACATCGCGCGGAGGACCCGGGGGTGGATCCGAACGGGTCCGGCGATCAGGAACGTCGCCGTCTCGGGGTCGTACGTCATCGGGCGCCTCCCGGGGTCGCGACGAGGGCAGTGAGGGGCTCCCCTCGGAGCGCGCGGAGGACCTCGTCCACGGTGTCGGTGCCCGCCCGCTGCTGGGCCTCGTGCGTCGAAGCGCCGAGGTGCGGGGTCGCAATCACGTTGGGATGCGCGAGAAGCTCTCGGTTCATCGGAGGTTCCACCTCAAAGACGTCGAGCGCGGCCCCGGCGAGGCGACCCGAGGCGAGGGCGGCGAGCAGGGCGGCCTCGTCCACGAGGACGCCGCGCGCGACATTGACCAGGAAGGCGCCGGGCTTCATCCGTCCGAACGCCCGGGCGTCGAGCATGTGGCGGTTCTCCGCCGTCACCGCCGCGTGGACGCTCACGATGTCCGCCCTCTCGAGAAGGCGGTCGAGCGGTACCATCTCGGTCCCGTCCCCGGCCTTCGGGACGAACGGGTCGAACGCGATCGTCGTGACGCCGAACGGTACCAGGCGACGCGCGACCTCGCGCGCGATGCGGCCGTAGCCGACGAAACCGACCGTCTTGCCCGAGAGCTCCCGACCGTGCGTCCCCCGCTTCCATTCTCCGGCTTTCGTGGTCGAGATGGAAGGGTAGAGGCCTCGCACGAGCAGGAGGTAGAGGGTGACGGTGAGCTCCGCGACGCTTTGGGTCGCGGCGCTCGGAGCGTTGACGACCCGGATCCCCCGCGCGGCGGTCGCGGCCATGTCGATGTTGTCGACGCCGACCCCCGCGCGGGCGACGAGCTCGAGGTGAGGGGCCTTCGCCAGGAGGTCAGCGGTCACCTTCGTCCGGCTTCGGACGATGAGCCCCCACGCCTCGGTGAGGTGGGCGGGCAACGACGCGGGGTCGGCGCTCGCGTCGACCACTCGGCACGGGCCGGTCTTCAGTCGGTCGAGGGCCTCTCGGTCAATCGGGTCCGCGACGACGACCACCCGTTCGGACGACATCGCGAGACCGACCCGGACCATCCTGAAAACCCTTTGCGCTCCCCCGGGGCTAGCCGACCTTCGGTACCGGGGTGTTATCGAGCGAGTGCCGGACGATGTCCGCGCCCCGGGTGCCGCGGATCCACGGTTCCGGCTTCACGATGATCCGGTGCGCGAGCGCGGGGACCGCGAACGACTTGATGTCGTCGGGAACGACGAAGTCGCGGCCCTCGAGCAGGGCCCGCGCTCGGGACAGCTTCTGGAGGGCGAGCGACCCCCGGGGCGACGCGCCGACCTCGGTGCGGACGTCGTGACGGGTCGCGCGGACGAGCTCCACGATGTACTCGGCCAGGCTCGGGTCGAGGGTGATCTCCTCGACCGCCCGTTGGAGGCCGAGGAAGGTGGTCGCGTCCGCGATCGGAGGGACCTCGACGTTCTCGACCTTCCGGGCTCGACGTCGCTCGAGGATCCCTCGCTCTTCCTCGGGCGTGGGGTAGCCCACCTGCAGGCGGACGAGGAAGCGGTCCACCTGGGCCTCGGGAAGCGGGTAGGTGCCTTCGAGCTCGAGCGGGTTCTCCGTCGCGATCACCAGGAACGGTCGCGGGAGCGGGTACGTCGAGCGTTCGCTCGTCACCTGGTACTCCTGCATCGCCTCCAAGAGCGAGGACTGCACCTTCGGCGGTGCCCGGTTGATCTCGTCGGCGAGGAGGATGTTCGTGAAGATCGGGCCGCGGCGGAACGAGAACCCCCCCTTCTCGGGGTCGAGGATCTCCCCCCCGGTGATGTCGTGCGGAAGAAGGTCAGCCGTGAACTGCACGCGCTGGAATTCGAGGCCGAGCGCGCTCGCGAACGACTTCGCCAGAAGGGTCTTCCCGAGACCGGGAAGGTCCTCGATGAGGAGGTGACCGTCCGCGACCAGCGCGGTCAGCACCTGCTCGACCGCGAGCTCCCGGCCCACGACCGCCGTCCGCACCGCCCCGCGGATCCGGTCCGCGAGCGCCCGGGCTTCGGTCGGGTTCACTGTCGTCCCTCCGGCCGCCGACTGCCCCCGGGGTATATGGCGAACCCCCCGACTCCGGTGCGCGCCGGGGTCCGGGACGGGTCGACTGTTCCCCAGCCGTAACGACCTCCCTCACGGTAGGCGCACGCCCTCTCAGGGGTCTGACCCCGGCCGGGGGTGTCGGACACCGGGGTTGTCCTCACGTCATCCTCGGCGGACGACCCGTCCGCGTTGAGTCGAGAGGGACCCTTCGTCGGTACCCGGGCGCAGCGGTGCCGCGCCGTGAAGGATACCGGTCGCCTCCCCATTAGCTTCACGCCTCTTCCCGGTCGAAGGCCGTCGGGCGCCCTACGAGGAGGGCGACGGCGGCGAGCGTGAGCGCGAGGAGACCTCCGGCGACCCCGAGCGGGACCGCGCCCGCGGGGAGGAGGAGCGCGCTCGACCAGGCGATCCCGAGGGCGAGCGCCGGCACGGTGACCGTCGGAAGGCTCCGGACGGACCCCCTCGCCGGGCGGGACGGGTCGTCCGCGAGCCAGACGAGGAACGCGAGGCCCGCGAGCCCCGCGACGAGCTCGGTGCCGAGCCCGACCGGGGCCGGGATGGCTTCGAGAGCGAGGGCGGCGAGAGCCGGTACGGGAGCATACGCGGCGACGCGGTTCCGGGAACTCATGCGAAGCGCGGCGGCGACGGCGATGGCGGCCGCCGCCAGGAGGGGTCCGAATCCGTCGGGAACACCGGAGAGGAAGCCGAGGTAGGTGGCGGAGACCAGCAGGAGGGCGAGCGATACCGGTCGGAGGGACCGAAGCCGGACCCGCGCCGTCGGGGCGCTCATCAGGCCCTCCGGACGCGCGGGCGACGGACGAACTCCACGAACTTCCCGAGCGACCAGTAGTCGTCCCAGTCGATCGTCGGGGACTCCTGCCAGGCCCGCGCGATCCGATCCCGGCGCACGAGGCGGGCGATCCGACTCGCGAGCTCCTCGTCCGCTCCGGTGAGTTGCGACGCGGCTGCGATGAGCGGGAGGGGCGACGGACTGAGGACCACGGCCGGGAAGCCCCGCCGTCGCAGGTACGGGCTCAGGTCCTCCGACGAATCGTCCGCGAGGCTGGAGAAGACGACTGTCGTGAGCCCCGGCGGGAAATGGCGCCGGGCGGAGACCGCGCACCGCTCGGCCGGGGCGGAGACCGAGGAGAGATGGGCCCGCTTCAGGGCCATCTCGATGCGGATGCGCTGGGTCCGGCCCGTGGAGAGCGGGACGACGTCCAGGAACTCTCCGAACACCCCGACCCCGACCCTCGACTTCACTCGGAGGAAGGAGTCGCTGAGGCCGACCGCGGCCGCGCGGGCGACCGAGAAGAGGCGCTCGTCGACCGCCCGTCCGAGCGGCGTCGGCCGGGCATCGAGGAGGATCAGGAGGTCCCCCGTCTTGTCGAGGTCGTACTCGTTCGCGAGCGGTCGTCCGGCGCGGGCGGTGGCGCGCCAATTGATCTGCCGGGGAGGGTCGTCCGGCCGCGCGGGACGGATCCCGTGGAACTCGCCACTCTCCCCGACCCGTCGGGAGTGGGTCTCCCCCGGAAGAGGGGTCGTACGCTCGAGTCGGACGGCCCCGATGCGAAGGAGCTCGGGCGGATACCGAGAGACCACGACGGGGGAGGCCGAGGAGACGGTCTCCCGTTCCACGATCCCCATCGGGTCCCGCCATAGGACCGTCGGGACGGTGACCTCGGTGATGGTGGGCTCGGGAGCGGTCCAGTTCGCGGCGAACCGGATCTGCGATGGCGAGTAATCGAACTGGGCGGGGTCCCCGACCAGGCTCGGGGGTCGCTCGAGCTCGACGACGAGGTCTCGAGCGTCCACCCCCGGTTCCGGTACGACGGCGCCCCGGAGCCGCACCTCGGCCGCCGCGCCCTCGACCGAAAGGTCGATCCGGACCGGTGGGGAGCTCCGGGGACCGGCGAGGCCGGCCGCGACGGGCGCGAGGAGGAGGGGAAGCGCAAGGAACAGCGGGGTCGGGTTGCGGGTGAGGACCGCGGCGAGCAGCAACGCGGCCCCCGTCGACAAGAGGAACGGGGCGAGCGGTCGCCATCGAAGCGGGCGCGACCGGGGGTCGCTCACGTCTGCCTCTCGAGGTAGCTCACGCGCTCGCCGAGGTACTCCCGGAACTCCTCCGGGCTCAGGGCCTGGAGACGACCGAGCTCCTCCATGGAGGTGTTCGGTCGATTCGAGCTACCTCCGGTCCGCTCGAGGTTGTCGAGCAACCAGACGAGCGCGGAACGGCCGTGCGCTCCGGCTCGGAGCGAGGAGCGGACCCGCGCCGGGTCGGCCGGCAGGGTCGGAAGAGGTCGGCCGGGGGGCCAGCGGGTCTGCGCGACGACCCCGACCAAGAGGAGCGCTGCCGCCGTGACCGCGACGGCGGCGGCCGGAAGGGCCGTCGCCTCGTTCGTCCCGGCCGCGATCGCCAGCCCGCTCGCGAGGACCGCCACGACGCACAGGAGCACCGTCGCGGCGGCGTTCATTCGTGGAAGGTCCGTCGGGCGAGGTCATCGAGCGTCGCCCGGACCGCTTCCTGCGCTCGAACGCTCTCCGCCAGGCCCATCGGGTGGGTCGAGTACCGGGCCTCCTCGAAGAGGCGCGTGAGCGTTCTCGCCGCCTCCGGCCGGACGCCGAGGCGGACGAGATGGGCCGCGCGGATCTCCTCGGGCGTGCTCGTCCCGAGGTCGGCGACCATCGGTTGTAGGTGCGTCAGCATCGCCGCGTAGAGGGCGAGGATGACGACACGAGGGTCCCCCCCGAGGTCGAGGTCGGTGGACGCCCGGGTCAGGGCCTCGCGCATGCCCGCGGGCACGGTCACCTCCGTTCTGCGACGCATGACGCCCCCCTCGCGCCGTTCGGCAAGGTACCGACGGGTCTGGGGAACCCCGACGACGACAACGAGCAGCACGACGATCCCGAGGACCGCGAGCGGGACCCACCCCGGCAGGCTTGGGAAGAGGACAATCTGACCGCCCGTGCCGTTGAGTTGCCCGGTGATCACCGTGCTGTTGTTCGGGGGGGTGCCGGAGTTGCCGTCGGCTACGCCGCCGGAACCTCCCGGGCCGACCATTCCGCCAACGCCGAGGAAGCGCGCCCCGACCACGAAGAGGACTCCCAGAAGGACCACCGCGAGGATGGAAACGGCCACCCGGGTCAGCGCCGAGCTCGGACCGGACGTGAGGCGCCAGACCACCAGGCTCCCCACGACCAAGGCCACTATCCCCCACGAGATGGCGGCGATCGTCCACTCGGGTAGGATGACCAGGGACGCCGTGCCGGAGGACGGCGGGGGTGCTGTCGATGCGGCGACGAGGATGCTCGCCGCGGCACCGGTCGCGAGGGCGACGACCAGGACGACGAGGAGGACCCAGGAGATGCGAGGCGCGGGCTTGTTCGTCACGTTCGGCCGACGGCCCGACCGATGAGAATGCCGGGGGCGGCCTTATACGCTTGGGGCGGCGGGGGCGGCGCTCCCCGGGGTCTCCTTCGGGGCCGGCGAGAGGAAGTAGAAGCTGCGCCGCTCGTGGTCCGCCGTGATCACCGCGAAGTCGTCGACCCGGTACCCCGTGTCGAACGCGGCCCGGAACCCGTCCCGGACGGCGTGCCGCCACTGCCGGAGCGCCTCCGGTTCGTGCTCTCGGACGGTCTCGAGGTCGAACGGTATTTCTAGATGGGCCGGTTCCCCGCTCGGCTCCGCGACCGCAGTCGGCCGACGCAAGCCTTGGTCGCCCACTTCGGTCTCCACGATCGCGACCGAACGCTTCCAACGGGCGAGATCCTCCTCCGCCGTCGGGAACGACCCTCCGATCCTTTCTTCGACATGGGGCGTCGCGATCTCCCAGCGCAGGCGGAGACGGTCGGTCTCCACGTCGCGATTGAGGTTGTCGGGCATCTGCCCGTAGTAGTGGATGAAGTAGCGGTCCGGGACGCCGCCCAGGCGGCGGACGTTGAGCCAGGCGTTGCGGCTCTGGAGCGGGTCGAACGTCCAGCGGATCTCGGGAAGGCCGAGCTTGAGCACCTCGTCCCGTTGGAACGCTTTCAGACGGAATCCGAGGTGGTGGTTCTGGTACTCGGGGCGGACGGCCGTGACATGCGAGTAGTGGAAGAGTGTCGTTCCGTCCCAACCGAGGAACGAGAGAGCGAACCCGGCGAGGTAGATGTCGACGAACGCCCCGAGGACGAGGCCTCCGTTGTCCTGGAGGGCCCGCTGAAGAGGGGCGGGCACCCCCTCGTCGCCCCAGACCGCGCGGTGCACTTCCAGCACCTGACGGAACTCCTCGGGCTTCTCGAGCTTCCGGAACCGGAACTCGCGCCCACCGCTACTGACGCCGGCGGCCCCCACGGTCCGAGGACCGGCCGTCGATACTTAACCCGTACTCACCCGGATCTCGGCGAGCGAACCGACGGCGGTCCCACTATCGACGGACCCGGAGCGCCGCGCGCTTCGCCTCGTACCGTTCCTCATCGCGGGGAGTGAGGTCCCAGAGGAGGTCCTCGAGCTCGGTGATGTTCCGGAGGAACTCCGCCTTGCTCTTCGTGAGCATCAGGTGCTCGAACTTGTGCCGGGCGGTAAAGTACGCCCCGACCATGTACGCTCCCACGATCGCGATGATCGGTCCGAGGATCACGAACAGAAGGTCGTAGTTCCAGCCGGCCTGCGTGGCCGTATTGATGGAGGGGAACGGACCGACGTACTGGAGTGGGGTGAAGGCCCCGACCGCGAGGACCGTGAGCAGGACGCCCACCGCAAGGACGAAGATCGAGATCCACGCGCGGTACGTCCTCATCCCGTGGCGCAGGCGTCGCCCGAGCGGGACCTTCTCCGGGGTTGCCATTCCGCCGGTGGGAGACGGTTTTCCTTAAGAGGCTATCCGGGGCGTTGTCGGCGAGGGGCGCCGGCGCCCGACCCGACCGCGCCCTACCCGCTACCGCGCGGCGGCTTCCCGCCGGGCAACGACTCGGAACGGGTGGTCCGGCCATAGGCCAGAGGACCTTCGGGCACCAGCGGTTTCGGCCCTGCCGAGGGGGCGGGCACGCGCGCGAGGGCCGGCCGAAGGCGACGGTAGACGAGGACGGCGCCGAACAGGGCGACGAGGGCTCCCCCGAACCCCGTCGCCTCTCCGCCGAGGTAGCCGAGGCCCAGCAGGAAGAACCCCACGGCGCTGAACAGCGCCCCCGCCACCACGCCGCCTCCGACCCGTTCGCCCGGTGCCGAGGGAGGAAGCGACAGGAAGCTCCCCGACACCTGAAGGGCGACGATGGCGAGCGACTCGAGGAGAACGAGCGCGGTGCCGTCCACCGAGATCGTCGGGTTGCTCAGGTACTGGGAGACGACGGCGAGCGAGATGATCCCTCCGATCGCCGCGCGATAGCCGAGGGCGTAGAACGGCCGGGCCGGCTCCCGGCCCCAGTACTGGGTACGGAGGAGCGCCCACTGGGCCACCTCGTCCCCTCCGACCAGCAGCGCGAGGAACACCAGGGCGCTGATCAACGCGCCGCTCCCCATCGAGACCTGGAACAGGATGAAGGCGATCGCGAGCGGGATTCCGACGAACAGGCCGGCGGTGTAGGCGAACAGCTCCTTCCGCTCGTCGAAGAGCGTGACCGGCACCTGGGGTTCCGCGTACCGGCCGACCTCGATATAGAGGAACGCGCCCGAGAGCAGTACTCCCACGACGGCGCCGAGGGTGAGCGACGCGACGACCATCGTCAGTCGACCCGGCGCCCGGCCGCCAGGAATCCCGTGTGCCCGAGCATCTCGAAGGCGGGACGGGTGCCTCCCTCGCCGACGTGCAGGCCGCGTTCGAGGAGCTCGACCGCGCGGACCTCGTCGAACCCGAGGTCCCGGAGCGTGCGGACCGTGCGCTCCAACTGGTTGTAGGTCGGAGTGTAGGTCGCGACGTACCCGCCCGGCACGAGCGAGGAATGCGCCGAGGGGAGCACCGCCCACGGCTCGGGCAGGTCGAGCACGACGCTCGAAAGGTCCGTGGCGTCCAGCCCGTCCGCCGCCACGTCCCTCAGGCGGAAGGAGACCCGCGCTTCGAGCCCCGACCGCCGCACGTTCGCCCGGGCGGCCTCGAGGAAGTCCTCGCGGCGGTCGTAGGAGATGACCTGACCGTGCGGTCCCACGCTGTACGCGAGCGCCACGGTCAGGGCGCCGCTCCCGGCCCCGGCTTCGGCGACGGTGGCGCCCGGGCCGACCCCCGCCAGGTAGAGGAGGTGGGCCGCGTCCTTCGCGGTGACGATCTGCGCGCCCCGTCGCAACGAGCCCAATAGGTCCGAGAGCGACGGCCGGACGGCCCGATACGCCGTTCCCAGCCAGGTGACCGCGGTCCCCGGGACCTGCCCGATCAGGTCCGTGAGGTCGAGGACCCCCTCGTCGCCGACCTTCTGGGGCCCGCGGGCCAACCGAACGAGGAGCGCGGGAGCGCCGGCGCGCTTCAGGGCCACCGTATCGCCCTCGGTCCACGGCTCGCTCATCGGTCCTCCGCCCTCCACGGCTCCCCCCGCGTAATAACCCGGCGCTTCGAAGCCCGACCGACGTGCTCCTCGCGGGGGATCCGGGAGGGTCGATGGGTCACGCCCCGAGCGCGGTCCTTCCGGTCCGGGCGGGGCAGCGGTCGTTCGGGGCCAGCTTTCCCGGGCCCGGACGAAGCAAGATCCCCGCCCGAGAACCATCTTAAGGGGTCGGTCGCTCGGGCCGACCGTCCTCATTCATGGTCGCGTACGAAGACGAGGACCTCATCGCGGCGCCCCGGCACATCGTCTGGAAGCTCCTCGGCGACCACCTCGACGATACGAAGATTCTGACGATTCACCCCCTCATCCAATCCCAGAAGACGGTGAGTCGCACGGACTCCGAGATCGTGGTCGACCGAGTGATTGACGTGCGACGGAAGCTGTTGAAGTCGCGTTGGAAGATCACCTACCACCCTCCCGAACGGTCGCGCTGGGAGCTCCTCGAGAGCGAGGGGCCGTGGACGCCGGGAAGCTACCTGGACGTCCGCTACGAGGATGTTCCCGGGGGGACGCGCGTCCTCGCCCGGGGGGAACTTTCGATCGGCGTCCTGCCGTTCTTCCTGTCGCAGAAGCGGACGGTCGCGCGGGTCCTGAACGACATCAATATCGAGGACCTATCGTTCATCAACCGCTACCGCTTTTAGTAGCGTCCGCAAGGAGCGACTTTAGATAGAACGAGCGATGGCCCCGAACGCTGCGGGCATAGTGTAGTCTGGTTATCACATAGGCTTGCCAAGCCTATAACTCGGGTTCAAATCCCGGTGCCCGCACCTCCTCTGCCTGGTCCCGACCTGGGGTTCGACGGGACGCATCCCTCAGAAAGCCTGAAGGCGGACCGAATCCCCTCCGGACCGATGGCCGCCCCTTCGCTACCGCCATTGCCACCGCCCCACACTCGGCTCGGCGTCGGCGGGGTCCTCCTGCGGAACGGACGAGCGCTGGTGAACCGGGCGGTCTATCGGACGCAGTTCACGATCCCGAGCGGATACGTGAACCCCGGGGAGTCCCTCGAGGCCGCGCTGGTCCGGGAGCTCGAGGAAGAGACCGGAGTGACCGCCCGGGTCGGCCGACTGCTCCTGACCCGTCACAAGGTCCTCACCGCACACGAGAGCGACGCCTACTTCGCCTTCGCCCTCGAGCATCTGGCGGGGGAGCCGACCGCTCGCCCCCCGGAGATCGCCGAGGTGCGCGAGGTCATGGTCGCGGAGGCGGTTCACGCCGTATGGATCTCGGAGCTCTCTCGGATCGCGATCCGACTCGCGGCGGAGACGGCGGACGGCTGGCCCCGGTCCGCCTGGAAGGGCGGCGAAGTTCCGGGGCTTTCGTCGGAAGCGTACCATCCCTGAGCGGCCCAGGACGGAGACGCCGCGGTGGCTCTGGGGGTCGGGACGAGCGGGAAACCAACCGTCTACGGGCCGGCGAGCAGGGAATCGAGGAACCCGATCGGCGGCGTGCCGAATCCCAGCAACGTGTCGTGGAACGCCTTCAGGGAGCCGTGGAACTTCGTCGCCAGGTACTTCGACCGCGCGTCGAGGATGGCGAGCTTGCCGAGCGTGTAGCAGAAGTACTCGGGGTTGTAGGTGCCGCGGATCGCCTCCCGTTGCGCGTGCACTTCCTCGAGGTGCGCCTCGGTGCGGAGCAACCGGGCCGCGTCGGCGACCGACATCGCCTGGGTGTGCATGCCGATCGATACGATGAGCCGGCAGTCCCGGAGCAGCGCGTCGTGCAGCTGGGTCACCTCGGCCGACGTCGACCGGCCGTCGAACCCGGCCTCGAGCGCGGCCTGCTCGCAGTAGTGGGCCCAGCCCTCGATGAACGAGTACGAGAACCAGACCTTGCGGGCGAGCGTCTGGCTGGTCTTCCGGAAGTGGAGGGACTGAAGATAGTGCCCCGGCCAGACCTCGTGGACGGTCGTGTTCTTCAGCATCGCGTGGTTCAGGGTGCGCATCCACTCCTCGGCCTGCGCGGGGGTCCACGCCGGGTCCACCGCCGTCACCCAGTAGATCCCGTCCACCGGTTTCTCGAACGGACCGGGCGAGCTCATCGCGGCGGTCCAGAGGTCCCGGGCCCAGGCCGGTGTCTCCCTTACATGGACGACCTCGGGCTCGGGGATGGTGACGATCCCCTGCGTGCGGACGAACTCCCGGATCTCGTCCGTGAGGCGGCGGGCGAGCGGCAGGAGCTCCTCCGGCGAGGGGTGCTTGTCGTTCAGGCGGGCGACGAGCTGGTCGACGGAGATCCCCTCCCGTCGGGCGATCTCCGCAAAGCGGTCCCGGTTGCGCTTCAGGTCCTCGCGGCCGCGGCGCAGCACCTCGTCGATGGGCAGGGTGAGCCCTTCCCGGACCCAGAGGAGGCGCTGGAACCGCTCGCGTCCGAGCGCGAAATCGTCGGTGGCCTGGGGCAACCGTTGGGTCCGCAGCCATTCGGCGAACGCCCGGACCGCGCCGTCGGCGCCTTCCCGCGCCTTCTGCACCTCGTCCCGGAGCGAGGCGGAGCCGGTCGCCGCGAACGATTCGCCCTCCTCGAAGTGGGAGGGCAGTCCGCCGGCGATCTGGATCGAGAGGGTGACGAACGGGCGAGGAAGGACCGGTTCGAGCCGGTGCTTCGCGGTCTCGAGCAGGGATGGGACCGAGGTCAGGATCCGCACGATCGCCGCCACGCGGTCGGCGATGGGCGCGTAGTCCCGGGAGATGTAGTTCGTGAGGTCCGGCTGGAAGAGATAGCTCATCGGGTTCCGGTCGAGCTCGCGCGTTTCCTCGAGGTCGAAGAGGTTCCCTTCGAGGAGGAGCCGTAGGAGGCTCCGGTCGAGCCGACGGGGGACGGTGAGGTCGGAATCGGGGACCTCCCCCAGCTGACGCAGGAACCCCTTCGCGGTCGCCCGCCACCGTTCGGTGCTCTCGGCGGAAAGGTCGGGGAGGAGGCCATCGTACTCGTGGAGGCCAAGGTAGGCCGCCATGGTGGGTCGGGCCACGAACAGGTGGGCGATGATCTCCTTCTCGAGAAACGACAGCCGGTCGGTGGACTCTTCGACCATGAGCAGGGTCCGGTGGGTCGACCCCACAGATAGGGCTTGCGGGGGCGGGCGGCACTCTCGGGGCGATGGGGCCGTCGCTCCTTCCTCCCGGAGGGGGACGTTCTCGAGAGAACGCGGACCGGAAGCGCGAGTGCGAGTCTAGGCCGGCCAGGGCGCGACGAGGGACCGGTCGACGTCGGAGAGAGCGCTCCGACCGGCGAGCACCATCGCCGACGCGAGGTCGGAGGTGAGGAGCGAAAGGTAGTGGTCCACTCCGGCTTCGCCGTTCGCGGCGAGCGCCCACAAGACCGGGCGCCCGACCCCCACGGCCCGCGCCCCGAGCGCGAGCGCGATCAGGACGTCACTCCCACGCCGGACCCCTCCGTCGAGGTAGACCTCGGCCCGGTCCCCGACCGCGGAGACCACCTCGGGGAGCATGGCGAGGGAGGCGGGAGCTCGGTCGAGCTGCCGACCTCCGTGGTTCGAGACGACGATCGCTCGGGCCCCGTGCCGGACCGACAAGCGAGCGTCGGCCGCGCAGAGCACCCCCTTCACGACGATCGGGAGATGGGTCGTCTCTCGAAGGCGGTCAACGACCTCCCAGGTCTCGCCGGAAGCTCTCCCCACGGAGTACTTCTCGCCGACCGGCTCGGGTCCTCGGGACGGAGGGAGGACCCCCGGCCCGCTTCCGAGCGGGATGGACGAGTCGATCGCGAAGCCGGTCCGGAGCTGAGCGTCGCGCACCCCCAGCACCGGAACGTCCGCGGTAAGGACCACGGCGGTGAATCCCGCCCGCTCGACCCGTTGGACGAGGCGCTCGGTCGCCTTCCACTCGGGTTGCAGGTAGAGCTGGAACCAACGAGGTCCGCGCGGGCGAGCGCTCGCGATCTTCTCGAGGGACCACGAGGAGAGCGTGCTGAACACCGCGAGGAGGCCGGCCCGGCTGGCCGCGCGGGCGATGCCTCCCTCCCCGTCCGGATGGACCAGGCCCTGGTAGGCCGTCGGGGCGACGTAGACCGGCGCGCGGACCGCCTCGCCGAGGAGGTGGGTCCTCAGGTCGACCTCCCGGATCCCGGCGAGAATGCGCGGCTTCACCACCCAGCGATCGAACGCCTGCCGGTTCGCGCGGTCGGTCCAGCCCGTGGCCGCAGCGGCTTCGATGTACGACCAGATCTTCGGGGTGACCTTCCGGGCCGCCGCCTCCTCCACTTCGCTCAGTGAGGTGAATCCGACCCTCGAGTGTTTCGTCACGATGGCGCGCACCCCAGGGCCCGACGCGGACGGGGATTAAAGTCCGGTCTCTTCCGCCCGTCCGCGGCCCGCCGAGCAGGGAGGTGGGAAAAGGGGGTTTCCTCGCGGTTCGCGCACCGAGGCCGGGAACGTATCGCTTTTGTGAGGGATGCGCTACGTCTTTCCATGGCTCGCGTGAGGCGTGTGACCGTATCGGGACACCGGTCGTTCGAGTACGTTTCTCAAGGGCAGGGTCCGGCGACCCTCCTCGTCCACCCCGGCGGCCCGGGCTGGACGTACCACTACCTACGGGGACTTCTTCGCCTCGCGAGCGCCAACCTCCGCGTCGTCCTCTTCAACCCCCGCGGGGTCGGCCACAGCTGGGCCCCCAAGCGTCCGAGCGGCTACTCGATCCCCGACATGGCCGAGGACGTGGAGGCCATACGACGCGCGCTCAAGATCACCGAGCTCCATCTTCTCGGGTATTCGACCGGCGGGTTCGTGGCGCTCGAGTACGCCCACCGGTTCGAACGCCCCCTCACGTCGCTCCTCCTCTGCGCGACCGCCGGTAGCGCGGAAGAGATCCACGCCGCCTTCCGATTGATGCTTGGCTGCGCGAGCCCCCACCAGCGCCACCGCCTGAGGGACCTCGCCAAGGCAAAGGCGTTCGACACCACCGAGTACCAACAGCTCGCGGAGCAGGTCTACCAGCCGTTCCAGACCCGCTTCGTGAGGGAGACCTCCAAGGACTGGAAGGCGACCAAGGTGAGCCAGACCGTCTATCGGGCCATGCTGACCCGGACCGGGGACGAGTTCGCGTGCGACGGTACGATCGCGGGCTGGGACGGCCGCAAGTACTACTCCAAGATCGAGGTCCCCGTGGTCGTCGTCGCCGGCCGGTACGACTATTTCCTCGGGCCGTCGGTCGAGATGGCGGACCGGATCGAGCCCGCGCACCTCCGCGTGCTCGCGCGGAGCAGCCACATGGCGATTCTCGAACAGCCCAAGGAGTTCCTCGGCACGATCCGGGAGTTCCTGAGCGACGTCACGGGCGGCTAGCCGCCGGGCGCGGGCCGATACAGGTAAACCCCTTCAGGGCCCCTGTCGGTGGCCCGAGGCACTCAATGACCCCCGACCCTCCCCACCGCGGCAGCTCGGCTCCCGAGACCCCACCGGTCCGGCTCAAGGTCACGGCTGAGGCCCGAGTGGCCCTCGCCGCGGCGCTCGTCGGCCGTCCTTCGGGCTCTGGCATCCGGCTCTGGGTTGAGCGGGGCATGCGCCCTCACGCCCAGATGATGATCGACCATCCGTCCGTCCGCGACGTACCGGTCGTGGTCGACGGGCTTCCGCTCCTCCTCGATGAGAGCAGCTTGAAGTTCCTCCTGGACGCCGAGGTCCGCTACCACTCCGACGCGACCCGCACCGGCTTCGAGGTCGTCGGTCCGTTCCTTCCTTCGGCCCCTCCGGCGGCCTCGGCCGCGCCACCTCCGGCCTCCCCTCCCTCAGCGACCACCTCCGCCGCCCCCGGCCCGGGCAAGGGCCCGGCACGACCTGAGATCGAGCAGAGGATCCACGAGGCGCTGCGGAACATCTACGACCCCGAGATCCCGATGAACATCATCGACCTCGGTCTCATCTACGGAATGGACTGGGACGCGTCGGGCGGCCTCACGATCCGCATGACGATGACCAGCCCCGGGTGTCCCGCGGTCGAGTCGCTCACCCAGGAGGTCGCCACGACCGCCCGGACCGCGAGCGGGGTCGAGAAGGTCCAGGTCGAGGTCGTCTGGGAGCCTCCGTGGGGCCCGGAGCGGATGACGGACTTCGCCCGGCGCCAGTTCGGCTACGCGTAGCGGCCGGGGGACGTACGTTCCGCCGTAGATCCTCCGGCCGGCCCGGTGGGCGGCGACCCAATCATCGGTCAGCGGCGGGCGAATAGGGTCCGGTTCTCGAAATCCTGCCAGACCACGTCTACGTCCCGGAACCCCGCGCGTCGGAGGGCATCCTCGTGGACCTCGAGCGGGAGGGTGCCGTGCCGGGGGTGATGCGCCGCCCGCCGCTTCCGCTCGACGAAGTACGGGCGAAGGGCCGGGATCCTCTCGGCCGCCTTCCACCACCGGCTCCACGCGATCCACTCCTCGCCGGGCGGGGCGCCGTGGAACCGCTGCCGAAGGACCTTCTCGGCGAGTCGGGAGAGCCCCTTCGACCGTCTTCCCCAAGGGAGGTAGTCGCCGTTCAGGAAGACTCCTCCGCGCGGGAGAATGCGCCCGAGGTCCCGATAGAGCGACCGCAGGTCGGCCTCGGGGAGCCAGTGAAGGGCGGTCGTGCTGACCGCGGCATCGATCCGGCGACGCGGAAGTCGGTCGGTCCA
The DNA here is from genome assembly GCA_036404475.1 of Thermoplasmata archaeon. Classification (GTDB taxonomy): domain Archaea; phylum Thermoplasmatota; class Thermoplasmata; order Lutacidiplasmatales; family UBA184; genus Lutacidiplasma. The sequence continues at coordinate 61,424 of DASWZL010000004.1, forward strand.
TCCTCGGTCGCCGAGCTTCGCATCGACCCAGGTCAACCGGCCGCCGAAACTCCCGAGCGCGCCCTGACCGATCCGCAGCGTCACGGGGTCGTGGTCGACGGCGATGGCGCGAGCGGAGGGAAATCGACGAAGAAGACGGACGCTCAACGACCCGGGTCCGGACCCTAGGTCGAGCGCCGTGAACCGCTTCGGGACGGCCGCCCCGACCGCGTCGAGCATCGCGGCGAAGCGACGCTCCCGGTCCGGGTTGAAGCTCTCCTGCTGGGCATCCCAGCTCTTCAGCAGGGCTCCCCAGTTCGGCTCCCGCGGACCTCGTTCCATCGGTCGATCCGGGCCAGCGCCGGTGCGTCGACCCAAAGCCCGCACCGGGGCAAATGGTAAATAGGGTGCCCTAGGTGGCCGAGCCCTTGACGGCCGCCGCGCTATCGGTGGCCGGGAGAAGCGAGCGCGTGACCGATCATCCGACGCACCGCCCCTTCGGTGCTGAGGAATACACTCGCTTTGAGCGGGCGCGTATCCTCGGTGCCCGCGCGCTCCAGATCTCGCTCGGGGCCCCGATCCTGACCGATGTGCCCCCCTCGCTCGTCGACCCGGTCGAGATCGCGGAGCTCGAGTTCGCCGCCGGTCGGATCCCGATCACCGTTCGGCGCGGCCCGGCAGCCTAGGCGTCCGGGCTAGACTCCCGCGTCGTCCAGTGCGTGGGCGCAGCCGCACGTTGGCGGCGCCGCGACGCGGGGGAGGAGCGCGGCCAGCACCCGGTGCATCCGGTCGGCGTTCCGGTGCATCGTCTCGAGGATCTCCTTCGTCTCGACGGGACGGTCGGCCCACACGTCGTAGTCGGTGACCATCGCGAGGCAGGCGTAGCAGAGCGCCCGCTCGCGGGCGAGCGTCACCTCGGGGACGAGGGTCATGCCGATGATGTCGGCGAACGACCGAAAGAACTTCGACTCCGCGCGCGTGCTGAACCGGGGTCCCTCGACGCAGACGTACGTCGTCCCCTCCACAAACGGGCTCCCCAGCTCTCGACCGGTCGCCGCGGCGGCCTTCGTGAGGTCGGGGCAGAACGGGTCCGCGAGGGAGACGTGGAAGACCCGACCGCCGTCGTAGAAGGTGGTGGGGCGCTGCTTCGTGAGGTCGACGAACTGGTTCGGGAGAACGAACGTCCCCGGAGCGAGCTCCTCTCGGAGCGACCCGACCGAGCTCACGGTAAGGACCGCGTCCGCGCCGAGGGACCGGAGGGCGTCGACGTTCGCGCGGTAGTTTACCCGGTGCGGGGGGATCGTGTGGCCCGGTCCGTGGCGGGCCAGGAAGAGGGTCCGGACCCCGCCCACCTGGCCCTCTTCGATGGGTCCCGAAGGGGCGCCCCAGGGCGTCGCGACCTTGTGGCTCTTCGTCGTGCCGGGGTCGAAGATCCCCGAGATCCCCGACCCCCCGATGACCGCGATCGTCCGCCGGGGTGCGCTCATCGACCCTCCCGGGCCGGCCCGACGCTCGGGACGTGAGCGCGGAGGTGGAGGCGGGCCATGACGACCTCGCCTCGGGTCCGCTCGAGCAGCGAGCGGGCGGTGTCCTGCTTCGGCTTGAGCTGCACGATCGCTCGCGTCGTGTCGAACCGGAGGAGGTCGCGGGCGAGCGCGTCCATGAGGGCGAGGTGGGCCTCGGCTCCCGCGAGGTCGTCGTGCGCGAGACGGTCGAGGACCAGACGGCGGACCTCGCCGACCACGTCCCCGAGGCCGAGCAGGTACGGCTCGGGGTCGACCCCGAGGTCGGACGGGCCGGGGAGCGGGCTTCCCGCCACGATCGCGGCGAGCAGGACCCCCTCGACGCCCTCCTGGAGCGCGTCGAACGCGAGCCCCTCGTCGCCTCGCCCCTCCCGGCGCAGCCAGTCCGCGAGCTCGGCGAGCTCTCGGCGGACGTCCGCGACCGCCGGCGGGACGGTGCGCTCGGCGTGGAGGCGGGACATGGTCGATTGGGCGAGGCGGCGGAGGCGGCGGGCGCGCTGGTAGAGCTCCTCGCGCCGTAGCTCGCGCTGCCGGAGGTGGGCCTCGATGCCCGCAAGTGCCGGCTCGGGGACCCCCGCCGGGACCGGCGAAGGGTCGCTATCGGAAGAGGGTGAACCGTTGGTCATCGTTCCCTCCGTCGAGCAGTCCGAGCCGCACGCCCGCGTCGAGCCAGCCATGGGCGTAGCTCGCGGCGGCCAGGGCCCGGTCCCGGTCCCCGGCGGCCGAAAAGTGCTCCGCGTCGGCGAGGTAGGAGCGGGCCATCGCGAGGAAGTCGTCCGAGGCGCCGCGGAGGAACGACCGCTCGGGCGCGGCGGGCGTCACCTTCGCGAGGGCCTCGCGGGTGAGGAGGAGGTACTTCTCGAGGAGCGGGGGTTCGGTCGTCACGGGCGACCCGAGGTAGCGAACCGTCCGATATAATCCGGAGGTCCGCGTCCGGGGCGCTCAGCCTTTCGGGACCTTCTCCCAATCCTTGAGGAATCGGGCGAGCCCGAGGTCCGTGAGGGGATGCTGGACAAGCTTCTCCATCACGGCGTACGGCATCGTCACGATGTCGGCCCCGATCTTCGCCGCCTCCAGCACGTGGACGGGGTGCCGGACGCTCGCGACCAGGACCTTCGTCGCGAACGAGTAGTTTCGGTAGATCTGGACGATGTCGCGGATCAGGTCCATCCCCAGCTCGCCCTGATCGTCGAGCCGGCCGATGAACGGGCTCACGTACGCCGCGCCGACCTTCGCGGCGAGGAGCGCCTGGTTGGCGCTGAACACGAGGGTCATGTTGACGCGGGTGCCCTCCTTCGCGAGGACCTTCGTCGCCTTGAGCCCGGGGGCCGTCATGGGGACCTTGACGTAGATCGCGGGATGGATCTCGCGCAGGTGGCGGCCCTCGCGGAGCATCCCCTCGGTGTCGGTCGCGACGACCTCGGCGGAGACGGAGGGCACCCCGAGGGCGCAGACCTCGCGGAGGAGCTCCTCGAACTTCCGACCCTCCTTCGCGACCAGGGTCGGGTTGGTCGTGACCCCGTCCAGGATCCCGACCTCCCACATCGTCCGGATCTCGGTCACGCTCGCGGTATCGAGGAACAGCTGCATCGTCCTACCTCCCAACGCGCGCGGGCTACTGAACCTTGCCCCGGCCTCGCAGGAGCTCCCAGGCCTCGTTCCGGATCCGCTCCTTCGACATCCCGAACCGGTCCAGGAGCGCCCACGGCTCGCCGGATTCGCCGAACACGTCCGGTACGCCGACGCGGCGGACGGGCACCGGATAGTTCTCCGAGGTGGTCGAGGCCACGAGCGCTCCGACCCCGGTGAGCACGCTGTGCTCCTCCAGGACCAGGACCGCCCCGGTCTCCCGCGCCGCCCGTAGGAGCGCGGGCTCGTCGAACGGCTTCACGGACGCGAAGTCGAGCACGCGCGTCGACACGCCGACCTTCCCCAGCTCCTCGGCGACCTCGAGCGCGCGGGCGACGAGGGCGCCGACGGCGACGATCGTGAGGTCGCTCCCGCTCCTCAGCTCGGCGGCCTTCCCGATCCGGAAGGAGCCGTCGGTCACCGTAGGGAGGTTCTCGCGCGTGAGGCGGACGTAGGCCGGGCCGTCCCGCTCGGCGACCGCGAACGTCGCGGCGCGGGTGGTCGGAGCGTCGGCGGGGACGATGACCGTCATGCCGGGGAGCCCCCGCATCAGCCCGATGTCCTCGACGATCTGGTGCGTTCCTCCGTCGGCACCGACCAGCAGGCCGCCGTGGGTCGCGACGATCTTCACGTTGGCGCGGTTGTAGCAGACCGATTGGCGGACGAAGTTGTACGCCTGACCGGCGGCGAAGACCGCAAAGGTGCTCGCGTACACGGTCCGACCCTGGAGCGCGAGCCCCGCGGCGATCGACATCATCGTCGGTTCCATCACCCCGACGTCAAAGAACCGTTCCGGGAACCGCTGGCCGAAGAGGATGGTCCGGGTGGACCCGGAGAGGTCGGCGTCCATCACGACCAGGTTCGGGTCCTTCTCCCCGAGCTCGAGTAGGGCCTGGCCGTAGGCGTCCCGGAGGCTCTCCGCCTTGCCGATGACCGCGGTCACGTTCGCGCCTCGCCGGCGTGCTCGAGCTCCGCGAGCGCCCGCTCGGCCTCGGCCTTGTTGGGAGGCTTCCCGTGGTACTGGTGCTTCCCTTCCATGAAGGAGACGCCCTTCCCTTTCACCGTCCGCGCGACGATCGCCGTCGGGCCATCGGTCGTCCGGCGCGCCTCTGCGAGCGCGCCCAGGATCTGGGGGAAGTCGTGACCGTCGATCTCGATGGTGTGGTAGCGGAAGGCGCGAAACTTCTCCGCGATCGGCTCGATCCCCATGATCGACTCGGTCGAGCCGTCGGTCTCGAGCCCGTTGCGGTCGAGGATCACAACGAGGCTGGACAGCCGGTAGTGTCCGCCGGCCATCAGCGCCTCCCACGTCGGGCCGGCTTGGCATTCGCCGTCCCCAAGGATGGCGTACGTCCGGTACCCGGCCCCGCGGAGGCGGGCGTCCAGCGCCATGCCGACCGCCATCCCGATCCCTTGGCCGAGGCAACCGGTCGAGGCCTCGACGCACGGGAGCGTCGTACGGTCGACGTGCCCCTGGAGGCGGCTTCCGAGCTGGCGGAACGAGGAGAGCTCCTCGCGCGGCAAGAACCCCCGGAGCGCCAGCGCCGCGTAGAGCGCCGGGGACGCGTGCCCCTTCGACAGGACGAGGCGGTCACGGTCCGGCCAGTCGACCCGCGCGGGGTCGAGCGTGAGCTCGTGGAAGATGAGCGCGGTGACGAGGTCGGTGACGGAGAGACTTCCGCCGGGGTGGCCGCTCTGGGCCGCGTAGGTCATCCGGATGACCTCTTTCCGGATCTCCCGGGCCGTCGACTCCAGCGAACGGACGAGTTCGACCGGGGTGTCTTCGGGCATGTACGGCGCGCGGAGGTGGGGCGCGCTATTTGACTGTTGACCCGCGCGCGACGCCCCGCCGGGCCGTCGGGCGAATCCTCGGGGCCGCGGCCGAAGGTTCGGTGAGGGCGCGGAGCGTGCGGAGGTCCGCCGCATAGAGCGCGTACCCTCGGTCGTCGAGCGGGGTCTCGAGATAGCCGGGAGTCTCCTCCCAGCGTCGGTCGGTGACGAGGTGGCGGAACCCCTCCGCTCCGATCTCGCCCTTCCCGATATTCTCGTGCCGGTCGAGATGCGAGCCGAGCTCGGCCTTCGCGTCGTTGAGGTGGAACGCTCGGACGGCCTCGCGTCCGAGGATACGCTCGACCCGGTCCATCAGCTCCCCGTACCCGCGCTCGTCCCGAAAGTCGAACCCGGCCGCGAAGAGGTGGCAGGTATCGAGCGTCACGCCGAGCCGGTCCCGTCGGTCGACCTGGGCGAGGACCGAGGCGAGCTCCTCGAACTTCGACCCCAGGGTCGTTCCCTGCCCGGCCGCGTTCTCGAGCAGGAGGCGGACGCGGCTCTCGGGCACTTCTTCGAGGGCGAACCGCAGGCTCTCGGCGAGCGTCCGGAGGCCGGCGTCGACCCCGCTCTTGAGATGCGCCCCCGGATGGAAGATGAGCGCGTCCACGTCGAGCAGGTCCGCGCGGTGCAGTTCGTCCACGAACGCGGCGCGGGAGCGCTTCAACACGAACGCCTTCGGGCTCCCGAGATTCGCCAGGTAGCCGTGGTGGACCGCGGTCGCCCGGAGGCCGTCCGAGCGCACTGCGGCGCGGAACGCTTCGGCGGCGGCCGGGGCGATCGGAGGGCCGCTCCACATCTGGGGGCTCTTCGAGAAGATCTGCAGGGACTCGCAGCCGATCCTCCGGCTCTCGTGGACGGCCTCGGCGAGCCCATCCGAGATCCCGAGGTGGGCCCCGAGCCGCATCTTCCCGGGGACGGGCGACCGGGGATTAAGCTATCCCGGGCGGGGCCGGAAAGGAAGGAGGCTGACAGCTTTCCGCGTTTCCCGTAGGCTCGCGCACTTCAGTACTGCGCGGAACGCCAGTGGGCTTAACTTCCGGGTTCGGAATGGGACCGGGTGTTTCCCCACCGCTTTGGCCGTCAGCCAAGCGGTCCGACCGAAACCTCGTATTTAACGTTGAGCGGGACGCTCGGGCGCGGCTCCCGATCGTCGGCGCTTCGGTGAGCGCCTCGGGGCTTGGGCGCTCGGTTCCGTGGCCCAGATGTACCACGTACCGCGCGCCTGACTGAGGCGGCGACCGTCCTCGCCGTACAGGTCCCCCTCGGCGAACACGAAGTGGCGGCCGCGTCGCAGCACCTCCCCCCGGGCCGTGAGCGTGTCGCCCTCCCGGGCCGCGCGCAGGAACTCGACGTAGAGCGAGGTGGTCGCGGCGGTCTCGCCCGGCCGGAGCATCGAGATCACGGCCGCGCCCATCGCGGTGTCGAGGATTGTCGCGTAGACCCCGCCGTGCACGACCGAGTTGATGTTCAAATGACGCGACTCGACCCGGCCCGTGACCGTGCACGTCCCGCGGCCGCTGCGCGCGAGGTCGATCTTGAACCCCACTTCGTGGTGGAACCCGTGGCGCACGGCGTGGAGGAGGTCCGGTAGCGGCGGCGTGGGGCGGGGCTCCGGGAGGTTCTTGGCGCGGGGCACGTCCGGGGCGAGCGGCCGTCGCGGATAAGTACTCCGCGGAGCCGTGCCGACCCCACCCGATGGCGCGGAGACCCCGGCGCGAAGCCACCTACGAGGCCCCGCCGAACATCGCGCTCGTGAAGTACTGGGGGGACCGCGACCGCGAGCGAGCACTCCCGTACAACTCCTCGATCTCCGTGACCCTCGACCGGCTCCGGTCGCGTACGACCGTGCGCTTCGACCCGGACCTCTCGGACGACCGGGTCGAGCTGAACGGAGAGGTCGCGACCGGCGGTCCTCGGGACGGAGTGGTCCTCTTCCTCGACCGGGTACGCGACCTAGCCCAGGTGACCGACCGCGCGGAGGTCCGGTCGCGCAACAACTTTCCGACCGCGAGCGGGCTCGCCTCGAGCGCGAGCGGCTTTGCGGCCCTCGCGGGAGCGGCGACGGCCGCCCTCGGCCTCGGTCTTTCCGGTCGCGAGCTGTCGCGACTGGCCCGGTTCGGTTCCGGCAGCGCCTGCCGCTCGGTGTTCGGCGGGTTCGTGGAGTGGCGGGCCGGCGTTCGGCCCGACGGGCGCGATTGCGACACCCGGCCTCTCTACGGTCCGGACCACTGGCCGGCGCTCACGGACCTCGTGCTGATCGTCAAGGCCGCGCCGGTGAAGACGGTCCGCTCGGCGGACGCGATGCAGGCCACGGTCGCGACGAGCCCCACCTACGCACGCCGGCTCGCGGAGCTCCCGGGCCGGATCCGGGGGATCCGGGCCGCGATCGGGGCCCGGGACCCGCGCCGCCTCTTCCCACTCGTCATGGAGGAATGCGATAGCTTCCGCGAGGTCTGCGAGACGACCCGGCCGTCGCTCGACTACCTCACGACGACCTCGCGGGCCCTCCTCGCCGAGGTCCGCACGATCAACCGGGAGGCCGGACGTCCCGTCGCGGCGTACACCCACGACGCCGGGGCCCACCTCCACATCTTCACCTTGGCCCGGGACGCCGCGAAGGTCCGCCGCCGCCTCTCCCGATTACCGGGAGTGGAACGGACGCTGCTGCTCCATCCGGGCCCCGGCGGACGGCTCGTCGGGTAGACGGGACCGGTCGGTCAGGCCCGACGGGCGACGCTCGGTCGACGCTCTTCGACACGACCGTCCGGGTACCCGACGACGACGAGGCTCGCCAGACCCGCGAAAATGCCGGTCTCGACCACCCCGGTGTGGCGGCGGATCGCCTCGGCCGCCGCGGCCGGCTCGCGGATCGGTTCCCGCGGGGAAAGGTCGAGGACCTCGTTCCCGTTGTCCGTGACGAACGGACGACCGTCGGGACCCACCCGAAGGCGCACGCGGTAGCCCTCGGCGGCGAGCTCCCGCTCGAGGATGGGGCGGCCGAACGGTACCACCTCGACGGGGATCGACGCCCGCTCCCCGAGAGCCCCGACGAGCTTGGAGGGGTCCACCATGATCACCACCGAGCTCGACAGGTGCGCGAGGAGTTTCTCGCGGAAGAGCGCCCCCCCTCCGCCCTTCGTCATGTCGAGGGCCGGGGAGACCTCGTCCGCGCCGTCCAGCATGAGGTCGAACCGGTCGTCGCCGCGCAGGGGACGGACCGGGATCCGGAGCTCCCGGGCGAGCTCTTCGGTGGCGCGCGAGCTCGCGACGCAATCGAACTTCCCGTGGGAGAACCGCTCGGCGATCGCCCGGACCGCTTGCGCGGCCGTGGAACCCGTCCCGAGAGCGAGGCGGAGGCCCGGGCGCACGTGATGCTCGACCGCGTGGCGGGCGGCGACCCCCTTGGCCCGTTCGAGGTCCTCTGGCACGTTCCCCCGAACCCGCTCCCCCTTTTCAACCCGGCGCCGCCGCGGGCCCATGAGTCATAAACCCGAGGAGCCCTCCCGGGCCCGAATGGCTCCCCCTCCCCCGTCCGACCGTACCCCCGTCGTCATCTCGATCGGAGGCTCCGTCCTCCTCACCGGGGACGGGGACCCGGAGTACTTCGAGCGGCTGGCCGACCTTCTCCGGCGGCTCGGGGCCGAGCGACCGCTCGTCGTCACGACCGGCGGGGGCCGGACCGCCCGAGAGTACATCCGCCTCGGGCGGACGCTCGGGCTCACCGAGGTCGAGCTGGATGAGGTGGGGATCGAGGTCACTCGGCTCCACGCTCGGCTCTTGGCCGCTCGCGTCGGCCCGCCGGCCCCCGCGCACCCCCCGACCACGGTCGCGTCCGTGGTCGAACAGCTCCGGACCGGTTCCCCCGTCATCCTGGGCGGGACCGAGCCGGGGCACACGACCGACGCCGTGGCGGCGCTCGTCGCGGTCCGGGTACGCGCCGCGCGCGTCGTGAACGCCACCGACGTCGACGGGGTCTACGACCGGAACCCGCGGACGAACCCCGATGCCCGTCGCATCGAGCGCCTGACCTGGCCGGAGTTCCGGGCGATGGTCCATGCGGGAACCTCGGGAGAGGCGGGGCAGAACTTCCTCTTCGACCGGCTCGGCGCCGACGCGCTCGCCCGGGCCGGCATCCCGCTCCTCATCGTTCCGGGCCGCGACCTTCCGAACCTCGAGGACGCGATCGCGGGGCGACCGTGCCGGGGAAGCCGGATCGGGGAGACAGGACCTGAGAAAACCCCTTAGTAGCCGGGCGCGACTCGGGCGGGCATGATGCACCGCATCGTCTTCCTGGGCCCGCCCGGCGCCGGTAAGGGAACCCAAGCCGCTCAGCTCGCCCGCGACCTCGGCGTCCCTCACCTCTCGACGGGGGACCTGCTCCGGGCCGCGGTGGCCGCTCGGACCCCCCTCGGCCTCGAGGCCGAGGGCCACATGAAGGCCGGACGCCTCGTGCCGGACGACCTCGTCCTCAAGATCCTCCACGAACGCCTCGAACAGCCCGACGCTCGGTCGGGCTACCTGCTCGACGGGTTCCCCCGCAACCTCGCGCAGGCCGAGGCGCTCGGTACGTTCGCCGAGGTCGACCGGGTGGTCGCGCTCGACGTCACTCCGGACCGCCTGGTGCGCCGCCTCTCGGACCGGAGGGTCTGCCCGAAGTGCCAATCGGTCTACAACCTCTCGACGAAGCCTCCGACGACCCCGGAGAAGTGCGACCACGACGGGACCCCGCTCGTCCAGCGCCCGGACGACCGGCCCGAGGCCGTCACGATGCGTCTCAAGGTGTACGCCGAGCAGACCGCGCCCCTGCTCGAGTACTACCGGAAGCGCAAGCTCCTCCGGCCCGTCGACGCGAGCGGCACTCCGGACGAGGTGGTGGCCCGGGTGCGCCGGGTCTTGGCGTAGACGTTCCCGCCGACGTTCCTGACGTTCACTTCGGGACCCGCAGGATCTCTCCCCGGACCCACTCTCCTTGGTCAAGGAAGAGACGGACCCCTTCGAGGTACCCGGCCGGCGGACCCCAGGAGACGGCGTCCTGGGGGCGGGACGCCGCGGCCCCGAACTCGATGACGCCCCCGTGGGAGACCATGAGCAGTCGGCCCCCCTCCGGGAGCCGCTCGAGCTCCTCACGCATCAGCGTGGACTGTCGGAGGGCGTACTCCGCCATCGCCTCGCTCCGCTCCGTGACGCGAACGTAGTCCGCGAACGAGCGTGGGGTCCGCGGGTCGACGGCGAGCCCGACGTCGTCGGGCATCACTCCGAGGTCGGGGAGGACCGCATCGAGCGGCAACCCGAGCGCCTGGGCGGTCTCGACGGCACGGGGCTTGGGGGACGCCACTACCCGGTCGAACCGACCGAGCGTCGGGGCAACGCGGCGGGCGAGCTCGACCCCGTCCCGACTGAGGTGCATGTCGGCCGGGTCTCGACGACTGTGGCGGCGATGCTCGACGACGCGCATGACGTGACGGCGCTCCGGTGAGCCGACGGAGAGTTTATAGGTCGTCCGCCGCTCCTCGACTCGTCCCGGCTTAGCTCAGTGGTAGAGCGGGGGACTGTAGGTGAGACTGCCGGAACTCCGGCGGCCCCCGTGGATATCCTCAGGTCGCCTGTTCGAGTCAGGCAGCCGGGACCTGAGGAGGTGCCGGGACGGTGCGTCCCGGGGTCCCGGAGCCTCCCGAACCTCGAACGGTCGAAGCCGCTCTCGTGGGGTCGGGCATGGGGCGGGCCCGACCCGGGAGAGGAGAGTGCGGTTGTCGGGATTTGAACCCGAGTAGGTAGCTTGGGAAGCTACCGTCCTAACCGCTAGACCACAACCGCGCGGCTTTTCCCGGAGGGTCGAGCCCTCATACGGTTTGTGCGAAGGGGGTCCGAGGAGAAGACCGACCGACTCGGGGAGGATCGTCGGCGGCGTCCCGAGGGAGGGGGGGTTTCGAGACGATACGCTCCACGGCCCGGCGAACGCCCCCGGCCCGGGGGAAGCGGGGGCGAAGAGGGCCGGTACCGCGACGGTTTCCCTCCGGCGTGCGCCGCGCACTTATTTATACACGAATCGGGCCTAATTCACGCTGCTCGGGGGTTGTGCTCCGGGCCGCGGTCCGTCTGATGGGGGGAATTGGGGCAGTTCGGTCGGGGCGACGCTATCGCCGGGCGCGACGCCTGCGCTCCGGGAAGCGGGGAGTCGTCGCCGTCATCGGCACCCTGCTGGCCCTACTGGTCTTCTTCGCGCTCTTCGGGATCTTCCTCACCCAGTACGTGCCCCTCTGGATGACCGACAACGAGGCCCAGTTCACGAACGCGGCGGCGACGTCGTTCGCCCAGTTCAAGGGGGGCGTCGACACCCAGTACGCCCTCGGCATTCCTCAGATCCTGGGAACTCCCTTCACGGTCAGCTCGGGCGCGGTCCCCCTGATCGCGCAACCGACGGAGGGAATCCTCGACTTCCTTCCGCAGACGTGCCCGGGCGGATTCTACGCCTTCGGAATCTCCGGGGCTTCGGTGGCGAATTACGGTCAACCGGTGAACCCCTCCTTCTGCGTGTTCGAGAACCAGACCATGTCGATGGGCCCGGGCGGCTCCGGTCCGTTCTACCAAGTGGCCGCCACCGGGGTCCTCAATATGGTCCTTCCGAACCGCTACTACCCGAGCGAGATGTTCTCCTTCGAGAACGATGGAGTGGTCCAGATCCAGTCCGGGAGCCATCAGATCATGGCGGTCTCGCCCCCGTTCAACGTGACCCGGCTCGCCGGCAACGTGTCCGTCACTTCGAGTTTCCTGCAACAGTACGGCAACACCACGAGCGTGATCGCTCAGGGCAGCGAAGAGGTCTACAGCCACCTGCGCTACTCCCAGCAGGTCACGTCGAACGGTAAGGCGGGCGCGTCGTTCAACTACCTCTTCGAGGTGGGCACGCAGTACCCGTGCGCCTGGTCGACGTTCCTTCAGGCCCAGATGAACGCGACCGGTCTGCCGAAGATGCTGTCCCCGGGGGTCGGTGTGCAGAGCTACAACTTTACGAATCCGGTCACCCATTTCGCGACCATTCCGGTCACGGGTGGTTGCTATAGCCCCACGAGCGCCACGACCTTGCTCGTCGTTAACCTCCACGCGATTAACTATGTGAATCTGTTCTATGCCGGCGTGGAAGTGGTCGTCGGCATAGGAGGGGTTTGACGCGATGGCCGCGGGAACGTTCCGAGTCCGGATCCCACGAACCCCGTCGACGGGTGCCGAGACCACACCGCTCGCGCCAGCGCCGTCGGTCGAAGCCCCGGCCGCGCTCCCCGGGACGTTCATCACCGCGATGCCGCCCCTGCTCGAACCCACGATGAAGGAGCTCGAGGTAAGCGCGGTCAACCCTCCCTACTCCTACTCCCGCGTGACCTACAACGACCGGAACAAGGAGTACCTCTACGAGGTCATCGAGCCGCAGCTCTCCGCGCACGAGAAGCAGCTCGTCGAGCACCTCAAGGCGACGCTGACCCGGATCTTGGGGAGTGACGTAGGCGGCCTCAGTCTCTCCGACCGGCGGGCGTACCTGCGCGAGGAGGCTCGGGAGTACTTCCGTAGCCGCAAGATCACGCTGAGCCCGATCTCGATGGAGCGGATCATCTACTATACGCTCCGGGACTTCGTGGGCTACGGACCCGTAGACGCCCTCATCCTCGACCCCGAGGTCGAGGACATCTCGTGCGACGGCGTCGACGTCCCGCTGTTCATCTTCCACCAAAAGTACGAGTCGGTGAAGACGAACGTCACCTTCGCCGACGAGGAGGCGCTCGACTCGTTCATCGTGATGCTCGGGCAGCGCTGCGTGAAGGCCGTCAGCGTCTCCGCGCCCATCCTGGACGGAACGACCCCCGAGGGCCATCGTATCCAGGCGACCTACGGTCGGGAGGTCACGACCCGAGGGGCGAGCTTCACCATCCGTCGGTTCAAGGAACGACCGTTCACCCCGGTCGACCTCGTCGCCATGGGGACCGCGAACGAGGAGATGGTCGCCTACTTCTGGCTCGCGGCGGAGCAGGGAGAGTCGGTCATCGTCTGCGGCGGCCCGGCCGCCGGCAAGACGAGCACCCTCAACGCGATCGCGCTCTTCATCCCGCCGACCGCGAAGATCGTCTCGATCGAGGACACGCGGGAGGTGAACCTGCCCCACGAGAACTGGATCCCCGGAGCGACCCGGAGCGGGACCGGCGACCGGGGGTCGGACGGGAAAGCGGCTGGGGAGGTCGACATGTTCGACCTCGTCCGCGCCGCCCTTCGGCAGCGGCCGAACTACATCATCGTCGGCGAGGTCCGCGGCAAGGAGACGTACACGATGTTCCAGGCGATGGCGACGGGCCACACGACCTACTCGACCATGCACGCCGACAGCGTGAAGTCGATGGTGAACCGTCTCGAGAACCCGCCGATCAACACCCCACGGATCCTGCTCTCGGCGCTCAACAACGTCATCATCGAGATCCAGACCCGGATCGACAAGGGGGTCGTCCGACGGCTGAAGCAGGTCCTCGAGATCGTCGGGTTCGAGCCCGAGACGAACGAGCTCATCACGAACACCGTCTACGAATGGGATCCCGCGACCGACACGTTCGTCTTCAAGGGCCACTCGTTCTTGTTTGACAAGATCATGGAACTCAAGAACCTCACGACGGACGAGATGGACGCGGAGTTCCAGCGTCGCACGGAGGTCATCCGGTGGCTCGTGGAGAGCAAGACGACCGACTACCGCCAACTCTGGCGGACCATCGCGCAGTACTACAAGGATCCGGCCGAGGTCATGGGGCGCGTTCAGGCGGCGCAGGCGGCGAGGGCGGCCGCTTCGCCCGGGAAGGGGTGAACGCCGTGCCGGCGACTCCGACGACGGTCCGAGCGGCCGTGACCAGTCCTCCGACGAGCGCCCCGAGCCGCGCGGTGCGACTGAAGCGCGGCGCGCAGCCGACGCACTCCAGCATGACGGGGTTCCAGCGGTGGGCCTGGAGTACCTTCCGCTCGCGCGTCCTGGCCCGCCCTCCCGACCCGGTCCTCGATGAGAACCTCGTCAAGGCCCATATCCGGATCCGGTCTGACGAGTACCTGGCCGTGGTCTATGCGACCACGCTGGTCGTCGGCATCGCGACCGCGGTCGCCGGGGTCGTCGTGGGCTTCCTCTTCGTGTCCGCGGGGGTCGCCTTCCTCGGCATCCTCATCGGGGTCCTGCTCCCGGTCTTCGGCACGATCGGGACGTTCTTCGTGCTCAAGGGTACCCCGGCCTCGAAAGCGAAGGACCGGGGCCGCAAGATCGACCGGAAGATCTCCCCCTCGATGAGCTTCATCTCGGCGATGAGCTCGGCCGACGTGAACATCGACCAGATCTTCCGGGAGCTCGGCCGCCAGAAGGTCTACGGGGAGGTCGCCGAGGAAGCGGCGTGGATCACCCGTGACACCGAGCTCCTCGGGGTCGACATCCTGACCGCCATCCGCAACGGCGCGCAACGGACCCCGTCGAAGCGGTTCCAGGACTTCCTCCAGGGAGTCGTGACGACCGCCACGAGCGGCGGGCAGCTGAAGCCGTACTTCCTGCTCAAGGCCGAGCAGTTCGAGCGCGAGAACAAGCTCGAGCAGCTCCAGCGCGTGGAGACGATGGGGCTCCTGGCCGAGACGTTCGTGACGGTCGTCGTCGCGTTCCCGCTCTTCCTCATCATCATCATCGCCATCTTCGCGGTCATCGGCGGGGGCGGGGCGTTCATGATCGACATGCTCTGGGGGATCGTCCTGGCGATGATCCCGCTCGCCCAGTTCGGGTTCATTTTCTTCATGTATTCGATCGCGCAGGAGATGGTCTAGCATGGCGACCGCGCTTCCGTCGGCGCCGGCCCGTACCGTGCGGGCGAGTGCGGTCGTCTCGACCACCACGTCCGAGGGGCTCCCCCGCGAGACGTGGCTCCTGATCGTGGGCGGCATCGTCGCCGCCGTGTTCTGGGTCATCGCGGGGCTCAACTATGTTGGCACGATGAACATCACGCTCGCTCCGGGCGAAGCCACGGGGGCAAACCCCGCGGTCGACTTCTTCGTCCTCGGATTGATCTGCCTCATCGCACCGTACGGCTTCGCGATGACCGCGAAGCTCCGGAGGATCTCGAAGGTCGAGGAGCGTCTCCCGGACTTCCTGCGCGACGTCGCCGAGGCGGGACGGTTCGGCATGACGCTCCCGGACGCGATCGTGGTCGCGAGCACCGGACGCTACGGTCTCCTCACCGACGAGATCAAGAAGATGGCGAGCCAGATCGAGTGGGGGGTCCCCGTCGCCCAGGCGCTCGACCTCTTCGAACAGCGGGTCCCGACCCCGCTCGTCCAGCGCGTCGTGTCGATCGTCACGCGGGCGAACGAGGCGGGCGGGAACGTCGCGGACGTGCTGTCGATGGTGGCGCACGACACTCGCGAGGCCCAGCTCGCGCAGCAGGCGCGCCAGATCTCGATGATGACGTACGTGACGGTGATCTACATCTCGTTCTTCGTGTTCCTCGTCACGATCTACATCATGTGCGCGACCTTCCTGCCGCAGATGGTGAAGGCGGGCTCGGGCATCGCGACGTCGGGGCTCGGGACCGGGGGAGGCGTCAGTCTCGCGTACGGGTTCGTGCCGGCCCTCTTCCTTGCGTTCCTGGTGGCAATCATCGTCCACGCGGTCGGGGACGGCATCATGGCGGGCGTCCTGGTCAACGGGCGCATCGCGGAAGGCCTCCAGCACGCGACGATCATGCTCGCGGTCGGCTGGCTCATCATGCGGTTCGTCGTCCCCCCGCTCAACGCGGGGTAGGGGACGGAGGAAGGTCATGGCCGGCGAAGCGATTCAAGCACCCACCCCCGAGGAAGAAGGGACCGAGATCCCGATCGCCGGAGCGCGGAAGAAGCGGTTCTCCCCGTTCCTGCGCATGGGGGCCTCGCTCCGCAAGGGCTCAGCCGAGCCGCGGCCGGTGAAGCTCGCGCGTCTCGGGATCTCGGGTCAGGGCTCCGAGCGCGAGGTGACGGTGGTCCCTCCGCTCTCCGACCCGGCGCTCAAGGAGCTCGACCTCGCGCCGATACGGCCCGGTCTTTCCTACATCCGCATCACGTTCCACAACATCCGCAACGAGTACAACTACGAGGTCATCGAGCCACCCCTCTCCCGGATCGAGCGGGACCTCCTCGAACGTCTCCGGGTCGTCCTCGTGGACCGGTTCGAGCCGCTCCCCGAGCACGACCCCGAAACGAAGCGCCGCGAGCTCCGCCTCATGGTCGACCGCCAGCTCCAGGAGTGGATGCTCGCCCCGAGCCCGGTCACGAAGGGACGGATCCTCTACTACCTCGAGCGGGACTTCATCGGCTACGGGGTCATCGAGGTCCCGATGACCGACGTCGAGGTCGAGGACATCTCGTGCGACGGTCAGGGGATCCCGCTCTACATCTACCACCGCAAGTACGGCTCCATTCGCTCGAACCTGAAGTTCCAGACCGCGGAGCAGCTCGACGATTTCGTCGTCTGGCTCGCCCAGCGCTCGGGAAAGCACATCTCGGTCGCGAGCCCGGTCCTGGACGCGACGGTGCCGGACGGCTCCCGGCTCCAGGCGACGCTGGGAAAGCACGTCACGAAGCACGGCAGCACGTTCACGGTCCGTCGGTTCCGCGACAACCCGTTCACGCCCGTCGACCTGCTCAAGTTCCGGACGATGAGCCCGGAGATGATGGCGTACCTCTGGATCGCTATCGAGAACGGCCAGTCGATGATGGTCTGCGGGGGCACGGCGAGCGGGAAGACGACCACCCTCAACGCGACGCTCCTGTTCATCCCGCCCCAGATGAAGATCGTCTCGATCGAGGACACCCGGGAGCTCAACCTCCCGCACGAGAACTGGGTCCCGTCGCTCACGAAGGCTGGATTCGGGGCGAAGAACCTCGTGAGCGGAAAGGCCGCGGGCGAGATCGACATGTTCGACCTGCTCGCCGCGGCGCTCCGCCAGCGCCCGCAGTACCTGATGGTCGGAGAGGTGCGTGGGGCGGAGGCGTTCATCGTCTTCCAGGCGATGGCGACCGGGAAGACCTGCTACACGACGTTCCACGCGGAGAGCGTGAGCGCGATGGTGCACCGGATGGAGAACCC
>DASWZL010000005.1:0-1651 GCA_036404475.1 Thermoplasmata archaeon
CACCACGGGCGCGGCCTCCTCCTACTTCCTGATGGACCTCCCGGCCGGCACGACCCTCGCCATCTCGGTCACGGCCTGGGACCAGGGGGGCCAGTCCGCGCAGTCGAACTGTCTTGTCCTGATGACCTACAGCTACCCACCGCCCACGGCGAGCAGCATGGACATCTTCCCCCTGATCTGCCTCGCCATCATCGCGGCGATCATCGTCTACGCGGTGAACAAGCGGAAGAAGCAGGGACAATGGTGGGGTTGAAGCGGCACCCGCCGCCCCGGTGGACCCGGAGCATCCTGCCCATCGCCTCGGTCCTGCTCTTCGCGGCGGCCGGCTACCTCCAGGCCGGGGTCGCCTTCCGGTCGCCGGTCTACGGGGCGGCCGGGTCTACCGGGTCGGCGCCGGTGACCCCGGCCCCGAACGCGCACCTCCGGGTCTTCGTGTCGCCGTTCATCCAGGCCATGAACGCCTCAGGGACCGGCAGCATCACGCTAGCCATAACGTCGGGGGACTGCCTGTGGGTGGCGGAGGCGTCGACGGTCAGCGCGGACGGCCCGAACGACACGGACGGACAGACCTACTACCTCGTCCAGTACAACAACCTGAACGGCAACGGAGTCTACGAAGGGCTCTACGTTTCGGGTACGGTAGGATCGTCCACGATCGACACGATCACCGCGGGAGCCGCCGGCGACACCATGATCGCCATCGAAGTGGTCCCTGGCGAGTGCGGGAGCGGGAACTTCGGTATCGGGGTCCCATCAAACTCGAACTCCGACCCATATGAGAACTACCCCAGCGCGGGCATCACGCTGATGCTGGCTACGGATTCGGCTTTAACAAACTTCTGCCCAACGAGCGGAGCGGGCTTTCAGGTAAGCTGCGACACGACCGGCCTCTTCGGGCTCAACATGTCCCTGTGGGCCCAGAACTACACGGGCGGCGTAACGTACGAGTACTCCATGAACGCCAGCGGGACCGGGAACATCGACTACACCTTCATCTGGGCCCAGATCGGTACGGGCCTGTCGGTCCCCCAGGCGCCGACCCACCTCGCCCTCGTCTCCAAGACGACCACGACCATCGACTTCAACTGGACCAATCCTTTCGGGGGCGCGGGCATCATCAACAACACGGTCGCGTGGGGAGCGGGTGCGTCCTGCCCTATCGGCTTCCCGACCTTCCACTCGCTGGGCATGGCCGGGTCGAGCTACACGATCACGACCCTGTCACCGAGCACGCTCTACACGATGCAAGTCTATGCCTGGAACTCCTCCGGCGAGTCCCCCTTCAGCGCCTGCCTCGCGGTGATGACCTCGAGCGCCCCGACCGTTCCAGGTGCCCCGACCGGCCTTACTGCCAGCACCACGAGCGTCAGCGCCATCAACCTCGCGTGGACGAACCCGGCGACCGTCGGTCTACTCTACGACAACGTCTCGGAGTGGAACAGCACTTCTTGTGCGGGTCCCCCGAAAGGAACGTCCTACCTGACCGCCTCCCACTCCTCCACCCCTTGGAACGGGCTGACCCCTCAGACCCCCTACAGCTTTGAGGTCGCGGTCAACAACTCGACCGGCTGGAGCCAGCATACCGCCTGCGTCACGAACTGGACCACCCCGCTCGCGCCGACGGGGCTGATGAACACGACCCTTTCCTTCA
>DASWZL010000006.1:0-5849 GCA_036404475.1 Thermoplasmata archaeon
CACCACGGGCGCGGCCTCCTCCTACTTCCTGATGGACCTCCCGGCCGGCACGACCCTCGCCATCTCGGTCACGGCCTGGGACCAGGGGGGCCAGTCCGCGCAGTCGAACTGTCTTGTCCTGATGACCTACAGCTACCCACCACCGCCCACGGCGAGCAGCATGGACATCTTCCCCCTGATCTGCCTCGCCATCATCGCGGCGATCATCGTCTACGCGGTGAACAAGCGGAAGAAGGAGGGACAATGGTGGGGTTGAAGTGGCACCCGCCGCACCGGTGGACCCGGAGCATCCTGCCCATCGTGTCGGTCCTTCTGTTCGCCGCGGCCGGGTTCTTGCAGGCGGGGGTGGCGTTTCGGTCCCCGGTCTACGGGACCGCGAGTGCGGCGGCCGGGACCGCAACGGCCCCGGTGAAGCCGGTCGCTCCGACCCCCAGCGCCCACCTCAAGACATCGTGGCAGGCTTGCACCGGGGCGAACTGGGCGGTGTGCGACCTCTACGCCCCCGTCTCCGCGAATTGCGAGTTCGTCTCCATCGTGACCGTCGGCATCTTCGGGCCCGGTTGCGGCTACACCGAGGGTCAGGCGGCCTTCAACGCCTTCACGACGTCGGTCGAGCTGACGGACGCCCAGAACATCATTCACCTCCTCGGGGATACCCTGAACGTCACCGCCGCCGCCACCGCGAACATGAACGCGACCGTCCAGGAACTCCTGACCTACTACGAGGGGAGGGCCGAGGCGATCGTACCCGCCTTCCTCGGGCTCCCGTGGAACCAGACCACGGTGGACCAGATCGCCATTGACTCCGGGCTCGTCCCGGCCATCGAGGGGATGACCGAGGCCTTCGCCTCGCAGCAGTATCAGGACTGGAACGCCACCGCGCACTCGTGGAACAACATCTTTGGCCCGTACGGGACGTGGAACGGGAACCCGTCGAGCCTTGAGTTGAACTACACCCACTACGACCCTTCCGTTCAGAACACGGTGGCGGGCGACGTAGCGGATTACCAGACGAACCTTACGGTCACGAACCCCTGGGAGATTTGGACCGGCGCCACCTCGGCGGGATTCCCCGCCCCGACCTTCTTCAACATGGCCCCGAACGGTACGATCGTCTGCGCGAACATCGGGCAGTACTCGATATACACCTGTCCGACCTACTCGGTGACGGACTTCCAGCAGGACTTCTCGTTCATCGTCCCGTCGGTGAACCTGTCGAACTGGAACAACGCCACGAACATCCCGAACGAGCAGGCCCTCCACTCCATCTCGCCCTTCGACCTTCTCAAGCTGACGTGCATCGCCAACTGCTCCTACGCCTTGAAGTGGGTCGAGACCCGCAACGCCTTTGCCTTCCGCAACACGAGCGGACTGAACCCGGACATCGTCTATGCCGGGGCCGGGTCGCCCTACTCCTCTTTGGTCACGCCTTACATCCCGGCGCCCGACGCGATGATCCCGGAGATGGCGCTCGTGGCCCATCAGGGCGCCAACAACGTCATCAACGTCTGGGAACCGAACAACCGATTCGCCCTCTGCATCCACGAGGGTAATTCGAGCATCACGGGCGATTGCCAGTCCGGGAAGATTCTCGGCGGCGGGACCACGACCGCCATCGGGTACGGGGCCGGCTCCATCGTCGGGGGCAACAACACCCTGACCCGCTTCGCCTCCACGTTCCAGTCCCTCGTGAACTACACGAGCCTGACGGCCGAGGTCTACTACGACACCCTACGCGCCGCCACCGCGAACGGGACCATCGCGGTCCCCCCGACCTGCACCATTCCGTTCCCCTCCAACGGCTTCCCCACCTCCGTCCAGCCGGGCAACTTCGCCATGACCCTGAGCGATGGGCTGGCGACCTACTGGTCGTACCTCGCGGCGGTCGGATCGGCCATCCCGTTCGGCAACTCAACCGTGGCGGGCCTCACGTTCTGCGGGAACCCGAACCTCTCCTTCGAGTTCAAGTGGCAGGCCTCGTGGAAGCTCGCGCTGAACATCACGGCCTCCCTCTACTTCTCCGGGATCGTGAACGGGACCAGCGCCCCGGTCTACGCGAACGGGACGGCCGACCCCGCCTCCAACTACTTCAACCCCTCGACGTGGCCGGTGCAGCACGTCTCCCCGACGCTGCTCTTCCCGTACGAGTACCAGATGAACATTCCGGTCGGCCTCGTC
This sequence comes from Thermoplasmata archaeon, assembly GCA_036404475.1. Classification (GTDB taxonomy): domain Archaea; phylum Thermoplasmatota; class Thermoplasmata; order Lutacidiplasmatales; family UBA184; genus Lutacidiplasma. The sequence continues at coordinate 2,179 of DASWZL010000006.1, forward strand.
TATCCGGTCCCCATCAACGACCCGCTCGCATCCATCGAGGTCAACTACTCGGGCAACCGGTTCTACGGGAACCCGGTCTTTGCCCCAGCGTGGGGGGTGCCGACGTACCTGCAGCTCTACGGGGCCGGCAACTACATCCTGATCTCGGGGAACCCGTCGAGCATCCCGAGCGGGACGGGGGTGACGAAGGGAGACGCCCTCGACATCACCTCGTGCATCCTGAACAACGTCTCCCAGAACCCGTGCGTCCTGCGGGTCAACTACTTCAACAACTTCACCTACGGCCACGTCGTCGGGCTGAACGGCTCCCTCAGCCCCCCGAGCGTCATCACCGGGGGCGGGGGCCTCAGCGCCCTCGGGAACTCGTGCGGGTTCACCGCCCTGAACCAGTGGTACGATGGCTGGGCCGGGTACCTCGGGTCGGTGGTGGCGGGGGCCTTCTCGCACTTCGGGGACGCGGTCGGGAACATCCCGATCATCGGGGGCGGGCTCGGGGACATCATCAACGGCCTCGGGTGCATCGTGGCGTGGATCGTCATCATCCTGATCTTCGCGCTCTTCGCCTACGTCGCGGTCAAGGTCGGGGCCTCCATCATCGGAGGCGCGAGGGGCAGCCGGCGACAAAGCGTGGACGTGAACGTACACTGAGGAGGAAGGAACCGATGGCGAAGCAAAGGGGAACGCGGTGGGCGAAGGGAGTCCGGGTCCGAGAGGGAGGGCTGGGGGGCTGGCAGGTCGACCAACCCGCCGCCACGCGCCACCGGGAGCTACGCAAGGTCGCGCGCCGGGACGGGGCCGGGGAGGTCTCGCGCCGGCTGAACTTCGTCTCGAACGTCGCCAACCGGGTCACGAACTCCGGCCTCGAGGACAAGGCCCGGGAGGACCAGCGGTGGGTCGCGGCCAACCTCGAGGACGAGGAGCGGGGGCGCCGGGGCCGGTCCAAGCCCATCCGTGTCCGCCGATCGCGCCGCGCCCGCGGGTTCCGCCGCCGGAGGCCCCGGAGGTAGCCCATGAACCGGGTCCGAGCCGTCGCAGCCGCCGCTGTCCTGGTCCTATCGACCATCGCCATCCTCCCGGTCGCCGCCGCGACCGCCTCGGGCCCGACCGTGATCGCCAACATCGAGGTCGGGGTCGGGAGCGAGCCCTACTTCACCCACTGGCTCCCGGGCGTCGACGCCTTCTCGGTCAGCGACTACGGGGCCGGCAACGTCTCCTTCGTCGGCGCGGAAAACCAGACCGTCTACAAGAACGTCACCGTGCAGAGCGAGCCCGCAGGGCAGGAACTCCTCACCCCGAACGGACCGGCGAACCAGGGCAACCTGCTCTGGGTCGCGGACCGGGGCTCCGACAACGTCTCGGTCATCAACCTGACCACCTACACGGTGACCCACACGATCCCGGTCGGGGTTCAGCCCATCGGGATAGCCTACGACTCGGCCAACAACACGGTCTGGGTCGCCAACTGGGGCGGCCACAACCTGACGGTCCTGAACGCCACGACCTACGCGCACGTCCGCTCCGTGACCGTCGGCACGGCTCCCATCTATCCCTACTTCGACGCGGACACGAACACGATGGCCGTCGCGGACTGGACGACGGGCGACTTCCGGCTCATCGGCGGGTCGAACTACACGACCTACGACACCGTGACCGGGCTGAACGAACCGAGCGCCATCGCCTCCTCGGAGGGACCCGGGTCGTACCACGAGTTCTTCGTCTCGGACTACGGCTCCCACACCACCACGGTCATCAGCCATGTGACCGGGCAGATCGTCGCCAACATCAGCGTCGGGTCGGACCCGTACGGGGACGGTTGGGACAACCAGACCGGGGACCAGTTCGTGGCGAACTCCGGGGGCAGCACGGTCTCGGTGGTCAGCGCGGCATCGAACTCGGTCACCGCCACCATCACGGTCGGGTCGCACCCCTACAGCGCCCAAGGATACGACGCTCGTGGCGGGCTCATCCTCGTGGCGAACTACGGGAGCGGCAACGTCAGCATCATCAGCGACTCTACGGGCGGGTCGGCAGCGGCGGCGGCTGCGGCCCTCACCGCGAGCCTCCTGCTCATCGTGATCGCGGTCGGACTGCTCGCCATCGTGATCGCCGCCACGTCGCGCATGATGGGCCGAAGGGGGGCGTAGATCGATGGGATTCTTCTTCAAGACGCCGGAGGAGAAGGCCGCCGCCGCCGACCTCAAGAGGGAGAAGGAAGCCCTCCACGTCGCCAAGCTCCAGGCCAAGGCCGCGAAGGTCCGGGCGAAGGCCGAGAGGGTGACCGGGAAGAAGGGGATCGCCGAGGCCCACGCCCGCCGGGTCGCGGCGAAGCTCCAGCGGGCCGAGGAGCGCGAGGAGGCACGGTACGTCAGCGCCACGGACCGCCTCGAGCGGGACCGGGCCAAGGGGAAGGCCCGGGTGGTCCGGGTGCGCGGGTCCCGGCGGGCCCGGGGTCACCGGCGCAGCCGGCCGCGGAGGTAGACGTGAACCGATACGTCCTGACGGCATGGGGGCGGGAGGATACCCTCGCCCCGGAGGCCGACCGCCTCGAGAAGGCGTACACCGACTTGATTGTCCAGGGAGTGATCCCGAGACTTGGGGGGAGCGGGGCTACCGCCGGCTTCTCCGACCCGAACGCGAGCCGTGAGGCTCGGCGTGGAAACAGGCCCACTCGACCGTCGGCCGGTCGAGCGGGGAAGGGGTGAGCAGATGGGAAAGTACGAAGGCTGGATCATGCTGTTCGCTGTCGCGGGGACGCTCTCCGCGGTGGCGGCCATCGCGATCTCGGAGGCCTTCGTGACGGCAACGCTCCTCGTCCTGACGGTCGGGGAGTGGGAGCTGCTCGCGGCGGTCTTCTACATCCTGGCGATATTGCTCTACCTCGGTGAACGAGGCAAGAGCGTGCTCTAGGGTGGGTCCGCTCTAGACGCGAGAGGCCTAGCGCGAGGGCTCGCGCGGGGGACCGGCTGCCCTAAGAAGGCCGCCCCCATCCCTTTTCTATCCGCTCGGCCGTGCCGACGGGCAAGCGAATGGGAAGAGCCGAGGTCCTGACCTTAGTGGTCACGCTGGCCGTCATAGTCGTCGCCACGGCCCCGGGATCAGACGGGCGTCCTTCATCGGCGCACCTGACCCCGTCCCTTTCACCGGGAGCCCCGGGCGCCCCCTTCGTGACCGCCGCCGCCATCAACGACTCAGCCCTCACCGTCTCCTGGTCCGTCCCGAACGGCACGGTCTCGAACTACTCCCTGAGCTACGCGCACTTCTACGGGGTCCCCGTCGCCACCGTCTCCGTCGGCACCGCCCCCGTCTACAACCTGACCGACCTCGGATACGGCCTGACCTACTACGTGACGGTCTGGGCGTGGAACCTGACCACGCGGGGCAACGCCTCGAACGTCGCGGCCGTCCAGACCGACCCGCCGCCCCAGCCGATCCCGCCCTTCCCTACCACTGAACTCTTCACCATCGAGTTCCTATCCATCCTCGGCACCACCGCCGCCTGCTTCGCTATCTCGGTCTGGGTGTCGGGCCGGCGCAGCCGACGGGCCGAGGGCGCGGCGGCCGTTGCCCTGTCCCGCTCGAGGCCGGCCGGTTCCACCGAGACCCGGGGAAGGCTCCCGGTCGGCCGCCCTAGGGATTCCCGGTCGTACAGCACGGTCGCAAGGCGTCCCTGA
>DASWZL010000007.1:0-24508 GCA_036404475.1 Thermoplasmata archaeon
GCAACAACCCGCTCAGGTGTCGGTAAGTGCAACAGTTGTTACACCCGCTCGCTGGGAGAGACGGTCGACGCAACGTTCGAGTCTCTGACTCTCCTTCCGATCTCAGTTCTCAAACCTCGATCCGCAGTTCGTGCAGAACCGATTACTCTCGTCCTCGACTTCCGCGCCGCAGTCTGTGCATGCCAAGGGCTCCTCGCGCGACCCTTTCGGGAGGGATTGGCCGCAGGCACCGCAGAATCGGTCGTTGGGTCGCGCAGACCTCCCGCAGGTCGGACACTTCCTGGCCATTATCCCATTCGAACACAACCCAGTCTGGTAAGAGCTTAGCCAATTCCCTGGCCGTTGAACACGTTCAGACTCGAACCGCGGCTAGTACTTCAGAGACTCTCGACCGGAGGTGCAACAGGCATTGCACCCAGACGACGGGATTTAACGGCCAATCCTGGGCAGAACCGCGTCCCTTGCGACGACAGCCTCTGACGAGTAGGTTCCTATAGGTGGAGGTCATCGCCGTTCCCATGGCAGGACCTACCGTCAGTCCGGCGACATTGCCCGGTTGGATCACGCTTGGTCAAGTCATCGTCGGAGTCGGGGCGATAATCATCTTCATCGGATTCATCTTCGGGGCGCTCGCCGCGGGCAGTATCGGGACCTCTGCGACGAACCAGGGGAATGTCCAGAACTACGTGAACGACCTGGAGGCATTCTTCGTCCTCACCGGATTGGGAATCCTCATCGCGATGGCTGGGTGGGGCTTCCACTCGATCTGGCCCAAGTTCAAGGCTCGGCCGCGCCCGGCACCCACGTACGTCCCACCCGTAGCGCCGGCTCCCGCTCCGGCGGGCATGGCGGCCCCTCCGCCTCCCCCGCTGGCCGCTCTGAACTGCCCCAAGTGCGGAAACCCGACCACCTACATCGCTCAGTACGGGCGGTACTATTGCTTCACCGACAAGCAGTACGTCTGATTCTTTCGGGTTCACCGGGCCGTCGCGGGTAGGTCGGCCGGCATTCCGAAGCCTATCGTGGATGTCCAGGCTGCGACCAGAACCGCCTCCCGTCGCGGGCGGAGCCGGTTTTCCTTCGGATGTGGCTGCAACGGCCGATACACCTACTCAAGCGAACGTCCAATCGGCAAATCCACCATCCGTCAGCGAGCCGCTCGCACATTTGTGGCTCCTCATCGCCGTAGCGAAAGTACGGGTCGGTTGCCGTTACCGGTAGATGGACTCGCGGTGTCCCACCTTGAGAACTAGCACGAACAGATCAGTCTGATCGGCCTCAACAAGGATTCGGAAGTCTCCGACACGGAGCCGGAAATAGGGTAAACCAGTCAGGCGCCTGAGCTGACGCATGGGCTCATCACGTAACCCCTCGACCCTGTCAAAGATCCTCTTCGCAACACTTCGGTCGAGCTTTGCCAGTTGTCGGGCCGCAGACTCGGACCAGAGGACTCGGAAAGCCATCAGAAGCCCATGGCCTTTCGAACCTGGTCAGATGTCAGGTACTTGCCGGCACGAATCTCTCGACGTGCATCCTCGATTTCGGTCTTGGTCTTCTCATCCAGCTCACGAAGATCTTCCAAGACTCGCTCGAGAACATCGTTGAAGGTCTCTCGCGGGTGAAGCTTCATTCCCTCCAAGGTGTGCTTGAGGTCTGTGCTGAGTTGGATGGTCGTGGTCGCCATGGGTTCCTGACGGTTGGCTGAATATTTATAGTATGCCATAGCAGGCTATGGCGATGCGTAGCCGAAACGCTGGGAGGAGCGCGAGATGGAGACAATGGTGCGGGACGACAGAGTCCGGGAAACGTGACAGCCGACTTACATCGCACGGTAGGTGCAAGGCTGAGTGCACCTTCCCAGATCGTGTGAGGGCTGACCGCTGCGTACCGGCTGTCACGTCTGCAGGCGACCTCAGTGAAGCGCGACGGCCTGCGCGGGTGAGGTATCAGGCTCCACGACCACCGCGGTCCCATACGCAAGAATCTCGGTCATTGATCCGCCCATTTCGGACGTGTCGAACCCGAGAGAGACGACGGCATTTCCCCCCAAGGTCTTCGCATGAGCGGCGAGTCGATCCATGGCTTGACGGCGCGTTTGCTCGAGTAACTGAGTGTACACTTTGATCTCTCCGCCTGCCCAGGCGCGGAAATAGGCCCCGATGTTCTGCCCCAATCCGCGAGACCTAACGATCAATCCGAACGTAGCCCCGATCACTCGTGTGACGTGATACCCTGAGACGAACGGCGTCGTAACGACGATCACATCGGTCGGGGGAGCGAAAGGATTCGGCACATCAGGGGGCGCGACGGAAGCGGACATCGGTTGGCCAGGGCGAAGGAACGTATGGCCTTAGCTCGGTGTCTGCAACGATTGTTGCACATACTAGTCGGACGTGCCGAACCTTGCACCTCCTTTCGCCAGATTCGTCCTACTAGCGTGGCGATTTTGATTTCACTACAGTGGTCTCTCTAGCGACTGCATTCGAGTGCGTCACAGAGACTTTGCGATGCGGACAGTCACCCCTCGACGGTTACGTTATATACATGTTCCGACGTTATCGGAATATGGCACTCACGTACAATGACGTGGTCAGTTCACTATTCGGTAGCGAGCCCTTCACATCTCGGGATTTCGCGCGAAAGGTTGAGAACCCTCGTGCAGCCAAGGTCCTCAGCGAGCTGAAACACCGTGGCTTGGTAGAACGATTGGGAAGGGGGACGTACCGATGCCTGAACCCGGGAGATCGCCCGGACCTGAGAAGGGGGGAATGGAACCGAGTCCGCAGCATCGTCCTATCAGGACCTGGGCCGAAGGCTTGGGCTGGGGAAACCGCCGTAGAACATTGGACAGGTGGTCGGTATAGGCTTGCACCATCGCTTTACTCGCGAGTTTTCACTTTGGCGATTCCATCGAATCGAGAGAAGGTCTGGAAAGAATACCTCGCGAATCATGGAGTTTCAACCACACGTCGAAAGCGGGTGGGAGCGCGGGTCGAGCTCGTCCCGACGGAGGAACTCAAGCCGACCTGGGTCGAGGGTGAACCGGTGGTCCCACGGCGTGATGTGGAACGCATGATTAGAGAACATCCGACTCTCTACGGTGATGCAGAGAGGCTACTCCTTGACCGACCTTGATGCGCGGGAACGAGCCGTTCTCTCGCTCATGGACCGCTGGCCCTGGGATTTGGGTGGAGTGGTCATTGGAGGGTACGCAGTCATCGCCTACGGCCCGCCAAGATACTCAGACGACGTAGACGTCGTGCTTCCGAAAGCATCCGCAGTCTTAATTCGAGCTTGGCTGAAGAGTCAGGAACTGAAGTTCCTCAAACACTCAGTCCCCAATCCCCAGAATTTCGAAGGGCAAGTCGAACGGTACAAGTCCTCTGACATTACGCTGGACCTCCATGTAGACGCAGTGCGCGATCGGGATGCGAAAGTCGACGTTCCCGAAGATTGGATATCCAAGAATGCCCGCCGGATGAAGTTGGAGACGCTTTCTGGGCGGACAGAGGTCAACGTCCCCATTGCCCGACCCGAGGCTATCTGGGCACTGAAACTGCAGGCCGGTCGGCCGAGGGATATTGGCGACTTGTTCGCAATATCGGAAACGCCTTTCGACTCGGAAGAGGTCACGTCTCTCTTCCGTCATCTTCGAGCCGAGACTCTGATTGCCAAGCTCCACTCGGTTCAATCCAAACTAAAGGAACGCAAGATGTTTGTAGATTCGCTAAGCCGCCGCCAACTTGGGAGTCCAAGGGATAAGGAGAACATACGCAGATGGTCTCGGTTCGTGTCCACGGTCGATAGGATAGTCATGCCCCTGGATGTGGATAGGGAGTCTCACCCGAGCTGAGTCCTGTACTGTAAGTGTTCGATCCATTCGCCGCCCGCCAGGATCGCCGCCGAGGCTAACGGGCGACCTCGGTGCAAGGCTGATTGAACCGTTTCCGTGGCCGCGAGGAAGTCACGCGCTCCACTCGAATAGGGGCAAGCGCAATTGCCTTTCTCAACTTCCAAGGCTCCGCGCAGACATCGCGGCGAGGTTCGGGGATATGGAGTTGCACCGCCTAGATCCGGAGCACGAACTCGAGCGGCTCCGCGAGTTCCTTTCAGAGTCCGATCCACACGACTATCTCTTAGAGGACATCGACGAGTGGATTCGGGACGGCCGGTGCTGGGTGGGGGTAGAAGGAGGAAGTTGGGTCGCCTTCGGCCGAATTCACGATCTTGGTCACGGGGCAGGTTGGGTGAGCGGTCTCCGTGTCGGACTCTCAAAACGTAGGCAGGGGCTTGGCAGCCAGCTCCTGAGCGACATGTTGTCCGACGCTCGTTCCGTTGGACTCACGGAGCTTCGGGCGGTGATTGAGGCTGAAAATCTGGCATCACGACGGCTGTTCGCTCGGCACGGGTTTCTCCCGATAATCGAGATGACCTTGCGCCGGGCAAAAGCGATAACTGTGGGCGCCGAACCTCTCCGCCTTGCAGGGACCGGAGATCGGCTAGACGGTCCGGTTGGATGGGTTCCCGCTCTGACCGGACGGGTCGATATTCTACCCGGAGCGGAGGGCGGGCGATTCGGCCGTTGGGACCCTCACATCGTGGACCGTTGGATTACGGAAGGCAAGCTGTACGTGGGTCCCGGTTTGGCCGCGGCAGTTCAAGTGGACTGGCTGCGGGAGCCTCGGACCATGTGGGTCAATCCGCTCCAGGGGCCGCCGGGGGTTCTCCTTCCCGCAATCGCGCTGCTGGCGAAGGCCCTTGAGCAGGAGGAATGGCAGGCGTATCTGCCGTCCACCGACCATCTAAGGCAGGTGTATGCGGATCTTGGATTGAGCGCCCACGCTTTCTGGGGAGATCGCATTCATCTCTACGAGCGAACCGAGGCACCGTCCGCTTCGCCTTGAGGTCAGCGACGTTTCGCCGGTCGGCGATCGCAAGTAGCGATTTCACCCTCCTCGGGGGCCCGATTCTAGTATTGAAACACTGTCGATAACTCTGCATTTCATTGCGGCAGCATCGAAATCGATCCAGGAGGTGTTAGGGTCGCTCGGGCCCCTGGCATTCTGCTACGGAAGGTCCCTAGCCGTTGACACGTCTCCCAGCAGGACTTGCTGGTAGGTGCAACAGCCGACCCACCCACTCGCTCGAGGGCAAGCGCTTCAGCTCTCCCGTGAACGATCAGGAAGTCGCTCGGGTCTTCGATAGCTCGGGGTTCTTATCCTAAGAAACCTTCCCAGTCCCATGGATACTCTCTCCCTCGTCACTCCCTGTTCACGAGCCCTTGGTCGTAGCGATGCCTAAAGAGCCGTACTCCGAGGAAGAGGTCGCCAAGGGTGTTTGGCAAATCTCTGGGTTTCACGGTTCGGGCTCCGGCGTGAATGCCGCGGTTCTGACCGGCGAGAAACATGCCATCATCGTCGACACCCTCTATCAGCCGAAGGAGGCCCGTCGGCTGTTCAAGAGGATCCAAGGTTGGGGCATCGAACCGCTCGCGCTGGTCAACACTCATTGGCACACGGATCACACCGTGGGAAACTCCCTGTTTGACTGCCCGGTCTGGGGCCAGACTCTGGGTCCAAGGTATCTGAAGATCTACTGGCCGAAGTGGGTCGGCGACCCGAGAGATAAGCGAGCCGGAGGTCTTCGCCTAAAAGTTCCCGACCGGTTGTTCGTGAGACGGGCTACACTCGACCTCGATGGAGAAGCTGTCGAGCTGATTCACGTGCCGGGCCACACTCCCGACTCTGTCGGCGTGTTCTTGCCTGATCGTCGGGTCTTCGTCGCCGGAGACGCTGTCATGGCACTACCCTTCGTCTGGTTCGGCAGCAGCCTCGAGTCTATTCGCTCCCTCCGGAGAATTCGACGCCTCCGGCCGCGGATGATCGTTCAGGGTCACGGTCCACCGTGCTCAAGCGACCGGTTAGAGGCGGACATTCGGTATCTCGAAAAGCTTCGGAAGGCCGTTGTGACTGCGCGACGTTCCGGAATTCCCCGAAAGAAGGCACTCGAAATGCCCCTCGAAGATTTCCTTCCGCCTTCACGTGTTCGCGCCCTTGGGGAACCATGGAAACAGATCCACAACGCAAACCTTCAGAGAGTTTGGATCGAGACAGCGAAGGGTCGGTAGGGAACTGCTAGGGTGCGCGTTCTGGCGCGGCGCGGAGTCTCACACGGCGATTTGCGACGAATGTGTGTGCAAAGCTGATTGCACACACGGGCGAGCGGCCGATTCGAGCGGAATGTTAAACAAGCTACTTGATTACTAAATCAGTAACTTTAATGTATATTCAACACATGGGTGACATATGGACGTTCGGTCGCTTTCCAAGACAGAGGCGAAGGTCGTCCTTTCCCTGGAAGCCGAGGGTCTCGAGCTCGTTACCCTCGACGGGATTCGGAAACGGGCGGCGGTTTCTCCCGGATTCTCCCGCAAACTGGCGCACGACCTGGTGCAGCGAGGCTGGCTCCAGAGAGTCCGTCGGGGGACTTACCTTCTGAACCCGAGCCGCCACGGTCCGGACGCCCTGCCGGATACCGACCCCCTGCGCATCGGGAGTCGACTCGTCGAACCGTACTACTTTGGATTCGCCACGGCCGCTGAGCTCGAGGGACTCTTCCCTCAGGCGAGTCGTGTATACTACATCGTGACGACGGCACGCTGGGTTCCGAGCAGGGAGCGTGCCGGGCGGTTCCGCGTGGTTCGAGTCACCTCGAGACGGTTCTTCGGGGCCCACACCCTCCTTCGTCGCGGTGTCGAGCTCAAGGTGAGCGACCGTGAGCGAACCCTCGTGGATTCCCTCAACCGACCCGAGTTCTCCGGGGGAATGGCTGGGGTGGCACAGATATTCGCCTTGGCCAAGCCCAAGCTAAACTGGTCCCGCTTCGGTTCGTACCTCGATCGATTCGGCAATCGAAGCCTCACCCTGCGGGCGGGATTCCTCGCGGAGCGCATCCGGCCCTCCCTCCTCCCTCCCGGCTCATGGGTCCGTGCCCGACTTCCGGACCGCGACGAGCCGTACGTACCATTGGGACCCCCGAAAACCCACGGTCGTCGTGGGAAAATCGACCCTCGATGGCACGTGATCCGAAATGTGCCCGACGTCTCGCTTTTCGCCGAGGGTGAGATCCAATGATCCCGCGCGTAGCCGCGAATCGATTTGCGAACCGGATGGGGGTCGATTTGCACATCGCCCAGCAGGAGGTGGTCCTGCTCTACGCGCTCAACGCTCTCGCGACGTCTCGCGTGGCGGATCGTCTCGTCTTCAAGGGCGGCACCTACGTCCGGATGATGGTGACGGGCGACGCGGGCCGGCTGAGCGAGGACCTCGATTTCACAAACAACGGCCTTCCCGAGGACCCTCGCGCTCTCCTGGATGACGCCTTCGCCGCTCCTCACTTCGGAGTGCAGTTCCGAGTAGTGGAGCCATACCGTACTGCAGCGCGTAACTGGGCTTGCGGTGTGGAGTACGCCCACGAATGGGACCGAGGAAGATTTCGGTTCGAAATCAGTTACCGCGAGGCGCCTTTTCTCCCCCCCCTCCGCTGGCGCCCGCTCGATCAGCTGTACTTCGCCGACTTACCGTTCCCCGTACCGGAGATCCCCTGTCTCCGGCTGGAGGAGGCGATTGCCGAGAAGTTGCGCGCGATCCAGCAACGGGCCACGGAACGTGACCTCTACGATGCGACCCGGTACGGTCAAAAGGGGTTCGACCAAGACCTCGTTCGCTTGCTGGCGGTGGGAAAGCTCTGGAACGACCACCAGGCTCTGAACCCCGATGGAATCCTTCGAACTCTCGCGGGAGGACGAAAGGAATGGCCGGACCTGGAGCGACTGATCGGGCGGGCCCGCCGGCAGAACTGGAACCGGCTGACAGCGGACGCGGCCGATCGTTTCTCGTTCCTTCGGAAGCTGACCCCGCTCGAACACGAGCTGATTCTGGATGCCCGGCGCCATCAGCTCCGGACCAAGCTCGAACAGGCCTTGCGCCCGTTCGCATCCAGGAAGTAGCCCCGAACTGGGTGCAACAGCCAACACACCCTCCTCCTCGCTCAGCGGAGATTTGTGACCCCCACATCTTGCGCAAACCGACCGATTTTTGTCAAAGTGTGGGGGTCACGAAATTCTCTGTAGGGTCTCTCGAGGGGCCTAACCGTTCCTCCATTGATTCTTCGCGGGGAAATTCATGGATTCGCGGTTCACCCTAGACGTTGACCAAACAGGTGCAACAGCCTTTTCACCTCCGTCGGTAACGACTGCTTGTAAGGCTGATAGCCTCGAGAATGGGTGACCTTCGGGGGCTGGAGACTTGTCCACGCTCGCCCGGCTACGGCGCGTGATTGCGAGTGTGCCGCGAGGGAAGGTGATCACGTACGGTCAAGTGGCTGAATTCGCTGGATTCCCGGGCGTCGCGCGTCTGACCGTGAGAGCGTTGTATGGGGAGACAGGGCTACCTTGGCATCGCGTGGTTGCCGCTGGCGGCAGGATCGCCTTGACGGGGGAGGACGGTCGGGAACAGCGCCTACGGCTGAGCATGGAGGGCGTGACTTTCCGAGGGGGCCGGGTCCGAATGGATCTCCATGGCTGGGCCCCAAGAGCCCGCAAGGGCCATTGAGGTCCATGAGCGCAACCGCGCTCTCGTAATGCGACGTTATACGGCTGCAACAATCATTGTACCCATCGCTCCGGCGAAGGGCAAGCGGTGATTGCCAACCGTTCCGGTGTTGCTAGGAAGGTCCGCAGGCAATCACAGCGATTCTCGTTCCGGAGCGGTCTCGAGGTACCGGAAGACGACGCTGCTCACTACTAGGAAGGCGATTGCAAGTCCGATCGGAACCAGGATCGAGCCGGCCGACGTCAGCGGTGTGGGGTATCCCGATAGCGGCCCATTCGATAGTTCCGTGGAAAGGAAGTTCCTCAGGTAGAAGACAAGAGTCAATCGAGGTGCGGAACCTGGTAGGAGCGGCACTAGCTCCTCCCAAAGGAACCCGTAGAGGAGTCCGATGAGGAGGGCTGCGCGGCTGACCAGCCCAAGGAACAGGAAGAATCCACCGTACGCCACCGCAGCGAGGATTGCCGCGGCGGCGAGCGTTACGGGCACGTCGGCCGAATACATGGTCCCACCGCTGAGGACGGCGATCAAGAGCGGGACGAGGGTCGCCGGAACAACGAGGACCAGCGCCGCGGCGAGAGATCCGAGGTACTTTCCGATCACAATCATTGGACGCGTAATCGACCGGTCGGAGAGATAGAGCAAGGTTTCGTTGTCGATCTCGTTGCGGAACTGCGCGACGGACAAAACGAGAACGATTACCATCGTCACAATCGGCAGCGTCAGAACTGCGAAGAGTCCCTCGGCGGAGTCGGAAAGCGTGTTCGCGGCGGGATGGGTGGACGCAACCGAGGCGACAATGAGGCTCGGAACGAGCGCGAATCCGGCTAGGCCGATAAGTCGCGCTCCCCGGAGGCTCCCCCGCAGTGAGAGCCAAGTGACGGCGCCCAACCGGGTCAACTCCCCGGTCATCGTCCACCCCCGGCAAGGTAGCGGAACACCGCGTCCAGGTTGTCGTCGGCGCTGTGGACGGAACGAACCGCGAGATTCTCCGTCACGACCAACGCCGGGAGGGCCGCATAGAACGCCTCCGGGGAGCGCGTAAGCACCCGGAGCTTCTCGGGGCCGGCGAACTCAATGGAGACGACATGGTCCCACGCGCCGAGGAGCCGGGCAAGTCCGCGAGGGTCCGGGGTCTCCAAGTCGACCATGTGGGGGTGCGAGTCGATGAGGTCGCGGATCCGGTGCAAGTCTCCTTGGGCGATTGCCTGTCCGTGAGAGATCATCACGATCTGTCCCGTGAGCCGTTCAACCTCGTAGAGGACGTGTGAGCTCACGATCAGGTGGTGGCCGGTCGTGCTCAGCTGCCGCATCAAGGCGCTGAGGGTTGCCCGCCCCACCGGGTCGACCCCGTTCAGCGGTTCGTCCAAGAGAATGAGCTCGGGGTCGTGGGCGATGCACTGCGCGAGCTTGATTCGCTGCCGCATTCCCTTGCTGTACGCCTTCAGCCGACGGTCGCGAGCCTCCGTTAGCCCTACGGTCTCGATCGCCCGGCCCGCACGTTCCTGTGCGTTGGCTCGAGAGAATCCATCGACCCTCAACAGGGTCGTGACAAAATCGAACCCGGTCATCCAATCGAAGAGAGCAGCATGCTCCGGGCAGTATCCCACACGTCGTCGAAACTCGCCCTGCCCCCGCGCCGGGAATCCAAGGAGGGTCAATGATCCAGCGTCCGACCGAAGTTGTCCTGCGAGCAAGCGGAAGAGTGTCGACTTGCCCGCCCCGTTCGGCCCGACCAGTCCGGTGATCCCCGAGGGGAACGAAGCGGTAAACCGATTCAACCCGAGCACCTCACCGTAGCGCTTGGTGACCGAATCGGCGTCGACCACCCCCGTCATTCCCCCACCACCTCCACCCGAGAGATCCTCCAGCCGGCGAAGATCGCGAGGAGCCCTCCCCCGAATGCCAGCAATGCCGCCGAGGTGAGAGGATCCGTCGCGAACGGTCCCGAGATCCCGAACGCGCTCTGGGCCACGCTGAGGATGTCTGTGATCGGGCTCGCATAGGCGACGGAACTGTTGCCCGTGAGCCCAGAGACCAACGGGGCGCCGATCTCGAGAGAAAGGACCACTCCGAAAATGGCGACCCCTGCGTAGAGGCTTCGGGTCGTCAGCGACGAAAGCGCGAGGGCCAAGCCGGTGAAGAACACCGATGCCAGAAGGCCGGTCGCCACGAACGCACCGGCACCGGCAAGGACGAGCGATGCGGGAGCCCAGCCAAGCGCCAGAATGACAGCGAGTCCCAGCAACGCCGGACCCACCGCCGCGATCACCATCCATGTGCCCGTGGCGGCAGTCTTGGCGGCAAGGTAGTCGATCCGACGGATCGGACGGGAGAAGTAGAGGGTGATCGAGCGATTCCCCACATCTTCGGCGAGGCTGCCCGCGCCCACCGAAGTCGCCACAATGAGCATGAGGAACGGCCAAGCGGGCGACGCGTACGGAGTTTCGAATGTCGCCAGCGTGAGCGAGCCGGTCAGCGATGCGAAATCGGTGTTGATCGTCAGGACCAGAGTCACCGCCAGGTACGTCAGGGCGAGAACCAGTATCGTACCCAAACCAGCACGGCGGAGGAGCTCTCGGCGAACAATTGCCAGCGTTCGGTGAATCCGCCCCGTCCTCGCGACCGGGGCCGCGCCGTATCGAGGGGCGCTGATACTCATGGGACCGGCCCGCCCGGGTTTTCGTTCACGAGTGACAAGAACAGGTCCTCGATCGTACGGACGGAGGGGCCAAGATACCGCACCTGCGTCCGGGTCTCGTTCGCCGCTTCGAACACCGGCCGAGTGTCGCCAGAGGGAAGAACGACGCGAAGTTCCGACCCCTGCGGTCGCACATCGATGCCCTTTCGGGAGAGGGCCATGATGAATTCAGCGACTTCCCCTCTGATTCGGACGACCGTTTCCGGGTTCTTGCCCGAGAGAAGACGTTCCACGGGTCCGGCGGCAAGCAGTCTCCCCGCGTTGAGAAGTAACACCTGGTCGACCAGCCCCTCGGTATCCGGCAGAAGGTGAGTGGAGAGCACGAAGCTCCGACCTCCGAGCCTCGAAAGGGCTGCGACAAGCCCCAACATTTCTTCCCGCCCCTCCGGGTCGAGACCCGAGGTAGGCTCGTCCAGGAGGCACAACGGGGGATCGTGCACGATCGCCTGGGCCAACTTCACCCGTTGCCGCATCCCGACCGAGTACTCGCGGATCTTGCGGTAGCGTTGTTCCTTGAGACCGACGAACTCTAGCACCTCGTGCGCCCGGCTCATTGCGGTCTCCCGCGGGAGTCCGCTCACCCCCCCCATGTAGGCAACGAAGCCCACGCCGCTGAGGTCAGGCATGAGGCAGTCGTGTTCGGGCATGTATCCCACCTGCTCCCTGATCATGAGGGGCTCCTTCTGTGGGTCGCGGCCCAACACCGATAGGGTTCCCGATGTGGGGGACAGGAGGCCTAGAAGAAGTCGCAGGAGCGTGGTCTTTCCCGACCCGTTTGGACCGACCAGACCTATCGTCCCAGGGGAAAGTTCCACCGAGAGATTCGAGAGCGCCTCGACCGTGTCGAATCGCTTCGTGACGGAATCGGTCCGGAGCAGCCCGTCCGTCACGTAAGGGTCATGTCCTCGCACTATTTGGCGCGAGGGTCGTGAATCGTCTCGACGGCCCCCGAGATGCGGCCAGCTACCGAGTCCGCCGCCTAGAATCGAGGGATTCATCCGATGCCGAATCTGGCACCTGCGTCATCCGGGACTTGGGATTCCGTGGGGCGCGGTGCCAATGACCCGACCGGAAAAAGCACAGGCAGCCTAGGGTGGGTGCAAGGTTGGATGCACACACACGAGAGAAATGGTTCCGGGCGTTGGGCCCGCTAGAAGCGCCCGGAAATGGCGAGGAACACAACACCGATGATGACCAGGATCAGGCAGTAGAGCAACCCGAATCCCTCCAAGAAATCGACCGCCGCGAAGACGAGGAATATAATCCCGATCACAAGGCAGATGATACTGACAATCGACCTCGCCGCGCCTTCCGCACTCATGGTTGGACCTCCAAGTGATTCACGCTGAGACGTGTCCTACGCGGGGGGCGCGGTCGGGGGATCGAGAGCCCACCCAATTCGATCAGTCACTGGGTCCTCGGGTGTCACGCTCACCAACGTCACGTCGCGGACGACCTCCGGCATGGATTGCTTCGGGGCCGGAGTCACGACCCAATCGCCTTCCTTTCTGTCAACCGCCAGCACGTCCGTGCCAGGAATGTAATCGTTGGTCACGTATCTGATCCTCGACTTCTGCTCGTAGTTTCCCATCTCAATTCCACCGTTAACTGAGTCGACGAGCGACGGGGTACGGTTAAGGCCCGCCTTAACGAGAATTGAGGAGAACCCTTGGACCGTGGGATCGGCCGTAGAGGCCGGGAAGGTCCGTGCCAAGCACGGGGTGCAGCAGGCGCTGCGCCCATGCGTTCTGTCACGGGCGAGCAGAGTGGTTGCAACGGTTGTTGCACCCACCGAACTAAGGATGGGGGACTGATTGCGATTTGTGTGGTGGTTGCAGGCGATCCGGTCCGAAGTCAGCTTGTAACCCTGGGTTTTCTCACACGCTGGGCATTCTCTTCGAGATAACGGCGAAGGAACCAACGGACGAACACCCCTTCATCTTGCATCACCTGGGCCTGCTCCAATGCTCTGTAGTACCCTGCCCGCCGAGTGTAAGGAATGTCAACCATGGGGTACCGTTTGCGATACAGAACGTAGTTCATCGCAATCCGGGTGACTCGTCCGTTACCGTCGCCAAAGGGGTGGATAGTAACGAGCCTCAGGTGCACCAAGGCTGCGAGCACAACCGGGTGCAGTGTCCTCCAAGAGGCGCGCAACCACGAAAAGAACTCTTGCAACAGGGAGTCAAGTTCGATGGGCGTGGGGGGTTCGAAGGCGCTCCCAGAAATGCCTACTCGGTATTCCCGGATCCTTCCCGCCAGTCGCGGTTTCGTCTGTCGGAATAGCTCCTCATGCCACTTTAGGAGTGTTTCTAAGTCGAGCCTGGGGCTTCCCCGAAGAGCCTCCCGGAACACCTTTTGGTGGGCAAGTGTTTCCTGAACGTCGGTTAACGGCCGATCGCTCGGAGTGATTCCTTCGCCTAGGAGGAGGGCAGTTTCCCGGAACGTAAGACTGGACCCTTCGATTCGATTGCTGTTGTACGTGAACTTCGTCGAGAAGGTGTCGAGCTCCTTCTCGCGGATAGTGGCGGGCATCTCACGCAGGTTGGCGAAGTATTCGTGCTGCGCCCGGTCGAGAGCTGGTTCCCACTGACGAGAGAACAACTCGACGCGGAGGTCGTCCTTGATTGAGTCGAGGTTCTTCGGGATGGTTCGCCCTAGGTATCTCTCAATCTTGCGGACTTTTCCTCCCTCACGGTAGGAGTGAGTAAGGTAGTAGTAGGTTTGACGACCCCGACGACGAGCCTGAATCTCCAAAGCGCTTGCCCCTACGTTAGTGGGGTATTTCCATTATGACTAATAAATGTAGGGGCAGCTACCAGGCCGCTTGTCGATCATTGATCTCTGAGGGTGTCGGCATAGATGTCTGGGTGCAAGGCGCGGTTGCACACAGCGCGCAAACTGTCCCCTCGCAACCGGATGCCTTAGCCACCGAGCCTTATCGATGGGTCAATCTTGTTGTCGGAGTCGGGTTCCCGGTCAAGAACCGTTTCACGACCCCTCCGCGTGTCCTTAAGACCCGACCCAATCCCCTACTGAAAACCCATGAGCGGCGAAGTCGGCCACTTTGAGATCCCTGCAGACAACACCGAACGAGCGCGCAAGTTCTACTCGGAAACTTTTGGTTGGAAAATGAACCAGATGCCCGATATGGACTACACGATGGTGAGCACCGGCGCCGTCGACGACGAGGGCATGCCCAAAGAGCCGGGCTTCATCGGAGGAGGGATCGGTAAGCGAGGGGGCCCACTCGAACACCCGGTCGTAACCATCATCGTGGATGACGTCAGCGCCGCCGAGAAGAAGATCGAGAAGAACGGCGGGAAGATCATCCAGCGGAAGCAGAAGGTCGGCGACGGAAGCATGGGATGGGTTGCCTACTTCAAGGACAGCGAAGGGAACGTTGTCGGCCTCTACGAGTCGCCGAAACCCTGAGGTTCGACCATGTTCCAAGACCCCCCTAGGCTGGCGATTCCCGACGAGGTTAGCGGAGCGGGAAAGGCGGTGGTCCCAACGGCATGCCCGTAGGCGTTCGGTTTGGCTGCTGCCGCAATCGCCGTGACCGACTTCTCTTCAGCCGAGTCATAATAGCCTCGAAGACAATCCCGCAGACCAAGGGGCCGATATGAGTGACCATGAGCCCAAGGCGGACGAAAGGGTCTCGACACACTCGAAGAAGACAGTCCTCGTTTCGGGGGTGACCGGAAACCAAGGTGGAGCCGTGGCACGTAGCCTCCTTCGACGCGGTTTCACGGTTCGAGGGCTTTCTCGGGATCCCACCAAGGCGGCTCCCTCCCAGCACCCGGGCGTTAGTTGGGTCAAGGGCGACCTGCACGACGGTCAAAGCCTGGCCGGACCCCTCGAGGGAGCGGAGGGGTTCTTCATCGTGACAACTCCGTACGTCCGAGGTTGGGGTCAGCCTCCCGACCTGGAGGCGGAAGTGAAGGCCGGTGTCTCCGCGCTAGAAGCGGCGAAGCGAGCGGGCACGCCTCACGTCGTCCTCAGTACTATAGCGAGTGCCGGATCAGTGCAGGGACCGACCGGAATTGGCCACTTCGACAGCAAGGTGAGAATCGAGGAGAAGGCACGACAACTGTCGGTGCCCCTGACAATCGTTCGGCCGTCGTACTTCATGGAGAATCACCTGAACCCCTGGGCCCTTCAAGGGATCCGGGGTGGAGTCATCAGCCTGCCGGTCAAGCCGACCACTCGCATTCAAATGGTGGCCGTCCGCGACATCGGCGAGATTGCGGCGCGAGCGTTTGAGGACCCTAACGCACGGGTCGGAAAGTCGGTGGACCTCGCCGGTGACAGGAAGACTCTCCCCGAGGTGGCCGACCTCTTCTCGAAGAAGCTGGCGGTTCCGGTGAAGTATGTGGAGATGACGGATCAGCAAGCTCTCCCACAGGTGGGAGAGGATGGCCTCCACATGTACCGCGGTTTTGACCGGGGTGTGCCCAGTATCGACATTCCTGCCTTGGAGAAGGAATGGGGCATCCGGATGACCCGACTGGAAGACTTGCTGAGAGAAACTCAACTCGCTTAGCGGACCGAGGGTGGGGTTCGGTGGGGGCAAGGCTGGTGGCACCGAGCCTATAGGACTCTAACCAAGTGGGTGCAACAGACGTTTCGACCACCACGCCAATCCTCGAAGCGGAGATGCTCGCCGGGGTACGAACCGAATGGAAGTGTCGGTGGGGGGATTCGAACCCTCCGGGAGTTCAAATATCGGTAAATTCCGGGCGTGTCGGCGTCCGGCCGCATCCGACGGGAAACCCCCCCCTTACACAACCCCGTCGTTAGAAATCGATTCGCGCGGTCGGCCCAAGGCCTCCTGTCACAGAACGAGCCCCTTTGTGGCAAGCCATACAATTATCGATTTCCCATCCTTACCCGGCTCGGTCGGAGGGCCTCCTATGAGACACAGAAACCTCACGTGGCGCTTGTCGGTCGGAGTCGTCGTCCCGATTCTCTTGCTGCTGGTTTCGTCGGCATCGGCCGGGGCGGCGAGTGGAGCCCTATCTCAACATAGCGTATCGCCCGCTTCGACCGCGACCACTTCGAACGCCTCCACTCCTTACGTGACGGGTGTGTCGGTTCACTACCACCAGGATTCACTAACTCTCCAGCACCCGGGCGAGTTGAATATCTTCGCCATGGCCAACGGGGGGTACTACCAATCTACTGGGTTCTCGTCCGGAAATCTCGTTACCGCCACCGATCGGGCCGGGCATCCCGCGGCGGCGATCGCCGTTACCCAAGCAGATTCGGACAACTTCGCGACGAACGACCTCCACTACCGCCTCGGCGGCGTGGGGGTCAGTGGATTCCAGTACTACGGGGAGCTGACCAAGGTTCTGATCCCACCGACCCAAAGCAACAGCACGCTCACCGAGAAACTGGTGTTGCCCGAGTCCGCGCTTATTGTGGTGATCGGGCTGAGTGGTGGCCAGGACAACACCATCGTCCTGGGGGGCATTCCGGGGTTGGTCATCGACGCGAAAGGGACCGGCGGAAATTGGACCGGCGTCATGATCGGGCAGGCGCAGCTCAACTCCGGAAGCTACAACGTCACCGAGACGGAGACCCTTCACGTGGGTGGAGTGAGTCGGGCCGATGTGGTCGGGATTCTTGCGTTCTCGAACTCGAAGGCCGGGTTCATCGACAATACGCTCATCCACGTCGTGAAGACCATCCCGGTGGGCACCTCTCCTGCGGGCGTGGTGTACGACAGCGGGAAGGGCGAGATCTTCGTTCACAACACCGGCTCGAGCAATGTGAGCGTGATCAACGACACGACGAACCAGGTGGTGGCAACCATCCCGGTCGGCAACAGCGCTGGGATCGGGTTTGGCTACAACCAACTCTTGGCGTATGACCGCGCGCAGGGCGAGGTCTTCGTCACGAACGGTCTGTCGAACAATGTGAGCGTGATCTCCGACGCCACGAACAAGGTCGTCGCGACCATCTCAGTGGGCACCAACCCGGTCGGTGTCGCGTATGATGCTCAAAGCGGGGAGGTCTTCGTGGCGGACATGTATTACGCCTACCCCAACGGTTACTCCAGTTTGGGTGAAGTCAACGTGATCAACGACACTAACAACACGGTGGTGGCGAACATATCTGTGCCGGGTGACCCCTACATGCTGGCGTATGACAGCGCGAAGAATGAGCTGTTTGTCAGCGTCGTGTACGGCCATCACGGGCTGGGCAGCTTCGTGGTCATCTCCTGCGCGACGAACACCGTGACGACTCCGGACATCCTGGCGGGCGGCTATCCCAAGACCGTCGTGTATGACCGAGCCCACGGGGAGGTGTTCATCACTAACTCCGGGGACACCCCCAGCCAGGCTTCGGTGACCGTGATTAACGATACGAACAACAAGGTCGTGGCGACAGTATCACTCAACCTAAGCGCCTTCGGAGCAGCATACGACAGCGCGACGGGGCGGCTCTTTGTCGCAGGCGCCCACTCGCCGCATAGTACGGTGTTCGTCATCTCGGTCGCGACGAACCAGGTGGTGTCGACCGTCACCGCGGGAAACTACACCATGGGCGTGGGGTACGACAGCGGGACGGGGGAGCTCTTTGTGGCCAACTTCGACTCGAACACGGTAACCGTGATCTCCGACGGCACGGGCTAGGTCTTGGCGACGGCATGGGCGTAGATCGGCGAGAGGTACGTCACGGACATCAACCTTAACACCAGTGAGTTCTACCTCCCATCGTAGGAGCCGCGAATCGGGATCAACGGATTCTCCGCGACCCGCGTGAGCCGGGAAGCCTGACCCTAGAGCCGGGTTCCGGCTCATGAACCGTCTCCAAATCTTCCTCGATCTTAGCGGAGGGGTGAGGGGCCTGACCCATTACACGGGGTGGTTTGTCAAACCACCCTTTTTCGGAGGGGTGATTCGCTCTCCCCGGGGGTTCAGATATTGAATGTCGGAGGGGGGATTTGAACCCCCGGCCCCAGGATGTCTCCCGGGACGCGGCACGCGTCCCGCTATGAGTCCCGTGCTCTACCGGGCTGAGCCACTCCGACAGGGATCGGACGCGTCATCTCGCGCCCTTCGGGACTACGCCGCCGGTCCCTCGCCCGCGCCGGCCGCGGAGGCGGAGGCCTCTTCGGGGGGTATCGACGACGGTTCGGAGAGGGCGGTCGGCTCCGGTACCGGGATCTCCTCCGAGATCATGCCGAGGACCTCCGAGCGCCGGATCTCGATCTTCTTGAGCGGGTAGAGGGTCTTCACCCCGTGGGCGAGGACTTTCGAAAGGTCCCCCTGGATCATCTCTCGCACGAACTCGGGGGAGGTCCGGAGCTGGGCCTCTTCGAGGAGGATCTGGACCATCTTGTGGCGGAGCTCGGCGCGCAGCCGGGTCTGCAGGCGCTGCTCCCCTACCGCGACCGGCTTGAGCACGATCTGGACGCCGTCCTTCGTCGTGACGGTGAGGGCAAGGTCGATCTTCGAGCGCTTCCGGCGGGCGAGCCTCCGAACGTAGTCGCTCGTGAGGTCATGGCCCACGAATCGCGCCTCGGCGATCCCTTCGCCCGAGATTCGCTCGATGCGGAAGCGCAGCTTCACGTGGGCCTTCCCGGAGTCCCCCGACCCCGAGAGTTCGGGCAGCGTGGCTTCGAGGGTCCGACCGACGACCTGCGCGGGCTCGTTCGCGACCGTCTCGCCGAGCTCGACGTGCTGGAAGAGCCCGGGGGCGCGGACCTTGTACCAGTGCTTCGCGCGCCACTTGTCCTTGACCGTACGGGCCAAGGTGGGCTTCTTCGCTCCGGACTCTTTCTCGGCCATCGCTCGCGGGGGCGCGGACCAGGGAACGCTACTTAAAAGTGCCGCCCGGTCGCACCCGCGCCCGTTCTCGGGCTCACGACCGACGGTGGGCGCGGCCCGAGCTTGGGGAGGGTGCGTTTCGGCAAGCTAATTAACCCGACCCCGACTCCGCGCGCCATGGCGGCCACGCCACGAACGTCGGCGCAACCGGGAACCCGAGCGACCGCCGCGGACCTGAAGGCCGCCGGGGCACCGGTCGAGAGCCCGGCCGAACGGTTCCGCGACGAGGTCCTGCGCACCCTCGACGGTCTTCACCAGAGGGGGTTCGGCCGCTCCGAGGCGCTGCGAGCGCTCTTCCCGCGCACCGTGCTCACGGACACCACCTACGAGGACGTGGTCACCTCGATAATCTCCGGCGCGCACCTCCTCTTCTTCGGTCCGTCGGGCGCGGGGAAGACGAGCCTCGCGAAGGAGCTCTGGAGCCTCTTTCCAAAGGGGGTATGGGTCGTGGAGGGCTGCCCCGTCCTGGACCATCCCCTCTCGATCGTCGACCGCGCGGCCGCCGCCCGGTTCCCACCCTGTCCGATCTGCACCCGACGGTTCGCCGCCGGAGGCGACCCGGCCCGCTTCGACCCAGGCGCGGTCGATCCGGCGAAGGTCCCCGCCGAGTTCATTCTCCTGCGCGAAGGGTTCGGGTTCGCCCGGCTCCAGGGGAGCTCCGAAGTGTTCCCCGACCACCTGACGGGCAACATCAACCTGCGGAAGCTCGAGGAGATCGGCGATCCCATGAGCCCGCTCGTACTCGAGCCCGGGAAGCTCCTCCAGGCGAATCGCGGCTTCCTGCTCGTGGACGAGATCGGGAAGCTGCCGCTCGGCACGCAGAACGTCCTCCTGCAGGCGCTGCAGGAGGGGACCGTCACGCCGTCGAAGTCCCGGGAGAGCTTCCCGGGTTCGTTCGTCGCGGTCAGCACGTCGAACCTCTCCGACCTCGACAACATCAACGACCCTCTTTCCGACCGTCTCACGAGCCTGCACGTGGGCTACAACGCCCGCCATGCCGATAACCGGCAGATCGTGAACCTCGCCCGGACCGACCTCCCTTCCGTCTACGTGCCCGAGGTCCTCGTCGATGCCGGGGTGCGCGTCATCGAGGCGTGGCGCCTGAAGACGAGCGAGGACAACCCGGACATCGGGGAGGTCGGCTCGAACCGAACGCTGATCGACGTCGCCGCCCGCACGGCCGCCATCGCGACCCTCGCCGGGCGCGTCCCTCCCGCCAGCCCCGACCTGAAGGCCGGCCTTCTCCACGCGATGCGAGGCCGCATCCGGGCCCGTAGCGGCGACTCGTTCCGCCAGAACGAACGGCGGGTCGCGGAGTTCGTCGAGCAGTACCTCACCGCGTCGCTGAAGCGGAGCGCCGGCGTCTACTGGTGTCGGTTCTACCGCGGAGTGCTTAAGGAGAACGGAGGCGAGGCCGAAGCGTTGGTCGGCGAGGGCCGACGGATCAAGGACGACGCGAGCCTCCGTGCCCAGCTCGCCACGAACCCGGAGATCTTCCCCAAGTTCCGGACGTTCGTCCACTACGTAGAGGAGCGCGAACAGCCCGGGCCGACGATCTCCTCCGCCGACGCCGCGGCGAGCGTCTTCCGTCTCCTCGAGGAGTTCTCGCTCTTCTCCTGCAAGGAGGACGAAGGCGACGACGACCCCCTCTAGCGACGCGTTCCACCTTCCCGACTGCAGTGAGTACGCCGACGACGTCGTCTCGGACGACCTGCTCGACACGGTCGACTCCGCGGCCCTCGTCCGCGCCCTCGCCGAGGAAGGGGTTGAGGGGGCCCGCCGCCTCCTGCGCGAGCGTTCGGACGAGGACCCCGAGCTCCGCGAGCGGCTCGAGCGGTTGCGCGACCGCCTCCGCCGCCAGGGCCGTCGGCGGGTCAAACGGGTCGTCGAGGAGTACGACCAGCAGGTCGTCGCGCTCGACGAGGTCCGTCACCGGACCGATGCCGAGGTCGCCCAGCAGATCGCCGAGCTCGAGGAGCGGCTCCGCTCGGCCCGCGCTATCGATTGGTCCCGTTTGCCGCCCCCCGAGTTCCTGGACGACGTCCGCAGCGCCCTCCTGCTCCCGAGCGCGTCGTGGAACCGGCCTCCTCGGCCGCCGGGCCTCTTCGCGCGTCTGAAAGCGGCGTTCGCCCGCTTCTTCGCGTGGCTGCGAGGGCTCTTCTCCCGTCGGCGCACCCCGCGTCCAACCCCCTTGCGGGGACGTCGTATGGCGTTCGCTACCGCCGCGGCGGACGGCCGGTCGATCGGTCCGTCCGAGCTCGGGAACGCTCTCGCGCAGCTCTCCGGCGCGGAGCGAGAGGAGCTCGCCAACAGCGTCACGGGCGCCCTCAAGTCCCGCGAGCGCGGGATCGAGAAGGAGGCCGAGGAGAAGCGGCGCCAGGCGGAGGCCCAACGACGACGCCTCGAGGAGGAGCGCGCCGAGGCGCAGCGCAGGGCCGAGGCGCAAGCCGAATCTCAAGTCCGTCAGGCCGAGGAGCGCCGGGTCGAGCGGGAGCTCAAGGAACGGGGGTTCGTCGCCGAGCACCGGGGAGAGCTTGTCGTCACCTACGGTCTCGTCGAGCGGTTCGCGCGGCTCCTGCTGGAGGAAGAGAGCCAGCGACTCCCCGGCGACATCCGGATGTCGCTGCGGGGAGGGGGGTCGACGGGCGTCTACGAGAAGGCGCGGCTCCAGCGCTCGGAGGAGATCGCCCATCTGGACGTCCCGGGCTCGCTCCTGGCGGCCCGCCTCACCGGCTCGAAGCACATCGACGAATCGACGAGCTATGTGTTCCGGGAGGTCACGAGCGAGCGGGTCCACGTCGTCCTCGCCTTCGACCGGTCGGGCAGCATGGCAGAGGAGGGGAAGCTCGACGCGGCGAAGAAGGCCCTGCTCGCGCTCTACGTCGCCGTGCGCCGGCGGTACCCCGACGCCACGATCGACGTGCTCGCGTTCGACAACGAGGTCCAGGTCCTCGACCTCGTCGAGCTGTGGGAGTGCCGGGCCGGCGCCTTCACGAACACGGCCGAAGCGCTTCGGGCGGCGCACCTGCTCCTGCGCGCCTCCCGGGCGACCCGCCGGGAGTTCTACCTCCTCACGGACGGCCTTCCGGAGGCGTACACGGACGAGGAGGGCCGCGTCCGCAGCGGACAGCTCGACGTCGCCATGGAGCATGCCCTCGAGCGGGCCCGCGAGCTCTCGACCGTCTCGTCGCTCAAGAGCACGGTGCTGCTCCTCAAATCCGAGCATCCCGAGTACGAACCGGCCGCTCGGGCGATCGCCCGGACCCTCCGGGGAGAGATGGTCGTGACCGACCCCGCGCACCTCGGGATCGAGCTCCTCGTGCGGTGGGCGCACGGCGAGGAGACCGAGCGCCGCCTCGCGACCACCGTCCCCGTGGCCCCCCCCGCGC
Source organism: Thermoplasmata archaeon (assembly GCA_036404475.1). Taxonomy (GTDB): domain Archaea; phylum Thermoplasmatota; class Thermoplasmata; order Lutacidiplasmatales; family UBA184; genus Lutacidiplasma. The sequence continues at coordinate 22,541 of DASWZL010000007.1, forward strand.
CCTCGAAAGCCACCGCCCGTGGCCGCCGACGCAAGTCCGACCGTCGGATGGGCGGCTGACCGGCGTTGCGGATGGTCGTCAACCTTTATCTTCCGAACCGACGGTGACCGACCGAACGACCATGTCCGACCTCCGCCAACAGGCCCAGTTCCGGGCGCACCTCGCCGAAATGCGGCATGCGGCCGGCGGCTTGGGCACCGATTTCGCGCACGAGTTCTCCGACCTCGACCGGAAGATCGAGCGCTTCGGGAACGCGACCGCGAAGGAAGCGAAGTACCTCGCCCTCGAGATCCAGGACGACCTCTCCCACCTCGGCAAGACGATGGACGCCGAGATGCGGCGCATCCCTCAGCGCATCTCGGAGGCGGGCATCGCGATCGGCTCCGGGACCGTCCGCGCGGCGGGCGCCGCCCGGGACGCGGTCGTCGCCGCGGGCAAGGCCGCGAAGACGGGCACGCAGAACGCCCTCGCCGCCGCCGCTGGGGTAAAGCGGACCCCGATGCGCCAGTGGTCTCCCCCCGCTACGGGGGAGTCGGAGTCGCCGCCCCCGGACCAGCCGTAACCCGCCGTCGGCGCCTCGGAGCCGTCCGCAGCGGCCGCCGCTCTCGGTCCGCGACCTCGCGGCGGACCCGTTGCGCGGCGATGCGCAGGTACTCCGCGTCCAGGTCGAAGCCGACGAACGATACCCCGAGCCGGGCCGCCGCGACCGCGCTCGCGCCAATCCCGACGAACGGGTCGACCACGAGACGGGCGCGGGCGAGGCCATGCAAGCGGACGCACCACTCGGGGAGCTCGGGCGGGAACGTCGCCGGGTGGGGCCGGTCGCGCGCCCGGTACTGGATCGTCGGGTACGGGAGGAACCAGGTGTTGCCCCGACATCGCCGGTCCGCGGCCCCCGTACTCCGCCACCGCGTCACGTTCGACTTGTCGCCGTACGGGACCCCGACGGCGAGCCGGTCGAGGGGAACGTCCCCGCGTCGCGTGAAGTGGAAAACGTACTCCTGGGCGCCGTGAACGTACCGGGCCGAGCGGACCGGCTTATAGTGGCCGAGCGCGAGGTCGCCCGCGAGGCCGGCGGCGCGCCCGGCAGAGGCGCGGTCGATGGCGATCGACTTCACCCAGTGGAGGACGTTCTGGAGGACGAACCCTCGGGCGACCTCTCGCGCGACGTCCCACGGGAGCCACGGGTCGGACGGGGGGCCCCCGACGTTGAGGAAGAAGGAACCCCGGTCGGAAAGGACCTCCCGCACGGCGTCCCGGACCCCCCCGGTCCAGCGGAGGTACTCCTCCCGGGGCCGGTCGTCCCGGTAGGTCGAGTAGGGGACCCCGAGGTTGTAGGGCGGGCTCGTGACGACCACGTCGGCCCGGGCGCGCCCCAGTCGGGGGCGGAGCCCCGAGAGGGCGTCCTCGCAGTAGAGGCGGACCGACCGGCCCCGACCGAGGGGAACCGTGTCGAAGAGCGACAGATGCGCGCCTCCGGTCGAGGAGAGGCGCCCGGGCGGATAGGGCTGACCCTCTACCTCACGGGCGGGGGGTCGCCGTGGGCGCGGTCTTGACGCGCTGGAGCTCGGCGCGCGCTTCCTGGAGCGCCTTCTGCGGCTCCTTGTAGTAGAAGGAGACCAACTGACCTACGTCGCGGTGGGTGTACGGCTTCTGCCGCGTCGCCTGGGCGTCCTTCGCCATCATGAAGTCGAGGATCTCGACGCGGTTGCGCACCTCTCGTTCCATCTCCTTCATCGTGAGGTTCTTCATCAGCGCGACCCGCTCGTAGATGTACGAGTGGCCCGAGTAGAGGAACGTGTCGTCGGACGGGTTCCAGGAGTAGACCGAGTTCGTGATCAGCTCGTTCGTCTCGGGGTCGAGACCGACGATCTCGGTGAGCGACTGGACGCGGCGTGTCATCTTCATGCCGACCTTCACCTGCCGCTGGAGAATGACGAGGTTGAGCGCGGAGACGAGCGAGCGGGG
>DASWZL010000008.1:0-15580 GCA_036404475.1 Thermoplasmata archaeon
AGCCGCCGTTACGGAACTCGGACCAGGTCCTCGACTTCGGCGGCTCCGAAGTAAGAAGGACCCCGGTCATCTGGAGGACCTCCGCGGCGCGAATCGCCGGTCCGTACGCCGGGTTCCCTTCCGCCGCCTCGACCGGAAGGCCCCGAGCGGCGAGAACGTCGGTGATATTCCACGACTCGGGACGGCCGAACGGCGCCCATAGCCAGCCCCGGTAGGTAGCGCTCTTCCGGTCGAAGCTCGACGGGACGAGAACGATAGAGGGCGCGGGAAGGTTACGAATCTGCGCCTTCGGGACGTCGTAGACGGGAAAGAGAGCGTTCCCGTCGAGGTCCGAAGCGGGAAGCGCGACCGGTTCGTAGAGCCATCGCGGAACGAACCCGTTCCGCCGAATCGTATCGGCGAGGTAATGCCCCCGGCCGAGGCCGTATTCGCCGAGAGCGAGGAACGGATGCTCCTGTAACGACGGGTCCGTCAGGTACGAGGTAACGAGGTCGACGGCGGTAGAGACGTGACCGGGAAGAGGCGTCACCACTCCTCCGCGAGCGACGTCGTTCCCGCCGCGAGGCGAGGCTCTACGTGCGTCGCCGGTTCCCAGACCGTCTTCTCGTAGAGTAGCTTCCGGTCGAGGTCGAACGAAAGACCGCGAGCCCGGGCCTCGGCTATCGTCGTCCCGTACGGTATCGCGAACTCCCGGACCGTCGAGTCCCGTCCGTTCGGCCCTTCGATAGCCGTTACGAAGAACCAACGGAACTCGTCGCCGGCCCGAATCGCCTTTCCCGTCGCCTCGGAGTACGCGCGAATCGCCCGTAGGAACGGCGGCGCGGCCGGCTTCTTCCGCCGGCGCCCCGAGGAGTCCTCGACGTAGCCGGCGTCGCCTTCCTCCTTACCGAACGAGTACGACCGTTCGTACTCCCGGAAGTCGCGGCCCATCTTCGCCGGGATAGCGAGGTCCTCGTCGCGGAGCCCCGCGTAGACCTCGGTCCGTACGGAGTCGACGTACCGCTCTATCTCGTCGATAGGACGGTCGCGAAGGACGAACCCGATGATTCTCGTCTGGACGTCCTTCGTTACCGGGGCGTTGTTCCAGCGTTTCGTCTCGAGCCCGGACGTCTTTAGCCGGCCCGGCGAGTCGGGCGGCTCGTTCCGAAGGTCGAACCCGTCCCGCCAGATATACGACCCGTAGTACCGCTTCTTCGCCGACTCCTCGGAACCTGCCCGGGGGAGCGTCCGGAGCGGAGCGAATATCCCCTCGATATCGACGGAGGTAAAGTTCTGCGTAGCGCCGCCGCTCGTTACGAACTCGGCGTAGGACTCGTTGAGCGCCGCGGCGAGGAGCTTCGTCGCCCGTACGACCGTCTCGAAGTCCGAGCCGGGCTGGCCGTTCCGGTAGAGCTTTACGTAGCAGGAATCGGTATCGCCGAGAACGACCTCGCCGCGCCACTCGCCTCCTATATCGGCGAGGACCTTCCCGAGCCACGCCGGGTCCTCGAGGTGGCTCTTATTCCAGTTAAGCTGCCGGCGCGCCATCCCGGTAACGTCTTCGAACATATCGACGGAGGCCATCCGCCAGTGCTGCGAGCCCATGATTCCCGCGGCGCTGTTCACGATATACTTCAGCGCATCGGCGAGGGTCTCCGCGTCCTCCCGCACCTTCGACCCCGGCGGGCTCGACTTCGCGGTCGCTTTCGCGCTACCCCGAACGTGAGCGATACGGGCGAGGGCCCGTGGGATAAGCCCCGGCGGTTCCTTCCGGTACCGCCCGCCGGTCGGTAGAACGAACGCCGGCACCTCGGGCGGGGGGTTCCGCGTCTCGGGAGAGATATTAAACGTACGGATGATGCTCGGGTACTCCCCCGAGAGGTCGAGCGCGATGACCCACGGGTGGATACCCGTCTTCGTATCGAAGACCTCGGCCGCCCGTCCCTCCCGCTGGCCCTCGGGGGCGAAGTCCTTCGAGTCGAGGACCGCCTCGACCTTCCCGGAGATACGGGCCTCCCGAAGGAGGAAGCCGTCCCAGAGCCGGGAGTTATGGAGGTAGTCGACCCCGTCCGTCTCGGCGAGTTCGACTATCTGGAGCCAGTACGGGAGAAGGTTCTCGGCCTCGTCGATTTTCCGGAGGAGGTAGACGTCGAAGAGATTGTAGGCGGCGAATCGTGCCGGGTCCGTCCGAAGTAGCTCCGCGACGCCGCCCGGACGGTCGACCTTCCCGTAACCGAACTTCTCCATCGCGACGGAGTTCAGCGCATGCGAGCCCTGCTTCGGCTTCTTCTTCCGGTGAATCGCGAGGCAGTCGCCGAGCGCGTACCGGCCCCGGTGCCGATAGACCCCGTGGTAGCGCTCGCGGTCGACGTCGAAGGATTCGTAGACGAGCGTCATATCCGAGGAACGGACCGTCTCGAGGAGACGCTTCGTCCGCCCGGCGAGATACGGAGCGTCGTACTCGTAGAGGTTCCACGCCGAGACTACGTCGGGCTCTATCTTCCGGAGAAGCTCGCCGAACGAATCGACGACGTTCGCCTCGGAGTCGACCGGGAAGAGACGGACCTCCTCCCGAATCTCGACCGGGAACGCCGCCCGGACCGCCGCGAGGTCGACCCTCGGGCCGTGGTAGATGATACCGTAGCGGTTCGTATACGTATCCGCGAACGCGACGGAGAGGACCGCGTTCTTCGGGTCGTCCGGCGACGCGAACCCGTAGAGGTCGGAAACCTCGATATCGATATAGAGGATTCGCGGAACGACGACCGGACGCGGAGGAATCGTTACCTGCGAAATCGGTACCGGTTCGATATCGGGTAAGGTCGCGTAGCGGAGACCGTAGTCGATGCGGACCCGGGTATCGAAGAAAATGTCGGCCTCGTAGTGCCGCCGGAACCGGCTTCGGAGCTTCGGGACGTCGAACGGGTACCGAGCGTAGACCCGGACCGTCGGCGAGGAGCGGACGTCGAGCGGACCGGGCTCGACCGAAACGACCTCGGGAATCGAACGGGCGACGGATTCCTCGCCGGCGCCGACGTAAAAGTACGGCCGGCAGCCCGAGATGACCCTCGAGATACGCTTACCCTCGACGTCCCGCCCGTACGCGTCGACGAGAAGCTCTCCGCCCGGGGAAAGGTGATAGGAGGTTCGGAAGACCCGCCCGGTCTGCGGCATCTCTACCACTCCGCGCCGAGGCTCGCTTCGCCGAGCGATAGCTTAGAGATGATAAGCGGCTCGTAGGTCCGCTCGACCTCGTAGCCGATTCCCCTCCGACCCGTCGTCTTAGCGGCGAGGAGGGTCGTCCCGGTCCCGAGGAACGGGTCGAGGACCGTATCGCCGATACAGGAGTAGCCGCGGATAAGCCGAAGCGGAAGCTCGATAGGAAAGACGGCGGGATGGGTCGTACCGTTCGACGTCTCCGAGCGGGCCCCCGGGAACTCCCATACCTGCGAGAACGTCGTCCGCCAGTCCTCCTTCGAGAGCTTCGAGAGCTTCCTCCGCTCCTTCCGCTCCTCGGGCATCTCCCATCCCTCGGGCCGCGGCTTCCGGAAGATGAGGATATCCTCGACCTGACGGAGTATCTGCCCCTCGAGCGGGAGCGGGTACGAGCCGAAGAAGACCGGCGGGTTATCTGTCCCGTTCGTATTCGAGCGCATCGCGAGCCAAAGGTACCGCCAGCGGTACTCGGCCTCGAGCTTGAACCTCCAGAAGTTCGACGTATCCTCCGAGGTCGGGAGGACGAACGAGTGCCCGAAGTACTCCGACTTCGCGTGGATAGAGGCGACGTTCAGCGCGGCGTACGCGCCGGGCTTCATCTTCCGGTACGTCTCGCGCCAGACCGGCTCGAGCCGCCGGAGGTACTCGCCGTAGTCCTCCATCGACATTACCGGCCGCTCAACCTGTCCCTTAGTCCCCGAGTAGCCCGTATCGTTCAGGCCGGGCGTCGCCCCCGGGACGCCGTACCGGAGACCGACCCCGTAGGGAGGCGAGGTCACGACGAGGTCGACCGACTCGTTCGGGACCTCGTCCATCCAAGCGGCGTCGGCGAAGTAGACGACGAGGTCGCCGTTCGGCGAGGCTATCGAGTAGGTCATCGCTTCCCTCCCGGTTCTGCGTACGAGAACGGCGCGGGCGCCTTCTCGCCCCGAAGATAGAGCGGGTGCGCCGGGTGGCCGTTCTTCGTAACCCCGAGGGCTTCAACTCGTACGAGCATCTTCGCGACGTAGGGTCCCCGGTTCAGGTAGCCTCCATAGTTTCCCCACGCGGCGACAACGAGTTCGACGTCGGGAAGCATCCCGAGGAGCGCGGCATCGTTCGTCGGGCCTACCGGGTCCCTCGCCGAGTAGAGGCGCTTCGGGTTCGTCGCCCGAAGGGCGAAGAGGTTCCCGACGAGTAAACCCCCGTAGCCCCATCTCTTCGCGTAGCCGACGCACCGAGTAACCGTCGGGTCGAGGACCTTCTCGTCCGCCGTCGACGGGTTAAGCATTACGAAGAGGACCTTCGGGAGCTTCTCGTTCCAGACCCGCCAAAGCGAATAGCGGTAGAGCCGGTCGATATCGAAGACCGCTCCGGCGGTCTTATCCCCGGCGACCTCGTGGACCCTAAAGTTAAACATGCTTCCGCCCCGCCTTCCATTCCGCCGTAAGGTCGTCGAGGAACTGCGCGATATCCCGAAGGCACTTCTTCTCGTAGATAGTCTGGCCGTCGGGTTCGAAGACGTAGCACCACCACGCGCCGTACCACTTGATATCGCCGAGCCCTTCCTTCCCCTCGACGGTAACGACCCGGAACCGGGGCATCTTACCCGTCGGTAGATGACCTAGCGCGACGAAGTCGATAAACTCCCCGTGCCGGGCGATATCCCCGGGCGTCGTATAGGCGAGAGGGCTACCGGTCATCGTCTCACCGGGGGGACGAGGTAGACCTCGTGCGTCTCGGTACCGGCTTGGTGTACGCGCTTCTCGAACCAACGGCGGGTCAGCTTAAGCCACCTACCGCATTTCTCGCACCAGACCTTCATCCTCGTACCCTGTTCCGTGCGTTCTTCCACGACTCGAGTTCGGCCTTCGCGGACGGCTCCGTTTCCGCGCGCTTCTCGAGACGTTCGATAATCCGGTCCATCTCCTCGGCGCTTATCCGGAAGTCCGGATTCGTTAGGTTCTCCTTCATGTAACACCCTTTCTTAGACCGCCCCGAGAACGCGATAGAGGAACGCGCGGACCTCGAGAACCGGGGCCGCGAGACCCTGCGCTACCCGGAAGGCCGAACTCGCCGCCTCGTAGGATACCCGCGGAATCTTCTCCTTCGGAACGAGCCCCTTCGCGACGACCGCCCGCTCGATGGTTAGGAGGACCCGCTCGATATCCGAATAGCCCTCGACGCGGACCCAACCGGTAAAGTCCTCGACGCGGTCGACGACCGGTCCGGTCCCCTTAAAGAGCGCCTCGACCTTCGAGGTTATCGTCAGGTAGTTCTCCGCCCCGTTCCCCCCGCCGAGGAGGAGGTTTACCGCGTCTCTCGCCTGCCCCTCGGCGACGAGAACGATAGCGTCGACCGTCGTCGGGTCTAGGGTCAGACCGACCTTCTTCGCGGCCTCGTCGACGACCCGCCGTATCTCGGCGTCGGAGAGAGGACGGAACGGAATCGGGAGCGTCCGGGAACGAAGCGCGTCGATTACCTTCGAGACGCGGTTCGCCGCTAGGATGAACCGGGTCGTCTCCGAACCGGTCTCCATCGTCCGGCGGAGCGCGGCCTGCGCCTCGGGGGTAAGCATATCCGCCTCGTCGAGGAAGAGAATCTTGAAGGGCGCGCCGTCCGAGGGCATACTATCGACGTACGGGATAATCCGGTCCCGGACGGTATCGATGCCCCGGTCGTCCGATGCATTCATCTCGAAGAAGTTCTCCCTCCAGAGCGGGCCGAGGAGTTCCTTCGCGAACGCTATCGCCGCCGTCGTCTTCCCGACGCCCGGCGGGCCGAAGAAAAGGAGCGAGGGTATCGGGAACCCGGAGCCGTCGTTCGCTTTCGCGGCGAGGCTCTTTAGAACGCGGACCGCGTTTCCCTGCCCGACGATTTCCTCGAGGGTCGCGGGCCGTAGGTCCTCGGGGTTCATCGCACGAGCCTCCGAGTAAAGCCCGGGTTCCCGTTCTTCTCGATACAGGCGAGTATCTCGGAGAAGTGCCGATGCCGGTGCCCGCAGGGCCGAGGACGAAGGACCCAGATACGGAAGCGGGGCGGTCTCGAGAGGCTAGCGCTCACTTCGTATCTCCGTTCGTCGGCGCGTAGTCCTCCATCTTATGGAACGACCGGATAAGGACGTTCGTGTTCCCGGGTCGCTCGATATAGACGCTACCGTCCTCCCGAATCGTCGGGAAGCCGATAATCTGCCGAAGGACGACCTTCCCCGAGTCGTCGCGCTCCTCGTAGAAGATACGCTGTTGTCGTCTCGCGGGAATCTCACTGCTCATGATTGTTCTTCTCCTTAGCGAGCGTACGTCGGTCCTCGACCTCTCGGGCCCGACGCGCCGTCCCTTCCCGTAGCCGACGGAGCCGCTCCTCCTCCTGCTGGCAGAGCGGCGGCTCGTAGGTCAGGTGGCCGACATGCTCGCGCTCGACGAGGTAGCCGGGCTTCACGGACACGCCTCTCCCGGAATATGGACCATCCCGCACGTCGCGCAGAGCCTCCGGGCGTCTTCGACCGCCGCGCCCCCGTCCGAGGACCCCGTCTCCTCTTCGAAGTCGACGACCCGTTCGTGGTTCCGGGCTATCTCTATCATTTCCCTCCCTCCGGGTGGTTCTTCCGGTACTCGGCGAACTCCTCCGGGAACGCCTTCGGGAAGAGCGAACAGTCGGTAATCGCGTTCGCGACGCAGACCCCTTTCTCCCGAAGCTCGTTACAGGACTTCGGCTTGTACTTCCGCTTCCAATGGTAGGCGACCTGATACCGGCGACGGCTCGTATTCCCCCGGTCCTCCCACTTCGACTCTTCCGCGACGCCGTCGACGAAGGCTTGTATTTCGGGTTCGGTCCAACCGTCCGGGTCGGTCGCGAGGATATCGATAATCCATGCACGCCGGACTTCGTGCCTAGGATTCGCCCCGTACGGAAGCGTACGGAGGCAGAGCTTCTCGGGAATCAGGAGCTTCGCGAGGTCGATAGCGTTTCCCGTCGCCGCGTACTCCTCGCCCGTCGGGGCGGGGTGGAACGCCTCGGCCTCGTGCGAGAAGACCTCCCATCCCTTCGTACGAACGTAGGTCTCGAGGGTCGGCTCCTTTCCGGGGACCCAGACCGGACCGACGTCGTAGGGCGAGAACGATAGGTCCCGGACCTTATCGAAGCGACCCTCGCGAATCCAGTCGTGCGGAACCGGGACGCAGTAGTTCGCTTCCTTCTTCCACTCCTTCGAGAGCGGGTCCTTATGGTGGACGTACGGCGTATACGGGAGCCGCTCGAAGCGGGCGGGCTCGGCGCAGACGATATTTACCGACCGGAGCCCGAGCTGGTGCTTTAGGCCCCGCCAGAAGGCGCTCTCCCAACGGGTAAGGTAGACCCGATGCCGGGGCTCGCTCTTCCAGCCGATACGGAGATGGAACCCGGCGGGCTGGCCGTCGATATACGACCCCGAGAACTTCCAAGCGTGCGCGAGGCCCTCGGACTCGACCCACTCCTCTACGCGGACGACCTCGCTCTCGACCTCGCCGGGACGGAGCCCCGAGCCGTCTCCCGTATCCATATCGCCGAACGTCGCCGAGAAGACGAACCGGTTCACGTCGATAGGCCCGCCAAGCGCCGGCGTCTCGTAGGCGTTATGCGAGATGAACATCGGAACCGCTCTCCCGTAGTTCCCCTCGAACCAGCGGAAGAACGAGTTCCATCCCCCGAGCGTTACCCGACCGGGCGTACCCGCCTGTCTCGGGAAGGTCCCGAGCCGGAGGTCCGAGAGGACCTCGGAATACTGCTCGCGGGAGAGGTCGAGCGCCACGTCCGACGTCCTCGCCCTAGGCTTCCTTCTTCGCCCTCGGGTCGCGATGCGTCGCGAAGACCTGCGTATACCGTAGGAGCGACCGGCCGTCCTCCGCCTTCTCCTCGAACGCGAGATTGACCCGTGACTCGGGCTTCTCGCCATCCCGGCCGGCGAAGTGGACGAGCGTAAACTCGTCGGCCTTCGACTTACGGAGCGACTCCCAGAGCGAGTCGACGCCCGAGTAGAGGACCGGGAACGTATCGTCGACCGTCGGGGTAATCCCGAGCGTCGGGAGCGCTAGGTCGACCCGCTCGCCCTTCGGGTCCTTCGGGTCGGCGATTTCGACCGCGCCCTTCCCACCCGCGAACGAGAACCGTACGAGCGCCGCCCGGAAGCCGTGCGAGAGGATAATCGAACCCGCCGCGAGGACCCGCTCGAGCGTAGTCCGCGATATCCGGGCGACGAGGAACCCCTTCGCCGGGTAGTCGGCGAGGGACGCCCCCTCGTCCGGCCGCTTCTTCGGGTCGGACGAGACCGCTACGCCCTCGGAGGTCGTCGTCCAGAGACCCTCCCGCTTCGACCGGGGAACGTCGCCGAAGGGAATCGTCGGGAGCGCGATACGATTCGTCCCGTTCGCGAGGTCGAGACGGCCGAGGCTCTCGTCGTACCGTAGCTCTACGGGAACGTCGGGGATGCAGAGCCCCTCCAGGTAGTCTATCATCTTCTCCGGGGTCGAGAGGGCGAGCGCGAAGGCGCCGGCGCCGTCCGTCGGCCACGAGACGCGGACCATCGCGGTCTCGAGAGCGTTCGCGTGCTCCGAGAAGGCCCGTATCGCTCCGCCGCCGGTATCCTCTATCGAAAGGTCGATTTTCGGGAACGGGAGGTTCCCGCCGCCCCCCTTTCCGGTAAGGAGCCGGATGATTCGCGAGAGTTCGGTCGGCGAGGCGACGAGCGTTCCGTTTCCGTTCGATGCGTTCATATAACGAGGTCCTCCGGCGAAGCGGGAGGAGAGGGAGCCCTAGCCTTCGGAGCGACCGGCTCCGGAGGGGCCGTAACGACCGGCGCGGGAGGTTCCGGAGCGGGCGGAGGAGGAACGACGACCGGGGCCGTAGCCGTCGGAGCCGCGACGTCCTCGCTCGACCGTAGTACGGAACCCGCGGGGATAGGCGGTAGGGCCGCTGGAACGGGCGCTGCCGGGGCCTCCGAGGGGGGTAGAGGGGGTGGAACGAGCGGCGGGACGACCGGCGGCGTAGCGGCCGGTCGGGTCTCGAGGTCGTTCTTCGTCTCGTCCGTAAGGCCGCCGTCGGTAAGCGCCGGACGGTCGGGCGGCGGGACCGGCTTCGCCTCCGTATCCGCGTAGGCCATCTCCTCGGGGCCGTAGAGCCCGGAGAGCGTCCGCGGGAACGCCCGTCGGAGCGCGATACGGTACGCGGCGATTCCGAGCATGTGGCTCGGCATCCGCGCCCACGCCGACCCCGGCTCCTGATAGAAGGCGTACTCGGAGAAAATCGCCGTCGCCTCGATAGGACGGTTCATTCCCTTACGGTAGACCCGAACGGTCGCCGAGAAGAGCTTCTGGTCCTTATACGCATAGACCGGAGCGTCGCAGCCGTCGTACTCCTTCGTATTCTCGGCGAGACCGAACATCCCGTCGATGCCGATTTGGAGGACGTTCTTCCCCTTAATCCGGAGGAGGTAGATTTGCCGCGTGAACGGGTCGAGGTTAAGGCGGACGCAGGTCGCGAGGTACATCGCGATATCGGCGAGGGTCGCCTCCGGCGGAGCGACCGTCCGCCGAAGGGTATGTATCATCTCGATGGAGACCTTATACTCCTTCGCGATGGCCTTCTCGAACTCCTCGTCCTCCTTCGTCGCTACGGTCGTCGGGGCGTGAGCGGCGGCGAGGTCCGCGAGGGTCTTCGGCGGCGTCGTCATCGGTCTAGACTCCTAGGCCGTCTTCCGCCCCTAGGCCGAGGCCGAGACCATCGACCATCCCCGGCGGAGGCGCAGAGCCGCCCTGAATCGAGAGCGCCGTCCTCCCCGGCTCGGGGACGGCCGCGTTCGGGTTCTCGTTCGCGACGAGGACCCGAAGCGAGAACGCATTGCAGGCCCAGTTCGGGGCGATATTCCCCGTCGCCTCCCCGGTCGTAGGGGTCCGCTCCTTCCGTTCGTAGAGCGAGACGAGCGCCTCGACGACCGAGCCATTCGCGAGGCGAGCCTTCGCGACCTCGTGCCTCGGGAGGAAGAAGAAGAGACCGCCGCCGACCTTCTCGAGGATAGCGCGGTCGGTAATCGAGTCGTCGATAATCTTCAGCCAGCCGCCGGCCGAGCCGTTCGATTGCGAGGTCAGGTTCCCCGCCTCGACCGAGCCCGATACCCGGTAGATTACCCTCGCGACTGGCTTTAGGAGGACGTCGGCGAGCGGGGTCTCCGGGAAGGAGCCGAAGAGACGCGCTACTGGGTCGGACCACGGAAGCGCCGTTCCCGCCGGCGCCGGAGCGAACTCGTCGCTCGCGTTCATGTTAAGCGTTCCGACGGTCCCGGGCGGGAGGACCCCGTGGGGCGTTCCCTGCTGGACCTTCGCGGAGACGACGTAGAGGGTCCCCGGAACGAGCGCCTCGATGATACGCTTCGCGCCCGTCTCGTCGGCGAACCCGAAGATAAGGAGCCGGACCGGCCCCTCGTAGGGCGAGTCGGGAGAGCCCGACTTCGCGAGGCCGAAGACCGGAACGAGGTAGGTACCGGAGGACTGTCCCTTCGACATGAGAAGCGGCCGGCCGGTCGCCGCCGCGTACCAGAAGAGGAAGGTCTCGCTCTTCGGGGCGTAGAGTTCGTTCCCGTAGATTCCGGGGATTCCCCGGTAGGCCATCTGCCACTTCGAATCGCCGAGGCCCGCGACCGCCGGGACGTTCACGAGCCTTACGTACCGGTCCTTTAGGTCGGCGACCTTCTCCTTCGTATCGAGGTTGAACATCTCCCGGATACGGTTGAGCTTCTGCCGTATCGGCGGAGGGATTTTCCCTACGTTCGGACTGTTCGGGACGCCAAAGACGCTTTCGATAGTCTCGATATCGGTCATGTAAGCCCTTCTCCGCGCAGGGGAGAAGCGTCAGGATTGATTATTAAACTCGATTCTCGCAACTCCGGAGAGTCCGTAGAATCCGTAGATTCCGACGAGAACAGTTCCGAAGAGCGCCTTGAACGGGAGGAGGAGGAATCCGGAACGAGCCGGGTCCCGGGCCCGGAGAGACCGACGAACGAGCAGAGAGAACCCCACCCCGAGACGGAGGCTAAATCAGGGGTCGAATGACCTAGCGGCTCGTTATTGGGAATAGGCCCTCCGTCCGTGCGTCCGTGCCGAGTCCTAAGAGTTCGAGGTATAAGTAGAATCGGTTTTTGAGGAGCGTACGGACCTGATTATTTTACTCGTATGCGAAGGTCCTCGTACGGGCGAACGGTTCCGGCCGAGGTTTATTATACGGGTCTCCGGATAGGGGTTTCGATGGCGCGACCGCTTAAAGTCCGAAAGACCGCTAACGGGGACCGGGATGAGAAGGAAATCATGTCGGTTTCCCTCCCCCGCTGGATAGTCTCTCGGGTCAAGCGGCAGGTCGAGAAGGATAAGGCCGAGTTCCTGAAGGAGCCCGAGCCCGGAGCGGAGCCCCCGACGGTCAGTTCGTACGTCTACGACGGCCTCCATCGGCTCATCGAGGACGGCGAACTCTAGGCCCCCGTCGGCGCCTTCCCGCCGGCGTCTAGGACCCCGCTCCGGTACCAGCGGTCTACGTCATCGTCGTCCTTATGCCGAACCGCCGGCCCGAACTTCGAGATAATCGGGAGCGCCTCCCAGACCCTCTCCTCCGGGAGCGAGAGTCGCGCCGCGAGGATTTCGACGAGTATCCGGTCCTCCCGCGGGGCCCGTAGAACGTAGGGGTCCCGAAGAACCTCGATACAGTCGAGCGCCGCCCGGTAGACCGGGTCGATACGAGCCCGTCGCTTCGACGAAACGGCCGCCCGGAGCCGGTCGTTCAGCCACTCCGGTACGGGAATCGAGAGCTTCCCGGTCCACCGTCCCCCCGAGACGAGGTAGAAGCCGAGCGCGAGCGAGTAGAGGAGCGATTCGTCCGGCCAATTCAGGAGCTGCGCCTCGTACCCCTTCGAGAGCCAGCGGCGGAACGACGTCCAGTCGATAGCCGTCGGAGCGTAGCTCCGTACGAGCTGACGGAGCGCCCCGCGGAGCGTCGCGAGCTTCTCGGGGTCTCCCCTCGTCGCCTCGGGACGGTTCTCGGGCTTCGATTCCTCGGTCGTCGGTGGCGCGAATACCTCGTAGGCCGTCCGCCGGTTCCAGCCGAGGACCGTCGTCTCCGTAGCGTTCAGCTTATCGGGCTGGAGACCGACGATAAGCGTCGTCGAGGAGCCGAACTCGACCGAGGCCCCCGAGAGCGTATCGTAGGACATGACGCCGTTATCCGTCCACGCGAGGAGCGATTGAATCGCGCCGCCCGACCGTTCCTCGAGCGCCGCGAGCTGCGAGAACTCCGGGATATGGATATACCCGCCGTCCGTCCGCTCGAGCGACCCCGGTCGGGTCAAGAGGACCGGAAGGGGCTTACCCTTCCCCTGCGGGATGGCCGCCTCGAAGATTCCCCCGCGAATCGACTCGATAGAGCCCCCCTTAAAGTCGTAGGTCGGGACGATAGGAGGACCATCCGGACCGTCGTCCCCGACGATTCGGAAGAAGGCGTCGACAGTCGCGCCCTTATTATGCCCCGACGCGCCGAGGTTCGTGATATGGTAGAGGTACCGGTACGGCGCCTCGGGACCGTAGTAATGAATCGGATGGCGGAGGTTATGCTGGTCGGCGACCTTCGCCCCGAACGAGGCGAAGAGAATCGGAATCGACCGACGGACCCAGACCGTCGCGTTCGCCGAGCGGAGGTAGTCCTCGGCGAGACCGAGGATATCGGGGTTCGGCCCTATCGCCCGTTCGGGACGCTCGGGCTCGAGCGTCGGGGGTCCGTGGAGCGCCTCCTCGAGGAAGTTCGGCGGTTCGAAGTCGTACTCCTCGGCCCCGAACTCGTCGTAGGGTATCTCGGTCCCGTTCGGCTCCGGGTCGGGCATCTTACCGGCCTCCCCGAGCGGTATCGATATCGGTCCCCTGCCCGGCGCGGCCGATAATCAGGTTCGTATAGAAAGCGAGGGCGAGCCGCGGATGGAGCGTAAAGAGAAGGGCCCGCTCGTCCGCCGTAAACGCCGGCGCCGACGCGAGGAGCGCGTTCTCGAAGGTTACCTCGACGCTCGTCGGGAACTTCTTCGGGTCGACGGGACGGGCGGGATAGACGACGAGCGTACGGAGGACCTTCTCGCGGTACCGGGTCAGCCGAGGCTGCGGTATCCGCTCGATAAGCCGAGCGTAGAGGCCCCAGTTATCGAAGAGCGATGGGGGCTTCTCCTTCTTCTTCCCGGTCTCGACCTCGTCGGGCGCCTCGACGTGCGCGAGAACGTCTTCGGTCGCCGTCCCTCCCGGCTCGAGCGGTAGGTCGAGCGGGTCCGTCCAGCCCTTATCCCCCTCCCCGGGCGGTAGGAGCGAGGGGGTCGCCGCGGCGTCGCTCGCGGGTACGACCGCCTTCGGCGGGAGGATTCCCCGTAGAATCTCGTCGGTCGTCTTACCCGACTCCCGCCCGGCCTTCAGTAGCTCATCGAGCGCGAGCTTGACTTCCGGGTCGACCTTCGCGCTAAAAACGCCTCTTTTTTTCCCGTCGGATTTCGGCATGCTTCGCTCCTTAACTCTGCGGTAGACCGGACGGGTCTACCGCGTACTAAGTATTAGTAACGCTAGCCCGGTCTACCCGGTCCCGAGCAGACGGCGCTTCTCGGACTCCTTTACCTCTAGGAGTTCCCGGATACGGGCGTCGACGACCGAGCCGCCCGGGAGAAGCTCGCCGAGACGCGCGAAGAGCCGCTCGGAGGAACCGAGCGCGTACCGGGCGATGATAACCGGCTTCCGCTGACCCCTCCTCCAGACCCGCCCTTCGCGCTGCGCTCGTTGTCCGAGCGAGAGCGGGTCGTCCACGTGGATAACCCGGGACGCGACCTCCTGAAGGTTAATCCCTACCCCGCCCGCGTCCGTCGAGAAGAGGAACCGGACGTTCGGGTCGGTCTTGAAGCTCTCGAGGACCGCCGCGCCGGCCGCCTCGGTAAGCGACCCGTCGAAGAAGACCGAACGGGCGAGGACCTCGCCCGTGTCGATTTCCTCCCCGTCCTCATCGGTCTTTCGCCCGCTCGAACGAATCGACCGCAGGACCCCGAGCGTCCGCTCGAACGACGTAAAGATGACGACCTTCGTATCCGCGTCCTCCCGGGCTATCTCGCCGAGGTCCGCGAGGACCCGCTTGAGCTTCGTCCCCGGGCTTAACTTCTGCCACTCCTCCCGGCCGAACTCTTCGATAGCGGCGTACGCGCGTTCCGACTCGGACGCTAGGAGGGTCCCGGGGTCCGCCGAGAACGACCGCTCGAGCGAGAGAATCGCGAGGAGGTTCCGCTCGGTATCGGTCCATACCCGCTCGCCCATTATCTCGAGTTCGCGCTGGAGCGGCGTCGTAACGAGGACCTCGTAGGCTCGCTCCTCCGCCTTCGATAGCTCGACCGTTACGTCGACCTCCGGGCCCCGGCGGACCGGCGGAAGCTCGAGTTCTACCTCGTCCCTCGTAGGGATATAGGCGACGGTATTCAGGACCGTCCGTAGCTCCGGGACCCTCCCCGGAATCATCGTCGTCGGCTTCTCGACCCAACCGTTCGGCGTCTGGTAGCTCTCGAATCGGTAGAACCGGCTCGTGAACTCGTTATACGTCGACCAGACCCGGAACCCGAGGAGCGCTATCGGACCGTAGATATCGAGCGTACGGTCGTAGACGATGGTCCCCGTCAGGAAGAGCCGGCGGTCCGTCTCGGTACTATCGACGGCCCGTTTCGCCGCTTTGAACCGTTTCGTCCTCGGGTTCTTCAGGTAGTGGACCTCGTCGACGACCCAGAACGTCTTCGGCCCGAAGAGCTTGATAAGATGCTCCGCGTCGAGGCGGAACGAGTCGAACTTAACGAGCCATCGGCGCGGGTCGCGAGGAGCCGCGTAAATCGCCTTCCGCTCCGCGGGAGACCCGTCGACGACCGTCGGCCGCTCCCCGTAGGACCGCTCCCATTCGTGGAGCCACGGGTCGCGTATCAGCCGCCGCGGGACCGTTACGACGACCCGGTCGACCGTCCCGTCCGCGAGAAGCGTCTCGGCGGCCGCGAGCGCCGCGGCCGTCTTCCCGGCTCCGACCGGCGCGGCGAATATCGACCGATGTTCCGCGATAGCTCGGCGGGCCGCCGTCTCTTGGAACGTCGCGAGAACGAACGCCGGCTCTACCCCGCCTATCGCCTTCGGCCCGAGGATAGGCCCCTCGTAGACCGCCTTCGGAGGAACCGGAACCGAGGGTCCGAGGTACCTCGAGAGCGGGTCGTACTGCGCGAACGAGACGAAGACCGGCTCGGGGTACCGGCCCGCGACGGTCCGGTACTTCTCGGAGGCGTTCCCCGTAATAGGGAGCAGGCCGAACCGGGTCGAGAGGGTAAAGGCCCCGGGTACGGAGGCGCCGAGTT
>DASWZL010000009.1:0-2791 GCA_036404475.1 Thermoplasmata archaeon
TCCATTCGGAAAGGCCGGCGACTGGCTAAGCGTCTCGGCATCCCGTTCCGAACCCTCGACATCGATCGTCCGGGTCAGGAGAGGGTGGCGGACCGGCTCGTTCGAGAGCACGGTGACGCGTCTCCGGACTACCTGATTCCCCAAGCGTTCCTCGAATGGTCGGACGGGCGGGTCCAGCACCTGCTGACAGGCTTCTCTGAACAGGTCGCCCGAACTGCCCAAGCCTGGGACGACCTCTTCGAGAGCGAGTGGCTTCGATCGGTTCGAGAGGAGGGATTGCGCTGAGGCGTCGTGGAGCGCTTCCCCCTACCCTACGGGCCGCGCTCGAATCGCGGGGAGGGAAGTGCTATCGTCACTGCGACCGACCGGTTCGGAGTCGACGCTTCTCGAGCCGCCTTCCCGGAACTTGGCACGTCCGCGCCTGCCCTTCGGGCGTTGTATCGGTCACCGCATATGCCGAATGGACCCGACGCGACCCGACCCGGACGGCACGGAGGGCGTTTCGGCGCTGGACCGTTCCCCCGTCGTTGGTCCGATTGCGAGACCTGAGGATCGCGACGCGTCATGGTCCCGAACTCGGCCGGGCAGCGGAACGCGAACTCGCGGCCACCCGACCGCCCCGGGGCGTACGCGTCGTCTACTGGAGGCTCTATCCATTCCGCGCACGAGACGGTACCGAGCGACGCCTGTTCGCCTGTTTCCGTCGGACCCACCCATCGCCGGTGTTCTTCGCCTCCTCGCCGGCGGCCAAGACCTGGGGCTGCCCCGTGTGCGCCCGTCGTCGGGCCAGTTCGGTCGGACGGACTCTCCGACGGACCTCGGTCCGCGCCCGTCGGTCACGTGACCGGAAGGTTCCGCTCCAGTAGGTATGTGACGAGGGGACTCGCGAAGCGAGGGGGGAGGACCCGTGCCATGACAGAATCCAGTACACCGCCACCCACCGATAGCGGCTTACGTGTATCGTGAAGAAATCCTGAAGTGGGCGGCGACTCTCGCGGGGCAGATGAAAGCGTCCGTCTTCATCGCCACAAGCATCGACGGCTTCATTGCCCGGGAAGATGGCGGCTTGGATTGGTTGCCGGCCAACGGGGGCGAGCCCCACGGGTATGACGAGTTCATGGCGACCGTGGATGCCTTAGTAATTGGACGGAAGACGTTCGAGACGGTGATGACCTATGATACCTGGCCCTATGAGAAGAAGCCGGTCATCGTCCTGAGCAAACGCCTGCGCAAGGTGAAAGTCCCTGACGGGGCAGTATGCGAAGTCATGACCGGCTCTCCCTCGGACGTGGTGGCTCGACTCGCTAAACGTGGCGTGAGGCACATCTATGTCGACGGAGGAATGACCATACGGGGCTTCTTGGAGGCGGGCCTGATTCAGCACTTGACCATCACTCGGGTGCCGATACTTCTCGGAAGTGGGATTCCGTTGTTTGGAACGCTACCCCACGACATCCGACTCGAGCACGTGGCCACCCAGGCGTATCCGAGCGGATTGGTCAAGAGCGAGTACCGAGTTCTGCCCTGACGACGGAATCTCGATAGGCTGCTCCGACACCTCGATTTCGGGAACCCCCTTTCGGAACTGCTCCTCGGTGATTCCGAAGGATGCGTAGAATCGAGCTGCTTTCACCCGGTCCTGACGGAGGGCCTCCTCCGCACCGGGCGTGGTCGCAACGACCGCCCGGGCCGCCTTGACGCGCCCCCGCAGGTCACGCAGCCTCCGCTCCGCGGCGCGCTCCTCCGCCTCCCGCGTGTCGTCGGGGAGGCCGCTCGTGGTCTCGAGGAGGCTGAACTGCCGCGTCGGGGTCGCGATGGATTCCTCCGCGTCCTCGTCCTGGTCGCGTCAACCCGTTTCGCGCCGCCCCGCGCCCGTCGGGCGCGAGCGTCTCGGCCCGGCCCGGGGGGGATTCTCGCTTGCTCTACTTTGTGGCAGTGAGCACAATTCTCGGCTCAGACCTCGCCAGCGAGCGATACCTTAGTACCCATCGAGCTCCGAGAATCATGACTAGGGTCGCGATCGGTACGTCAATCGCGAGCCAACCAAGACCAGCGTTCGTGGCCACCGAATAGGCAGAGAGAAGCATGCCGAATCCCGCAATCAAGAGGCCGGTACCGGCGACCGCGTACTGTGTGCTCTCCCGCATGGCAGTCGATCACAAGTAATGGGGGCCGACCAAATATGGTTTCTGCTGACGGTCGGGTCAACTATGCTCTGAACGAATGAAACGAACTTCCGCCGGGTACAGTTGCGGACTCAATCGGAGAGAGACAGACATGTCTCGCCGGACCGGGGAAGCATAGCCGCTGCTCGCTCTTTCGCTTCGGTCACCCAGTCCATCGCGGAAGGGATGCGACTCTCGAGGTCCGTACCCACCTTCGCTTCCTCGGATGGTACACCCTGTCGGAACAGCTCCTCGGTAATCCCGAACCTACCGTAGAACCGGGCCGCCTTCACCCAATCCCGCCGGAGAATCTCCTCCGCGCCGGGCGTGGCCGAAATCGCGACCCGGGCCGCCTTCACGCGCCCGCGCGCGTCCGCAAGCCGCTTGGCGCCCGCGCGCTCGTCCGCCTCCCGCGAGTGGACATGTTACCTTCCGTCCGATGGGGCCACGGAAAAGGCAAGCGAGGCGCCTCCTGTCCATTCCTTGAGGCGCCCTGTGGAAACGCTCACCATTGTCGGACTCGATGCCAGCAAGACGAGTATCATGGCCACCGCCGTAGATCCCCTCGGCCATCGGATCGATCAGCAGAAACTCGGCCCCGGAGATCCCGAGCTCATCAAGTTCCT
>DASWZL010000010.1:0-28712 GCA_036404475.1 Thermoplasmata archaeon
CGTCGTTTCGTCCGCTCCCCCAGAAACCACTAGCTTGGCTGTGAGAGCCACTCGGGCGGTGGGCCTGGGAAGCGAGTGGGCGGAGACCGGACCGGAACCGCCGACCGGAGAACAGAGTGAGTAGCCGGAGGGCCACGCCAATCGTCGCCCTCGATCACCGATTGGACTATCTAGGCTCCCCCCCTTCGCGCGGTCGCGACAGGCCATCCATGGAAACTGCGAACGCGTCGTTCCGATGGACCGAGTCCGACGTCCGGGAGCTCGGAGCGAACTACCTGGACGAGCGGTCGAGCCTTTGGATGTACCAATCCCTCGCGGCCGCGGACCGCATTCCGGCCCGGGCCGTCCTGCTGCGGGAACTCGCGGGGTTCGAGGAGCGGCACGCGGCGCTGTGGGCCGGGCTCCTGAAGAAGCTCGGTCGGCCGCTCCCGAGGGAGACCCGGATGTTCGAGCATCGCATCCTCGTCGGCATGGCCCGGCTCCTCGGGGTGGGGACGGTGCTCCCGATCGTTCACCGTGGGGAGGTCGACGGCATCGAGAGGTACCGGGACCAGGCACGTCGCTGGCAGGATGCGGAGGCGGAGACGGTATTCCGGACGATCCTTCCCGACGAGGTCGCCCACGAGATCGAAACCTCGAACGCGGCCCAAGAAGCGGGGTCCCGGACGAGTGGCTCGTTGCGAAGCCTCCTGCTCGGGGCGATCGACGGATTCGCCAGCATCGTGGCGCTGTCCGCCGGGGTCGCCGGGGCCACGGGACTGAACAAGACGGTGCTTATCGCCGGCACGGCGTCCGTCGTGGCCGGGGCGCTCTCGATGGCCGCTTCCGAGTACGTTTCGGTCAAGGCCGAACACGATGCCCGCGCGGCGCAGACGCGAATGGAGGGGGAGGCGGCCTCCGTGGCGCCCGAAACGAAACGAGACCAGCTCATCCGTGCCTACGAGGCGAAGGGTCTCTCCACGGACGAGGCGACGAAGGTCGCGGTGCGCCTCCAGGAGGACCCCCAGCGATTCCTCGATGCGCTGGTCGCCGAACGGTATGGAACGGGGGTCGAGGAGGACGAACGACCTGGACGACAGGGCCTGCTGACCGGGGTTTCGTTCGCGCTCGCCGGGGCCGTCCCGCTCGTCCCGTACCTGTTCCTCGGGATCGAGGCGGCCGTCATCGCGTCGGTACTGGTGACGGCGGTCGCGCTCTTCCTCGCGGGTCTATTCCGCGCGCTCTCCTCGTTACACCCGTTCGTGCGGAGCGGCCTCGAAATGCTCGCCATCGGTATGGGGGCGGCCGCCGGGACGTATCTGATCGGCCTCGTCATCGGCGGGGCGGTGGGATAGGCCCTCGTTCGCCCCCTCTCGCCGAGATTCGGGGTGAGGGAGTGGGCTCGGCCGGATTCGAACCGGCGACCTTCGCTGTGTGAGAGCGACGTCGTAACCGCTGGACCACGAGCCCAACGCCGGAGCCGAAGGACGGCCCTCCTTAAGGAATACTACACCGGGAACGCCAGGACCAACGGAACGATCAGGCTCGCCGACACGGTGAGGATGAGGCCGCTCGCGAGCGCCAGGCTGCCGGCGTCCCGGTCGCCGTACCGGGTGACGAAGTAGAGGGTGGTGTCCATCGCCGTCGCGCCCCCGAGTGCGGCGAGCCCCTCGCCGCGAAGTCGGCGGCCGACCACGGGGGAGAGCACCATCGTGAGGTTCTCGCGCAGGAAGTTCGTGAGGAAGGCGAGGAGCCCGAGAAGGGCGCCCGCGCGGGCGAGCACGAGAGGACCGGCGAGGGTGTACCACCCGAACGCGAGCGAGGTTCCCATCGCCACCGGAAGCGCGGTGCCCGAGAGGAACGCGAAGAGCGCGCCGGCGACGAGGGCGCCGGCCGTGGCGGCGGTCAGGGGGACCCAGACCGAACGGAGGCCGGTCCAGTTCAGCGGTAGGTCGAACGCGACGAGGGCGAGCAGGGCGTAGAGCGCCCACTCGATCGTGACGCCGGTGGGCACGCTGACGACGTGCCCGATACCGAACCCGACGAGGACCGCGCCAACGAGGAGGAGGCTCAGGGGGAATCGCTCCCTCGCCTCGGCGCTGGGCGTGGGCGCTGCCCTCGTCGGCCGCAGCCGAGCCAGCAGCAGGGATGCGAGGGCCGTCAGCCCGAGGATCAGGAGGGCGAACCCGAGAGCGACTGGCACCGTCACCGCCAGCGACCCGATAGCCACGTCGTTCAGCGACGCACCGAGCAGGCCGACGAGGACGATGACCGTCAGGATCAGGGCGCGGGGGACCCAGCGGCTGCGCCGGTGGATCAACCGGCCCGCGACGAGCCCGAGGGCGAAGGCGACGTAGAGGAACGGGTCGAACGCCACGATCCCGGCCTAGCCGGTCCACGGCGTGAGAGAGGCCCGATGTGGGGGCCCGGAGGGCGGGGCGAGCGTGACCGTTTCCTCCCGGTCGGGGCCGTAGCCGACGTACTGGACGGGCACCCCCGTTTCCTCCACGATCCGGTCGAGGTAGCGCCGAAGGGCCGAGGGGAGCGCCGACGCTCCTTCGCGCCGAATCCGGTCCTTCAACCGCTGGTGGAACTCCGGCCATCCGGGCAGCTGCTCGTAGACCGGCTGAGCTTGGGCTAGGTCGTCGGCCTGGGACGGGATGACGTCACGGATGGTGGACCCGTCCGGCATGAGGTACTGCGTGCAGACCGGGATCTCCTCGAGGCCGCCCAGCACGTCGACCTTGGTGATCGCGAAGGACGTGAATCCGTTGAGGCGCGCAGCGTAGCGCAGCAGGACGAGGTCGAGCCAGCCGCAACGTCGCGGTCGACCCGTGGTCGCCCCGCGCTCTCCACCGACGCGTCGCAGGAACTCCCCCTGCTCCCCGGTGTCCTCGGTGGGGAACGGCCCGGCGCCCACCCGCGTGGTGTACGCCTTCGCGATCCCGATCACCTCGTCCACCTCGGTCGGAGGGATGCCGCTCCCCACCAGCGCTCCCGCGCTCGTCGGGTGGGAGCTCGTGACGAACGGGTAGGTCCCAAAATCGACGTCGAGGAGCGCGCTCTGGGCTCCCTCGAGGAGGATCGTTTCGTGCCGGGCGATCGCGTCCCAGAGCATCGGCTCGGTCTGCCGGATGAGCGGCGCGAGCCGGGCGCCGACCTCGGAGAGCTCGGAGGCCAGCCGGTCGAGGGGGGGAAGGTTCGGAAGGTGGGCCTTCGTTGCGTAGAGGAGCTCGAGGGTCTCCTGCAGGCGCGCGGGGCGCGCGAGGTCGCCGAGCCGCAGGCCGAAACGACCCGAGCGGTCGGCGTACGCGGGTCCGATCCCCTGTCGGGTCGTCCCGAGGCCGGCGCGCGGGTTCTTCTTCGACCGGAGGTCGTCCTCCCACGCATCCTCGACCTCGTGCACCGGGAGGAGGACATGGGCCCGGTCCGAGAGCACCACCTGTCCTCGCAGGAGACCCCGCCGTTCGAGTTCCTGCATCTCCGCTTCGAGCTTGGTCGGCTGGATGACCATCCCGGGGCCGCTCACGCCGACGACCCCGTGGCGCAGTACCCCGCAGGCGAGCTGGTGAAGGACGACCGTGCCTTCGGCCAGGTGGATCGAGTGACCGGCGTTCGGGCCGCCACCGGTCCGGACGACGTAGCGGGCCCCGGCGGCGAGGAAATCGGTGATCTTCCCCTTCGCCTCGTCCCCGAACTGCGCTCCCACCACGACCCGGACCGTCATCTCGCTTCCCTCCCGGCGGGCTGAGTCGCCAGGGTAGATAGCCCGTGTGTTCTCAGGTTCCAGGTCCACGGCCTGAAGCGGTCCGCCTTCGGGGTCGTTTCATCACCCCTCACCAACGATTTCTCCACCCCAAACCGCCTTCTTCGAACCGGGTCCTCAGCGTGTTCCTCTCTTACCAATATCGGCTGTATCCTCTCCCTGAGCAGCTCTCGTTCCTCGACCACGTCCTGACCGAGATGCACTGCCTCTGGAACTTTGCCCTCGGCCAACGGCGAGATGCGTGGGCCCGAGAGCGTCGGTCGGTCACTTACCTCGACCAACAAGCCCGTCTGAAGGAGTGGAGATCCTTTGACATCCACGGCCTCGGCGCTACCCCGTACGAGGTCGCCCGTGACCGCCTACAGCGGCTCGAACTTTCTTGTCGAGCGGCACTTCGGCGCCTCCGTGAAGGAGAGCGATTCGGCTTCCCGCGCTTCCGTCGTGAAACGACCTCCTTCACGTGCGTCCCGAACTCAGACCCTTGGGTCCAAGCGCCTACCGGGACCTGGGGTCTAAAGATTCCGAAGGCCGGAGCGGTTCCCGTACGACGGCATCGCCCCCCACCCGCGAGCAGGGTGCGGTCCGTGGTTGTGTCGCGAGAGGGCCACAAGTGGTATGCGATCCTCCAGTACGAGGTCGCCGATCCGCCGCCTCCACCAGAGACAGAACCTGTGGCACCAGTGGGCGTCGATCTCGGCCTCGTCCACGTCGCCGCGCTGTCGACTGGGGAGACGATCCAATCGCCACGGTTCCTGCTCCGGAGCGAGCGACGGTTGAGGCGGCTTCAACAGAACCTCTCCCGCAAGCAACGCGGTTCAAACCGCTGGAAGCGCCAGCGGGAGCGTGTCGCCAGGTGCTACGCCACCACCCGACGACAACGCCGTCACTGGGCCCATCAGCTGACGAGTCACTGGGCGGCCCGCCACGACCTCATCGCGTTCGAAGACCTCGACCTCGTATCCTTCGCCGAGGGGAATCCACTTTCGAAAGGAATGGCCGACGCGGGGTGGGGGATGCTCCGACAGATGGCGGCCTACAAGGAGCGGATGCGGTCGGGGAGATACGTCGAGGTCCCCGCGCAAGGAACGTCCCAGACGTGTTCGCGCTGCGGGCAGGTCGTCGACCCTCCTCTGACATTGAAGGACCGGGTCTTCCGGTGTCCGTGCGGACACGAGGAGGACCGGGACGTGAACGCTGCACGGAACGTCCTCGCGAGAGGACAGGACCAACTACGTCGGAACACGACGGAAGGAAGGCGCGTGGATGGAACGCCTCCACCGACCCGGAAGGGTCGGCGAGCGTACCAGAGGAAGCGTGAACACACGAGCGGAGGGCCGGAGGCGATGGAAGTGCGCCTCTCCAGTTGGAAACCTGGCCCGCCAGGATCGTGAACTGTTACGATGGGCCTTGTGGCTTCCGCGCCCGAAAGCGTCGCCGGTCGCATGCGTCGCCGGGGCACGGGATAAGCCTAAGAACGAGGCCGACGGTCCGCCGTCAAATGGTCGCGCAGCGGACTCGCGAGGTCGAGATCTCGGGCATCCGCAAGATGTTCGAGGCGGCGCCGCCCAACTCGATCAACCTGGGCCTCGGAGAGCCGGATTTCGACCCGGCGCCCGAGGTCATCGAGGCGCTCTGCTCGGCCGTGAGGGGCGGCCGGAACCATTACGGCCCCTCCGCCGGAATCCCCGAGCTCCGCGACAAGATCGCGGAGCGGTATCGGGAGCTCGACCCGGGAACCCTCCGAGACAACGTGATCGTGACCGCCGGAGGATCGGAGGGGCTCATGACCGCCGCCCTCGCGTTCTACGACCCGGGAAACGAGGTCCTCGTCCCCAACCCTGGGTTCGTGCTGTACGCTCCTCACGCGCGAATCGCGGGCGCCGTACCGGTCCCGTACAGCCTGCATCCCGCTCAGAAGTACCTTCCCGACTTCGACGAGCTCGAGCGGCTCGTGAGCCCCCGAACGCGCGCGATTGTCGTCAACAGCCCGTCGAACCCGACGGGCGCGGTCTTCCCCCACTCCGTCGTGGACCGGATTGTCGCCTTCGCGGACCGGCACAACCTCACGATCATCTCGGACGAAGTGTACGAGCAGATCGTCTACGGGACCTCCGCGACCTCGTTCTGGGGTCGCAGCGACCGCGTCGTGATCGCGAACTCGTTCTCGAAGACGCTCGCCATGACCGGTTGGAGGCTCGGATTCCTCGTCGCTCCGAAGTCGTACGCGGTCGCGCTGAACAAGATCCACTACTACATCCTCGCCTGCCCGTCGACCCCGGTGCAGGTCGCGGTCCTGGCCGGGCTCTCGAACGGGTCCTCGACCCTTCAGGCGATGGTCCAGGAGTTCCGGGCGCGCCGAGAGCTCGTGACCCGCCTCCTCGGGAAGATGCCCGGCCTCTCGCTCGTTCCCCCGCAGGGGGCGTTCTACGCGTTCCCCCATTTCGACTGGCACCGGTCGAGCGCGGAGGTCGCCCAGGCGCTGCTCGCGCGAGGCGTGATCACCACGCCGGGAGACGCGTTCGGTTCGCTCGGAGCCTCGCACCTTCGGATCTCGTTCGCCGCCTCCCGAAAGGCCCTCCGGGACGGGCTCAAGATCCTCCACACCTACGCGGACGAGGTGGTGACGTGATCGTGGGCCTCCTCGGGCGCGCGTTCCGCGCCGTCGCTCGGTGGCACTTGGCCGAGGGAAGCGACGACCTCGACCACGTCGGGGCCGAGCTCGTCCGTTTGGAAGCGCGTCGGGCTCAGCGGCCCGTGACCTCGCGGTAGAGCGCCCGGTGGCGGTCGACCGTCACCGACCAGTCGAACCCGCGTGCCCGCTCGCTCGCCGCGGCCCGGAGCCGGCGGGTTTCCGGCTCGTCCTCGACCACCGAGCGGAGCGCCCCGGCCAGAGCGACGGGGTCCCCGTACGGGACGAGGCGACCGGCGCGACCGCCGTCCAGCACGTCGGGGACTCCGCCGACGGCCGTCGCGACGACCGGCGTCCCCGCGACCATCGCCTCCAAGAGGACGAGGCCGAACGCCTCCCACTCGGACACCAGCACGAGCGCGCGCGCTCCCCGGATCACCCCCCGGTAGGCGGAGAGACTCTCGACGTGTCCGAGGAACCGGACCCGGTCGGCGATGCCGAGCTCGCGGGCCCGCGCTTCGAGCCGGATCCGCTCGCCCCAGTCCCGACCCATGAGCACGAGCGGTCTCCGAGCGCTCGCCTCGAGCCGCGCGAGGGCGTCGAGCAGGGTCGGCAGGCCCTTGTTCGGGGCCACCCGCCCCACGAAAAGGAAGTACTCCTCGGGAAGGTCGAGCCCTTCCGGGCGGTCGGTCTCGGGGGTCGACCACGCCCTGAGGTCGATTCCGGGCGGGATCGTGCGAAGCTTCTTCCCGGGGGCGAACTCCCGGACCAAGGCCGCTTCCTGGTCGGTCTGCACCACGAGGGCACGGGCGACCCGGTAGGCGGTCATGCCGAAGACGACGTCCTGGACCCGCAGGAGACCGCGCTTCCAGGTGGGCTCCCGCGGACCCGCCGGATGGTAGTGGGTCGACACCACGAGCGGGATCCTGAGCCGGTCGGCAACGGCGGCCGCTTCGAGCACGTGGCCGTACCGGTGGGAGTGGGCGTGGATCACGTCCGCCCCGCTCTCCGAGAGGGCGTCGATGAGCCCGACCATCATCGGCATCGTGAGGCCGGGGAGGAGGCGCTTCCGCACCGGGAACCGGTGCACCGGGACCCCCTCCACGACCGGAGCGTAGTCCGAGCGTCGTTCCCAGCTTCCCTCGTCGTAGAGGTCGCTCGCAAAGACCTCCACGTCCTCCCCGGCGGCACGGAGCCGTCGCGTGACCTCCCGGACGTTCGTCTCGACCCCGCCGGGAGCGTCGAATCGCAACAGGACGTGGGCGACCTTCAACGACCCGCGACCTCCCGGTAGAGGGCATCGAGCCGGTCGACGACCGCGTCCCAGCGGTATCGGGGAACGACCCGGTCGCGTCCGTACTCGCCCAACCGGCGCGCAAGGTCCCGGTCCGACCAGACCCGGCCGATTGCCTCCGCGAGCGCGGCGGGCGACCTCGGAGGGACCAGGAGGCCGGCCTGGCCGTCCTCGACGAACTCGGGGATGCCCCCGACGCGCGAGGCGACGACCGGCGTGCCGGCCGCCAGGGATTCGAGGAGCACGAGACCGAACGCCTCGTACTCGCTCGGCAGGACCGTGAGCCGGGCCTCTCGGTAGGCGGCCGAGAGGAGCGCGTCGTCGTCGACGTGCCCCACGAGATGGACCCGGTCGGAGACCCCGAGCGCCTTCGCCCGCGCCTCTACCGGGGCGCGCTGGCCCCCGTCCTCCCCGACGACGACGAGCTGCGCCGAGCGGTCTAGCTTCCCGAGGAGGGCGAACGCCTCGGCGAGGTCGAGGAGGCCCTTGTTCGAGGCGAGGCGTCCCACGAAGAGCACGAACGGTCCCGGGATCCGGTACCGGTCCGAGAACGACGGGCTTCCGGGACCCGGCGGCGGCAGGGGGCGGTAGCCCGGCGGAACGATCTCGAGCGGAGGGAGCGCGAGGCCAAGCGACCGGAGAAGCCGCTCCTCTTCGTGGGTCTGCACGATGATCCGGGAGGCGTTCCGAACGACGCTGCCCGCGACCCGGCGGTCGTAGAACCCCCGGAGGCGGTGGCGGAGCCAACCTCCCTCGATCGACCAGATCGGATGGAAATGGGCCGTGAGGACGAACGGGGTGCCGAACCGTCGATGGTGGCGGTTCGCGGCCGCCACCTGGTTCGTCCCGTACGTGTGCGCGTGGACGACCTCGGGACGGTCCCGAGCGAGGGCCTCGGGGAGAGTGCGGAAGAACGTGTAATGGAGCTCGCCGGGGAGCGACCAGACCGGGAGTCGGTGGACCGCGCCCCAGGACGTGCGTTCCTCGCGCGGGACCTCCGGGGCGAGCCGCTGCATCGCCGGGAACTCGCGGTAGAGGTCGCTCGTGTAGACGTCGACCGCGTGCCCCCGCGCGCCGAGGCGGGGAGCGATCTCCGCGACGTGCTGCTCGACCCCTCCCGGGGCGGGCGGATAACGGGTCGCGAGCTGAGCGACCTTCACGGCGACCGCGTAGCGCTTCCCTTACTTGACGGTCCGGGCGGCGGGGACGGCCGCGCCGGCTCGGTCACGAGAGGGTTCGCATGGAGGCGAGGCGCTGGGCGTACTTCTTGTAGACCTCGGTGGCGCGGGCGACCGACTCGATCTTGACGTACTCGTTCGCCTGGTGCGAGAGCTCCTCCTCGCCCGCCCCGAAGATGACGACGCGCGGGTTCACCTGCGTGTAGTGGACCGCCTCCGACGCGTGGGCGAGGACCGCGGTTTCGGCCTGCGCGACGTCGCGCAGGAGCTTCACGTGCTCGGAGTTCGGGTCGATCTGGACCGCGGGCATCGTGAGGATGCGGCGGAGCGTGAACGGGGTCTTGATCCGTCGCAGGTGCTCCTCGATCTCGTGGTAGAGCTGGTCGGGGGTGTAGGGCGGCGGGAACCGGATGTCGACCTCGGAGGTGCACTTGTTCGGGACGACGTTGATCCGGGTTCCTCCAACGAAGGTGCCGATGTTGAGCGTGACCATGCCGAGCTCGGGGTGGGCGATCCGACCCTTGAACGACTCGAGACCCCGGAGGATGCGCATCATCTTGCCGATGGCGTTCTCGCCGAGATGCGGCATCGCGCCGTGCGCCGCCTTGCCGCGGGTCTCGATCGCCAGGTCGAGGACGCCCTTCTCGGCGTAGGCGACACGCAGCCCGGTCGGCTCGCCCACGACGACGGCCTTCGCCCGCCTCAGGGGAAGCGTCTTGGCGAGCGCCATCGCCCCCTGCATGGACGTCTCCTCGTCGGTCGTGAACGCGAGGACCACGGGGATCTTCCGGGCGACGAGGTCCTGCGCCGCGTCGAGCATCGCGACCACGGTGCCTTTCATGTCCGCGGCGCCACGCCCGTACATGCGGCCCGACGCGAGCTGGCTTTGGGAGAAGCTCCAGTAGTCGCCGACGGGTGGCGTGTCGAGGTGCCCGGAGAGCACCACCCCCCCCTGGCCGGACTCGGCGAGCAGCGCTGGGGCCTGCGGGTCGCCGAAGAGCGTGTTGCGCATATGGATCTGGTCGGTGAACGACTGGACGTAGTCGAGCACCTCCTGCTTGTCGGAGAACGGGTCGCTCGGGATCTTGACGAGCTCGGAGAGCATGTCCACCATCTGGCGCTTCATCGGAACAGTACCCTCTCACCGTCCGTGCGCGGACCCGGTGACGAGCTTCGGTCCGGTAGGCTCCGGCGGACTTAACGGTGCGGTTCGGCGGACGGCTGCGCGGCCAATGCATGGGTCCGGGCGAGCGCCCGACCGAACCCTTCGGGAGAACCGACCGACCACCACCCTCCGGTGCGGGGGGTCAGGATGAGGCACGCGACCCGTCCCCCGTCCGCGAGGAGGGTTCGGATCCCGTCCGTGAGCTCGAGCTCCCGGGGGTGCTGGGACTTCCGGACCTTCTCGAGAGCCGAGAAGATCGAGGGGTGGAACGCGTACACCGCGGTCGCCGCCCAATGGGTCTTCGGATGTTCGGGTTTCTCGGCTATCCCAGTAACGTCGAGCCGCCGAACGCCTTGGACCGAGGGTCCGGGTCGGCCTTCGATCACCCCGTAGCGCCGCGGGTCGGCGACCTTCCGGGCGAGGAGGACGGCGTCGAGCCCATCCCGTTCGAGAACCGCTCCCATCGCCCGGAGGAGGCGCCCCCGGTGGGGTTCGAGGAGGACCGCGTCCCCCGCGTGCACGAAAAAGCGCTGGCCGCCGACGGAGCTCTCGGCACAGGCGACCGCGTCGCCGAACCCCTCGGGCCGTGGCTGGACCACGAAGGAGATCCGAAGCCGACTGAGGGTGTCGTAGAAGCGCCGGGTTTCGGTCAGCCGCTCTCCGTGGTAACGGTGCCGGCGGAGGAACGTCGGATCCACGCTGAAGTAGTTCCGGACCGCGTCCGCGTCCCGGGGTTGGTGCACGATCGTCAGGTGGACCGACCCCGCGGCCACGAGGGTCTCGACGACAAGGTGGGCGACGGGCTTCAGGACCGGCAGGCCGTTGCTACCGCGGTCGTAGAGGGGGAGGAACTCTTTCCGAAGCCCCCGGCTCCAGGGGAGCATGCGGGTCCCCTCGCCCGCGAGGGTGACGACGCTTTCCATGGAGAGACTCAGGTCGAGGGGTCCTCGGAGGTCGGCTCGCTGGGACCCGCCGAGGGGGGAGGAGGCGTATGGGGGACCCGTGCTTCGATCGCCGGGCGGCTATCGACCGACCGCCACTGGACGGTCGGTTGAACGACGTAGCGCCGGGCTTCGAGCCGCCGCCGGTAGTGGATGAGGTCGTGGAAGATTTCCCGGATGACCTCTTCGAGGTCCCGGGTCCGTCGGTAACCGAGCGCCGGGAGGTGCTCGTGGACCGGGTTGTAGTAGTGCTGCTCGGCCTCGACGCGCGGGTCGGGCGGGTGCTCGATGATGGGCGAGAGACCGAACTCCTTCGCCACCCGGGCGGTGGTCTCGGCGAGCTCATTGACGGAGTACGCCGCGTCGAACTGGTTGAACACGCGGTACTCCCCCGGCGGCGCGGGGTTCTCGATCGCCAGGCGGAGCGACTGCATGGAATCCTCGAGGGCGATGAACCCGCGGCGTTGCTCGCCTATCCCATAGACGGTGATCGGGAGTCCCAGGACGGCCTGGGCGATGAACCGGTTGAGCGCCGTACCCCACGTCTCGTCGAAGTCGAATCGTGTGAGGAGTCGCCGGTCGGTGATCTCCGGCGTTCGGATCCCGTAGATGACCCCTTGCATCACGTCGGTCGCGGCGAGCCCGAAGATCTTGGACGCGTACATGACGTCCCCGGAGTCGAAGACCTTGCTCCAGTGATACCACGAGCCCGCCTGGCGCGGGAACGGAAGGCGGTCCTTCCGGCCGCGGTACTCCACCTCGAAGGACCCCTCGGGGATGTCGAGGTTGGGTGTCCCGTACTCGCCCATGGTCCCCATCTTCACGAGATGGGTCCGGGGGCAGGTATCGCGGATCGCGTAGAGCAGGTGGAGCGTCCCCGTGAGGTTCTGGACCTGGGTCGCGACCGCGTGGTGGACGTCGATCATCGAGTAGGGGGCGCTCCGCTGCTCGGCGAGGTGAACGACCGAATCCGGCTTCTCGCGGGCGAGGAGGTCGTGCACGAACTCGTAGTCGCCGAGGTCGCCGCGGTAGAACCCGACCTCTTTTCCGAGGAGCTCCCGAACCGCCTCCTGGCGCTTCGAGAATGAGGGGATGGGCGTCGCCGACCAGGAGCCGACCTCCTTGACCCGGCGACGGGTCACGAAGTTGTCGACACCGACCACCTCGTGACCCCGAGCGAGGAGGTGGAGGGCGAGCGGCCAGCCGGAATACCCATCGATGCCGGTAACAAGGACCTTCATGGCTTCGCGCCGTCATCATGGACCGAACCGGTTTAAAAGGGGAACGGGCCCCCGGGGAAGTGGGCCCAAAGGAGCATAAACGCGGCCGAGGTGAACCCTCCTCGAGGTCGCCCTCAGGACCGGTCCGAATGACGGTATCCAATGTTCGCATCGTGGACACCCGGGACGAGCCGCTGAAGGGCGCGATGATGGTGGTCGGGTTCCCGACCCACGGTCTCGTCGGTTCGGTCGCCGCGTCCTACCTCGTGCATTCGCTCGACATGACGCTCGTCGCGTACATGACCAGTGAAGAGTTCCCGCCGACCGTCATCATGGAGGAAGGGATCGTCAGCGCGCCGGTCCGCTTCTACGCAAGCAAGCTGGTCTGCGGCGTCGACCGCTCGTGCGACCAACTGCTGGTCGTGCTCTCGGACATCCAGCCCCCGCCGTCCATGCTGAACGCCATCGGCCGGGCCCTCCTCGACTGGGCCGAAGCGAAAGGGATCCAGCTCGTCGTCGCGGTGGAAGGTCAGCCCATCGAGGGGGAGGCCCGTGGGGACGCCCGGGTGGTCGCGATGGCGAACCGGGCCGCGACCTCCCTGCTCGAGAAGTACCGCTTCGACGCCGCGAGCGGGGTGGTGACCGGCCTCGCGGGCGGCCTGCTCCTCGGGGCGATCGCGCGGACGACCCCGGTCCTCTGCCTGGTCGCTCAGGCCCACAAGGACTATCCGGACGCCCGGGCGGCCGCGAAGGTGATTGAGACGATCAACCTGCTCGTGCCGCTCCTGGTGCTCGACACGAAGCCGCTCCGGGACAAGGCCCGGCAGATCGAGTCCGAGGTCCGCAAAACGCTCCAGCAGACCCGGGAATCGATCGCGAGCATGCGGAACGCGGAGCCGGAAGGGCCGGGTGAGATGTATCGCTGATTCGGCGATGGGCCCCCCGACGGCCCCGGTGCCCGACGCCCATCCCCCGGTCACCCTGCGCGAGTTCCGTCTCACGGACCTGCCGTTCATCGGAGCGATCGTCGCGGAGGCGCTCCACGAGCACTACGACCCGTCGCTGTACGGTTCCCTCTCGACGGAGTGGCCCACCGGGTTCCTCGTCGCCGCCGACCCGTTGGACGTCCCCGCTGGCTTCCTGCTCGGGGTGAACCAGGTCGAGGGCGAGGCCCGGGTCCTGATGTTCGCGGTCGAGCGGCGGCAGCGGGCGCAGGGGGTCGGGACCCTGCTCATGTCGACGTTCCTCGAGCGGTGCCGGGGACGAGGGTTCCGCCGCGTGACGCTCGAGGTTCGGGTCTCGAACGCCACCGCGATCCGGTTCTACTCCCGCTACCAGTTCTCCGTGGTGGACCTACTGCGGGCGTACTATTCCGACGGAGAGAACGGCTACCAGATGGCCTGCGACCTCCGCTGACGCGCGACCACTCCACCCGTAGCCTTCAAAGCCTCCCCGCCGGGTGCCCCCCTCCTATGCCTACTGGTTGGCCCGCGGCGAGCGACCTCATGACCGCGCGACCCGTGACGCTCCCGTACGACGCACCGATATCGAAGGCGCTCGGCCTGATGCGCACGCACCGGATCCACGAGATCCCGGTGCTCCGGAACACCCGGCTCGTCGGAATGCTCACGATCGAGTCGATCGCGCGGCGGGGCCGCTGGTCGCTCGCGACCAAGGTCGAGCACCTCTTGGTCCTCCCGCCGCTGATCCTCCCAACGACCTCGTTCCCGGAGGTCGCGGAGCAGCTCCTCGCGACCGGCCTGAGGGCCGCGCCGGTCGTCGGCCGACGCGGCGAGCTTCTCGGGGTCATCAGCCGCACCGACCTCGTGCGCGCGATGCCCGGGCTCGCGGTCTTCCGCTCGGCGGAGGGCCCCACCGTCGAACAGGTCGCGCGCTCCGCCGGGGAGGTCGTCCGCGAGGACGACCAGTGCCGGAACCTCGTCACCCAGCTCCGGCTGCTCGAGGACCACCCGCTCCCGGTCGTCGACCGGAAGGGCCGGATCGTGGGAGCGGTCGGCATTGCCGACCTTGGCGAGGTCCTCTGGCGCCCGGTCGTGGGTGGGAAGCGCGACGCGCGGGCGAACCGCTCCGCTCTCGAGGTCAAGGTGGGGTCGATCATGCACTCTCCGGCGGTCACCATACCCCTCGGCGCCTCCGCGATCGAGGCGGCGCGGGTGATGGCCCGGGAGAAGGTCTCGAGCGTCTTCGTCGTCGAGGACGGGCGACCGACCCGCGTCGTCGGGGAAGCGGACCTGTTGAGCCTCGCCATCTCCCGCGCCCGGCCGGGCGTGCACCCGAAGGGCGTCGAGGACGTCTTCGTAGAGATCACGGGCCTCCGCGGCTCGTCCGACCCCGGTCTCCTCGCGGAGATCGACGGAGGCATCGCGAAGGGCCTTCGTCGGATCGCCCGGTACGTCCGCCCGACGTTGCTCACCCTCCATTTCGCCCCGCAGGGCACCCACCGCACGAACGACCTCACGGTCGAGGCGCGCCTGTTCACCGAGCAGGGCCGGATCTTCTACGCCTCCCACACCGGCTGGAACCTGATGGCCGGTGTCGCCGGGCTCCTGGACGAGCTCACCGCGCAGACCCGCCGGGTGAGCGAGGTGCCCCGCGGCAAGGGTCGGCGAACCGTCCTGCAACCCGAGATGGACCAGGCGACATCCGAGGACGCGGACCTCGAGTCGAAGCTCCGCACCCTGTCGAGCGACGACGAACCGTAGCGAAGGAGGTTCCATGATCCCGGGAGGGCCCCGCAACGCGCGCCAGATGCAACTGATGATGCGTCGGATGGGCATGACGACGGAGGATGTGCCGGACGTCGAGGAAGTGATCGTACGGACGAAGACGAAGGACCACGTCTTCCGGTCGCCCGAAGTGACGATCCTGACCGTCCAGGGGGTCCGGACCTACCAAGTCGTGGGCAATCCCGAGGTCCGGCCACGTTCGGTCGGCGCGCCGCCCCCGAGCGCTGGGGCCGCCCCGGCCGCTGCGCCCGTCGCCCCGAGCGGCCCGCCCGAGGAGGACATCCACCTCGTGATGGAGCAGGCGAACGTCTCGCGCGAGGAGGCGATCGAGGCCCTCTTCCAGGCGAAAGGAGCCCCCGCGGAGGCGATCTTGCAGATCCTCTCCCGAGGGGGGTAGTGACCGACCCCGCCGGTCCGGTCGCGAAAGAGTGCGTCGAGGGGTATCTTTTCGCCTCTCCCCCGCTCGAGCTCCTCCTTTTCCGACGGCCCCCGGCCCGGGGGCGGATCTGGGTCCCCGTCAGCGGCAAGGTCGAACCGACCGACCGGGACTTCCCGTCCGCCCTCGGCCGCGAGGTCGAAGAGGAGACGGGCCTCTCTCTCCGACCGGAAGAGCTCATCGACCTCGACTGGCACGTCCCGTTCCGGGCCGACAACGGCGAGACCTGGCGGCTCCACGCGTTCGCGGTCGAGGTGCCCCGCTCGTTCCAGCCCCGATTGAGCCCGGAGCATGAGGCGGCCGAGTGGGTCTCGGCCGAGGAAGCGGTCCGTCGTCTGCACTTCGAGGACAACCGAGCCGCGGTAGAGCGGCTCCGCGAGCGTCTTCCGGGCCGGCACCCGGACGGTTAGGGGCCCTGCCTCACCGACCCCCGTCCTCGGGGGTCACGTCACTGTCCCCCACCTCCCCCGGCGGGAACCCGGATCGATCCGACCACCCCAAACGTTTAGCCGCGCCCTCCGGTCTTCGAGCGATGGCGGGAGATCCCCTCGGGTCCGGCACGTCGGCGCCGGTGTCGCGCGTGTTCGCCACGGTGGGTCCGGACCTCGTCGAGGCCATCCGGGCGGCGAAGCCGAACCGGGTGATTCTTCAGGTCCCCGGGGGGCTCGTCCGCAACGCCCACGACCTCGCCGCCCGATTGCGCGACTCGACCGGGGTCCCGGTCGACCTCGCGACCCGCCCCTGCTTCGGGGCGTGCGACTTCCCTTCCCGCGACGAGGCGCCGCGGGCCGACCTCGCGGTGGTCCTGGGCCACGCCCCGATCCCGAACGTCCCGCTCCCGCGGGCGACCTTCTTCGTGGAGATGCGCGAGGCGGGAGGCGATCCCGAGAAGCTCGCCGGGATCGTCGCGGAGGCGAAGCTCCCCACCCGGTTGGGTCTCGTGGCCTCGGTCCAGCACCTCGACCTCGTCGAGCCGCTGCGGGCCGCCCTCGGTCGTCGGGGGTACGAGGTCCGTGTCGGGAGCGGGGACCGCCGTCTCGCGTTCCCGGCCCAGGCCCTCGGCTGCAACTACACGGGCGCGGAGGCGGTCGCGAACGAGGTCGATGCGTTTCTCTTTCTCGGGACCGGCCGATTCCACCCGATCGGTCTCGCCTTCGCCGTGGACCGTCCCGTCCACGCTCTCGACCCCCTCCGGGGCGAGCTCGAACCACCGGTCGACCGCGGGGTCCTGATCCGGAAGCGCCAGCTCGTGGTAGCGGGGGTCCGGGACGCGCGCCGTTGGGGGATCCTCGTGTCGACGTTCGCGGGACAGAACCGGAGCCCGACCGCGCTGGTCCTCCAGGAGCGGGCCCGCGCCCGGGGATGGGACGCCGAGATCCTGCTCTTCGACCGCCTGGACGGCCGGGACCTCGAGGGGCGTGCGTTCGACGCCTACGTCAACACCGCGTGCCCCCGGATCGCCCTCGATGATGGAGGCAACTATCCGAAGCCAATCCTGACGCCTTCGGAGTTCCTCATGGCCCTCGGGGAGCTTCCGCTCGAGCCGTATCGGTTCGACACGTACCACTAACGCCGCAACCCGAAAGAACCAGGACGGCGCTCCTTCTTCCCGTGAGAGGGTTCTTCCTTGGGGCCGTCGGGGCCCTGGTCGCCGGGGTCGCGCTGGTCGCGCTGAGCATCGTTGAGGGCGGCGCGAGCGTCGCCCTCCTCGTCATCGTCCCGGTCATTTCGGGTTCGTCGCTCACCTTCCTTCTCGGGGTCGTGCTGCTCGTCGTCGGGTTCCTATCGCTTCCCTTCGCCCTCGCCGAGGAGTGGGGCGAGACACCCCCATCGCTCCCTTCCAGCGGAACCGCACAAACGGGGGGTCAGGGCGGCGGGGGAGGGTTCGTCCTCATCGGTCCCGTCCCGATCGTCTTCGGGTCCTGGAAAGGAGTCTCGCGACGGACCCGGTGGTGGCTTGCGTTCGTCGGGGCGGTGCTGCTCACCGTCGCGTTCGTCGTGTTCGTGCTGCCCCTGCTGCTCTTGCGGTAGCGGCCGTCGTGACGGCGTGGGCCGCCTTGAGGAACATCCGGTGGACCCGGGGGTCCCCCGAAAGCTCCGGATGGAAGGTGAGACCCCAGATCGCGCCGGCGCGGACGCCGACCACCTCGCCCCCGTGCCAGGCGAACGGCGTCGCTTCGGGGCCGACCGAGTGGATGCGCGGGGACCGGATGAACACTCCGGGGAACGGCCCTCCCTCGAGCCCCTCGACCCGGACGGGCGCCTCGAACGACTCGCGCTGGGAGCCATAGTCGTTCCGGCGGACCTGGACATCGAGGACGCCGAGAGTGGGTGGGTCGAGCCCGGAGAATCCGGGAACGAGCTCGCGCGCGAGCAGGATGAGCCCGGCGCAGGTCGCGAGGACGGGAAGGCCGGTACGAAGCCGGTCGGCGAGATGGTTCCAAAGGCCGGCCTGGACCAGGAGCCGGGCGATCGTGGTCGACTCACCGCCCGGGAGGAAGAGGGCCCCGACCCGGCCCAGCTCCTGGGGGGTACGGACCGGAAGCACGTCGTCGCCCGGGAGGATCTTGCCGAGCGCCGTGAGAATCTCGGGCACGTCGCCTTGAAGCGCGAGAACGCCGACCTTCATCCCTTACCTCTAAGTTCCTCAAGGATCGCTTTCGCTCGGTCGAATCGGACCTGATGGTCTTTCACGAGTCGCTCGACGACCCGGTCGACCTCGTCCGGTCTCGCCCCCGCGCTCACCGCGAGGTTCCGGGCGTGGAGCTCCATGTGGCCTCGCTGGATCCCTTCCGTCGCGAGAGCGCGAAGGGCGGCGAAGTTCTGCGCGAGCCCGACGGAGGCGAGCACCTCTCCAAGCTCCCGCGCGGACTTGACCCCGAGCACCTTGACGTTCGCCTTGGCGGTCGGGTGCACGGCGGTCGCGCCCCCGATGAGCCCGACCGGGACCGGGATCTCGATGGTCCCGACGAGGTTCCCGTCCTTGTCCTTCTCGTAGGTGGTGAGGGGTCGGATCACATTTCCCTCGTCGGCCGCCATCCACGCGGCGTAGGAGTGAGCCCCGCTCTCGATCGCCCGGAAGTCGTTCCCGGTCGCGACCACGACGGCGGAGACCCCGTTCATGATCCCCTTGTTGTGCGTCGCGCAGCGGAACGGGTCCGCGAGCGCGAACGCGTAGGCGTCCAGGATCGAATCGACGACCTCGGGACCGGTGCCCGTCTCGTCTTTAAGGAGCTCCGCTGGGAACGTGGCATGGGCCCGCGCGAGCCGGTGGATCGCGAGGTTCGAGATGATGCGGAGCACGACCCGACCACCGGCAAGGCGTGCGAGCTCGGGGGCGAGCGCCTCGCACATCGTGTTCACGGCGTTCATCCCGCCCGCGTCCCGGGCGTCCACGAGCAGCTGCGCGATGACCATCGTCCCCCGCGGGGAGGGGACGATCCGAACCTCGATGTCCTTCGCACCTCCCCCGAACTTGACGAGCACGGGGTCTAACGCGTTCGCTGCGGCGAG
This sequence comes from Thermoplasmata archaeon, assembly GCA_036404475.1. GTDB lineage: Archaea > Thermoplasmatota > Thermoplasmata > Lutacidiplasmatales > UBA184 > Lutacidiplasma. The sequence continues at coordinate 18,869 of DASWZL010000010.1, forward strand.
GAGCTCCTCGCGATGATGCAGGATCCGGAGGCGGGCCGCGGCCGGGTCGGGAACGTCGAGGATTTGGACCTGCCCGATCATGACCGGTGCGGTCGTCGAGGCGGTGAACCCGCCGCCCGCCCGCGCGACCTTCGCCGCGTTGGATGCCGCGGCCACCACGCTGGGCTCCTCGATCGCCATCGGGACGAGGTAGTCGCGGCCGTTGATGCGGAAGTTCGTGGCGATCCCGAGGGGGAGCGGCATGACGCCGATCACGTTCTCGATCATCCGGTCGACCGTTCCCGGGTCGATGCCCGGGGGGAACTCGAACGCTCGCGCTTCCTCCTCCGTGAGCCCTGCCCACTCCCGGACGAAGGCGCGGCGTTCGGCGACGGTCCGCTTGTAGAATCCCGGGATCTCCGAAGAGTTCTCCATCGTCTACTCCGTGGCCGACGGCTCCGCGTCCGCGTCGCCCATCGGGGACTTTCCCGCCTTCGCCCGCGCCACGATGACCTTTGCGGGCCGCAGCAGTCCACCAAAGAAGCGGTACCCTTGCTGCACGACCTCGGCCACCGTCCCGTCGGGATGGGCCGCGTCCGCCGGGGCCTCCCCGACGGCCTCGGCTTCCTCGGCCCGGAAGGGCCGGCCCGCGGTGGCTACGGGCTCGACCCCCTCGTGCTTCAGGAAGGTCGTCCACTCGTGGTCGAGCAGGTCGAGGCCCTTGCGGGTCGGGTCCGACGCCGGCAGGCGGGCGAAGGAATCGCGCGCCACTCGGAACGCCTCGATGATGGGGAGCAGTTCGCGGACCAGGGCCGCTCGGGCCTGCCGTGAGATCGATTCGCGGTCGCGCTCGACCCGGCGCCGGAAGTTGTCGAAGTCGGCGAGGAGGTACTTGTAGCGGTTCGCCCAGTCCTCCGCGGCCGCGGGCGCGACTTCGGCCGTCGGCTTCGCCGTTCCCTCGCCGTCGGGGCGATGGGTCGGGGGAACCTCAGCGGTGTCTTCGGGCATCGGGGTCGGTCGCTCGGAGTGTGGCTGGCCCTAATGAGTCTTGTTGCGGGGGCGGGAATCCGCCCGAGTTCGTGCCTCGGCGGGAATTGCGTGGGGCCTCCGGTCCCGGTTCGACGGGGGCCTCCCCGGGTCTCTTGCGGAGGGGGGAAAGAGCCGATCCGGAGGGCGTTCCGGAACGGTCGGAACCGCCCGTTCCCGGCGGGTCGTCGCAGGGTCAATTTTCCTCCGAAACCCAAGCGTTATAACGCCTGCCCGGCTCGCTAATTTCGGGTCGGTTTCCGCCCAGATTTACGATGGTGCAACACTCGGTCGACGTCCCTGCCTACGATGCGAGTTCCATCCAGGTACTCGAGGGTCTTTCGGCGGTCCGACGACGCCCCGGAATGTACATCGGGTCGACCGACGCGCGCGGTCTCCACCACCTGGTGTACGAGGTCGTCGACAACTCGATCGACGAGGTCCTTGCCGGAGCGTGCACCGAGATCCAGGTGACGCTGCACAAGGACGGCTCGTGCTCCGTACGGGACGACGGGCGGGGCATCCCCGTCGAGATCCACCCCAAGTACAACCGGCCCTCGCTCGAGATCGTGATGACGGTCCTCCACGCCGGCTCGAAGTTCGACCGGAACACCTACAAGGTGTCGGGCGGGCTCCACGGGGTCGGCGTCCACGTCGTGAACGCCCTCTCCGAGTGGTTCGAGGTGCGGGTCTTCCGCGACGGTCACGAGTACTTCCAGCGCTACGAGCACGGGGCTCCCATCGCGCCGCTCAAGATCGTGGGGAAGGCGGAAGCGACCGGGACGGATGCCCGGTTCAAGCCCGACGGCACGGTCCTCGAGACGACGACCTTCGACAAGGAGACGGTCGCGCGCCGCTTGAAGGAGCTCTCGTTCCTCAACCCCGGCGTCACGATCCGCTTCCAGGACGAGCGGGACGGGTTCGCCGAGACCTACCACCACGGGGGCGGCATCACCGAGTTCGTCGAGGACCTCAACAAGGGCTCGAACGTGCTCTTCCAGCCTCCGATCTCGCTCCATGCGAAACGCGACACCACCGACATCGAGGTGGCGCTCCAGTACAACGACGGGTACAACGAGACGGGGTTCGCCTTCGTCAACAACATCAACACGGTCGACGGCGGCACCCACGTGATGGGCCTGCGCTCGGCCCTCACCCGGACGCTGAACGACTACGCGCGAAAGCGCGGGTTCGTCAAGGGCGACAAGGAGGGCCTCACGGGCGAGGACGTCCGGGAGGGGCTCACGTCGGTCCTGTCGGTCAAGGTCCTCGAGCCGCAGTTCGAAGGCCAGACGAAGGCCCGGCTTGGGAACTCGGAAGTGAAGGGCCAGGTCGAGAGCGCCGTCAACGAGAAGCTCGCCGAGTTCCTCGAGGAGCATCCCGCGGTCGGCCAGGCGCTGATCTCGAAGGCCGTCCAAGCCTCGCAGGCCCGGGAGGCCGCCCGGAAGGCCCGTGAGCTCACCCGCCGCAAAGGGCTGCTCGAGGGGGGCGGACTACCGGGAAAGCTCGCCGATTGCCACTCCCACGACCCGGCGGAGTGCGAGCTCTTCCTCGTCGAGGGCGACAGCGCCGGCGGGACCGCGAAGCAGGGCCGGGACCGGGAGTTCCAAGCGGTCCTCCCGCTCCGAGGGAAGATCTTGAACGTCGAGAAGGCCCGCCTCGACAAGATGCTCCAGAACGAGGCGATCCGGGCGCTGATCACGGTGATCGGGATCGGGATCGGCGACGAGCTGGACCTGACGCGCCTACGCTACCACAAGATCATCCTGATGACGGACGCGGACGTCGACGGCTCGCACATCCGAACGCTCCTGCTCACGCTGTTCTACCGGAAGATGCCCGCGCTCATCACCGAGGGCCACGTCTTCATCGCTCAGGCCCCGCTCTACCGGATCCAGAAGGGAGCGCACATCCAGTACGCCTACTCCGACGAGGAGCAACGGAAGATGCTCGCCGAGCTCGGCGGGATGAAGGGCGTGACGATGAACCGGTACAAGGGACTCGGGGAAATGACCGCGGAGCAGCTCTCCGACACGACCATGCGCCCCGGAGTGCGGACGCTTCTCAGGGTCACGGTCGAGGATGCCGGTCGGGCGAACGAGCTGTTCCAGATCCTGATGGGCGAAGAGGTCGAGCCGCGCCGCCAGTACATCCAGGACCACGCGGCCGAGGTCACGAACCTCGACATCTAGTCGGGGAGGCCGGACCCACGACCGCAGGGAAGGTCACCACCGTCGCCGAGGCGCTCGTTGCCGTCGGCCACCTCGACTACTCTCCTCCGCGCCGCCCGGTCCTGCGCGCGCGCGACGCGACTCTCATCCCTCTCGCCGTCCTCTCGGCGGACGGCCGCATCACCTGGCACGGGGTATACCTCGATTCGGCCGGCGCTCGGGCGCTCGACCCGGCCCCGCCCCCGAGCCTCCTCTCGGAGGGGAAGGGGTTGGACGCAGGAACCCGCGCCCTACTCGCCCTCCTCCAGGCCGCCTCGTCTTCTTACATCGAGTACCTCGAGGTCGTCGGTCGCAAGCTCGACGAAGCCCAAGCCAAGCCGGAACCCCCGAGCCTGGTCGAGCTCACGGAGCTCCACCGTGCCATCACCCTCGTCCATCCCAAGGTGGCCCGCCTCTCGGTCCTCGTCACCGAACTGGGTGGGCCCCTCGGGACCCGCTTCCCCGGCCTCGCCGACCACCTTCCGACGATACGGTCCGACTCGGCCCACCTCGAGGAGTTCGTGAACGGCCTTTCCCAGGGTCTACGGGACCTGGTGGGACTTAGGAACGCGGTCGAGGCGAACCGCCTCGCCGAAGCTGCGAACGAGATCGGACGGGTGTCGAATCGAATTGCCGCGCTGGCGAACACCTCGAACCTGCGAATGCTCGGTGTCGCCTACCTCGCACTGTTCCTCGCGCTCCTGAGCGTCGTCGTCCTGTTCCCGAACACGGGCGCGACGATCCTCGGGATGCCGAGCGCGGCCTGGGTCCCCGGGGTCTGGGTCGACGCGATCCTCGTCCTGCTCGCCGTCCTCCCGCTCGTGTTCGTGCTCACGCGACCGTGGGTACGCCAGATGCTCACAGGGCTTTCGACGTATGAAGGACGCAGCGCCGAGGGACTCGCCGACATCCCTGAGGTCCCGGCCCAGGACGTCGACAAGCCCTCCGAAGCCGAGAGACTTATCCGCCAATCCCCGTAGACAGTACCGTGGCGCGCCCCGAACCGGCGTCCCCCCTAGTCATTCACGACGCGCTTCTCGTGACCCAGGACCCCGCCCGCCGCGTCCTGGCGGGGGACTTGCGCATCGAGAACGGACGGTTCTCGCACGTCGGCCCGGGCGCCCCCCACGACGGGGCGACGATCGTTGACGGTCGCGGTCTCGCGGTCGTTCCGGGTTTCGTCAACGCTCACACCCACGTCGCGATGGCACCCCTGCGGGGGATCGCTGACGACCGGGAGCTCGCCGGTTTCCTCGAGACGCTCTTCGCCGTGGACGCGCGTAGGACCGAGGCGGACGTCGAAGCGGGTGCCCGCGCGGGCATCGCGGAGATGCTGCTCTCGGGAACGACCTCGTTCCTCGACCTCTATTACTTCGAGGACGCGGTCGCCCGGGCCGTCGAGTCGCTCGGGATCCGCGGCTTCCTCGGCTGGGCGGTCCTCGACCCCGAGCTCACCACGCAGAAGGGGGTCCCCGTCGAGAACGCACGGGCGTTCATCGAGCGCTGGAAGGGTCACGCGCTCGTCTCTCCCCTGGTGGCTCCTCAGGGAGTCTACGTCTGCGGGAAGGAGACCTGGCTGCGCGCCCGCGAGGTGGCGCAGGGCGCCGGGACGCTCGTCCACTACCACCTCGCCGAGACGCGCCGGGAGGTCCACGAACACCAGGCGAAGACCGGCCGTCGCCCGGTCGTCTGGCTCGAGGAGATCGGGTTCCTCGGCCCTCGGTCGGTCGCCGCGCACGCCGTCTGGCTGACCGGGGAGGAGATCGGTCTCCTCGCGCGGCAGGGGGTCGGGATCGCTCATTGCCCGAGCTCCAACCTGAAGCTCGCCTCCGGCGGGGTGGCGCCGGTGGTCGAGCTCCGGGCGGCCGGAGCGACCGTCGGGCTCGGGACGGATTCGGTCGCGAGCAACAACTCCCTCTCGATGCTACGCGAGATGCACGTTGCCGGTCTCGTCCAGAAGAACCAGCGCTGGGACGCGACCGTTCTTTCGGCCCAGGAGCTCCTCGACCTTGCAACCCTCGACGGGGCGCGTCTCCTCGGGCGGGCGGCCGACCTGGGCTCGCTCGAGGTCGGCAAGCAGGCGGACTTCTCCCTCTTCCGCCTCGACCACCCCACCCTGCTCCCGGCGCGGCCGGAGGCGATCGTCTCGCACCTGGCCTATTCGGCGTCCGACGAGGCGATCGATTCGGTCTACGTCGGCGGAGTGCCCGTCGTCCGCCACCGGAGCCTGACGCGGGCGGACTGGACCGCGATCCGGCGGGAGGGCGAGGCGGCCGCCGAAGCGCTGTGGTCGGCGCGACCGAAGTGAGCCGGACCGTCCGCGCTCACCCGTGCGAAAGAGCGTCCGAGAGGCTTGCGGCGAGCTTCCACGCGAGCTCCTCGGGGGTGCCCTCGACCCCGAGCTCCCGGAGCGAGGTCAACCGCTCCAGAGCTCTCGGAGAGAGCCCAAACACCTTTCGGAGGAGGTCTCGGTCGAGGTCGAGGGGAACGATACCGCTGTGGAGGAGGGCGCCCCCGGCGAGGTGCTGAGCCGCTCCCCCCAGGACCTTCTCCTCGTGGCTCAGGACCGAGCCCCGAGCGCTCAGGAGGCAGTACTCCGGGTCGGTGCCGGGAGGGTCGAGCCACTTCGCGGTGACCCCGCGTTCGGAAAGGAATCGGACGACGCCCTCCCCCAAACGAGGGTAGGCGTGAACGTAGTCGTTTCCCACCCGCGGGTCGGCACGGGGAAGAACGATCGACCAGGCGAGGTCACCGGGGGCGTGTAGAAGGCCGGTCCCGCCCGTGGTCCGACGGACCGTCGGAACACCGGCCTTCGCCGCTCGAACTAGGTAGGCCGCCTCGGCAGGAACCCCCACGCCATAGGAGACCGCGCGGTCGGTCAGGACCGCCGCGCGAACGGCCGGGACCCCGCGCCGCAGGAGCACCTCGTCGGTGCGGACGTTGTCCGAGCACGTGACCCGAACATCGACCCATGTCGTGACGCCGGGGCCGACGGAAGGAGCCCGCGCCGATCGTCCATCGCCGGAGATAGCCCGACCCTCCCGATTCGGAGGGGACCTCCTAGGCTAAGAAGACGACGCTGCTGGCAAGACCATGGCAGAACTGACGGAATTCCGTCTCCACGCCGGGGACCCCGCTCCCGACTTCGAGCTGCCCGGGGTCGATGGGAAGACGTACCGTCTGGGAGACTTCGCCGACCGCAAGCTGATGCTGGTGGTGTTCTGGTGCAATCACTGCCCGTACGTCCAGGCGTGGGAGGGCCGCATGGTAGAGCTCGGCCGGCGCTACCAACCCCAAGGCGTCGGGATCGTGCTGATCAATTCGAACGACTCCCGTGCCTACCCCGAGGACCGTCTCGAATCGATGGTCCGCCGCGCGGCGGAGAAGAGGTACCCCTTCCCGTATCTTCAGGACGAGTCCCAGGACGTCGCGCGCGCCTACGGCGCGCTCGTGACGCCCCACCCGATGCTCTTTGGTTCGGACCGCAAGATGCTCTTCCAGGGTCGCATCGACAACGACCACCAGCACCCCGAGCGCGCGACCGAACGCCACCTCGCGCGGGCGCTCGACCAGGCGCTCGCCGGAATGCCGGTCGCTCCGTCCGAACTACCGGTCGCGGGCTGCACGGTCAAGTGGAAGACCTGATTCCGGTTTCGAACCGAGCGTCCGGCTCGGCCGTCCTCTCTGGGCGCGCACCTGGACCCGGCGCGCCTCGAACGCTGCGTTGAGGGTCGGGTCGACCGCTGTCCCTGCGTGGTCGAGCTTCGCCGCGATTGCGACCTTTCCCGCGAGGGCCCGCGCGAGCTTTCCCCGCTCCGCGCGCGGGGCGGATTGGATGGCCGGGTGGAGGAAGAGGAGCCCGTGGCGGGGAGGCGGGGCGTGGCCTCGCAGGTGTTCGAAGAACGCCCGTTCCGCGCCGAGCACCTGCACGGTGCTGGACGGTAACCGAGCGAGCCGGTCCAGTCCTCCGGCTTGCGCCACCATCCGGGCCGCGAGCTCGGGTCCCAGGAGAGCGGTCAGGTTCGGGGTGCGCACGGGCGAGGACGCGCTGACCGCCTCCTGGAGGGCGCGGCGCGCGTCGGCCACCGCACGGTAGAGTTCGCCGAGGCGGCGCCTCGCCTCGAGGAGCCCGGGGTCGGCGGGGCCGAGGCCGGGTCGAGAGGTGCCTTCGGTGGCGGCCCGCGCCGCGCGGGAGTGGTCGCCCGGGTCGAGCTCGGGGAAGTCGCGGGAGACCCAGCTGCCGAGACGCTCCCCGATCAGGTTCCGGACCCGGTCGAGGTCGGCCCCGGCTCGGACCGCCTCCTGGACGTGGATAGAAGGGTCCCACGACGCCTCGAGGGCACGCTCCGCCTCCTGGAGGAGAGCGGTCCCAAGAAGCGACCGGTCGGGCATCGAGGTCCCCGCCGGCACGGTCAGAGGGGCGTCCGGGTCGTAGCGAAGGCCGTGCTCCGCGAGGCGCCGATCGCGGGTCCTCCACCCGGACGTCTCGGCCCCGCCTAGGAGCTGTTCCTCTTCGGGGGTAAGGTGCCCCTCCCGGCGTCGACGGGCGCGTTCGGCGAGCAGGGCGGGTTCGGTCGGTGCCGGAACGGCCTGTAACACCTCCTCCCCGTCAAGGAGGAACGTCCCGAACCAGGTCGTGACGACGCTCTTCACGAGCCGCCGCAAGCCGCGGCACATAAATAGGCCGGCGCGGGTCGCCGCCGCCAATGGTGGAGACCCCTTCCCGCGACCTCGTCCGCTTCGAGCGGAAGGGAGGGACGGTCCTCCTGACGCTCGACTCCCCTCCCGTCAACGTGCTTTCGATGCCGGTGGTCGAGGCCCTTTCGGCTCGTCTCACCGAGGCCGAAGCGGACCCCGAAGCCCGTGCAGTGGTGATCGCGAGCGCTTTCGAGAAGGCCTTCGCGGCCGGCGCGGACGTCCGCGAGATGGTGTCGCTGGACCCCGATAGGGTGCGGGTTAACGGTGCGCGAGGCCAAGCGGTCACCCGACAGATCGAGCAGCTGCCCCTACCGGTGATCGCCGCCGTGCGCGGGGTCGCCTTGGGAGGTGGATGCGAACTCTGTCTCGCCTGCGACTTCATCGTCGCGAGCGAGGACGCCCAGTTCGGCCAGCCCGAGATCAACCTCGGCATCATGCCCGGGTGGGGCGGGACCCGCCGTCTTCCGCGTCGAATCGGCGCGGCGCGCGCTCGGCGGTGGATCATGACGGGCCGGTCGGTTCCTGCCCCCGAAGCCTTCGCTCAGGGCCTCGTTGACCGAGTGGTCCCCCGCTCGGAGGTCCTCCCCGCGGCGTTCGCGCTCGCCGAAGAGCTCGCGACCAAGCCACCCCTGACGCTTGCCGCGGTGAAGTACGCGATCCTCGGGGCGCTCGACCCGCAGATTGATTCCGGCCTCTCCTACGAACTCGACCTGTGGGCCCGCCTATTCGGCACGGAGGGACAGAAGGAGGGAATGCGGGCTTTCCTCGAGAAGCGTGCTCCGCCTCCGCCGATATCGCGGCATGACTGGGAGGCCGCTTCCGAGGGCTTTCCGTGGGCGCGGGACGCGAGCCGCCGGTCGATGGGAAAGCGGAATAAGGACGAAACGTCGACACGGGACTGACGCCGCGGTGGCTCAGCTGGCAGAGCGGCTCCTTGGTAAGGAGCAGGCCGAGGGTTCAAATCCCTCCCGCGGCTCTTTTCTCCGAGGCCTCTCTCCGCGCTCGACTAGAACAAGCGCTGAACGAGCCGAGTTGGGCCCAACTAGGCCACCGGTAACCATGTGCTGATGAATCGTCACTTCATCCGCAGTTCAACTGTTCGTGACGACGCATACGTTGGTGGAATCCCCATGGCCGACAGCCGAGTCGTCGGGAACGATTCCAGAGCACGCCCCGACTCACGGAGTTCGTCGCCCTAAGCACGATCGTCGAGGAGCAGTTCGATCATGCCCCCATCGAAAGTTGGGACCCTCCGCTTTCTCGACACGGCGAGACGCTCGGAAAAACTGTCATCGATGAAGATGACACCGCGGCCACTTCGAACGGCATCGGCCTTCGATTCCGCCCGCGAAACTCTTCGGACCTCGTCGAACAATCCGTCCAGCCGGTAACGGCGCAAGGTCTTTTGAACGTTCGCGGAGTGTCGAGTGACTAGCGTCAGCTTTGCTCCAGAATTAAGGCATTGAAACAGGAATCTGACGAGCTCGACGTTCACCGCCGCTCGAACCACGAGGGTGTCGTCGAGGTCGACGTACACGTGGGAGATTGTCAGCTCGTGTCGGAAGCGGTTCGTCAGGGCGCGATCCATTTCGACCGCGATATTGTTCGTGAGGATGGAGACCGGCACGCCCATCGCAGCGTATAGGCTGAGGAGGGGCAGGTTTGCCCCCAGGACGCGGTCAATCGCCATGGACCCGGCGATCCGGGGCGCCACCTCGAGGAGGATGAGGCGTCCGCGACGGTTCCGTTTGAGCTGAAAGAACCACGCACCGCGAAGACGGAGCCGCCGATTGATGACCCGGGCGTAGCGTTGGAACTCTGGGTCGTGAACGATCACGGTGTCGACCGCGATCCCGTTCCGGACCCGGATCCGTTTCCGCCCCGCTACGTACAGGAGCTTCCCTCGATGATCGGTGAAACAGTCCACCGTG
>DASWZL010000011.1:0-13190 GCA_036404475.1 Thermoplasmata archaeon
CAACCCCCCCGGAAGTGCTCGCGGCCGGGGGATGTGGAACCCCGGCCGCTGTGCCGCCCGCCGACGTCGGGGAAGGGGTTGGGGGCGCCGCAGGGACCTCCCTCGCCTCGGCGTCGACGGCCTTGCTCCGGTCGAAGGCGGGCGGCGGGGGCGGGCCGGGGAGCCGCTCGGGGTTCTCGGCCTGCTCCATCTCCTCCGCCGTGTAGACGCCGGAGAGGTCCGCGGGGAACGCCTTGCGGAGCGCGAGGGACTCGGCGCACTTCCCGAGCATCGTGTACGGCTTGTCGTGCCAGAACCGGCTCAGGCCCTCCTTGTCGAGGCGCCGGTACTCCGACCACCGGGCCGTCGCCGTGAAGCCGTGGGAGGCTCCCTTCCGGTGGACGGTGACGCTGGCCCAGGCCGGGAACGTCCCGCCGTCGGCCGCAACCTCGGGGCCGAAGACGGAGTCCTCGATGCCGTCGAGCTCGCCCGACCTGGCCGCGATCGCGCGGTAGCCGTCGATCGACGTCTGGAGCGACAGGGTCTTTCCCCCGCGCTCGCGGTCCGAGTACTTCACGGCATAGATCTGGCGCGCGACCGGGTCGAGCCCGAGGCGCCGGGCCGTGTACAGGAAGATGGCGAGCTCGCGGTCGGTCAGCTCCGCCCTCGGCGCGGTGATGTCCTTGATGAGGTCGATCTGCTCGGGCGTGAACCCGAAGGACTCGCTGCGGGCGAGCGGCGCCGCTGCCGGCCCCGGCGTGGCGAGGGCCGACGGACCCGCAGGCGGAGTCGCCGGGCGCGCCGACGCGCCGGTCGCAGGGATCCGTTCGGCGACCGAGGTCTTGCGCGCCTGGTCCCCCCCGCACGCCTTGAGCTCGTCGATCCAGGTCGAGGCCTCCCGCTTCGTCAGCGAGGGGCTGTCGACCAGTCGAGGGTTCGCGCCCTCCATCTTGAGAAGTCGTCGCTGGGCATCGCTCGCCATGTCTCCGCTTGCTGCCATGTTTGGGTTCCCCCTGAGAGGAGTGTCCGGTTACGGTAGGTTCCTGTGGGGTGGTGAAACACCCCGTTCAGGCCTCCAGGATGGCATCGAGCTCGAGCCGCTCGTTCGCCTCGGGCCGCAGCAGCAGCAGGTACGGGCTCTCGGGTCGGTCCCCGAAGAACGGGCGGGTGACGTCGACCTGGAGCAGGAGGTAGCTGCCGAAATAGAACTGCGAGCTCGCGTCGCCGCCGCCGATCCCGTAGCTCACGTAGTCGTCGAAATACACGTAGACCTTCCCGGACCCCCGGTGGTCGACGGCCTTGAGGAAGGCCTCCAGGGCGCCCTTCCCGTGCCGGTGGAGCTCCGCCACGATGTCGCGCAGGATGGGCCGCTGGGAGAGGCCCGCGAGGCCGTCGTAGGCGATGCCGACCTCGGGGATCGGCGCCAGCTGGGTTACGTCGAGTCTCACCACGCCCTCGCAAGCCTTCGTCCGCGTAGCCACCACTCTCACCCATAGGGAAACCGAGTTACGGGTTCGACCCAGAATCGGGTAGACCGCCGGATTCAAGGCGGAGGGCGGTCTATGTACGTCCGATGGCGGGTCCCCCCGGCTTCTCGACCGAGGTTCCCATCCGAGAGACTGGCCGGAAGGTGTGGTACCGCCGGACCCCGACGGGCGGGGCCGAGCTCGTCATCGAGATCTCCGAGCAGCAGGAGGCCGCCCAGCAGGCCGCGAAGCCCCTCGGGTTCGTCAGCGAGGCGGAGCGCAAGGAGCTCGAACGGCTCCGGGTCAGCCACGGGCCCCGCGGCGTCACCTACGCGCGGAGCCCCCCGTCGGAGCGGGCGGAGGGCCTGGGCCCCGCTCCCCCGACGGTGCCGTTCGTGTCGACGCGCGAGCAGCTGCGCTACCGCGCCGCGCACGGGCTCCTCTCGCCGCCGGCCCCCCACGAGCTTCCCCTGGCCGCGATGGGCCGCGCGATGAGCGGCGGGCGGCCGACGCGCCGCGAGTAGTACCACCACGTCCTCGTCCCCGCGATCACGCTGCGCGCCGTTCGCCTCTACCGGGGCGGCGGCTACGAGAAGCGGTCCGCGATGCGCCAGAGCGTCGCCGACCTCATCCGGGCCGCGGCCTACGCCATCTACACGACCCGGATCCGCTCGTTCCCCGGGGGGTTCGCCTCCTACCGGGGCCGCGCCCAGGTGTCGACGCGGGACCTCTACCGGGGCGGCGTCACCGAGGAGGCCTACACGCCGGGCGACTTCCCCGAGGGCTATGTCTTCGCGCTCCCGACGGGCGCGCCGCTGGTCCCCGTGACGACCGACACCGTCGCGGCCGTCCTCTACCTGGAGGGCCTGTGGCTCGAATCGCCGCCCGAGATGCTGCCCCCGCCGGGCCGGACCTACATCTCCAACACGCTCGACGACTACCCCTCGCACCGGCCCCACCTGACGTGGCGCGACGCCGGGAACCTCCCCGGGACGCGGCTGAGGACCTACGCCCCGCCCCCGGGTCCGCCGCCGAAGTTCTGAAACGACACCTTCAAGGGTGGGCCCGCACCTACATCCATCGTGGCGAAGGGCGGAGGGGCGATCATCGCTGCGGGCGTCCTCGCCGGTGCCGCCGCCCTCGGGATCGCGGTCGCCGCGGGCGCGTTCGGGAAGACGACGCCGACGCCACCGGGCCCGCCGTCGACCGACATTCCCGCCGAGGACGGCGCGTGCCCGTCGGGCTACGTCGAGGACCCGAACTGGCCGGGCTACTGCATGCCGACCGAGGGTGCCGAGCCGACCGTGACGCTCGACATCGCCTTCTACGGGACCTACGACGCCGCGGCGAACGAGTACACCAACGCCGAGCTCGGAGTCAGCATCAGCAGCACCTACAACGCGGCCGGGGCCAATGTCATCGGCGTCTCGATCATCTTCGACGGGTCGCCATTCCCCCAGGAGGTGTGGAGCGGCACGGAGCCCCTCGCCGTGATCTTCAGCGCGGGCGCCGGCGACCACACCGCCAGCGCCAAGGTCTTCTTCGCCGACGGGACCTCCATCTCCTCGCCGACGATCCCCGTGGACCTGGTCGGCTTGGGAGGCTGAGAATGACGGTGACGATGAGGCAGGGAGCCGCGGTCGCCGTCGTCGGCGTCGTGGCGGCCGTCGGGGTCGCGTGGTGGCTGCTGGGCCGCAAGCGCGTGAGCGGGGGCTGCCCGGCGGGCGACGTCCCCGAGAACACGAACCCGGCCCTCAAGCCGTGCCCGGCGGGAGGCCTCACCTTCGACTACGTCGAGGACCCCGCCTACCCCGGATGCTGCAAGCCGACGGCCATCACCTCGGGCAGCAACGTCCTGACGAACGGGGCCTGAGATGGTGTCTCGAGGCGCGGGAACGGTCATCGGGGTCGCGGTCGCAGCCGGACTCCTCGGCGCGGGCTACGTCGCCTACCGGGTCCTCTCGCAGTCGGCGCCGGGGGGCGGCGGAGGAGGGGGAGGAGGAGGGGGCGGCGGCGGTGGTGGAGGGGGTTCGGGCTCCGCATGCGCGGAGGACTCCGACTGCCAGCCGTGCTTCGTGTGCGAGGACGGCGCGTGCCTCCAGTATCCGCCCGCCCAGATCGTCCAGACGACGGACCTGACCAACCTCTCGCAGGACGAGACGGTCGGCTCCGTCGGCGTGCCGCTCACCAACCTCGCCGTCTGCGACTGGGGCTCGCTCGAGTTCCAGGGCGGGCAGAACGTCTTTACCGGCACCGGGCAGATCCTCGATGCGAACGGGAAGGGCGTCCCCTGCATCGTCCCGACGGTCCGGTCGACGAACGGGTCCGTCCAGGTCGTCGACGGGCCGGGCGAGACGGACCAGGAGGGCAACTTCTCGTTCACCTTCCGGCTGGCCTCCCCCGACGAGGCGGGCTCCGGCTGCCCCGGCCCCGGGGACACGGCCGTCGGCGAGCTCTCGGGCTCCATCAACGTCGCCGTTCCGGGGCTCGCCGTGACGCCCTTTCCCTTCATCATCAAGACCTACGTGACGGGGGTGTGAGATGTCGGCGAGCGGTCCCGGCCTGAGCTACACGGGCCCGCGCTCGCCCGGGTTCAGCTACCCCCCGTCGCCGATGCCGCCGGCGCCCGCCCCTTCGTACCAGCCGCCGAAGCAGCCGCTCCCGTGGGGGAAGATCGCCATCGGGGTCGGGGTCGCGGGCGCGGTGGTCCTCGTGGGCTACGGCGTCTACGCGGCGCTCAACGGCCTGTTCGGCGGCGGGGCCGGCGCGGGGCTGACCGCGTGCGAGAGCAACTGGACGACGGCCTACGAGGGCTGGTCGAAGCAGCAGCAGGCGTACCAGCAGGCGAACGTCGCGGCGGGCCTCCCCGCGACGCTCACGAGCGCGCAGCTGGCGGCGCTCCAGCCGTACGTGAACCAGATGAACAGCGCCGAGACGTGCGTCCAGACCGAGGCGAACTACAACGTCACGACCTGGGCCGAGGTCATCACCGTGGCGGCCATCGGCGTCGCCGCGATCATCGGCGTCACCAGCTACTTCAAGGCCCGCCTGGCCGCCAAGGGCGGCGCCCAGCGGCTCACCTCCGGCTCGGAGGCCCGCGCGACCATGCGCGGCTCGCTCGCGCAGGACCAGCTCGAGAACGGCGAGATCACCCCGGGCGACGCGGCGTCGCTCAACAGCCAGGCCGCCTCGGAGGGCGCCGCGGAGGCGTCGACGGAGCAGGCCGTCACGGGGGCCCAGGCCTCCGCGGACGCGGCGGCGGCGGAGAGCGCGGGCGAGGGCCAGCTCTACGCGGACATCGAGTCGTTCACCACGAACGTCATCGACACGGTCGTCATCGAGGTCGAGGACGTCTACGACTACTTCGCGGCGCTCCTCGCGTAACGGCAGCCTCTTGTAGCCGCGCTAAGCGGCCTGCCGCTCGAGGTACGCCCGTAACTGACTGAGGTTCGCCCGCTCCAGCATCCCCAGCTGAAGGTTACAGGGAACGCAGAGGATTCCTCGCACTCGCCCCGTCCGATGGTCATGGTCGGTCTGCCAGCCGTTCTTCCCACCCGACGTCGTAGCCGCGCAGCAGCCGCATCGTCGACCTTGCGACTCGAATAGAACCTCCCACGCCTCGGGGCTAAGAGCGTACTTCTGCTTGAGCCTCGTTCGCCGGCGCGCCGCCTTCCGCTCGTCGAGCGTTCGCACATGCCGCGGATGAGCGAGCCGCCACTCTCTCCGAGCGAGGCGGTCCAAGTCGGGGTTCTTAGCCCTCCAGTCCCGCCAGCGCTTCCTCCTGCAATCCCCACAGAGGTAGACGCGGCTCTTCCGTGAGCTTGGGAGCCACGTTCGGTCGGTCAGCTCGGTCCCACAGCCCTTGCATCGAGGATTTGGGGGAGCCGGGGCCAGAACAGAAGTTGCTGAGACGCCCGTTCGGACCCGCGGCTCAATCCCCTCGGCAGCGTCACTCGGCGACAAGGGCGTCTCAGCGCCCAGGGCAGGGCTCGAAGGGTCTTAAGTAGGACGGCGAACCTCTCTACAGCATGGCGGCGAATACCCCCCAACCCCTCGGAACCTACCTCCTGCTCGCGATTGTCGGCGCGTTGATCGCGGGGCTCTCCGCGTGGCAGTCCGGGTTCCTCGGGACCTACACGCCGATCCTGTTCTTCACCGCGTTCATCGCGGCGCTCGCCGAGCTCGTCAACCTGTGGCAGAACGGCGCCCCGGGCACCCCCGTCCCGTGGAAGACCCTCGCGGCGTTCATCCTCGGCGCCGCCATCTACGCGGGCACCTACCTGACCCACTACACGACCTGGAACGAGGCCGTCGGCGTCTCCGCCGCGCTCCTGTTCCTCACTTATCTTTGGAGTGAGTTGGGAGGGGGGACCCCTCCCGCGGCTTCCCCTTCCGGAAGTTCAAAGCCCGCATCCTGAGCCGGTAGCTCTCCCTGAGAGCCAGCGTCTCCGGCGTCAGGAGCACCGGGCCCGCTCGCTTGAGCCCGGAGATGAACTGGAGAGCAAGCTCGGCCCGCTCCCTCTTGATGATCAAGTAGGGCAGCATCGCGCGCAGGAGCGGCTCGAGCTGGCGCGTGCTGACTCGCCAGTTGTACCACGGTCGGTTCCCATTCCTCGGGATGTTGTGCTGGACATGGCCGACTCCCGTTACCTGCTCCAGCCAGCGGATCGGCGCTTCGTCAACGCTGGTGATGTCTCCAATGACGTCATAGTACCGGCCCCGGCCGACCCTAATCATCAGGCAGCCCTCGCCGTCGAACAACCCAGCGAGGTAGGCGATCTCGGTGTCGCGCATACCTACGCCGAAGTCCGGTTAGGACGGTCCGAGTACCACCACCGCCGGTCGACGTGCCGAGGCCCCTCGGCGTACGACGCGATCACCTGGACCAGCGCGGGGTCCTCGTACTCGAAGAGCGTGTCGGTCATCACGTCCGAGATCCACTCCTCGACCGTGCGCTTGGGAGGAGGCCACGCGAACGGGGGCGGCCCGTGGGCCGCGTTCCGGTCCTCCTTCCCGCTGCGGGCCTGCACGAACGGCGTCGACGTCACCTGGACGTAGGCCGCCGCGATCGGCTGGGCGAAGCAGACGGCCATCACGTCGAACCCGGCGCGGTCCTCGGTCGCCAGGAAGTCGCGGCGCTCGAGCCGGGGGAGGAGCCCCTTTGGCGTCCGGATCAGCCCCCGCAGGTGCTTCCAGGCCTTCTCCGCGGAGAACCCCTGCGCCTGCCAGAAGGCGACCTCGAAGTCCTCGTACTTGTCCCTCGTCGCGTTGGTTACCATGCCCGGAGGCCTCCGCGGTTACGGACCCTTCGCCCAGGCGGCGAGCTTGGTCCGCATGTCGTTGAACGCGATGCCGACGCCGCGCGCGCACGACTGGCACATCGGGACCTCCAGGGTGGCGACGAACGGGGGCTCGAGCCCGGGATAGGCGACCCGGTAGTCGATCTTCGCCGTCTCGAGGCGGCCGTCGTTGCCGCACCCGGGGCACCGTCCCACGAGCATCTACCGCTCCTCCGGGTCGGTCGGGATCCACCGGAGCGGCTCGCCGGCGGGGACGCGCCCCTCGTCGAAGGCCCGGATGACCGCGATGCGCCGGGCACGGATCCCCGTCTCGCGCCGCACGAGGTCGGCGACGTAGCGGTCGAGCTGCTCCTGGGTCCGGATGATGAAATAGCCGGTCGAGTCCGCTCCGATGGGGACGCCGCGCCGGACGAGCTCGGTGATCGCGGCGCGGGTGACGGGCTGGCCGTCGGAGTCCTCGATGCCGAGGTTGTGGGCGATGGCGTGCGAGGAGATGGGGGACTCGGCCGACCCGGCGTCCCGGATCCGCTGCTCGACGCGGTGCAGGAGGTCCTCGTCGACGCGGGCGGCGCCGGGGTTCAACGACGCGGCGCTCATCGGAGGCTCCGGTAGGCCGAGCTCCCTCTTGGCCTCTTCTTCGCCCAGCTGGGGGGCGGGGGCACCGGGCCGCCCTGCGCCTCGCGGACCTTCCGCTCCCACTCCTCGTAGGCGACGTACGCGGCCTCCTGGACGGCTTCGAGCTCGCTCGACGGGATCGGGTCCGTCCGGACCGGCGCGCGGTCCTCCAGCGGCGGCGGGTGGGGCGCCGGCGGGGGCAAGCTCGACAGGTAGGCGGCGCGGTCGACGGCCTCCCGGGCGCTGACCGACACGAACCCCCCGCGCTCATCCAGGAACCGGCCGTCGACGTCCATCGGGCGAAGGTCGGTCGAGTGCAGGTGGTACTCGGGGAGCCCGGGCGGGCACTTCTCGGAGCACGGGCCGCGCTTGAGCCCGTTCGCGCAGGTGATGAGCGTCGCCTCGTGCGGCGTCCGCGGCGTCTCGAAGAAGTGCTGCTCCTCACCGGGCATGGACGTTCCCCAGCGCGACGCCGGCCCGTTCGGCCAGCCGCTCGAGCAGTTGCGGAGAGGGTTTACCGCCGACCGCCGGGCGGGCCGCGAACGTGTACTCGACCCCTCCGGACTCGACCACGATCCGTGCGAGAAAATGGGTCAGAACGGCCTCTTTGACCGTCTCGTCCCTGAACGCGCGCGCGGGCGCGGGCGCGCCCGCGGCTGCTGCTGCTGCTGCTGCTCTGCTGCTCTCCTCCGGGGCACCCGGAGGGTGCCCCTCTGGAGAGAGGGTGTGGGGGGGAACCTCTCCCACGGGGTCCTTCGCCGTCTCGAGGCCCATCTGGTTCGGGCACCTGGGGAAGTGCGCCCATCCCCCCCTCGCGAGCCAATCGAGGTCCCGGGTCGGCGTCCCCTTCTCGATGACGATCCCGCACCGGCGGGCGCATCGCCAATCCCGTCGTAGGACCTCGACGCGGCCCTTCGTCGGCCTCGGGACCGTGCGGAGGTCCTCCGCGCGAACGATGACTTTCGGTGTCGCCAGCTCCTCGATCGTGTTCGGAGGAGCCGGCACCCTCACCACGCTCCCCGGAACGAGGTCGCGTTCGGGGAGGGCTTCGCCACTTGTGGACTTGCGTGCGGGACCATACCGGGCGCCCGTAGCCACTCCCGCTACTTGAGGCCGGGGGGGCCGGCGATTGTCGAATTGACGGGGGACTATATAGAAATCGGGGGAAAGTCGTGGGCCCTCGGGAGGATGGTATGGTCCCGACCCGAGGGCCGCCCCAAAACCGTCACGACGGGGCGGCCTATATACCTTGCCGTGGGGGCCGCCGGATGGGCTCGTCGGGCTCGATCGCCAGGATGTCGGCGTCGATGAGGGTGGGCTGCGTCGGTCCCCCGTCGAGCCGGTACGCCTTCTCAACGAACCACGTCGCCACGCGGCACCCGGGCAGCGCGGGATCCCGCGGGGGCTTCCGGCGCCCGCCCAGGTGCACCCACCCCTCGGCGAAGACGCCTCCCCCGACGCGGACCTCGAACATCGGGACCACGACGCACCCGTCGGCGTCGTGCCACAATCCGATCTGCTGGCCGAGGCGCGTCGACCCTTCAGGGCGACTGCGTCGTCGGGAGACGGTGGTGGCAGCGGCACTCGCAGGTTTCCGGGCACGGGACGCCCGCGAGGTACGACGGGAAGTGGTCCGAGCGGCAGGAACGACAGAACGGCGGCGGGGTTGGTGCGCCTTCCGTGGGGTCGTACGCGGGCCGCTCCGTTTGTCCGACAGGCGTCGGCGTACTTGAATGGGCAGGTTCTTGTAGGTGAGTCCCTCTCCGGGCCGCCATGCCCAAACCGGCCGAGGCGCCCAAGCTGATCCTGCGAACGGCGACCGTGACGAAGGGGGGCCGCGTGCGGGTCCCGCGGTTGGTCCTCGAGGCGCTCAAGGTCGAGGACCAGGAGGAGCTCGTCTTCGTGATGAGCCCGGCAACCGAGGGGATGGTCCTGCTCAAGAAGCTCGACGACGCGGCCAACGAGGTCGGCATGGTCCTGCGTGAGGCCCTCCAGAAGAGGCCCTGATGTTCCGCCCCTTCACCCCCGCCGATTGGGACCTCGACCAGTTCAACCGCCGGCCGCCGGCGTCGGAGGACCCGGTCGTCAAGGAGGAGAAGATCCCGGCCGGCTCGAAGTGCCACCACTGGCGGCGGGCGCCGAACGGGACGATGGGCTACGCGCGGCCCGTCGAGTGCGAGATCTGTTTCGGCACGGGCACGGTCCTCCGCGACGTCGTGCTGCGGTTCCGGGCGAAGACCGGGATGATGGCGCGGTTCCCGGACGGGATGGCGGATCCCGCCCGCTACCGCGACGACGTCCCCGCGTCGCTGCGCGGGATCCGCGGACGGAGGGTCGCGTGAGCGAGCCGGGCGCCCCCGTCACCGACTCGGTCGCGCCGCCGGTCGTGCGGCAGCCGGCGCCTCCACCGAAGTGCCCGGCGTGCGAGAAGGTCCTCGTGCGCTACCGGCTCGATGGCTACCCGGTCCCACCGGGGGAGACGTTCGGCGGGGACGAGATCGACGCCCACCACGAGCTCGAGGACGACCTCCGCTCGCTCGTCAACGCGCAGTCCGTCTACATCGTCGAGCTCGTCGACCACCTCAAGACCCACGACTGCGAGCAGGTGCTCCGGCCCGTCGGCGTGAAGCGCGTCGAGGAGATCGACCGGCTCCGCCAGAAGGTCGGTATCGAGCCGCCCAAGAGGGCTCGGTGAGGGCCTGCCGCGGGGACGTCGTCAGCGCGATCTTCGACGTCGCGGGGAACGCCGGGCGGGTGTACGGCAAGTCCCTCGGCGGCGTCGCGGTGACGAAGCGCGCGCCCGAGGCCTGCCACATCTGCGGGGCCCCGGGCGCCGAGTTCGACGTCCGTATCCGCAACTACCCCTCCACCGAGGAGCGCGACCGCGCGCTCCAGGAGATCAGTGACATGCTCGAGAAGGAGCACGTCGTTTCACCTGACAGGACACCATGACCGAACCGGAAGGGACAGGGGGAACGCCCGTCACGCCGCCGCCGACCACGTCATCGCCCGGGCTCACGATCGACGTCGGGGAGACGGCCGCGCCGACGCCGGCCGAGCCCGTCGTGCGGCCGGGGAAGAGGAATCCCGAGTTCATCTTCCCGCCGCCGAACGGCCTCAGCCGCGAGGTCGTCGCCGTCCTCGAGGGAGAGTGCCAGGTCCTCGACGACCTCACCACGCGCATCGGCCGGTTCGTCCGCGAGGGCCGCGCGATCGACCGAAACTCGCTCAACCGCGCCGGGATGGCGGTCCAGGGGATCTTCGCCGTGCTCGCCCGCGTCGAGGAGGGGAAGGGCTGATGGGCGACCTCACGAGCGAGCAGCTGGACCAGCTGCCCCCGAAGATCGGCGCGGCCTTCAAGGTGGCGCTGACGGAGGTCCTGGACGAGGCGGCCGAGAGGGAGCGAAGGACGAGGGTCCCGTGGTGGGTCGAGCAGCTCGAGGCCGTGGGGTCGCTCGCCGACGAGGTCGCCAAGCTGACGCCCGAGAAGGTCGCCGCCGACACGTGGACCAGCCCGTCGGGGAGGAAGTGGTACTGCCGCCTCGCGTTCACCGGAATCTCGCCGCCGAAGGAGGTCCCGACCATCGGGTTCGGCGAGATCTGCCTGGTCCTGAACCCGTCGCCGCCGAGGCCCCCGGCGCCCCCGGAGGAGGAGCTCCCCGAGTCGGAGGCGCTGGCGCGGGAGCTCCTCCTGCCGGGGGGCACGCTGCTCGTCGACGACCTGGACAACCGCGAGCAGCCCGGCGTCCGCAAGGCCGTCGCGCTCTTCGAGGTCGAGACGGAGGCCCGGCTCGAGTTCGGACCTCGCTGCGAGAAGCTCGCCCTGACCCGGAAGCCGTAGCGATGGCCCGCTCCGAGGACGCCGACCAGGTCGAGATCACGACCTGTCGGGTCTGCCCGGTCAACTGCAAGCCGTACTGCCCGCAGGAGAAGTTCCGCGAGGCGTACGGGGGCCGGGGCCAGGAGATGCTCTCCTTCGAGTACTTCCGGCAGGCCATCTCGACGGTCCCGAGGGAGGTATGGATCGGGTTCGCCGGGTTCAGCGAGCCGTTCCTCAACCCCCGGTGCGTCGACATGATGGAGCTCGCGCGCGACCAGGGGCACCCGCTCACGCTCTACACCACGCTCGTCGGGGCGAAGGTCGAGGACGTCCCCCGCGTCGCCGCGCTCGGGGTCGAGGAGCTCGTGCTCCACACGCGCGACAACCAGGGCGTCGCCAAGATCCCCGACACCGACCAGTACCGGGAGGTCCTCGCGCTCGCCCTCGACTCGTGGCGGATCCACGACGTCTCGGTGATGGACGTCGGGTTCGAGTCGAACGAGCGCGCGGGGAACTGCGACGGCGTCGCCCCCCGGCACGTCGCCGGCCCGCTGTCGTGCTACAAGCTCGAGCGGCCCAACTTCGTCATGCTCCCGAACGGCGACTGCGTCCTGTGCTGCATGGACTGGACGCTGCGCCACCGGGTCGGCAACCTCGTCTGGCAGCCGTACGCGGAGCTCGTCGCGAGCCCGGAATACCGGCGGGTGGTCGCGCAGGCCCGCGAGCCGGACGGCGACGCGCTGTGCCGGTCGTGCAAGTGGGCGAAGCCCCGGGGGCCGCCGTGAGACGGTTCGGCCTGACGAAGGAGGAGATGATCCGAATCGTCGACCGCTGGGAGGCCGCTGGCGAGGCGAGAAACCGGCGACTCCGAGACTCCTTCCGATACGTCCCGGTTCAATCCTATGGGCAACCGGTAGGGGCCAACGCGGTCATCCTTGGCGAGAATCTGGAAACCCTAACCGAGCTGCACCGGCACGCAAAGGGGTCAATCCGGTGCGTCTACCTCGACCCCCCTTACAATAATCAGGAGAACTACCGACACTACAACGACGTCCTGAACCATGAGGACTGGCTCGAAATGGTCGTCCAACGATTGGAGGTCGTCAGGCCGCTGTTAACGTCGGACGGGTCGGTTTGGATTTCAATCGATGATCGCGAGGCCCATTACTTGAAGGTCGCGGCCGACCGGGTCTTCGGGAGGGAGAACTTCCTCGCCACGGTAGTTTGGCAACAACGAACCACGAGGGAGAATCGTCGCGCGTTTTCAGTCAGCCACGAGTATCTGCTCGTTTACGCGGCCGACCCTGGAGTCTTTCGCATCCGACGCAACCGTCTCGCTGTCGGGCCGGGGTTTCTGGAGCGATACCAAAACCCAGATTCAGATCCAAGGGGCCCATGGCAGTCGGTATCTGCGAATGCTCAGGACGGCCACGCGACGCCCTCCCAGTACTATCCGCTCATTGCTCCGAACGGAACCATCCACAACCCCCCCAAGGGCCGTGCCTGGGTGTACACTCGGGCGAGAATGGAGCAAGAAATTCGGGCGGGCAACGTCTGGTTTGGCGCTACCGGAAATGGCGTACCTCGCCTGAAGAGGTTTCTCGCCAACGCGAAGCTGGGCTTGACTCCGGAGACTCTGTGGAGGGCGGAGGAGGTAGGTACATCGGATGAGGCGAAGAAGCATCTACTCAAGATGTTTCCACACCACCTCTTGTTCGACACTCCCAAACCGGAGCGGTTGCTCGCCCGAATCCTGCAGATTGCAACAGACGAGGGTGATACGGTTCTCGACCCGTTTCTTGGGTCAGGGACTACCGCCGCTGTAGCGCACAAGATGCGTCGGTCGTACATCGGCATCGAACGAAACCCAGATGCCCTGAACCTGAGTCTTAGACGGCTGCGGTCGGTCGTTGATGGAGACGAGAGCGGTTGCTCGATTCAGGTAGGGTGGGAGGGGGGAGGGGGGTTCGAAGCGTTCCGAGCCATGCCCTGATGCAGACCACTCTGGCG
>DASWZL010000012.1:0-26899 GCA_036404475.1 Thermoplasmata archaeon
AGAAGAGCTGTCTGGAGGCGGCTCAACTTATCGGCCACCGTCCGAACTTGGACCTTCTGCCCGGGGTCGCTGGTTCGGATGACTAGGTCAAGGCTACGCGTAGGCATACGCTTGTCAGCCTCCACCACGAAGGCCGGTACCACCCATTGTCAAACACCACCGATTGAAATCGGTGGCTTGTAGCTGAGGTCGGAAACATGTCCCCACGCTCCTTCACTCCCCGCTACGATAGGCCGTTCGACTCCGGCCCTCGCCGCGATGTTCGTCGCGGCGATGCGGTCGGCCAGCCCAGCGAGGCCGCACGACACGCATCGAAACTCGTCCCTCGTCGTTCGCTTCTTCTTGTCGATCATCCCGCACGAGGGACACATGCGGGACGTGTTCCGTGGGTCCACCAGGATCACCGGAACTCCCTTCGCCGCCGCCTTGTACTCCACGAAGGAGCGGAGCTGGGCGAAGCTCCAAGAGAGGTGTCGTCGCCGCTGGGAGCGCCGAACCGTGGTCCGCGAGCGGATCCCCCCGAGGTCTTCGAGGGCTACCGCTCGCGCCGTGCCTTCGGCCCGCGCGACGATCTCCTTGGAAATGTAGTGGTTGATCTGGCGCCGGAAGTTCCCTTCCCGGCGGCCGAGGCGTTTCAGGTGGCGCTTGGCGCTCTTGGTGCCCGCCGACTGGAGGTGGCCCCGCAGTCGGTCGATCCGCCGCCGAACTCGATCCACCCCATCGGCCTTGTAGAATGTACCATCGGAGTCCACGGCGATGTTCACTACGCCCAGATCCACGCCCAACGCACCCCTTGGCTCGTAGGGAGGTGCGTCCTTCGACTCGACGATCAGCGCGAGGTAGAACGCACGGTCGCGGTAGACCAGATCGGACTCTCCTCTGAGTTTGCCACCAGCCACCGCTTGCCGCCCGTACTCCGACCACCGGATCCGGAACTCGCGGCGACCATCGAGGGTAAGCAAGGACACCCGTTCCCTGCGCTCGCCCTTCCAAGACAGGATGCGCGGGTCGTAGGGAACGGCCCCGCGTCGGTGGAAAGTGGGGTTGCGCGAGGGATCCCGAATGTAGGCACCCCCCACTTTCCCGATCACTCGGGCCGCCATCTGCGCCGAGAGCCCGAACTGATCCCGGGCCATACGGTAGGTCAGGTGGTGGAGCGGGGTCCGGCGACGGCACTTCTCCCGGAACGCGACCTCCCCGACCGCATCGCACGCGCGGTTCATCGCCTCCATGGTGCGGATCAGCGAGTCCCGCTGCTCGGACGGCACCTCCAGCCGCACCAGGATCGTCCGCATCAGAAGCTATATGCCCTTGAGGGGGGTATTAACCTTCCGTGGAGACCCGGAGTGCGAGTTCCGCCGTCTACGAGTTGGCCTACCACATCGTCTGGTGTCCCAAGTACCGGAAGAACCTCCCCGAGCCGGTCCAGCGTGGGCTCAAGACCTGTATTCGATCCGTCGCCGAGGCACGGGGGTGGGAGGTCAAGGAGTTGGAGGTTATGCCGGACCACATCCACCTGTTCATCGGCGCGCCCCCCTCCGAGTCGCCCACCGGGATCGTAAAGGTGCTGAAGGGAACGACGAGCGTGGTTATGTTCCGCGAGCATCCCACACTCCGATTCACCTTCCGCCATGGGCACTTGTGGAGCCCGAGTTACTACGTAGGATCCGTGGGCCACGTCTCCGAGGAGACGGTAGCTCGGTACGTCCGCGAGCAGAAACTCCGAGTCGCAGGAAGGCCCAAGGGGCGGGCTTCCTCCCCCCAATAAATTGGGGGGTCTCCGCCCGCCGAGGATTATGACACGTTCGCCGTACTGGGAGCCGTTCGCGGTGGCGGCACACCGCATAGAAAGGTATAGGGGGATGGAAGACATACGTCCCGCCCCCGAGTCGAACGTGAAGTTTCAAATCGATGGGGCCGGGTTCAGCCGGCCCCCTGCCCCGCTCCCCCGAGTAGGACGATGAACAGTACCGTTTCACCCCATAAAACCCTTTCCACTCCGCTTGATTATGACCTTGATGGCGGCTCGATACCGGGAGATGTTTTACCGGCCAATTTGTACCCCGAATTGGACCGGTTCGCCGGGCTCCCATGTCCTCGTTGCCGAGAACTGATGCATGTCCTGCCGACACACCGACCGAGAATCGTTCAATTACCAAACGGCGTGGCCGCGGTCCGGACGTACGACACCGACAACAACCCCCACGCTCCAACACTCGACCATGTAGTCCCTAAAGCGCGCGGAGGCGCCTTCGCGTTCGACAATGAGCGGGTGATTTGCCGGCGCTGCAATAGCTCCAAGGGAACACGTGCCGGCCCCCGACCTCTGAAGTGGGCATCTTGCCCCGCGTGCGGCCACCCGGCATCGTGGCACTACCCGATGGACGGCGGTGACCTCTTGGTTTGCCAAGTGGAAAGCGCCCAAAAGGGAAGGGAGTGGTTCTGCTTCCCATGAACGAGGAAGACGTCCGTTTCACCTACCGGTTCCTCGGGCACGAGCGCGAGACAGAGGTGCGGTTGATTGACCCGCGAGGCGTGAGCCCACCGAGGTCCATCTTCGTCCACTCCGAGGACGAGTTCGTCCACGCGTGCCGGGAGAACGAGGGCCGGTACAACGTCTACGCCGGCATCAACGAACGGCGCGCGGGGGGCACGAAGCGCGAGGACGTCCTCCGGGTCGGCGCGATCGTGATAGACGCCGACCCGGTCCGGCCGGACCCGAAGCAGGCATCCACCGACGAGGAGATGGCGAGGGCCTTGGCCCACGCCCGGGCAATCCAGGCCCGTCAGGCGGAACTGGGGCTTGTCTCCCTACTCGCCGAGTCCGGTAACGGCGCCCAACTCTGGCTCAGGGCCGACCTCCGGGACCGGCTCGACCGCGCCGAAGCCGGGATCCAAGAGTACGAACGCATGTTAGCCGTAGACTCGCCGCCTGGCGTCCATGTGGACAACATCGGGGACCTCCCGCGAATCATCAAGGTCATTGGGACGCTCAGCGTGAAGGGGGATGGCCTACCGCCGCGGCCGCACCGGCTCTCGCGGTGGGCAGACCCGAAGACCGTCCCGCCCGTCAACGAGGAGTTCATGGAGGCGCTGTGGACCGCGGCGCCGGCCGTTCCGGTCCCCACGAGCCTCGTCTCCGCAGACCTATCCACTGATCGGCTGAGGGACATAGTCGAGGGGCTCGGACCGAAGGCCGTCCTCCTATTCGACGGCCGGTACTCCGAGCTCACCAACCGGCGGGGTGAGCCGTACAAGTCACGCAACGAGGCGGAGTCGGCACTCGCGTCCCTTTGCGCCTCCCGCGGCGTCGCCCAGGAGGTCACGGTCGCCGTCCTTGCGGCCTCCAAGATCGGGAAGTGGAACGAGCGGTCGGACTCTTACCGACGCTCCATCCTCCGGTCGGCGTACGGCCTCGCGGCCGCCCCGGCCCATGCACCGACGCCCTCAAGCTCCGCCCGTACGGACTCCGACGGAGTGCCCGGAGAAGGTAGACGTTACCCGGAACCCGGGACCAGTGATTCGGGGACGGAACGTCGTCCCCCGACGTCGGCCGTA
Organism: Thermoplasmata archaeon; assembly: GCA_036404475.1. Lineage (GTDB taxonomy): Archaea > Thermoplasmatota > Thermoplasmata > Lutacidiplasmatales > UBA184 > Lutacidiplasma. The sequence continues at coordinate 3,559 of DASWZL010000012.1, forward strand.
GTACGGGCGGAACCACCGCCGGACCTGTTCATCACGAACCAGAAGACGGGAGCCGTACGCCCTGACCCGGCGGCTTTCGTAGGATGGTTCCGACGAGAAGAACGGTTCGTGGTTCCCATCGAGCGGGGGACATTCTCCACCGGCGGCAGCTTCGAGCTCCTGCATTACGGCGAGGGGTACTACAACGGGATGGCACGGCCGTTCGTTCGCGGTCAAGTCGAGGACGCTTTCCGGGCCGCGGGTATGACGTCAACAGACTCTTTCCGGGAGGAGGTTGTGCGCGGTATAGCCGCGACGTCGGAGTTCCACCGCGCACGGTCCACCTTCAACCCGGCGGACCAACTCTGCCTTCAGAATGGCGTCCTCGATACGGCGTCGGGCGCGTTGACCGCGCATACCCCCGAGACGGTCTTCACCTGGCGCCTCCCGGTGAAACACATCCCCGGGGCGGAGTGCCCTACGTTCGAGGCGTTCCTCGAGCGGGTCATGCCCGACCCGAAACGCCGCGAGCTGCTCGTAGACCTCATGGGGTACTGCCTGTGGCGGCGCAACCCGTTTCAGTCGTTCTTCGTCAACGTGGGCGACGGCGCCAACGGGAAGACCACGTGGCTCCGAGTGATGGAGGAGCTCCTCGGCCCGGACGCGATCGCGGCCGAGAGCCTTCAGAACCTATCGACCCATCGGTTCGCGCCCGCCGAACTCGAGGGGAAGCTCGCTAACCTATGCGACGACTTACCCTACGACCGGCCCCTCGCGGCGACCGGGGTCCTCAAAATCCTCACAGGGGAAGGGGAGTTCACCGGCGAGCGGAAGTTCCAACCCAAGTTCAAGTTCCGGTTCGACGGGAAGCTGATCGCCAACGCCAACCGAACCCCAGAGGTCCACGACGACACCTACGCGTTCTGGCGCCGGTTGGTGGCAATCCCCTGGGACGTCACTATCCCGGAGGGCGAGCGGGACCCGCGGCTCATCGACAAACTTAGGGCCGAACTCCCCGGCATACTGAACCTCGCGCTCCGCGGGCTCGATCGATGCCGAAGCCGTAATGAGTTCGACCCGGACGGAGTGTTCGCTGGAAGCCGGGAGGAGTGGCACTCGCGCTCCGACACCATCCGGGCGGAACTACTCGAGGATTACGAGGAGGACCCGAACGGATTCGTGCCCAACAACGACCTCTACAAGTGGCACGTCGACCGGTCGCGGTTGGCGGACCGGGAACCCCTGGGAACCAACGCTTTCGGGATACGCGTCACGCGGGCTTTCCCGCTGTCGCGACCCGAACGAAAACTGGTCGCCGGAAGGCGCATTTGGGTACGCCCCGGAATGCGTCACCGGGATGTCCGGCCGGAGTTGGACGAGGATGTGGGGGCCGACGCCCAGAAAAGACTCGACGAGGCCACAAATGCCACGGAAACCCATCCAACTCCGGCCGGGACTATTTCACGTCAGGAGGTCACACTCATCCGGCCGGAGTGTCCGGACGACCTCCATCCGGGCATGAAAACCGAAAACGAGAGTACTGAGGTAGTAGAAAGTACTCCGGCCAACTCCGGCCGGATGGCCCCTCAGGAGGCCCATGTCGGACCCCTGATTTCGGCCTCACCGGTAACCTGTAGTAAGACGAACGACGAGACACCCCGGGAGCGGCACCGGAACTGTCCCCATTGCCTCGCCCTCGAACACCACGTCTGTTACGCGTGCCCGGCCTGTCGGTGGCAGGAGAACCACGCGGGGGAGACGCTGTGATCCCGGCAGACCTCGCCCCCGAAACTGTAACCCCGCGCCTCCGCCTCCCCGTGGTTACACTTGACGCATGGGCCTAACCCAATAAGTACCGCCGAAAGTTACGGTATGCCGGGATACCGTAACCCATGAGCGACGGCGTACGAGAGGTCTCGGGCGCGCCCCGCCCCGTTCGGGTCCCGCCCGGCGCCCTCATGTCCCCGCCCTGGGACGATGACGCCGTCCGCCTCGCGTTCCTGGAGGACCGGGTACGGGTCCTCGAGGTGGCGCGCCGGGATCACGAGTTGCGGTTTCGCGCGATCGGCGCGGGGCCCCGGGGCAGGAAGTGACCGGGGACGGCGACCAGGGGGCCGCCACGACCGTCGACCCGCTCACCCACGAAGAACAGGAGGCCCTACTCGGCGCGGCGGCCGTGTTTGAGCGCCGTAAAGGGCCGCGGCCGGGCGAGTACTCCGAGTTCAGGGCCTCCGAGGTCGTAGCGTTCATCATAGGGACGGGTGTCCACCCTGAGGTCCTCTGGATGCCGGCCAAGCACCGCCTCCGCGTGGAGGAGAGCCACGGCGACCTCTACGTAAGGTGGAACCGGCCAAAGAAAACGGGCGTCCGGGCCGGTTGCTCCGTGCGCCTCGGTACAGCGGGCGATCCGAAGATCGCGTGGATTCCGCGGTTCGTCGCCCGGGTCATTAAACTCAACCGGTCCCGGAAGTACTGGTACTGGTTCGTGCGGACCATCTGGGAGACAACGGGCCTCCCGGGCAAGTGCTCCCCGCGCACCCTCCGTCACACGAGCCTCGCGAACGTGGCGGAGGCGACGGCCGACCCCTACGCCGTGGCGACGCACGGGAACGTGGACCTCGAGACCGGATGGAACTACGTCCGCGGCGCCGGGGCCCGCCGCACCGCCTCCATCCCGTCCGTCATGCCGAAGGTGAGGTCGGAATGAGTGCCGCCTACCCCGCAGCGCTGAACCGGCTCACCAGCGCCGAATCGTTCGACCCGGCAGCCATATCCAACGTGACGGGGCGGCACCTGCGCCAGATCATCGGTTCCGACTTGAAGGAGGCAACGCCCGTCGACGATGAGGACGAGATAAACTACCAAGCCGGATTTCTCGTCGACCGGGTGATGAACAAGGAGGACACGGTCGTAATCGTAACGGGAGAACCGGGCGTAGGGAAGTCGATGTTCACAATGATGTTGGGGTCAATCGTGAAGCGGCGCCTGGGTCTTGAGACCGGAACCTCCCGTACGCTCGACCTCGAGCTGGACATAGTCTCGCGCCTCACCACCTTCTCCCGCAGAGTGTACCAATCGTCACGAAAGAATCCCTTGGTCGTGATTGGCGACGAGGGAGTGTTGGTGGGCGCTCAGTCAGGATCGGGGCTGACCGGACCCGGAAGGATTTTGGACCGGGTGCTGTCGGTGAGCCGAATCAAGGCGTGCACAATCTTCATTCTCCACCCCTCGATCTGGGGTGTGGCCGCTTTCGTCAGAAACCGACGGGCGAAGGTCTGGTATCACGTTGAACGCCGCGGGCTCACGACCGCCTTCATCCTGAAAGATGCTCTCGACTTTACTCCCCCGCATCTGCTTCCCTTCAAGAAGATGCGGCATCCTTGGAACCGAATCCACTGGGAGTCCATAGAGAACAAACCCATGTGGGCGGCCTACGAACCGGCCAAGCTGGAAACGGTGAATCAGACGTTGGTGGACGCTGAGATTCAGGCTGCGGAGTTCGAGAAGAAGGAAGGGATGCGACCCCCCAGCGCCGCCTTCATGGACTACTGGGAACCGAGCTCCTTGCCCCGTGCACCAGGGGAAACAGACGAGGAGCTCGAACGTCGCCGGGACCGAGTCAGGAAACAGCGGGACCGGAGGTCACAGCGTGTCGGACAGGAAAGGGACGAACTCGAATCATCTCCGAACGCGCGCGCGTACGCGCGCGCGTAGCAAAGAGGGTAGAACCCGGACAAACGATCATGCAGAACCAAGAGATTTCAGAACCACAAGTAATCGCGCCATGTACGACCACTCGTAGTTCCAAGGTGAACGGGCCTACCGATGAGGCACGCGAACGGAAGCGCGAGAACAGTCGACGATGGAGACTTCGTCACCGCGAGCAAGCTCGAACCGAATCCCGCGAGAGGGCCCGCCTGTGGAGGGCGGCCCATCCCAAAGAGACACTGGCGTTGGCCCGGGAGTCGATGCGCCTATGGAGGGTGCGGCACCAGGTGGAGTCCCGTGCCAAGGCCAGGCGGTGGCGAATCGCCCATCCCCAATTGACTCGGGTTATTGCCCGTCGGACATACCTGAGAAACAAAGAACGAGTGGCAGAACAGACACGTCGGTGGAGGGTGGCAAATCGAACGAAGTGGCTCGAGCAGAAGCATCTCCGATACATGAAGGTGGGTCATGCATCGAGTGTCCGTTGGCTCCGGCGTATGCGTCCCGACCTTCCCTTTGTCTGCGCCATAGGCGGCGGCCCCGCTGATCATGCCGACCACTTGTGGCCCGTTTCACTGGGTGGTCCGGCTGACGACCCTATGAATCTCAGATATCTCTGTGCTCGGCACAACACTATGCGCGGAGCGGCCCGGAGAACCGATCGCGAGCTGAGGGAGATTCCTTGCTCAGAAGCTGGAAGCTATCACCGACCGGGACGACCACGGAGTGCGCAACCATGAACCGCCCCATCCGTATTTTGAAGACACGTCCCATCCTGCTGATGGTGCTGCTGACGACAGCATCCATCGGGGCCCCCGTACTCGCGGTTTCAGGCACGGCCGAGGCCATCACGATCCCTGGCATTACGGGGTTCATCACTAACGACGGCCTGTTCTTCGTCCAGGTCGGCTACGCCCAGTTCGGGTACGCCACCTTCGTGGGCAACGGGAGCCAAATCTACGCCTCCGCCGTGATTGTCAACCTCACCGGGATAACGGAGACGCAACAAGTCGCGCACATAGCCGTCTACTCATACACCGAGGGCCGCGTCCTGTCCAACCTGAACATCGTGGTGCCCGGCTACACCAGTCTCGCCGTCTCGGTCACCCTCCCACAGAACCACTCATGGGCGGAGTACAAGGTCACGGTCGACCAGACGCCCTGGTGGTTCTACGCCTTCACGCCCTACTCGTTCCTGGGGTTCACCGGCCTCGCCGATGGCGGCGTCGACCTCGCCACGTTCATCGCCGTCGGGCTATTCTTCGTCTACGCGGTCCCCCTGATGGTCAAGGGCGAGCGCATGACCAAGAAGGCCATATTCTCGCCCAAGTGGAACGCGACCCTATGGCTCCACGGGATATTCTTCGGGATGGTCGCTTGGTACTTCGTCAGTTTTCAGTCCATCAACTCGTTCTTCCTCGGTTGGGAGTTCGTCATCATCCCCATACCCGAGGCCATCTTCCTGTTCTTCTGGTCGGCGGGTCGGCACAGCCAGAACCAGCGGGCGCTGTTCGTCCAGGTCGTCCCGCGCATGGGGCAACGCCTCGCCGTGATCCTGCGTGACTTCTTTGTCGGAAAGGACGCGGACGGGGACCTCGTCATCATGCGGTCCCGATCGCCGATTCAGTGGTGGTACCGGTCCCGCGGCCACCACGTCAAGGTGTTCCGGCGCAGCGAGAAAGGCGCCCTCGAGCCCTTCCCCCTGGACGTCCTCGAGCAGACGCGCCTCACCGAGGAGCAGGTGCGGGACCCCGCCCGGTTCCCCCGGGGCGCCAAGTACGACGCTCACGACGACTTCCCCGTGGTCAGCAGCGACGAGAACGAGGACTTCCCGTTTGAGCGAATGTACTTCGTCCCCCGCGTCAGCGCGTTCCGCGTCACCTGGCCCCGCATGGTCATCCACAAGGACGTGGTCGTCCCCGCGCACCACGACCTGCTAACGGGGACCGACGTCCCCGAGTCAACGGTGTCCAAGCTGTGCTGGCCCTACATCAAGGACGGCCACGCCGAGGTGGCGCTCTGCTCCTGGCACTACATGGACGTCCTCGCGCAGGCGATGGGATTTATGACGGCAGAAGACCTCGCAAACGAGTGCGACAACCTCGCCATCCAGCTCTGGACCGAGCGCGGGTTCCGGCACACCGAGACATCGCGGAAGGCTGACGAGCGGCTTCTCGCCGAGGAAGACATCCGCAATCGGCCCGACAGTGATCTGCCCGAGGAGGAACTCGAGAAGTACGTCGTGCCTTTGCCGACTGGTCGACGTGACCGGAAGAGTCAGACCGCTGAGAGGGAGGGAGCTTGATGTTCGCCACCGGCACGAAAGAACGTCGCGCCGAGACAGCGCGCCTACGGAGGAAGGCCAATCCCGAACGCGCCCGGGCAGCAGAGCGTCGATGGAGAGAAACACACACCGAAGCAGTGCGAGCAAAGAGCCTTCGAAGAAAGGCGGAACATCCCGGCGAGAGTACGGCCTCTTGGGCGCGGTGGCAAAGGTCACACCCCGAAGCCGTCCGGACCGTGCATGGCCGCAGGCCGAATGGTCCATCCCTCCGGTGGCTCCTCTACAAGCGACCTGATCTCTTGCCAATCTGTGCTATTGGAGGTGGCGTGGCGACGCAGGCCGATCATCTTTGGCCGGTGAGCCTCGGCGGCCCAAACAAGGACCTGAAGAATCTCCGGCCCATCTGTACACGGCACAACCTCATGCGAGGTCCTGCCCGTAAGACCGACCGGCAGCTTCAGGAGGTACCTTGCTCGTGAGCGACGTCGAATCCCCCTTCGGCGAGGAAGTGAAGATTGGGTCGATGGTCGCCAGCGATAAGCGTGGCACCGTAGGCGTCGGCCGTCTCTACCCGCTCCCGGTGTACTTCGTCCAGGTCAAGAGCATCACCCTCTCGAAGACCCGCCTGTTTATCGGGTGGAGACGCGCGGTACTATGGGCCAACTCGGCGTGGAATATTCTCGCGCCGACGGAGGACGGTTGGTGATTTGGAATCCGGATGACCGCTGTGCGAGACCGTTCTGTAGTCATCCCAGATCGAGCCACGGTGTCACCCAGAACGACACCATCTGCCGAGAGGGCGCACGGATTCACCACGCGACACGACAGTCCGCTCGGATCTCGTTCGGTTGCGGCTGCCCGGAGTTCAAAGAGGAACCTACCGATGAGCATTATTGAGGTCCCGGACGAACTCCGCCCCGCTTTCGAGGACGCGCTGAACCGTCGTTGCGTCGTGTGCAGGGACCCCGTTCGGGAGCATGTGTCGACGGCAAAGTGCCCGTGCTGCGTTAGGGGGACGCGGCTGCCATCCGAGGTCATGGAGGAGGCGGTCGAGGCGGTTGAGGCCGTTCACGCCTCCATGAAGGGGAGACGGTGACCGCCAACGCGTCCCGCCGAAAGAGGCCGGCGTTGGCCGAGGGCCTCGCCGCTGGAATCGACCAGGCCGACGTCCCCGGGATGGCCGCCGCGATCGGCGAGGGCCTGGTCCGCGTCAGCGAGGCATGGCTCCCCAAGCAGAAACTCGCCGTTCCGCAGCGGTGCCCGGTCGCGGAGTGCGCCGGCGGGCCGTACTCGTCCCTGGTGTCACTCCGCACGCACATGAGCTCGGCCCACGCGTACATGACCGACCGTGAGCGGAGCTTCGCGCTTGACCGTGCGCGCAGGACTGCGGTGCGTCAGGCGATGAACGGGGCGCCGAGGCCACCGTGACCGTCGCTCCGAGGATGGCGCTACTTGCTACCGGTTTCGGTACCGTCCCCCTGTCGCTCGTGCTCGGTTCGTGGTGGCCGTGGCTGGCGGGTCCCATTCCGCTCGCCGCCATTGTCGGGACCTTCTACCTCGCCCATCGCTGGGGCCTCCTTGCGGATCACCGTTTCCTCGCCCTATGGGTCGGGGGTTCGGCCATCCTCGCCGTGGCCTCCGTGGTCACCGGCCTCGGCAACGGGCTCACCGACGAACCGAACGCCATGCCCGCGCTCATCGGGTTCTGGCCGAACCTCTATGGGCACACGGTCACGGTATCGTTCTCACAGGTCGGTCCGTGGCCGGGGCAGGCGACCCCCGAGACGCAGACATGGTCGTATGTCTACCTGCCCCTCCTCGTTCTGTTTCAGGCCCCGAACGTTGGCTATCGGTACGTCTCGCTCCTCGCGTGGGCTATCCTGGTCTTTCTCTTTCGGAACAGCGGGGCCGGCCTCGTGCTCATGGGCGCGCCCTGGGTCGCGCTCCTGGCCGCTAACGGATTCACCGATTTTATCCCCCTCGTTTTTCTCACGCTCGCGATGGTCACGCTCCGTGGCCCGTACGCGAAGGGTGCCGAGGTGGTGGCCCTCGCCCTCAAGCAGTTCGCAAACGTGCTCCTCGTGGGATATTACATCGCCACACGCCGGTGGCTCCGAGCGGCGGTGGCCTGTGCCGTTACCGCGGCGGTCATCCTGCCGTTCGTCGCGATGGACCCCGGCGGGTTCTGGTGTAACGCCGTGGCCGGCTGTAGCCCGGCGTCGAGAGTCGACACCGGGCTGGGCGTTCTGACTCACGCGAACTATTGTGTTTGGCCCGCCTTCGCATTGGTTATCGCCGGCCCGGGATTTTCGCGCAGTCTCAGGGCGAGGTGGCGAAGGTGACCAGGGAGGCCGACCCGCCCCGAGAACCGGGGCGTATTCGACGTTGGCTGGGCCGTTCCTGGCGTCACGAGGCGGAGTTCTGGTCCCGCCGATCGCGGCCCCCGTCACCGTCGCCGAAACCGCCACGGGTCCTGACCGAGGAGGAGTGGGACAAAGGCCCGGACAACCCCGTCCCGGCGCCCCCCCCGGTGAAACCCCGGCGCCCCTACGCCCTGGACCGGGACCCCGAGGGGACCGTGGCGCGGGCCCGGGGAGTCTACCTCCGCATGCTCGGCAAGGACCCGGAGGACGCGAGCGGGGCCGTGGCGCGAGCCCGGGAGATCGCGCTGGTCGTGGCCCGGGAGGCGGAGCGGCGGCGCCTCGAGCGCGACACGGCGGCGACCCGGAAACGGTGGGAGGCCATCGCCGCCGCGAAGCACGGGCGTCTCTACGACGTCGCAAAATCTGTCTGGTACGGAATCCCGTTCACGGGAGCCCCCGAACTGCTCTACCCCGAGCTCTCCGAGGAGGACGCATTGACGAAGGGGGAGTGGTTCGAGTGGGCCCAAGGTCACCGGCAGGCGGGCGCGGACGCGATGATAGACCACCTCGCGAGCATAATCCCCCCCGGTGAGGGCGAGTCGTTCGACGACTGGCGCGAGCGCCTCAAGGCTCGGCGGCGGTACTGGGCGGAGGAGACCGACGAAGTCGCGGTCAACAAACCGCTTTTTCCGCGGGCCCGTGGCGAATCGTACTCGGCCTGGATTCACCGCATAAGGGGGGGCGGTCGGCCCGTCAGCCAAAGCCCTTCCGCTCGGCCTCGACCGGCTGGACCTCAGTCTCCTGCGAGATCCCGAACAGGTGTGGGACCGAGGGCGCGAAGGCCACATCCTCGATGACACCCAGGAGCGCGGATCGGGTTGCCTCCCCGATTACGTCGGGGCGAAGCAGCTTCCCCGCCCGGTTCCGAATCCACATCTTGAGCCGGTGCCGATCGCGGACGAGGACCGTGTTGTAGGACCCCACGACGATGATAGCATCGACCATCTTCGCGACCTCGTTCCGAACGTAGGCACGCGCCAGCCGGAACCCCAGGGGGGGCGCCTCGGGGTGTCCCTCCGGTCGGAGGCCCGGGACATTGGGGAGGTCGTTGACGAGCTTCAGAATCTCCCCCATGTTCTTGTCGCGGAGGATGATGACGCCAGGGCGGCCCCCCACGCCCTCCACGTCGGCGGGCCCCTGGTACCGCTCCTCGAAGTCCCGCTCCCGTTCCCGGAACACTCGGTTCTCGCGTTCGAGCCGCTTGGCCTTGACCTTCAGGGGTTCCCGATCGCGCGCCATCGCACCGGAATAGGTCCCCCTCCCTAAATTGGTGGCGGACGAACGTATGACCTATGTGGCAAATAGTCGGACACCTGTCCGACGTACCGATGGTTGGTTCTTGGGGGCCCTGATGGGATCACCGAAGGGTAGTCTCCGTTCGGGGCCTGCCTTGGCGGTTATGGCCGCCGGTTTGACGGTCCTCGCCGCCCTTACGGGGGCCTCTGCGTTGGTCGCCTCGAGTCATCTGCCCGCCACGGCGGCGCATCCCGGCGGCCTCAGGACGGCGCTGTACTCGGGCCCGACCGTGCGGACGTACGACGTCGCCCGCTCGACCACCACGCTCGCGCTCATCACAACGACCGGCGACCTGGTCGTTTTCGGGGTAATCGGCGGCAACGACCCCGGCTCGCCAACGGCGTCACTCTCCGACTCCCAGGGCACGTTCTCCTCCGCGGCGCCGAGCCTCGGGGGCGTGTCCGACGGGAACGGCTGGTACTACGCGGCCTGGACCGGAACGTCGGCGGCGACCGGGAACGACACATTCACAATCACCATGAGCGCGTGTCCCTACACTTGCGACCTTTTCGCGGCCGACGTGGCGGGCGCGTCACTCGAGCCCGGATTCGTCAACGGCAGCAACGGCCAGATCGTCTACCTGGGCGGCGCCACGTCGCTCACGGTGGTCACAGCGGCGCCCATAGCCGCAAACTCCCTCGTCCTCGTCGCCGGCGTCAACGGCGCCGACGACGTCACATCCTCAGACAACGGCTCGCTCCTCCAAGAGTCGAACCAGGGCGTGACGGCGTTCCTGTGGGCCGACTCGAACGCGCCCGGTGGAAGGATAACGGAGACGCTCACCACGGGTTCCGTCGAGCCGTATGGGGCCTTCATCGTCCCCATCGAGAACACGCCGGCCCCGCCGACGGTCCCGGGCGCCCCGACCCGGCTCGTCGCCGCCTCCGTTTCGGCGACCGCGGTGGGCCTCGCGTGGACCAACCCGGCGGGTCCGCTGACGGACAACCATGTCTATTGGTCCCACGGGTACACCTGCTCGATGCTTTCGTCCACGGACCTCGGGTCCGTCGCCATGACGTACTCGGCGACCGGTCTGACGCCCGGGTCGGCGTACAGCTTTGAGGTGACCGCCAACAACTCCACCGGCGAGGGAGCCCCATCCGCCTGCTTACCAGTGACGACGCTCGTAACGGGCATGGCCCCGCCTGCCCCGACAGGCCTCACGGCGACACCAGTCTCCCCAACGGAGATAGACCTCGCCTGGGCGAACACTCCGTTTCAGCTCGAGGTGACGAACACGGTCGGGCCGATCGGGGCGCCCAACGCCATTTCGTACGACCCGGCGCGGAACGCCGTCTACGTGTCCGAATCCACACTCGACCGGGTCGTGAGCTTTTCCGACTCGACGTCCCTCATCCTGTCGAACACCTCGGTCGGGCTCATACCGAGCGCCCTCGCGTACGACAGCGGAAAGGGCGAGACGTTCGTCGCCAACTACGGGACGACCACCGTCAGCGTAATCTCGGACGCGACCAACACCGTGACCGCTACCGTCACCGTCGGAACGATCCCGCGCTGGGTGGCGTACGACAGCGGGACGGGAACCGTCTACGTAGCCAACCAGGGCGACGACACGGTCAGCGTGATTTCGGACGTGACCAACACCGTGACCGCAACGGTCAGCGTGGGGTCCCTCCCTTCGGGGCTCGCCTACGACAGCGCCGACCACACGGTTTTCGCGGCGAACTACGGCTCGAACAGCCTCAGCGTAATCTCGGACGCGACCAACACCGTGGTCCACACCGTCAATATGCCCGGTGCGGGTCCGTACGCCCTGGCATACGACTCCGCGCTCGGCGAAATGTGGGTGGCGGACTACACCAACGACACGGTCACGGTCCTGTCGGCGTCGACGTATGCGGTCTTGGCGACCGTCTACGTCGGGCCCGGGTCCACGCCGTACGCACTCGCGTACGACAGCGCCACCGGGGACGTGTTCGTTGCGCTCCCCGGCGGCGCGAAGGTGTCCGTCCTGTCCGACGTGACGAACGCGCAGATTACATCGCTCGCCGTCGGGTTCTCGCCGTACGGAGTCGCCTACGACTCCGGTGTCGCCGGCGCGTACATCCCGAATCTCGCGTCCGACAACGTGAGTCTGATTCAGCGGCTTTTCATAACGGACAGTCACGTCTACCAGTCCTCGGGCGGCGCCTGCGCGTCGCCGGTCGCGACGGACCTACACGCCGTCGCCACGTCATACCCGGCAACGGGTCTCGCGATCGGCGTGCTCTACAGCTTCGAGGTGACGGTCAACAACTCGGCGGGCGAAAGTGGTTTCAGCGCGTGTGTCAACGCGGTGACACCGGGACCGCCACCGGCCCCGACTGGTGTCTCGGCCGTGCCCCAGGCGGTCTCTATCGACTGGTCGTGGACCCAGGCCGCCGGCGGCGGGGTCCTGAACGACACAGTGTATCTCTACCTCGGGTGGGGCTGTACCGGTGTGGGCACCGGCTATTCGGCGGGCGTGGCCGTGGTCTACACGACAGGGTCACTGACCGCGGTCGCGGCGTACTCGGCGACCGTGACCGCGTGGAACGCCTCCGGTCAGTCCCCGCCGTCTACGTGCTTCAACACGACGACCACCAACTACCCGCCGCCTCCCAACAACGCGCAGCCCAACTGGTTCGTGTGGGTCATCTTCGGCAGCGTCTTCGCCCTGTTCGCCTACATCGGCTTCGACTGGGCCGACCGCTGGATGCGTCGTAACAGGAAGGGGAGGGTGAAGGCACCATGACGCGAATCCGCAGGCCGGTCAGGTGGCGGGCCGTCGTGCTGTCGGTGTTCTCGGTGCTGCTGTTTGTCGCGGGGGCCGTGCTGGCGAGCGGGGTCTCGGTCAGTTTCGAGGCGGTGCGCGGAGGCTCGCCGGGATCGGCGTCACTGGGAACGTCTGCTACCGCCACGCCCGCGGCCAATGGCAGTTCCTCGTGGCTGGTCGACCCGCCAACGGGCACCTACGTCCTGTGCTCTGTCAACGCGGTTCTGCACATGGTGTCCGTCGACCCCCTGTGCTCAGTCAACGACGTGACGGCGTGGAAGGTGTGGGCCGCCCAGGTCGAAATCGACACGATGAAGAACCTGCTCACGATGATGGGCAACTCGTTCAACGAGACTGCGGCCGAGGTCGCCGACCTCAACGCGACGGTTCAGGAGCTGCTAAGCTACTACGAGGACCGGGCGGAGGCCATCGTGCCCTATTTCCTGAACGTCAGTTGGAACGCGTCGACCATCGACCAGATCGCCATCGACTCCGGCCTCGTTCCGGCCATCGAGGGGATGGCGCTGGCCTACGGCTACCAGCTGTACCAGGACTGGAACTCGACCGTTGTATCCTGGAACAACCTGTTCGGGTACTCGGGCACCTACGCCAGCACGGGCTACCCGTCGGGAACCGGCCTCAACGAGAACCTCACGACCTTCGAGCACGGCATGGGATCGGGGGTTCCGCTGATGCAGGACGGCCGGAGCTACACCGTGTCCGTGCCCTACGAGGTGTGGAACGGAACCAACGGCTCCTTCTTCTTCAACCTGGCGTCGGGCGGGACCATCATCTGCGCCAACCTGACCGCCGGCTACACGACGGCGTCCTGCCCCTCGTACAAGGTCATCGACTACACGAAGGGGACCAGCTTCGCCGTGCCCGACGTCTCGATAAACAACTTCTCGCAGAACCACAACATCCCGTCGGTCTCGACCATCAACAACGTCGGGCAGTTCGACCTCCTGAAACTGGTGTGCGAGTCCTCCTGCGGCTCCAAGATCGGAGACGTCGAGGCGGTCGGGGCGTACGCCTTCCTTAACGTCTCGAGCACGAACCCGGACTACCTCAGCCCGCCGCCGAGCTACACGACGACATTTGGAGAGAACACGATGGTCTACCGGATGTTCATCAACGACGTCTACGGCAACCAGAGCTTTGACGACGGCGACGGGGGCTGGGTCCCGACGCTCGATTACACCCTCTGCGGAATGGTCAACAGCAACTTCGTCGGAGCGGCTTGCGACACCGGGAGTATCGACCCATCCGGCAACACGACCGCGCTGGGTAGCGGCCCCGCCGCGGTCCCCGCCACCAACGACAGCCTGCTCCGGTACGCGCCCACGTTTCAGTCCCTCTTCCGCACCACGATGAACGACTCCGAGGTGTACTACGTCACCCTGCGTACGATGACGGATAGCGGCACTTACGCCATACCCGCGGACTGCTCGATTCCGGCCCCGTCGGCGGGGCTGCCATCGTCGGAGCAGCCCGCAGACTACCGCCTGAGCCTTTGGGACGGCCTCGCGACCTACTGGTCGTACCTCAACTCCGTCGGCAAGGCTTTCGACAACCAGACCATCTACGGGCTACAGTTCTGCGGCGACCCGCACCTCGAGATCGGGTTCAACTGGTCCGCGTCGTGGTACCTCCGGCTTAACATCACGGCGTCCGTCTACACGGCGGGGCCGGCGGGCGTTCCCGTGTACCCGAACGGCACGTACGACCCCTCGGAGGTGTATGCCAACCCATCGACGTGGCCCATTAAGAACGTGGACCCGACGCTCCTGTTCCCGTATGAGTACCAAGAGAACATACAGGTCGGCCACGTCACGCCGATCCCAATCAACAACCCGCTGGCGGCCGTGGAGGTGAACTGGGCCGGGAACCCGTACTACGGCGAGAACCTGTCGGGCCAGTACTGGGGGATACCGGCGTACCTCCAACTCCGCGGCGAGGGGAACTTCGACTACGCCAACGGAACGCTCAGCGGTTACTCCGGCGGAAACCCCGCCGACGGGGACGCAGTCTACATCAGTTCGTGTCTCCTCAACAACGTGTCCCAGTCCACGTGCGACCTGGCGGTCGTGTACTTCGACGCGTTCGTCTACGGGCACGAGAACGGACTCGTCGGTCCGCCGCCGCCCCCTGGCGGAGGCGGCGGGGGCGGAGGGCTCGGCAACACCAACGACTGCGGGTTCGGTGTCCTCAACCAGTTCTACGACTCGTGGGCGGGCTACATCGGGTCCGCGATCGGCAACGGCGCCGCGCACCTCGCGGACGGGGTTAGCGGAATCCCAATCATCGGGGGCGGCCTGTCCTTCATCATCAAAGGAATAGGCTGCATCCTCGCCTGGATTGTCGTAGTTCTGATTGTCGTGCTGTTCATCTACATCGCCGGAAGGATTCTCATGTCCGTGTACCACGGAGTGTTCGGAAACCGAAGGGGCAAGGCCGGCGGTAACGCGCGGGTCGACATCAACGTGCACTGAGGGGGAAAAGAAAGTGAAGGGAACGAGGGGAAGGGGAATCGGGACGAACGCCGCCATCGCCGTACTGCTCGCGGTCGCTTTCATAGCCGCCGCGCCGGTCGCCTCGGCGATCGGGCCGCACCCGGAGGTATCGGGACCGCCCGTCGTGGTGGCGAACATCACCGTGGGCACGGCGCCCGGCTACGACCACTACGACTCGGCGCGGGGGGACACCTACGTGTCCAACTCCGGCAGCGCGAACGTATCGGTCATCAACGACGCCGCGCTCAAGGTCGTCGCCACCGTCGCCGTCGGGACCACGCCCAAGGGAATCGACTACGACCCTGTCACGGGGACCATATGGGTCGCCAACTCGGGCGGGACATCCGTGTCCGTCATCTCCGACCAGTCGAACGCAGTCGTCTCCGCGGTGACGGGACTGACCTCGCCCACGCGGCCAGAGTGGGACCCGACCAACTCCACCATGTGGGTCACGGAGAACCTCACCGCGGGCGCCGTGGTCGTCTACAACGGGACGAGCGACGCGAAGGTCACCACCCTCCGGGCCGGCACCAACACGGTCGGGATCACGCACGACCCCGCCCGAAAGGCCATGCTGGTCGGCAACTACGGCAGCGCAAACATCACCGTGTTCAACGCGACGTCCTACGCGAAGCTCGCCACCGTCACGGTCGGCGCCCACCCGGAGGCCATCGCGTGCTACGACGGGGACGGGCTCGGCGTGTGCGCTGTCGCGTCCATGACGACGGACACGCTCTACCTCGTCAACGACACCACATGGACCGTCAGCACGACGGTCGCTGTCGGGACGTCGCCGATCGGGGTCCAGGTCGACAACGCCACGCGCGACGCGTACGTCACGAACGCCGGGGCGGGGACCGTCTCGGTGGTCTCCCTGGTGACGAACGCCGTGGCCTACACGGTGGGCGTCGGGACGTCGCCGCATGGCGTCACCGCCTACGACCCCGTCCGGGGGCTCCTGCTCGTGAGCAACCAGGGGTCGAACAACGTGACGGTCATCAGCGACGGGTCGGGCGGATCTGGCGGCGGGGGAGCAGGCGGCGCCGGCACGACCGCCTCCACGATCGCGGACCTGGTCCTCCTGGTCGTCGCGGTCGGGCTCATCTTCGGCGTGCTCCTGGTCCTGGCACGGTACTCCGAGAGGGGGCACCGATGAGCACCCGGCGGTGGGCCCGCGGAGTCCGCGTCCGATCGGGCGCCCTGGGCGGCTGGCGCGAGCGCGCCCCGCCCAGCGACCGCCGGCGGGCGCTGAGGGCCGTCGCCCGGCGCGACGGGGCCGGCGAGGTCTCGCGACGGCTCAACTTCGTATCGAACGTGGCGAGCCGGTCGAACAACCCGAACCTGCGCCGCGTGGCCCGGGCGGACCAGCGGTGGGTCGCGGCGAACCTCGAGGACGAGGACCGTCGGAGGGCCCGCGGAGCCAAGCCGGTCCGCGTCAGAGGCTCCAGCAGGGCCCGGCGCCACCGCCGGCGACGGCCGAGGGGGTAGGGCACCGTGGGAATCTTCTTCAAGACACCCGAGGAGAAGGCCGCCAAGAAGGCCCTGAAGGACGAGAAGGCCCGCCTGTACGTCATCCGAACGCAGGCGAAGGTCGCCAAGACCCGGCTCAAGGAGGAGCGGGCCACCGCCGCCCGCAAGGCCGCCGAGGTCAGGACGTACCGGGTGGCGACCAAGAGCCGCCTCCGGGCCGCACGGAGCGCCGGCAGGAGCCGCGTGCTCGAGGCAAAGACCCGTCGCACCGCGGCCCGCCTGAAGCGCGCCGAGGAGCACGAAGAGGCCCGGTACGTCGCCGTGGAGGACCGCCTCGAGCGCGATCGCGCGCGGGGGAAGGCGAAACCGGTGCGCGTGCGCGGGTCGTCCCGGGCGCGGCGCCACCGGAGGAGACGGCCGCGATGAGCGCGTTCACTGTCCAGGGGGGAGCCCCGAGACTTGGGAGGGAGCCCGGTAGGACCGGGCCTGGTGGGGACCACCGCCTGCACCTCCGACACACCTACGGCGTGCGCGCCGCAGGGAGCAAACAGGCCACCCCGCCTTACGAACGGGGCTGGAGCGGGGGAAATTAATGGGGAAGTACAGCGGGTGGATCATGCTGTTCGCCATCGCGGGAACGCTCTCGGCCGTCGCGGCCATCGCCATCGCCGAAGCGTTCGTGAGCGCCACGCTCCTGGTCTTGACGACCGGTGAGTGGGAGCTCCTGGCGGCCGTGTTCTACATCCTGGCGATCCTGCTCTATCTCGGCGAGGGCGGATTCCGCGGGAAGGGCCCGAAGTAGACACGGAACGGCCTGAGCGGGAGGGCGCCCGCGGGGAGAACCGGGCCCGAAGAACCGGCTCCCCACCCTTTTTTATCCGGACCGCGTTACCGGCGGTCGGGCGGGGAAGATGAGACGGGGAACGTGGGGCGTTAGAAAATGGGGCCCGATCGCGGCGGTGTTCCTGGTCGCGGCGCTGTTCCTGGTCCCGGCTATCGGAACACCGCCAGGGCTACCGCCCGCCGGGGGAAGCTCGAACCTGCGTCCTGATTCAACGCCCGCGGCACCGGCCATTCACTCCTCGACCGACACGACTTGCCTTGGCGTCACGACTTGCTCTGTTACGCTTGCGCTGGCGGCTACCTCGCTACTCCTCGTCGCGGTGGCCGCCTACACTACGATTACCCTAACGATGGCCGTCGGGCACGCCAGTATGACTCTGAACCTCGAGGACAGCGTCGTCGCCACCGCGTCGCTGCCGGGTTCGTACGTGTACTACGTTCAGATTATCCCGGCGGCTACAGTTAGCATTTACGCGAACGCCTCCACGTCGTCGTACTACGTGGAGTTCGCCGTGGACCTCACGGGGTACGAGACATCGGGGTCGTACATCTTAGCTGACTGCGGGCTGTCGGCTTCATCCGGTACACTGATAGGTCCGCAAGCCACCGCGTGTACGGGCATTACCCAGACCCCGTACTCGTACCAGTTCGAGGTCGCCGCAGCCAAGGCATCGGAAAGCACGTTTGTGGCGGACGGCCCGTGTACCCAGATCGCCGAGGCGGCGACCACGTCGTCCGTGGTTTCTGCCGACGACCAATACTACTCGGTCGCCGGTTATGACCTCGTGGTGGGGGAGGCGACCCTTGCGTCCTCGGCTGCCTGGTCCGAGGTCATCGTCGGCGTTCTGCCGGCCGCGAGCGCCAGCGCGGTAGTAGCGCCGACGGGGCTGACCGCGGTCGCCACGCAGAGCTACGAGGTTGGAAACTCGCCCTACGCCGCTTTCATCCTCTATTGGACGGCGCCGTCGGCGTGGTACATCAGGAACTACACGGTTGAGGCTTTCGGACCGACTTCGACCGGCGGCAACTACCACTACTACAGCGAGTACCTCGCCAACTACACTACCATCAACCTGGCGTTCAACACCGAGTTGTTTTGGGGGTCCGCTTACCAGTTCCGGGTCCAGGCGTGGAACAGTACAGTTGAGGGAAGCTGGGGAGCGTGGGTCTCGGCCACGGCACTAATACCGCCATCGTCACTAACGGGGGCGGCCAGTTCCACGACAACTGTGGTCTTGACATGGGTCCAGGCCTTCCCACCGCCGGTCGTAACCAACGACACGGTTGGTTACAAGACCGCGATCGAGAACGCGTTTTCGTCCTTGACCTCGGTCGGCTCTGTTAACTCGACGACGGTCACCGGGCTTTCGGCGTCGACCACGTACTATTTCGCGGTGTGGGCTTGGGCAGGGGCAAACGAGAGCTCGCCGTCCAACGTCGTCGTGGTTACGACGACGTCGGCGGGCGGATCGTCGGCGGCCGTGTTCCCCCCCGTTCTAACCGTGGTCGCGACGTCCGCGACCTCCGTAATCGCCGCGTGGTCCGCCGTCCAGAACTACACGGCGGTCAACTACACGTTGGAGTATGGGACGACCTTCGGGACCTACGGGTCGCACGTCAGCGAGGGCGCCTCCACGTTCGAGGCGGCGGTTACGGGCCTCGCGGTGAACACGACCTATTTCTTCCGTGTCGAGACCGGGGCCACCGCGCAGGGGGTCGCGTCCAACGTCGCCCCCGTGCGGACCCTCGCGCTGGCCACGGCGGGAACGAAGGTAGTCATGCCACCTGTCCTCGCCGCGTCGGCGGCGAGCGCGACGTCCGCGATCGCGTCCTGGTCACCCCCGACGAACCTCACGGTCGCCAACTACACGTTGGAGTACGGTACCACGTATGGAACCTACGGGACCCACGCCTCCGAGGGGACCTCCCTGGAGGCGGTCGTATCATCGCTCGCCGTCAACACGACGTACTTCTTTGTCGTGGTCCCGTGGACCGGCGCATCGACAACCGGCCCGTCCTCGAACGTTGTCCCGGTCCGTACCTTGGCCCTCGCCCTGGCGGCGCCGCCCGTTGTCGTCCCTTCGGCGCTCGCGGTCGCGCCGACCTCCGCGACGAGCCTGCTCGCGACGTGGACGGCGCCGACGAACGTAACGGTCGCCAACTACACCCTGGAGTACGGGACGGCATACGGGACATACGGTACGCACGTCAGCGAGGGCGCCGCGCTCCACGCCTCGGTTACGGGGCTCCCGGTCAACACGACATACTACCTCGAACTCGTCGTGTGGACGGCGGCGGGCGCCGACTCCGCGGCGTCCAGCGGCGTCGCCTCGGCGCGGACACTCGCCCTCGCCCCGCCCGTGGTCGTACCGTCGGTCGTCTCCACGAGCCCGTCATCGGTCTCGTCCGTCCTCGTGACGTGGACGGCGCCGACGAACGCGACGCCGACGAACTACACGCTCGTCGCCTCGGCCTCCTATCCGCCGGGCCTGGGATCGGCCGTCCACGCCTCCGAGGGGACTGCGCTCGACGCCACGCTGACCGGACTGTCGCCGAACACGACTTACTATGTTCAGATCGTAGTGTGGACGGCGGCGGGCCAGGACGCGGCGGCCTCCAGCGGGGTGGCCTCGGTCCGAACGCTCGCGGTCTCGCCGCCGACGCCCCCCCTGATTCTGCCACCGATCCTGACGGCCGCCGGGGCCTTCGACCATGTCCTCCTGGCGTGGAGCCAGCCGACCAACACCAGCGTGGCGAACTACACCCTGGAGTACGGGACGTCATACGGGAGCTACGGGACGCACGTCTCCGAGGGCTCCGCGCTCCACGCCTCCGTGTCCGCCCTCTCGGCGAACTCGACATACTGGTTCGTCCTCCTGACGTGGACCGGGGCCACCTCACAGGGGCCCACGTCGAACGTCGCGGTGGCACAGACGTGGCCAGTGGTCGTCCGCACGGTCTACGCGAACTCCACGTTCTACGTCAACACCACCCAGTACAGGAACTACTGGCACAACACGACGAACTGGGTCAACACGACGGTGAACGTGAACCACAACTCGACCGTCTACATCAACACGACGCTCTACACGAACCGGACCATCAACCGGACGCTCTGGCAGAACACGACCGTGTGGCACAACACGACGGTCAACGTGAACAAGACCGTCTACGCGAACTCGACCGTCTACCACAACTCGACCGTCTACGTGAACCTCTACCGGTACGCTCCGGTCGCGACGGCGGCGGCGACCGGTATAGATTCGATTACCGTGTCCTGGCTGGCACCGTCGGGACCGGTAACGAACTACACGCTCATGTACGCCCGGTTCTACGGGCTCCCGATCGCCTACGTCTCCGTCGGCAACCACACGGTCTACAACCTCACCAACCTCGGAATCGGGATTACGTACTACTTCACCGTGTGGGCCTGGAACGGGAGCGTCAGGGGGCCGCCGTCGAACGTGGCGACGGCGCAGACGGACGTACCGGCACCGGCTCAGACGCCCTTCCCCTGGGCGACGCTCGAGGCCATCACCACACTATCCATCCTGGGATCGGTCGCCGGCGCCCTGGCGATGGCCGCGTTCGTATCGCGGAGGCGGGGCCGGCGCGCGGAACGGTCGTCGCTCGCGGTGTCGCTCGCCCGGCAGCGCGCCGAGGGGGGCGCCCGGTACCCCGCGGGACGGGCCCCGCCGACCGCCGCCCAGTCGTATTCGGCCCTCCGGAGCCGCCGCGGGCCGAGATAGGGCCCTGAAACCCCCCTTTTTCGTGCGCGCCAGGCCCCCACGCGCCCCCACCACGCCTCTTTTGGCCCCCCAGGCGCCCGATTACTCAACCGAGCGCCGTTTAGGCCCCATTTCGGGGCCCGGGCCGTTGAACTGTAACCCGGGGATTCGGAGTGGGCCCCGAACTCCCCGGGGGGCAGGGGATGTCCGCCGTTTCTGAGCTGTACGCCCGATCGCGACCCCGGCCCGTGGGGACATCCGGCGGTGGGTATATATTGGGGAATGTCGATGGGTCACACTATGTCCGCCACGCCTGATACGCCCGAAAGGGCGACAGCGCCACCCCGTTCCGCCGACCGACTTTTTGACCGAGCCTTCGCCTACGCTCAGGCACACCCCATCGGAGAGGAGCGATTTCTACGGATGGCTCAGGGCACCGAGACCATCCCGGACGAGGCTGCATGAGCGGCGACGTCCCGCCGTTCCGCACCGGCCGGGAGGTCCAAGCCGCCGATCGGGCGGCCGTCGAGGAGGCCGTACGCCGCGCCGGCTCCGTCCCGGTCCGGACCACGTTCCGGTACAGGGACGACGAGCCCGTCCCAACCGCCGCGCTCGTCGTCCGTCCCGAGCTGGACCTCGCGGCCGCGCGCGCCCTTTGGAACGCGTACCTGGAGTTCCGGGACACCATCCTCACCGACGAGGCCTGCTTCGACGTCATCGGGGACCGCAAGGAGATGAACCGCACGGGGGCCACCCGCCTCGCGGTTCCATTCGGCCTGTCCATCGAAGACCGGGGCCTCGAGGAGGGCTCCGTCCAGGACGCCGAGACTGGCTCGTGGGACTACCGGTTCCGCGTCCGGGTTCGGGTCCTGAAGGGCGCTCGGTTCGTCGACGGGATAGGTTCCTGCCGGCTGTCGGAGATAGACGCGAAGGCGGGGGACATCTCCCGGCGCGAGCACTTCGCCATGACGAAGGCCTGGACCCGCGCCGCCAAGCGCGCGATCGCCGACATTCTCGGCGGGACTGAGGCGGACTGATGTCGTGCGCCGTCTGCGGCGGACGGGCGGAGAACCTCGGGACCGAGGAGGAGCCCGTCCTCATCCACCAGGAGCTCGGGGGTTGTTGGGAGCCGCGCTTTCACGCGTACCGGGACCGGGCCGTTCGGCAACGAGCAGTCGTGTCGCTGGACCGGGCCTTCAAGGTCTCGGTCAACGGGAAACTCGTTTGGCCGTGGGGGGACTGATGGGACCCCCTCGGAGACGTGCGCGCGGTGCCTGCGCTGTGGCACTGTCAGAGAGCCGCATTACAAGAAGGACCTGTGTCATGCGCTGGGATGGTGCAAATATGAACCTGTCATTGTCTCCCGTCCGAAGGAGGCCGAACCGTGAAGACTTGCCCAGCAATCGCGTTCTTTGGTTCGATGGGGCCGCAAGTGAAATGTGAACGTTCGCCCAACCATACCGGTCTTTGTGGCGGTCACGATGGGTCTATCTGGTGGGTATGGGGCACTCCGGATGAAGGGGAAGAACTGCCGGAGGAGCCATGATTTTGTGCGAAGCTTGCGAGAAATTGACAGGTTCGTATTGTGATCGCGATATCGTCCATCACGCCCTTCTCGCCCTTCGTACGAAGGAGCGGGATTGTTGGATTGCATATGGAGAATGGCTCCTCGGCGAGCATGACTCGCGTATGGCCGAGCGGGACGATGCGTTGAAA
The DNA here is from genome assembly GCA_036404475.1 of Thermoplasmata archaeon. Taxonomy (GTDB): domain Archaea; phylum Thermoplasmatota; class Thermoplasmata; order Lutacidiplasmatales; family UBA184; genus Lutacidiplasma. The sequence continues at coordinate 26,274 of DASWZL010000012.1, forward strand.
TTGATTCAACAGGCATTGATGGTAGGTCATCCCAACGGTAAAGATTGGTTGGAACGAGCCCGCCGCATCCTAGCGGAGGGGAAGAAGCCATGACCCCCTCGGAGACGTGCGCGCGGTGCGGAAATAGAAAAGTGGTTCATCCGGTCTATACTCTGACTGAACGATGGGTGTTTTCTTTGGTGGAAGAACCCGAGCGAGTAATCGAACACAGGGTAACGGTGGACCATTGTATGGTCTTCGTCCCCCGTCCTCAGGAGGGGAAGAAATGAGAGAGTGGGACTTCCCGGGTGGAAATGTGCTGAAAGTTGAATTTAGGGACTATTCAAACGAAACAACCAATGGTTATGTCAGAGTTGAAGTTCGTTTGCTACCGAGAGCCATTCCGCGATTTGTAAGTATGCTCAGGGAATTGGATCGGTCTCACCATAAAAAGGTGAAGCCATGACGCACGCCGAGGAATTGTTGTCTGAGAAGGGCAAGCTCAGATTGGATTTGGCCATACTGACGGGAGAACACGAAGCCCTCCTCGCCCGTATCGAGGCGGAACTGAAGGATTGGGACAAGATGCGCGGGAACGCGGCAAAGTATTTCGCCCGCCATCTCCGCGAGCTGGTGAAGGAGGGACC
>DASWZL010000013.1:0-1665 GCA_036404475.1 Thermoplasmata archaeon
GCTCGGCGATGTCGACAACGTGGTCGTCGACGTCGAGACGGCCAAGATCGACGGCCTTTACGTCGATGAGACCAGCCCGATGTTAGTCGAGGACTCCCGACCCACCAATATCCCGTATCGATGGGTGTCGGCGGTCAACGACGTGGTCCTCCTGAAGTACTTCCCGCGCCGGGTCTCCGTCAAGAAGACCCCCGCGCGCGCGGCGAAGGAAGAGGGCCCGGTCGCTCCCGCCGCACGGTAGTGCTGCGGGGATAGCCAAGCCCGGTTAACGGCGCAGGACTTAAAGGGCGGTCGACGCCGAAGAGATCCTGCCGCGCAGGCGTTCGCCGGTTCAAATCCGGCTCCCCGCTTCGCCTCCCATCACGGCGCCCCCCAACGTCTTCTCTCCGAGAGGGCTCGGGACGGCTGTGAGGCGCGAGGAGCTCGTCCGGCGGATCCAGTCGGTGCCCCTTCCGCCCCACCCGGCGGCTCCCCTCGAACAGGTCTCGACCCCTGCCGAGGCGGCCGCGGACCTCCTCTCCGCCCTCGACCGACAGGTGGGACTCGCGGGCCGGTCCGTGCTCGACCTCGGATGCGGGACCGGGCGATTGGCGGTGGGCGCGGCCCTGCTCGGAGCCGGCCCCGTGACCGGGATCGAGGTCGATGCCGCCCTGGTATCGATCGCGCGGGCGGCGGCCCGCGCCGCGAAGACGACGGTCGAGTTCCGGGTCTCGGACGTCGCGCAGTGGACCCGCCCGGCTGACGTGGTGGTGATGAACCCACCGTTCGGGGCCCAGCGCCGGCACGCCGACCGGCCGTTCTGGGACCGCGCCTTCTCCCTCGCCCGCCGCTCGGTCGGCGCGTTCGCCTCCTCGGCCTCCCGAACCTTTATAGCGCGACTCGCGCTCGACCGCGGCGCCCACGTTGTCGAGGTCGAGCCGGTTCGTTGGGACCTTCCTTGGACGTTCCCGCACCATCGGGCCGCGACCGTCCGACTCGCCGTCGACCGCTGGGTGATCGAAGCAGGAACGAAGCGATGACACCTTCCTCCGAAGAATCGAAGTTCGTCCTCCCCGGCGACTACCTCGGGACCGCGGAAGAGTTCCTTCCGGGTCGCGGCACCTACGAGAACCGGGGCCGGATCTATGCGTCGGTGCTGGGAACCTCCCACGTCGACCCGAGGGACCGGACGGTCCGGGTCGAGCCTCGGAACGCGGTCCCCGAGATCCAAGAGGGAGAGATCGTCTACGCGCGCGTGGACGAGCTCAAGACCGCGATGGCGATCTGCACGATCCTGACAACGTCCGCGAGCCGACGTCCCGTTCCCGGCGAGCCGGAGGGGACGGTCCACGTGTCGAAGGCGAAGGAAGGGTACACTGAGTCCCTGTCGAGCGAGTTCGCGGTCGGCGACATCATCCTCGCCAAGGTCCTCCAGTCACACCCGTCCGTCAAGCTGACGACCGCCCCGTCGTCCCTCGGGGTCGTCTCCGCCCGGTGCCAGGTCTGCCACAACCTTCTCGCCCACCGCCCGAAGGGGCTCGAGTGCCCCCGATGCGGTCATCGGGAGCAGCGCAAGCTCGCCCACGGCCCCGCGTTCCCGGCCCCCGCGACGGAAAGCCCCGATGCCCACTGAGGAGGAGCGGCGGCTCGCCGCGCTCGTCCGGGCCCACGACCGCTGGCGCGGCC
>DASWZL010000014.1:0-3476 GCA_036404475.1 Thermoplasmata archaeon
TCGATCGCCCTCGGGCTCGAAGGAGCCGAATACGTGCCCGACCAGTTTCCCGGCGTTATCTACCGACTCAAGGAGCCGAAGACCGCGATCCTACTGTTCCACTCGGGCAAGCTGGTCTGCACCGGCGCCAAGAGCATGCGCCAAGTGGAGGCCTCGATCGCCACCGTCGCCCAGCGGATCAAGAAGCTCGGGCAGCGGATCAAGATGCACCCGAAGATCGAGGTGCAGAACATCGTCGCGAGTTCGGACCTGGAATCGGACATCAACCTCAATGCGGTCGCCGTTACCTTGGGGCTCGACCGCATCGAGTACGAACCCGAACAGTTCCCCGGCCTCGTCTGCCGGATCGACGAGCCGAGGGTCGTGGTGCTCCTGTTCGGCACTGGCAAGCTCGTCTGCACCGGGGGTCGCAAGCCGTCGGACATCGAGGTCGCCGTCGAGAAGATCGCGAAAGAGCTCCAGGATGCGGGTCTCTTGCGCCGGGAGCGGGGCCGGGCGAAGCCGACTCCGACCCGGTCGTCCCGGGATTCCCGGTCGTCTACCGCGGTTCCCGTTTCAGTCTCGTCGGGTCCTGCCCCACCTCCGAAACTCCCGCGACGCCGACGGCATTAGTCGGTGGTCGTCCCCCGATGCTCTCCTTGTCGCCTCCCCATGTTCGTTGGGTTCGCTCGCCGGCTCCGAAGGACCGAGTCTTTGGGTCGACCGAGGGACAGGCCAAGGCTCAGGGCGGCGGGTCGACCCCCCGGTCCCGATATTCCGGAAATCCCCGGTCACTACGGACCCTTATCTACACCCCCCCCGTCTCACGTGGGTACCGATTATGATGTGCAGAACTGCCATCCTCGCATCAGAGTGAGAATGTGAAGACGATCAAGCAGAGCTATCCGAGGAGAGGTGAGATGCTGGCCACGCCATTCGAGCCATTGTCGGATGACGAGTTTCGGAAACTAGTTGCAAGCGGGTTGGCGATTCCGGGTCAGCAGGGTACAGGGTTGTTCGTTGCGAAGTGGCGGGATGGACCCGGACTGGACGCGGAAGCGTTCTTGGTCGCCCTGCATGCCCAGGGGTCCAAGTTGGTGGCCCGGAGATTCAAGTCGGATGTCAATATCCGTGTGGTTCGAAGTAAGCAATCAGTAGCCGGGGATAGGCGGTCGTCGACCCCTTCGCGGAAGGCTTCCACCTGAGTTCCCGCCTCAGCAAGCCTATGGTTCCGGCCGTAAAGCAGAAGGGAGACGACCCCATCACGTTCGTCGCCGCCCTCTTCCTCACCGGCCTCGCAGTCGCCGCGGCGGTGCTCCTCGTGCGCCGAGCTCGGAGGCGCCCCCTAATGCTGAAGGAAACGAAGTCGTGAACGCCCAGCCGGACGCCGGGCATCCCTTTGGGCCTCCCGACCCCGCAGGTCGGCGGATATGTCGTCTCTGCGGATACTCGGCCGGCCCGGAGACGACCGAGGCCGGGACGTGCGCCGAGCGCGAGCGCATCCGGGCCGTGGTGCGACATGCCTTCGATTCGGGCACGGGGTACGACGGCGCGACCGGGAGGCGAGGGACATGAACGGCGCGCGCGTTCGATGACCGACCGCGAGGAGCGCGCGGCCGAGATTCGCCGAAATCCACTTCGGGGCCGAACTCTCTCGATGCCCTACTCCAGTTCTCTGCCGGCTCTCTGTTGCTCCTCGGCGCTCTTATCGTAGGGGTAGGTGACCTCCGGCTCGCTGGCCCCGTTCAGCGCTGCGATCTGATCCTTGCTGAGCGACCAGCCGGTCGAGCCCAGGTTCTCCGAAAGCTGACCGATGTTCCTGGCACCGATTATGGGAGCGGTGACGGCCGGATGGCACAGGAGCCAGTTTAGGGCGACCTGAGGCATGGTCTTCCCGGTTTCCTGGGTGACTGCCTCGACGGCCCGCACGATGCGGCTCATTCTGTCGTTATCGAACCGGCTCGCATAGAATTCTATGTCTTCTGATTCGGCGATCCGGGTGCCGCCAGGAGGGTTCCGTATCCCACTCTTGTACTTCCCGGAGAGGACCCCGCTCGCCAGTGGGCTCCAGGGAAGCACCGCAATCTTCTCGGCCGAGCACATCGGGATGAGTTCGAATTCGGTGGCCCTGGCGTACAGGCTGTATTGGGGTTGGAGGCTGACGGGTTCATGCCAACCTCGCGACCGACACAGCTGAAGGGCCTTCTCGAACTGCCAGGCCCGGTAATTGCTGACGCCCACGTACCGTACGGGTCCGTCCTCTACCAGCGTGTTGAGAGTGCCAAACGTCTCCTCCAGAGAAGTGAGCGGGTCCCAGGCATGGACCTGCAGGAGATCGATGTAATCGGTCTGCAAACGGCGAAGGCTGTCGCTGATGGCGTGGAGCAGATGCTTTCGGGATAGCCCTACGCTGTTCGCGCCATCGGCCGTCCGGAACCGGGCCTTGGTCGCGAGGACGATGTTCTGCCGTTCGTGACGGGACAGCCACTTGCCGATGATCTCTTCGGACTTGCCCGACGAGTACACATTCGAGGTGTCGAGAAAGTTGCCTCCTGCCTCGACATAATGGTCGAGCATGCTGTGACTGGTCTCTTCATCGGCCTGCCAGCCAAAGGTCATGGTTCCCAGGCAGAGCTCGCTGACCAGAGCACCGGTCCGTCCCAGCTTCTTGAGCTTCATGATCTCCCGTACGCTCCTTGAATAATGACCCTTCCGGCGCCCTGATTGACGTCCTCTGCCCCAACAGGCCGACAGCCCCCGGAGGGTCCTCGAAGTTCACGGGATTGGTTTGGATTCGGCCACCGAGCTCCCCTTAGAGCTCCGCCTTCATCGGGGGTCGTGGGCATTTCCATCCCTTTCGGGTAGTACCCGCCGGCGTTTCCCCGCTTGGCCTCGGCGAAAGGTCAGTGTCACTCGTTCGACTGTTTATGCTTACGAATCCCAGCGCGGGCCTGTTCCTGGGTGCGGATTTCGCCGCCGCGCGCGCTCGATGACCGACCGCGAGGAGCGTGCGGGGCGGCGCGGAGCACGGCGTGGCGCTGCACTCCGTGCGGAAACCCGCCCATTCTGGACGGCGGGTCCGGCAGGCCCCTAAAAGCGGCGATTACCATGTCACCGTTGTAATCGCCAGTTCCACCCTAGCGACGGTCCCCTTTGGAACGGGTGCGTTTCCAGTGGCGGAAACAGTTCCCCCTCGGCACGGAGGTCACGGGAGCGGCGCACCTATTGCCTACCGGACGAGGTCGATGACTTCCTCGGACTCACCGGCCGCGTAGCCTCCCTTCTGACCGAGGAGGCTCTGCGCGCGGACGCCCGTGATGATGAGGAGCACCTTGATGGTGTTCTCCATCTCGGGAGAGTTCTCGACCGAGCAGCCCCAGATGATCCGAGCGCGCTTCGAGATCTTCCCGCCGACCAGCGCCGCGGCCTTCTCGGCCTCGCTGACCGTCATGGTCGGACCGCCGATCACGCGCACGAGGGCGCCGGTCGCGTCCTTG
>DASWZL010000015.1:0-53670 GCA_036404475.1 Thermoplasmata archaeon
TCGGGCGGGTCCCTGGTCGGCGTTGGCAGCAACAGCTCGCGATGGACGGGTCCGTTGTTCATGCATAGGCGAGCGCGAATTCAGGGTTATTGGACTACTTCAACTGGCGAACGATGAACGAAGGGTAAGCCGCAACTCTCAACAATCCCCTAGCGAGCGTGTTCGCGGCTGACGTCCCACCTTAACTGATGTTCATGTACGACCCAAAACCCGCAGTTGGGTCCATTATGACGAGCTGCTGACCGACAAGGACCGTTGGGGAAGTAGCGGTGAGGATGTCTGGCTGGAAGATCTCGATGCTGCGGTTCGTGGTCCAGTTCGTTCCGGAAAAGGTGTAGTTGACAAGAACCGCCCCCGCCGCTGAGTGGAGAGCGACACTCGACAGAGTCACTCCATTTCCTGAAAGATTCTGTGCCGAAACAACGAGGGAGGACGAGAAAAGAAGCGCTCCATAAGGAGGAAGGACGATGAAATTGCAGACGTAAGACCCGTTGACGAACTGGCTATGACCCAACTGTTCGGCCTCAAACCCCGGTGTAACCCCGCACTCCCCGAGCCCCAGCCGGATTCCTCCATAACAGGGGGAGATGCCAAGAAGGTCGACGAAGAGCAGAACTGAGACGGTTCCGAGCACGACCGCGACCACGATAGCAACGATGAGAGCGCGGCGGAGCCGTCTCGCTCGCGGTGCAGCTCTGTCGAGATCGCCGGTCGTCAAGAATCCACGTGCAAGATTGAATCCGCGTCGTCCCTAATCTGCATATCGATAGAGCAGCTTCCATCCTCCGCCGGCGAACGTCGCTTCTTAGACCCGGATTGATTCAACCGTGTCGGTGGCGACCGGGATGGCCCGCGGAACACCGATTTCCAGGGCGGGAGCCCTAACATCGTCCTCCCGGCCGCCATCTCTCCCGACCCCGACCATCGTCGAGTTCGGATCAAGCGGAGAGTCCTTCAACTGGGAAGGCTCTCTGGCTCCCTCGGAGGAATCCAACGTGCCCGCTGGGCTACGTTGGTGGAACGAGAGGGCAAGGAGATTCGCGAGGGAGAAGCGAGGAATCGGCGAACGATGGAGAAGAACAATCCGCCAGTATTTGGAAGCCATGCCAAGCGCGTTCCGGCGCGCCGGGCGGACGCCTCCCGCGTCCCCGACGGACGTGACCGAGGAGGACGTCCAGGCGCTCAAGGACGCGCGGTTTTGGGCCAACTCGACGCTGCACACCAACCTGGTGGCGCTTCGGGAGTTCCTTCGGTGGTCAGAGAACCCGCTGTCGGAGGACGCGGAAACTTGGCTCGCACCGGCGGGTCAGGCGATCAACCGGCGTTGGCTAACGGCGGCTCAACTCGGCGCGCTCTACACCGCGGCGCGAGGGCGCGAGCGAGTGCTGATCGCTCTGGAAGGGTTCAACGGCCTGAGACGGATCGAGGTCCTGCGCTTGCACGTGCGAGACCTGAATCTCGCCCTGCCGAACCCGACGATGCGAGTGTTGGGAAAGGGCCGGCATGGCGGGAAGTATCGGACGATACCGATCCAGCCGGTCGCGTATGCCGTGCTCGTGGAGACCACGCTCGGGAAGCCGGCAGCCACGGCGATCTTCCCGCACCACGAGCGTACGGCGGACCACGACCTGAGAAGGGCGGCGTCGCGAGCAGGGCTGTCGGTCCCAGTCTCAGGTCACGACCTCCGGCGGTCGTTCGGACGGATCGCCTACCAGGCGGGCGTCTCTCTTGTCGACCTGAAGTATCTCTACGGACACGAATCGGTGGACATGACCACCCACTACATCGGGCTCGACGAGGAGTCAGCGCGGCGCGGTCTGACCGCCTTTGGGGAGGCCATGCGACCCCATCTCCGGGTGGACCGAATGGAGGCAAAGCCCTAAATGAGCCAAAACCGGGGCCGGTCTCTGACGTATGCCGCCATAGCTCAGTCGGTAGAGCGGCTGATTTGTAATCAGCAGGTCGGGAGTTCGATCCTCTCTGGCGGCTCTACGTAAGCGAGGGCGTGTGTCGCGCCTTCATGAAAGGCGTACGTTGTCAAGCCCCCCACTTCGAATTCGGCCGGAAGGCGGCATCAGCCCGGCCGATCCGCGGCCACCAGAATGTCGCTCTTCAGACGTAGCGCGTGCAGGGGTAGCAGTAGTATCGGCCGTACTGCGCAATGCAAGTGGTTGGCTGGCCGCAATTGGGACAAAAGGGCGCCGCCGGAGCGGCCACCGGGACCGCCGGCGGAGGCGGTGGAGTCTAGTGGAGCAAGCAGTCGGGGAGCCGGCCGTCGAGGGCGGACGGAGATGGATCAATCCCGAGCAGAGGTAGGGCGAGTTCGCTAGCCAGGGACCTCGGGTCCGGCACCGCGAGAACAAAGGGAAGGCATCGAACCGCACACGCGGTTCGATGCCCGAACGGGTTCGGACCTTCTACGACTAGTGGTAGTGATGCCAAGTGATCGTGAAATGATCATCCGTATAGTCGTACGTCGACAGGCCGCTGGTGGACTGGTCCGTCAAGGTGGTGACCGGGCCAACCTGGTCGATGCGGTAGAGGGTCACATGGCTGCCGTGGCCACCGATTCCGGAGAAGGTCGATCCAATCGTGCTGTCACAGCTGAGGAAGGTCGTCGTGCCGTACTTGGCCAAGTAGCTGCTGGCCTTTTCGGAGATACATTCGGCCGAGGCGTCCGGGCCGGTTTCGCAGGCCCCTTTCGCGTTGCACGTGCTCGGGTTGCCAGTGACCGAGAAAGAATCCCCGTAGTGGTTCAGGTCTGAGACTACCAGCGTGTAGATTCCCGTGTGGCCGTTGACCGTCACGTACGGGTTGTAGAGGATGTAGACCTGCATGAAGTCTCCCGGGCTGACGTGATACTTGTTCACCGCACTGTTGTACGGGTAGAACTCCCACCAGTCGTAGTACACCGGGGTGGCTCCCGCCCCCGAGCAGGAGGCGGAGGTCCCGGCCTGTTCCACTTCGCCGTTGCCGTATCCGTCGATCCCGACCCAGGTGCCTACGAGCGCGCCCCCCGGTGCGCCGGTGCAGGTGACCGTCGGCACGAGCCATTCGCCGAAGACTTCGAGGATCGTGCCGGCCGTGGCAGTCTCCGCGAACCCAGCCCAGTTGTTGCTGGTGGTCACGATCGCTGCCGTCGGGGCCGATGGGACATGCGAAAGGGCCGTGATCGTGCCCGAATTTGGCCCGGCCGCTTGCTCCGTTCCTCCGGTCTTCGCCGGCGTGGCGGCGTTGGGTCCGATTGCGAGCACGGCCATCGCCACGCCCGCCGCCAAGACCATCACCGCCGCTAACACTAGCGAAGCCATTACGCTCCGCCGACGCTGGGTCTGCATGTCGTCGGATAACCTATGTGGTATTCAGAACGACTAGAAACGGTTCTTCGAGGATTGTCGTAGTCCTTCCTACCGCCGTGAAAACGCCAGGTTCGTCGGGGCGTTTCCAAGTCCGGGGAAGGGTTGGGAGCCTCTTTCTTCTGGTGACAAAACGCGTCTGCGATACGGATAGCTTGATAATCCCCGATACGCATAGATACTCCAATGACCCTCCACCGCCGCTGGCGGCGAGCCCGCCGTCGGGGCGTCGCCGAGATCATCGGCGCCATACTGCTCGTCGCGCTCACGCTGGTCGCCGGAGTCCTGTTGTGGTCGTTCCGGCTCTATACGCCCCCCGCCCCACCGATGATCAGCTGGGTCATCCACGCCGGCGGAAGCACTCCGGTCTGGGGGGATCCTACCGACTGCCAGCCCTGGGGGTACACTCTGAATAGCTACGTGAGTATGACCAGCGGACAAGCGACCACGTGGGTGGGCAACCCGAACGACCCGCCTACCCGAAACACTTGGTTCGGACAATGCGGTGATGGAAACAGCCTCGCCGAAGTGGGGAACTACTCCGCGATGAACTCGAGCGAGTTTGTCATCACCTCCCATTCGCCGGGCAACATCCCGCTCAACGAGATCGATTTCACCTTCGTCTGTAACAACGCGAGCAACCAAGGCGGCACGACGATCCTCGTCAACGGGTCCCTGGCCTCCATGACGTGGTTCCCCGGCCTATCCCAGGAACCGGCGGGCTACGCCCCGTACCTCGGTTATTGCGGGAGCTTCGACGCGGGGAGCACCACCGCAGCCAACGGCATCTACTACAATCGGCTGGGCATCTTCGTGCCGCTCAACCAAGGCGTCGACTCGGTCGAGGACGGGGATACGTTCATCCTCTACATCCACAACGGCGGCTATCCGCTCGACTTCATGTGCATCGCCAACGCGGGCGGGGTGGACTTCGATGGGCAGAACCCGCCCCATAACTGGAACGGCTGCGTGGCCCCTATCGGCGGCAATGGGCGTCCCCTGGCCCAGCTGACGCTGGATTACGATGACTACCACGGAGCTCCTCCCTGGTGCTTCCAGAGCGTGAACGCGTGCACCATCCTCCTGAGGTACACCGGCGACCCCTCCACGATCCTCGCGGAGATCCCCGTGTATTCCCTCGCACCCGCGAACACGTGAGGGGTCGGTTCGCCACGATGGAGACGACGAACCCGGCCCGAAGGTAGGTGGACGATGGCTCCCCTCGGCCGACGAGGCCTCCGCCGCTTCATCACCATCGCCGTCGTCGTGGTCGCTATCGTGGTGGTCGTGCTGGTGGGCCTGGTCGCCGGAGGAGTTCTGGTCCTACCCTCGAACAGCCCCGCCCCGGTAACGATCTCCTCCGTCCATCTCGTGATCCAGGAAGGGAACACGTCGAGCGTACCGTGGTTCGGTCCATGGTCCATCAACTACACGGCGAACGAAGGATTCCCCCTCGAGGTCCCCTCCGGGGAAACCTGGTCGGTCGTATGGGCGAACTTCTTCAACTTTGATTCCGTCAACCACACGATCTACTCGGTGACTCCGAGCCATCCCTTCACGATCGCCTACACCCTGCCCGCGCTTCCGCACATCGTCGCCGCGGCCTCCGAAGGCAGCAACCTCGGGATCTATGTCGCCTCGCCATCCACTCCCGGGGCGACGTACGCGGTCACGCTGGTCGTCGATACCCTGCGTCCGGGGTAGCGCTCCCCTCCGAGGCCCTCGGGGCCAGGCATCGGGCCGCGCGGCGAGCCGGTCCGGGGGCTTTTGCGAAGGTCGCTACGGGCGTTAAGGGTCGTTTCGTTCTCCGGTCGTCGCGCGACGGGCCCACGTACCCGCGACCACCCACGGAGGTTCCGGCCCGATCGGGTCGACCCCCTCCGAGCGATACCGCTCGACCGCGTTCTCGTCGACCTCGACGCCCAGCCCCGGCTTCGTGGGGATCGTGAACTCGCCGGATTCGATAGCGTAGCCGCGGACCAGGGAGCGCTTCCACTCCGGCCAGCTGGCCTCGAAGCTTTCCTGGAGGAAGAACGTCGGCAGGACCGCATCCATCTGGAGCGTCGCGGCCGTCTGGACCGGGCCGAACGCGTTGTGGTAGGCGACCGGCGCTCCCCAAGCGACGGCGACCCCGGCGATCTCTCGACCGTAGGTGAAGCCGCCGGAGTTCGTGATGTCGGGCTGGAGGATGTCGACGAGTCCCCGGTGGAGGAAGCTCTCGAAGTCGGCGGCCGTGAGCAGGCGCTCGCCGAGGGCGACCGGGGTCCGGACCGCGCGGCGGAACTCCGCAAGCGCGTCCGACAGTTCCGGGATCACGGGCTCTTCCATGAAGCGGGGATGGAACGCGTCGAGGGCTCGGCCGGCCCGGATCGCGGCCTCGGGAAGGAACCGTCCGTGGTACTCGATCAGGAGGTCGACCGTCTCGCCGACCGCCTCGCGGACGGCCGCCACGCGCGCGACGGCGGCTTCCAGGCCTTCGGGGGACAGCGTGCGGTACTGGTCGGAGAACGGGTCGAACTTGAGCGCCCGGAAGCCCTGGCGGACCATCCCCCTCGCCCGGTCGGCGAACTCCGCGGGTTCAATCGCGTCCGAGTACCATCCGTTCGAGTAGGCGCGAACCGTGGTTCGGATCGCACCTCCGAGGAGGGTCGAGATCGGGGCGCCCAGCGACCGACCGATGAGGTCGTGGCAGGCGATGTCCACCGCCGATAGCGCGCTGGTCGCTTCCATCGACCGCGAGCGGTAGAACGAGTATCGCTCGAACTCCCGAAGACAGGCCGAGTGGTCGGTCAGGTCGTGGCCTTCGTAGAATCGTGCGACCTCCCGGACGCTCTCGCGGACCGGGTGGGTCATCAGGGTCGTGGGGGCCTCGCCCCAGCCGACGGCACCGGTCGAAGTCGTCACCTTGACCAGGATCGCGGTCGAGCTCCAAGGGGACGAGAGCTCGTCCACCGGGGCCGCTACCTCGATCGGCTCGATCGCCTGAATCTTCACGGGACGCCTCGAATTCGGAACGGTGAGGAGCTTTAGACGGTTGCCCGTCGCCGGGGGGCGGGTCGCCGCCGTCTACGGGCCCGGAGAGCGGGCGCCCGCCCAGGCCTCGGCCGCCCGCAGATGGGGTGTCGGAGACATGCCCTCCACGACGTCCTGTACGCGCCCCTCGGCGTCCAAGAGGAAGGTCACCCTCTTCGCCCACCCGAGGAACCCGAGGACGCCGTACTTCCGTGCGATCTCCTTCGACCGGTCCGCCACCATCGGGAACCGAGAGCCGCATTTCTCCGCGAATGCCGTCTGCGTTTCCCTCGAGTCGACGCTCACCCCGATGACCTCGACCCCGGCGCGCTGGAACTCGCCGTACCGCTCGGCGAAGCCTCGCGTCTCGAGGGTGCACCCGGTGGTGTTCGCTTTCGGGAAGAAGTAGAGGACGATGGGTCGGCCCCGGTACATGGCGAGCGTCCGTCTCGTCCCGTCCGCGAGCGGGATGGAGAAATCTGGGGCGTCGTCGCCGACCACGAGCATGAGTGGGCGAGGCCCGGGACCTATTTCACGAGGACGAGCTGGGCCAGCTCCTCGTCGGTGAGGGGCGGGCTCGTGCCGAATCGGAGGATCTCCTCGAACCGCTCGGGGGTCGGGAGGGGGATGACCGACGTGACCACCCAGGGCCATCTCAGGACGAACCGGAGGGCGGCTTGGGCCAAAGTCCGCTGTCGGCCCTTCGTCAGGAATCCCAGGGCCAGGACCGGGTCGAACTCGGCGCGTAGCTGTCTCAGGTCGACGGGTCCTGCCCCGGGGCCCGCGAGCATCGCGGCGGCCGCGAAACGGCTGCCGTCGAGCCGGCCGTCCGAGAAGGGATTGCGGGCGATGACGCTCGCTTCGGGCTTCCCGCTCGTCGGATCGAACAAGGGAAGTAGCTCGCGGTCGAGGAGCGAAAGCTCTCCGGTGAACAGGACCGGCGAGCGAGCGGTCTTGGGAACGGCGACCGGTGGTGAGCGAAGGCGAATCGCCCAGAGGAGGTCCGCGAGGCCTGCTCCGGCCGGGTGGAGTGCCGTAGGGTCAGAGGTGTCGCCCGAACTCTCGTCAGTGCCCGGGTCCCATTCCACGACCGAGACGGGAACGGGGGCGAGACGACGCTGGGTCTGTTCGAGGGATTCCTCGAGAGCGGCGTCGACGCCCTTGGACGGCATCGGACCGTCTCGAGGGGTACGCTCCCTCGCGAGGGACTCGATCGAACGCCCGACGATCACCGCGATCTCGGGGTCCGGGGACGGGAAGGCCGCCGCGATCAGCCGCTCCGCCCGCCCCGGGAACCGGGCGTCCGCCACGTCGAACGTCGTGACCCCAAGCTCCCGGGCGCGCCGGAGAAGGGCGACCGCGCGCGCGTCCGCGGGCGGCGGGGCCACGACCGGTGGGTCGACCGAGACCGCGACCGCCGAGAAGAACCGATCTGTCCCGAGGACCCGCCGGCGATCGATGGTGGGCGCTTCGCGGCTCGGCATATCGGATCCGCCTGGCCCCAGGGAACCGCCGTACTCAACCGTTCCGACCACCCCGCCCCCGGCATTCCTTATCTCCGGCAGCGGGTACCCGCCCGATGACCTCGCGGGCCACCTCCCGCCTGCCGCTCGCCGAACGGCTTCGGCCTTCCCGCCTCGACGACATCGTCGGGAACCCGAGGGCCCGTTACGAGCTTCGTGCCTGGGCGATGCAGTGGCAGGAGGGCCGGATGCCGAGTCGGCGCGCGGCCGTGCTCTCGGGGCCCCCCGGCGTCGGCAAAACGACGGCCGCCCTCGCGCTCGCCGCGGAGCTCGGGTGGACCCTGGTGGAGATGAACGCCTCCGACGCTCGCAACGAGCAGGCCGTCGAGCAGGTCGCCGGACGGGCTTCCGTGAGCCAGACTCTCGACGAAACGGTCGCGGGAAAGCGAGCTCGTCACGCGCTCATCCTCTTGGACGAAGCGGATTGTCTTACGGGGCGCCTCACCGAGACGGTCCGGTCCCGGCCGGCGCCCCCGGGCCTCGGCGACTTCCTGCGGGGACGTTACGGGACGATCGACGCCCTCAACGTCGCCTGGGGCCTTCTTCCAAAGGCGAAACCCCGAGCGTTCGAGGATTGGGCAGCAGTCCCCCGCTCCCCCGGGAACGCGGGGTGGGCGCGTCTCCCCGCCGCGCGCCGGGACATCGAGGAGTGGAGGTCGAGCGGCCGCCCGACGGACCTCTCCGACCACGGGGGACTTGGGGCGATCACGCGTCTGGCCCGGACGACGCGCCAACCGATCGTCCTGACCGTCAACGACGACCGAACGCTGACCCGATACTCTACGGTATTCCGAACGGGGGTCGTACGGATACGCTTCTATCCGGTGCGCGATCCCGAGCTCGGGGCCTTCGTCCAACGCGTCGCGCGGACGGAACGCATCGTCCTGCACCCCGGCGCCCTCGAATCGATCGTGAAGCGGGCCCACGGGGACGTGCGGGCGGCGCTGAACGACCTCGACGCAATCGCCCCCCTGGACCCGGGCCCGTGGCAGCTCTCCGTCCTCGGCTTCCGCGACCTCGCCGCGGACTTCGTGGCGTTGACCGAAGAGGCGTTGACGAGCCCGCGATACTACCGGTCGGTGGAGGTCCAGGACCGGCTCGACGCTCCTCCGGACGACTTGTTGCCGTGGATCGAAGAGAACCTTCCTCGGTTCGCGCCGGATGCGGGCCACCGCGACGCGGCGTTCCGCGTCCTGGCCGTCGCCGACCAGTTCCTCACCCGCGCCCGCCGCGCCCGGGTCTACGGGTTGTGGAGCTACGCATCGGAGCTGATGACCGGGGGAGTCTCCCTCGCCCTTCACGACGGACCGGGCGAGGGGAGGAGCGGGGGCGTGTCGTTCCCTCAGTTCCTCGGCGAGATGGGGCGCTCCCGCGCCCTACGCGCCACCCGGGAATCGCTCGCGAAGAAAGCGGGGCACCGCTTGCACCTATCGACCGCCAAGAGCCGTGAGATCATCCTTCCGTTCCTCGAACGGATCTTCGCCGCGACCTCCGGGCGGGGGGGCCGGGGGGAGCTTCGGCAAAGGGCGGCCGAGATCTCCCGCGAGCTCGAGCTCACCGCCGAGGAGGTGGGGTTCCTTCTGGGAACGGAACCCGATTCCCGAGCGGTGGCCGACCTCATCGGGGCGATGGGGGCCCGGTCGCCGAGCGGCGGGCCGGAAGAGGAGGAACCCTCGTCCGAGCCGGGCCCGCCCGCCTCTGAGGCGCGCAGCGAGCCCCCGAAACGGGTCCAGCGGCAGCTTTCGGATTTCGGGACCGGTTGACGGTCGTGCCGAAGCGCGACCCTAGGCGAGCTTGGCGTGGACCGAGACCGCGACGTTCCCCTTGAGGGCGTTCGAGATCGGACATCCCTGACCGGCCGCCTGCGCCGCTTGCTGGAATTCGGCCGCGCTGATCCCGGGAACTTTCCCCGTCACCTCGAGCTCCATGGTCGTCACTTTCCACGCGTCGCCGACCTTGTCGAACGTCGCGGTCGCGGACACGGTGAGGCGCTCGGGGGGCTTCTCGATCCGGCCGAGGCCGGCGGAGAGCGCCATCGAGAAGCAGGCCGCGTGCGCGGCTGCGAGCAGCTCCTCCGGGCTCGTCTTCCCTCCGGAGGTCTCGGTCCGGGCCGCCCAGGACACCGCCATCTCGCCGAACGCGCCGCTCGTGCCCTTGACGGTGCCATGACCATGGACCAGGTCGTGTTCCCAGACTGCCTGTGCCGTCCGCTTCGCTGCCATCGGTCGACGGAATTTTCCGACCGATTTAACCTCGCGCTTTCGCGTTCTTGGCGCTCGGGCAACGCTTTCCGTAGGAGTGTTCTTGGTACCGCGTGGCCGTGGCCCTTGCCGACCTTCCGCGATTCCTCGTCCTCGACCCGCTCTCTACCGTCCGGGTCGAGATGCGCCTCGTCGCGCCCGCGTGCCAGATCGATGTGGAGCTCGACAACCCTCGGCCGGGCCGCTCGTTCGTTCTGCTGATCGGGCACAAGTCCGGTCCCTTCGTCCAGCGCGTTCGCCTCGCGGGAAGGGCACGGATCTACTTCGACCCGCAGTCGCCGGGAGAGTACGTGCTGCTCGTCGCGAACCCGCAGCCGGAGCCGATCGTGCTACGCCTGAAGGCCCGGGACGTGGGACCCGTGGCGACCGTGGGCCCGGGGGCCCGGCGCCGGGGTCGGTCGAAGCGCTGGCCCCCCCGCAGCCGTCCTTCCGCCCGTCGCCCTCCGACCAGGGCCCGACCGACCCGCCCGTCCGTCCCTCGCCGGCACTGAAGCACGGGTGGGTCGCTCCCGCGATCCCGACGGAGAATTGAAAGCCCCCGGTGCTTCCCGCCGACGGGGGCGGGACGAGTGGCGGCGTTCTTGGTCTACGTCGCGGTCTTCGTTACCATCTTCGCCCTCGTCGACCCCATCGGCGCCGTCCCGTTCTTCGTCTCGCTGACCGAGGGGTTCAGCGAGGCCGACCGGCGGATCGTCCGGCGCCGCGCAGTCATCGTTCTCGGTTCGGTCCTAGGGGTGTTCGCTCTCGTGGGCCGGTTCCTCTTCGCCGCGTTCGGGCTCACCCTCGCCGCGTTCGAGATCGCGGGCGGGATCCTTCTGTTCATCGTCGCCTACGACATGCTGCACGGCGAGGTCACGCGGACGAAACTCACCAACGAGGACCGGGAGGAGGCGATCGCGCGCCGGGACGAGATCGCGGTGGTTCCGCTGGGGATCCCGCTCCTGGCCGGCCCCGGGGCGATCTCGACGGTGATGATCTATGAGGGGAGCGCCGGCGGCGACCCTTTCATGGTGGTCGTGGTGTTCCTCGCGATCGCGGTCACGACCGTTGCGGCCTTCTTCATCCTGAAGTACGGTCAGAAGATCCTCCGGTACCTCGGGAAGACCGGGATCATGGCGATGACCCGGGTGCTCGGCCTCTTGCTGGCCGCGGTCGGCGTCCAGTTCGTCGTCAACGGGATCTTCGGGGCGTTCGGCCACCCGTAGACCGGCGTGACGAGCCCCCCGGGCGACGGGGCGGCGGATTGGACGGTCGTGCCGTCGGGCGTCGAGCTCGTCCGAGGACCGCGGCCGATGGGCTCTTGGGATTCCGGTCGGCGGCCCACGCCTTTTCGCCGGCCCGGACGGGGATCGGAAGGTCGTTCTCCGAAGGAGGGAAGGCGCACTCGAAGTCGTCCGTGTAGGCGCAGTAGGGGTTGAACGCCCGGTTGAAGTCGACCTCGTACTCATCGGCCTCGTTGAGCTCGAGGGTGAGGTAGCGGCCCGCGCCGTAGCTCTCCCGCCCGCTGGTGAGGTCGCGGAACGGGACGAACACGGACGTCCCTACGCCCTCCCCGGCGTGGTAGAGGCGGAGGTGAAGGGGCTCGCCGCCGAGGGAGAACGTGAGGTCCCCGATGTACCGCATCACCGCCTGGTTGTCCCGGTTGGTCCGCAAGTACGCCTCCTCGGGGGTTGGCCGGCGCTCCAGCGTCGCCCGGACCCGGCACTTCGGGTCCGGTGGGAAGTACCGGAGCTCGTGGAAGGGTACCCGTCCGACCACGAACGGCGACTCGGGGTCGCGGGCCATGAACCCGTCCTTCATCGTGCGCTCCGTCTCGAGCTCACGTCGCCACTCCTCGGTCGCGGCCATCGTGGCCGCCGATTAGCCCGTGCGCTTAACAGTTGGCCCCCGTCCGATCCGGGGTGTTCGAGAAATCGAGGACCATTCGCTCCTCGTCGAAGTACCGTTCTCCCCGCTTCACGACGCGGGGGAGGTGACCGCACACGGAGAACCCGAATCGATGATAGAGCCGCTGGGCTAAGGCGTTGCTCGAAAACACCGTGAGGTACACGACCTCGAACTTCGACCGAGCGTCGTGGAGGCACCGCTCGAGGAGCGCCGTTCCGACCCCCTTTCCCCGGTGGTTTTGGTCGACGAGGATCCCGAGCTCGCCCACGTGGGATTCCTCCGACGCCGGACCGCGGCCGGCCCGGCCGATCGTGCAACTACCCACCGCGTGACCGTCGAGCTCCGCGACCAGGAAGATCTCGTCTCCGGCCAGCGCCCGCCGGAAGTGGCCCTCGAACCAACTCACCTCGTCCGATAGGGTAGGGCGGTCGGCGAACAGGGTGATCCCGATCGGCTCGCCGGCAGCGCGCTCGTCGTACAGGCGGAAGTACGTCTCGCGGAGGTCGTCAAAATCACCCCAACGGGCGGGTCGGACCGTCAGGCCGGCAGGAGTGGGCATCGTCCACCGGGCGCCGCGCCAGCGTCCTTACACGTAGCCGAACTGACGCTTGGCGAACTCGCTCATCCGCTCTGGGCTCCACGGCGGGTCCCAGATCAGCTCGACCGTCGCGGACTTGACGTTCGGGACCTTCTCGATGGCGGCCTTGACCTCTTCCGCGAGGATCCCCGCTACCGGGCAGCCGACCGCGGTCAGGGTCATCTTGAGGTTCACCGCGTCGTTGGTCCACTCGAACCCGTAGATCAGGCCGAGGTCGACGATGTTCATCGGGATCTCGGGGTCGTAGATCTGCTTCAGGTTCTCGGTGATCAACTGCTCCCGCTGCGCGTAGGGTCCGTCGGTGGCCGGAGAAAAGGACGCCGTCGGCCCGGGCGAGGGGGTGGGGGCAGAGTCGCTCATCCCTCCTTCCACCGGTCGGGGCCCTATAAGGGTGCGCGAGAGCCGAGTAACCCTAGGGTGAGTCCCCGGCAACTCGTTTAAGCCCACCCCCGGTAGGTCGCCGATGCGCGACATCCATGCGATGTCTCCTGACCGGGGCCGTCTGCGCCTCCGCTCGGTCGGCATTTCGGGAATCCGGAAACCGCTGACCGTGGAACGACGGGAGGGAGCTCACACCCTCGCCGTGGAGTTCCACGTGGCGGTCGACCTTCCCTCGGAGCGAAAAGGGTCCGACCTCTCTCGGAACGCGGAGATCCTCGCCGAGGTCGTGGACGAGACCGTTACCCGACCGGTGGCGAGCTTGGAATCGGCCTGTTCGGCCATCGCGCGGGAGCTTCTGGTCCGCCACCCGTACGCGACCGAAGCCTCGGTGCAAGCGTCGGCCGAGTACTTTCTGCGGAAGGGGATCTCGGAGGAGAAGCGCAGCTTCGAGGACTACACGCTGATCGCGGATGCGCGGGCCACCCGAGGGACGGACGGGTCGGTGTCGCTGGCCCGGGCCGTGGGCGCGGAGGCGGTCGGCATGACGGCGTGTCCCTGCGCGATGGAGACCTGCCGGGCCCGGCTCACCGCGGAGTTTCCGCTGCTCGCGAGCCCGGAGCTGAAGGACCTGCCGATGATCACGCACAACCAGCGGAACCGCACTCGTCTCGTTTTCGAGCTTCCGGACGCGACCGAGGTCGAGGCGGACGACCTCGTCGCGGCGATCGAGGCTGCCCAGTCGAGCCCGACGTACGCGATCCTGAAGCGAGGGGACGAGGCGCAGGTCGTCCTCGACGCCCACCGCCACCCGAAGTTCGTGGAGGACGTCCTCCGAGACCTGCTCGCGAGCCTGCCGAACCGCTTCCCCTGCGTGCCCGACGCTACCCTGGTCCGCGCGAGCACCGTGAGCGAGGAGTCGATCCACAAGTACAACGTAGAGGCCTCCCACCAGGTCACTCTCGCCGAGCTCCGTCATTCGGGCGGCCACTAGGGAGGCCGGGGGGCGACTGTGCGCTACGCCCTCGACGCCATCCGTCGGCGGCCGGGCCGCTCCGCGATGACGTCCCTCGGGATCGGACTCGCCGTCGGGCTGGTCGTACTGCTGCTGGCCATTTCGGCCGGGGTCCAGGCGAGCGCGACCACCCTCGCGACGGAAAGCGGGGTCGACCTGGTCGCCGCCAGCGACAACACCACGATCCTCTCGGGGCAGTTCCCGCCGATCCAGGGAGCCCACTCCCTCGCGACCCAGATGCCCTCGGTGGACCCGAACATCGCTACCGCGAGCCCCTGGCTCGTCACCGACCTGGTCTTCGGGAACACGTCGCTCTGGGCCGCGGCGAACCATAGCTCGGTGCCGGGGGGCTGGTCACCGACCCAATCCGGCACGGTGGGCTGGATCCCCTCCGATAACTCGGGCCTCCAGACCCCCGACCTCTACAATGGAACGGGGTTCACGGCCCCCGGCGACCCGCACTTCGCGGGCGGCGCCTACAACGGGAGCGAGACCCACGAGATCGTCCTCGACCAGGGCCTCGCGACGGTGCTCCACGTGGGGGTCGGAGACCTCGTCTGGCTGGGTGCGGCGCAACCCCCCTCCGAGTCGGCGCTCGAGGGCTGGTACGCGAACGCGACGCCGTTCCGGGTCGTCGGCATCTCGGGCCCCTTCTGGTTGATCCCCTCCGCCCTGCTCGGATTCGTCTACCTCTCCGAGCTCCAGGAGATCCTGGGAGGTGCCTCCGCCACCACTGACTACGCGTCGCTGATCCTCATCCATCTCACCGACCCGACGTCGGTCAATACGGACCAGAGCCAGCTCGAGACCGCCTTCCCTCAGCTGACGGTCTTCACGCTCGCGGACATCCTGGGGGCGATCCAGCACGTCGTGAACCTCTACCGGACGTTCGGTGAGCTGATCGGGGTCATCGGGGTCGTCGTGGCGGCCCTCTTCGCGACGACCGTCCTCCAGATGTCGGTCGACGACCGGTCGCGGGAGCTCGCCCTTCTGAGGGCGATCGGTCACTCTCGACCGTCGGTCGGGTCGATGGTCGTGGAGGAGGCCCTCCTCCTGTCCCTTTTCGGGCTTGCGATCGGCCTTCCGCTCGCGTACGGCACCGCCTACGGGCTCAACCTCTATCTGCGGCACCTGCTCGCGGGGTTACCGGCCTCGTTCTCGTTCGTCTCGTTCAATGGGGGGGTCCTCCTCGACGGCCTCCTCCTCGTTCTCGCGGTCGGTCTCGTCGCCGCGGTCGCGCCCGCGGCCCGGGCGATGCAGCTTCCCGTCGCGGAGGAGCTCCGAGCCCCGTGATGCGTTGGGGACGGGGACGCTCCCTGCGGCATTCGCGACTTCAGCTCGTGCTCGCGATCGCGGCGATCGGGATCGCCGTGGCGCTTCCGGTCGTCCTTATCAGCGTGGGTGGCGGAGTTGCCGCGCACGAGCTCGCGAGCCTTCAGAACGCGGGGTACCAGATCGTCGTCAGCGCGGCCGGGGTCCACGGGATCACGCATGCGCACAGCTACACCGACCAGATCCTTTCGATCGCGGGCGTGACGGCGGCGTCCCCCGTGCTCAGCGTGACGGTCGACGCGTTCACCAGCGCCTCGGGGTCGCCCTCCCCCGTCCTCGCCGAAGGCGTGATCCCGGACCAGTTCGCCCCGACGCTGGGACCGACCGAGTCCGGGCTCTTTCCTTCCCCGCTGCCGCTCGGCGATCCCACCGACGCGGTCCACTTCGCGCACGGAACGTACTCCGGCCCGGCGACCTACGACGTGATCGTGTCGACCCCCTACGCCGCGGCGCATGGGGTATCGGTCGGCGAGCGGATCATCTTGAGCCCGGTCGCGAACAGCACGGTGGGGACCCGCTACAACGTCACCGGGACGTTCGGCGTTCCTCCCACCGTACTCGGTCCGACCGGGGCGTTCGCCGTGCTCCTTCCCCTTTCGGACCTGCAGACCCTGACGGGGTTCGCCGGGGGGTCGGCTGTCGCACCGGACGCGACCGACACGATCCAGGTCGCTGTTACGGGGTCGATCGCCACCAACCCGGCGGCGCTCGACCACCTCCGCGACGAGGTGCAGGCGCTCTTCCCGTACTACGGGGTCAGCTCCCTGACCCAAGAAGCCCAGCAGCTCCAATCCGCGAGCGGGGTGCTGACGGGGTTCTACCTGGCCCTTTCCTCGGTCGGTCTCTCGGTCGGCCTGCTTTTCCTCGCCCTCGTCCTGCTGCGCCGCGTGGAGGCGGACCGGCGGTCGATCGGGATCCGCCGCGCGCTCGGCCTCTCGGGCCGGTCGATCGCCGGCGAGATCGTGGGGGACGGCGCGGCCCTGGCCCTCATGGGGGCCGTCGCCGGCATCCTCGGAGGGTACCTGATCGTGGAGGCCCTCGCCGCCTGGGCCACCTCGGCCGTCCAGGAGGCCGCGCAGCTCGCCGTGTTCGACCCCGTGCTCCTCGGGGAGCTGGTCGTGGGCGTGGTGGGTCTCGCGCTCCTTGCCGGCGCGGTCGCGACCCGCACCGCGCTCCGGATACCGATCTCGGAGGCACTTCGGTGACGGACCGGAGCGCCCCCTCCATCGAGCTGTCCCGGGTCGTCCGCACCTACGGCGCAGGCACCCCGGAGGAGGTCCGGGCGCTGCGCGGCATCGACCTCACGATACCCCCGGGGGAGTTCGTCTCGGTCGCCGGGCCGAGCGGCTGCGGGAAGACGACGCTGCTCAACCTGCTCGGGCTCCTCGATAGCCCGACGTCGGGCGAGGTCTGCTGGAACGGCGAGCCCGTGGGCCAGCGGGCCGACCGAGCCCGAGCCCGCCTTCGCCTCGAGGGGGTTGGGTTCATCTTTCAGCGGTTCTACCTCCTTCCGACCTTGACCGCACGAGAGAACGTCGAGCTCCCCATGCGAGCGTTGCGCGTGCCCCGCGGCGAGCGGACACGCCGCGCGGCCCAGCTCATGGAGGAGGTCGGGCTCCAGGGGCGGGAGAGAGCGTTCCCCCACCAGCTGTCGGGCGGAGAGGAGCAGCGGGTCGCCGTGGCCCGCGCGCTCGCCAACCGGCCCGGACTGCTGCTCGCGGACGAGCCGACCGGCGAGCTCGACTCGGGCAACACCCAGGCGATCCTCTCGCTCCTGGAGCGGGTCCGCCGGGACCGGAGCGCCTCGCTCGTGATCGTGACCCACAACCCCGACGTCGCGCGTCGGGCCCAACGCCACCTCACGATGCGGGACGGCGCGGTCGTCCAGGACGTCCGGGAGGCCTAGAGGATCGTCCGTGGCGCGAATCGCGATCCTCCTGAGGGACCGGTGCCACCCGAAGGAATGCCAGTGGGAATGCCAGGCCTACTGCCCGCCCGTGCGGATGGGCCAGGAGTGCATCATCGAAGGGCCTGACGGCAGACCGATCATCTCGGAGAGCCTCTGCATCGGCTGCGGGATCTGCGTTCACAAATGCCCGTTCGATGCGATCAAGATCCTGAATACTCCGGAGGCGAACGAGTCGGAGATCGTCCACCGGTTCGGGTACAACGGGTTCCGTCTCTACCGCTTGCCGATGCCACCGGTGCAGGGGATCACCGGTCTCCTCGGACCGAACGGGACGGGCAAGTCCACAGCGATCCGACTCCTCGCCGGCACCGACGTCCCGAATCTGGGGGATTACGAGCACCCGGGGGATTGGTCGAAGGTCCTCGCCCACTACCGCGGGACCGCGCTCCACGCGCACTTCGAACGGGTGGCGAAGGGCGAGCTTCGCAGCGTGGTCAAGCCCCAGTACGTGGACCGGATGGCGGACGAATCGGTGACCGCCCTCGAGTTCGTCGGCCAGGCCGGCGGCCGGCCCGCCGCCATCCTGGAGGAGGTCGGGCTCGGGGGCCGTGGGGACCGGCGTTTGGGAGAACTCTCGGGCGGAGAGCTGCAGCTCGCGGCGATCGCCCGAACGCTCGCGACGGACGCCGACCTCTAACTGATCGACGAACCGTCGAGCTATCTCGACATCGTCCACCGCCTCGAGGTCGCTCGGCTGCTGCGTCGGCTCGGGGAAACGAAGAGCGTCCTCGTCGTCGAGCACGACTTGGGCCTGCTCGACTACCTCGCCGACCAGGCGCACCTCCTCTACGGAGAGTCCGCGGCGTTCGGGGTGATCAGTCACCCGATCCCGATGCGGTCCGCGATCAACACCTACCTCACGGGCTACCTGAAGGACGAGAACGTCCGCTTCCGCACCGACCCGGTGCGTTTCGTCGCGCACCCCCCGAAGCCGACGGTGCGCCAGAACGTCCTCGTCGAGTTCCCCGCGCTCGAGAAGCAGTTCCCCAAGTTCCGGCTTTCGGTCGGCGCCGGGACGCTCGCGAAGGGCGAGACCGTCGGGGTCGTCGGTCCCAACGCGACCGGGAAGACGACGTTCGTGCGGATGCTCGCGGGGGTGGAGACCCCCACGAACGGGACCCCTCCCGCGGGGGTCACCGTCAGCTACAAGCCCCAGTACCTCAAGGCGTCGCAGCCGGCGAGCCTTCGCGAACGCTCGAACGCGCTCGCGGGGGACCCGACGTTCGACGGGAAGTTGTTCGAGCGAGAGCTCGTCCCCGGGCTTCACCTGGCGGAGGTGATGGACGTCGCGCTCCCCGACCTTTCGGGAGGGGAGCTCCAGCGGGCCGCCGTCGCGCTCGCGCTCGCCCGACCCGCGACGCTGTACCTGCTCGACGAGCCGTCGGCCTACCTCGACGCCGACGAGCGGATGGCCATGGCGCGGCTCGTGCGCCGGCAGGTCGAGCGGCAGGCCGTGAGCGCCCTCGTCGTCGACCACGACGTCTATTTCCTCGACCTCGCCTGCGATGCCCTGATGGCCTTCCGGTTCGACGCGCCCGACGGTTCGCAGGGTCGCGGCGACGGACCGTTCCCGATGCGCGAGGGGATGAACCGCCTCCTCCGGACGGTCGACATCACGTTCCGCCGGGACGCGGAGACGCTACGACCCCGGATCAACCGCGAGGGTTCCGTGCTCGACCGGGAGCAGCGAGCGAAGGGGGAGTACTACTACGAAGCCGCAGCCTGACGCGGAGAACCCCCAGCTCCCTCGCGTGGACGCGGCGGGCGTCTACCGCGCCCGGGGGAAGCTCTCCTATAGCGTGGTCGGCACGTACGTCTTCCTGATCGTCCTCCTCTTCATCGTCCTGCCCGACGCGGGGCTCCGCGCGAGTTGGGCGTTCGAGGCCATCCTCGTGTTCTTCGTCTTCTTCCTCGCCCGGTACTTGTCGACCTTTTACTCGATCAACGACACCCACCTGAGGGCGTGGCGCATCCTGGGAAACCGACGGGTCCGTCTCGAGGACGTCCATCAGATCGAGTACTCCAGCATCCGCGACCTCGGTCCCACCGGGTTCATCGGTTCGTGGGGGTGGAGAGGCCGGATGTGGAGCCCCGTCATCGGTCATTTTGACGCGGTGTACACGGACCCGGCCCGAGGGATCCTCGTGAGCGCGGCCGATGGTGTGCCGCTCTACATCAGTCCGACCGATATGCCGGGGTTCGCGCGCGAGCTATCGCGTCGGGTCCGCTCCTACACGGGGCGGCTCGCGGTCGATGTGGGCGACCCTCTCGGGTCTCCGCCAGCACCGGGCAAGTGAACCGGCCGCCCGCGGGACTGACCTCAGTACTCGGGCAACGAGGGGTCCACGCGCCGGACCCAGGCGTTGATCCCTCCGCGAAGCACCCGGACGTTCGCGAATCCGAGGTCGAGCAGAAGGCGGGTCGCCTCGGTGGACCGGATTCCGGTCCGGCAGTAGAGGACGAGGTTCGAGGCCCGGGTGAGCTCGTCGACCCGTTCGGCGAGCTGACCCTTCGGGATGAGGTGAGCGCCAGGGAGGTGAGCGATCGCCCACTCCCCGGGCTCGCGGACGTCGACGACGAAGGGGGGCGTTGTCGAGTCGAGCTCGACGCGAAGCGCCTCGGGCTCGACCTCGGGGATCGTCCTTCCGGTGGCCTTAGCGACCGGGGTCAGGACCCCGCAGAAGGCCGGGTAGTCGATGAGCCCCTTCTGGGTGGCGCGGGTCGAGCAGAGCACGCAGCGGGGGTTCTTGCGGACCCTGAGCTCGCGGAACTCGAGACGGAGCGCGTCGTAGAGGAGGAGCCGACCGGTCATCGGGTTCCCCCGCTCGAGGAGGAGCTTCAGCGTCTCCGTCGCCTGAAGCACGCCAATGAGTCCGGGCAGGACGCCGAGCACCCCCGCCTCAGCGCACGAGGGGACGAGGTCGGGGGGCGGCGGCTCCGGGTAGAGGCACCGATAGCACGGCCCGCGCCTCGCGTCGAAGACGCTCAACTGTCCCTCGAAGCGGTAGACCGACCCGTAGACGTCCGGTTTCCCGAGGAGGACGGCCGCGTCGTTGACCAGGTAGCGGGTCGGGAAGTTGTCGGACCCGTCCACGACGACGTCGTACGGCCTCAGGATGTCGAGCGCGTTCTCGGACGTCAGGCGCACCGGGTACGGCACGACCCGTGTGCCCGGATTGAGCGCGACAATGCGCTCCTTCGCCGCGGCCAACTTCGGGCGGCCGACGTCCGAGGTCGTGTAGAGCACCTGGCGCTGGAGGTTCGACCGTTCGACCGCGTCGAAATCCACGAGGCCGATCTCGCCGACCCCGGCCGCCGCGAGATAGAGCGCGGCCGGGGCGCCCAGGCCTCCGGCCCCGACGAGCAGGACCTTCGCCTTCCGCAACTTCCGTTGGCCCTCGACGCCCACCTCGGGCAGCGTCAGGTGACGGCTGTACCGGCTCAACTCCTCGCGCGAGAACGTCGTCTCCGTCGAGGAGACCGTTCTCGAGCGCGGGCGCGCTCGCGCCGCTTTCCCGCGGGCGGTCGGCGCCCCTCCGGCGACCGCGGGAACGATGGACACCACGTCACCGTCCGAGAGGGGAGTCGCCTCTCGCGCGAGATATCGGATATCCGTGTCGTTGAGGTAGACCGTAACGAAGTTCCGAAGGCGTCCCTCGGCCGTGAACAGATGGCGCTGGAGCGCGGGGTTCGCCTCCGCGAGCGTGCGGAGCACGTCGCCAACCGTCGAACCTTCCAACGCGAGCTCGGAGGCCCCGCCGGCGGACGCGCGAAGCGGAGCGGGAACCTTGACCGTCGCCTTCGGCATCGTTCGTTCTTCGCGTCGACGTTCTTAGGTTCTCGCCTACCCCCCGACCGCCGCGGGAGCCAGCGCCGGGGCCTCGACGAGGGGGAGACGAACCTCTCGGAAGGTCAACGAATCCGGGTCGAGCTCGAACGCCCTTGCGGCCGGCACGCCGGTCGAGGTCACGGCCAGGACGACGTACGAGTACCCGGGCCAGGCGTTGTCCTGGTCGAGCCGGGACGGTCGAGCCGGCTGGTCCGGGTGGGAATGATAGAATCCGACGACGGCCCGACCGGACCGCTCGATCCGGCGCTCGACCTCGCGGAGCTCTTCCGCCGGGATGAGGAACCGGCGGCGACGCGGTCCTTCGAAGTCGTTCCGTGCGCGCTCGAGAGCGATGATCGTACGGCAACCGTCCCCTTCGGCGTCCGTGGCCTCTCCGATGAGGAACCCGCAGCACTCCTCGGGATACGTCTCGCGGGCGTGCGCCTTCATCTTGTGTAGGAGGGCAGCGGGCAGGGAGACGGCTTTCCGCTCCGCTCGGCTCCGGCCGGTGCCGCAATCGACGCCCGTGGTACGAACGGAGCCAAGGGGGCACGCCGATCCCGAGGCTACCGGAGCTGGATCAGGTGAGTGCATCGCATCCCTCCGCGGCCGATCGAATCGAGCAGGTCCACTCCTGCTTGCCCGAGGAGCGCCTCGGTGAGATGCTTGTCGAACACGTCGCAGAGGAGGAACGGGTGAGCCATCGCGCTGTGGCGGAAGACGCAATTCGTCCGGGTGATCCGGATCGTGCCGTCGGGGGCGCGGTCGGTCGTGCAACGGAAGCCGAGGCGGTTCAGCGAGCGGACGACGTCCATCGCGCGCTCCTCCGGCGTTCCCGAACGGGGGACTTCCTTCGCGACCTCGCGGGCCATGCGCTCCGCGGCGTCGGCGAAGAGCGCACTCACGTACTCCTCCCCCTCTCGGGCAAGGAGCTCATCGACCACGGTGTCGAGGATCAGGTCGTACTTCTTCGGGAAGAGTTCTTGCGCCGCGCCGGTGAGCGCGTAGCGCTTTCGGGGGCGTCCGACACCCTCGCGACGGAAGGTCGGTACGACGAGCCCGCGCTCCTCCATGCGGCCGAGGTGGCCCCGGGCCGCGCTCTCCTGGATGCCCAGCTTCTGGGCGAGGTCGTGCGCGGTGCGAGGCGTCACCGCGAGCTCCTCGAGGATCCGCCCTCGGGTACCCTCGAGCTGCTCCGCTCCCGTCATCGTTCCCATACCGCCTCGAACCGGCCTATGATTTACACACCGCGCCATGCTTAAATAACGGTATCGGCTCGTACACGGTCGATGCCGAACGCGACGCTGAGCGGTCCCCGCACATTGGTCGTCGAGGACCTCCATGCCGAAGTCGCCGGAAAGGAGATCCTGAAAGGGGTCAGCCTGACGATGAGGAGCGGCGAGCTCACCGCCCTCATGGGCCCGAACGGCTCGGGAAAGAGCACGTTCGCCTACGCCCTGATGGGCCACCCCAAATACAAGGTCACGAAAGGGACGGCGCTCCTCGACGGTAAGGACCTTCTCAAGCTCAGCGTCGACCAGCGGTCCCGGGCGGGCCTCTTCCTGGGGTTCCAGTACCCCCAGGAGGTCTCGGGCCTCTCGTTATCGAAATTCCTCTGGACCGCGTACATGCAGAACCATACGGCCCAGACCGCCGACACCGCTCAGTTCGACAAGGACCTCAAGACGCACCTGTCGTACCTCGAGATGGACGAGTCGCTGCTCAAGCGCTCGCTGAACGAGGGATTCTCGGGCGGCGAGAAGAAGCGGGTCGAGGTCCTTCAGATGGCCACGATACGGCCGGTCTTCGCGATCCTGGACGAGCCCGACTCCGGCCTCGACATCGATGCCGTTCGCGCGGTGGGGGAGACGGTGGCGAAGCTCCACCGGCCGGACGCGGGGATCCTCGTCATCACGCATTACCAGCGTATCCTGAAGTACCTGAAACCCGACCGGGTCCACGTGATGGTGGACGGGGCGATAGCGCTCTCGGGAGGCCGTGACCTGGCCGAACAGCTCGAGGCAAAAGGGTACGACTGGGTCCGCCTCGGGATCGCGAACACGCCGACCTAGGTGGGTCCGGCGGGTCTCCCGGGCGGCCGATGGACGTCTCACGAATCCGAGAGGACTTTCCCATCCTCTCGCGCCCGACGCACGGGCGCCCGCTCGTCTACCTCGACTCCGCCGCAACCTCACAGAAACCGCGGAGCGTGATCTCCGCCGAGGAGCGGTACTACGAGGAAACGAACGCGAACGTCCACCGCGGGGTGTACGCCCTCAGCGTCGAGGCGACGGACGCCTTCGAGGCGGCCCGGGAACGCGTCGCGCGGTTCCTCCGCGCCCCGGACCCGTCCGGGGTCGTCTTCGTGCGCGGGACGACGGAGGCGATCAACCTCGTCGCGACGAGCCTCGGCCGCAAGCTCCTCTCCCGGGGGGACCGGGTCGTCGCCACGGTCATGGAACACCACTCCAACATCGTTCCCTGGCACATGCTGCGGGAGTACTCGGGCATCGACCTCGAGTTCGTCGGGGTCGACGACGACGGGCGCCTACGACTCGATGACCTCGACCGCCTCCTCGACCGTAAGACAAAGGTCGTGACCCTGACCCACGTGTCGAACGTCCTGGGCACCGTGAACCCGGTCCGGGAGATCGCGGACCGTGCCCACGCGGCCGGTGCTCTGGTCGTCTTGGACGCCGCGCAGTCGGCACCTCACCTTCCGATCGACGTCGGGGCCCTCGGGGTCGACTTCCTGGCCTTCTCCGGCCATAAGACGCTCGGACCCATGGGGATCGGGGTCCTGTGGGGCCGGACCGAGCTCCTCGAGGCGATGCCCCCCTGCATGGGCGGGGGGGAGATGATCCGAGACGTCCACATGGATCGCATCACCTACCGGGAGAGCCCGGCAAAGTTCGAGGCCGGGACCCCGAACGTCGGGGGAGCGATCGCGCTCTCGGCGGCTCTCGACTACCTCGAGAACGTCGGCTGGGAGGAGCTTCACCAGCACGAGCGCCGTCTCCAGCGAAAGGCGCTCTCGCTCGCCGCCGAACGCTTCGGCGAGACGATGAAGATCTTCGGACCGAAGGACCCGACGGACCGCGAGGCCGTGGTCTCGTTCTCCCTTCAGGGAGCCCACCCGCACGACATCGCGAGCCTGCTCGACACGCGAGGGATCTGCGTTCGGGCCGGTCACCACTGCGCGCAGCCGCTGATGGAGAGGCTCGGCGTGAGCGCCCTCACGCGGGCGAGCCCGTACCTCTACAACACCGAGGACGAGATCTCCCAGATGTTCGACGGTCTCGAGGAGGTCTCGGCCGTTCTGTCGGGGTCCGGTCGTTCGGCGGCCTCTTCCTGAGCGGTAGATGTGCTCTCATCCTCTCTTCCGAGAACGATTGTAGCGTTCCGACCGACACCCAGGTCCTTAGCGGGCGAAACCCTCACAGGAATGGCGTTGTAGTCGTGCCGGCAACCTCTCATTTAAATACGCCGAGGTGATGTAATTCCCCGAGCTCCTCATGGCACAAACGGCGTCCGAGATCACTCCGCTCGATTACACGCGGTACGACTTCAAGAATCCCGAGACGTACCGCCTCCGGATCCCGAAGGGCCTCAGCCGCGACGTGGTCCGCGCGATCTCCCGGTTCAAGACCGAGCCGGACTGGATGCTCGAGTACCGCCTTCGGGCGTACGACCATTTCGTGGAGCGTCCGATGCCGGACTGGGGTCCGAGCCTTTCGGACCTCGACTTCGACTCCTACACCTACTACGCGAACCCCATGCTCGAGGGGGAGACGAAGCGGAGCTGGGACGACCTGCCCGCCGACATCAAGAACACGTTCGATAAGCTCGGGATCCCGAAGGCGGAGCGCGAGTTCTTCGGGGGTGTGGGCGCGCAGTACGACAGTGGGACGGTCTACCACAAGATCCGCGAGGACCTCGCGGCGAAGGGCGTCATCTTCTGTGACACGGATACCGCACTGAAGGAGCACCCGGACATCCTGAGGAAGTACTTCGGCAAGGTCGTTCCGTACAACGACAACAAGTTCGCGGCGCTGAACAGCGCCGTGTGGTCGGGTGGGAGCTTCGTCTACGTGCCGCCCGGGGTCGACGCCGGCATCCCCCTCCAGGCGTACTTCCGCATCAACGCGAGGAACGTCGGGCAGTTCGAGCGTACGCTCATCATCGCCGACAAGGGCGCGAAGATCCACTACATCGAGGGATGTGGACCCGAGGGAGAAGAGATTCTCGCCGGTGATCGTCTCACCCCCATTGAACAGATCGCCACAGGACAGAGCGTGCTCAATAGCGATGGGGTCGAGACGAGTGTGGAGAAGACCATGGTGCGGCCTTTCGATGGTGAACTCATCGGAATCACACCGGTCTCTGTGTGCAACTCGTTCCAACTTACGCCGGAACACCCAGTCCTCTGCATTCCTCGCCGCAAGGTCGCCAGATTGGTCCGGGGCCAACCTGACCTTGACAGCGTGGATCCTGAGAGGCTCACCAAAGCCACCCCGGAGTTCATCCCTGCAGGAGAGCTCCATCCTGGCGATTTCATTGTCTATCCCATTAATCAGACGGTCCATGACGACCAGTCTCTTGGCGAGGCCACGATGGTGGTTCTCGGTTACTACCTGGCCGAGGGCTGTGTCCAAATCATAAACGGCTGCAAGGCGGTCACATTCACTTTCAACATCAATGAGAATGAGTACGTCGAGAAGCTGAGTGGCGCAATCCAGGAACTCATCCAGAAGACTCCCTGGAAGTATCCTCAGCCGGAAAAGCATGCTGTCAGTGTGGGCGTCTACTCTGAGGAGCTCTATGATCTCTGTTTGCGACACGCAGGCAAGCTTGCCGAGGGAAAAGCACTCAGCAAAATTGTCATGGACCTGCCGCTTCCTAAGCAGAGGATTCTACTCGAGTGCTACTACGAGGGCGACGGCAATGTCTCCGGAGACAGTGACTCTATTTACCGGGTCATGACCATTTCCCGCCAGCTCGCGTTCCAAGTCCAGGAACTTCAAGCACGACAAGGAACATTTGCCACCGTCTACGCGCGCGAGCCGTTTAGTGAAGTGATGAAGGACGGTCAAAAGATCACCCACCGCAGGCTCTACACCATTCACCACCGCACCAAGAAACGCGAGTGGAGCGTTCACCGCTTGGGCAATGCGTTCCTCGTGCCGATTCGACAGATTTCACGGACGCCTTACAACGGGAACGTCTACAATTTCCACGTCGCTGGCGACAACAACACTTACCTCGTGAAGGGATTCGCGGTCCACAACTGCACCGCCCCGATCTACTCGACCGACTCGCTGCACGCCGCGGTCGTCGAGGTCGTGGCCGAGCCGTTCGCGAAGCTGCGATATACGACCGTCCAGAACTGGTCGAAGAACGTCTACAACCTCGTGACGAAGCGCGCGGTCGCTTACGAGGGCTCGCTCGTGGAGTGGGTGGACGGCAACATGGGCTCGAAGGTCACGATGAAGTACCCCTCGGTCTACCTGCGCGGCCGCGGCGCGCGCGCCGACATCCTGTCGGTCGCCTTCGCGAGCGAGGGCCAGATCATCGATTCGGGGGCGAAGGCGGTCCACTCGGCCCCGGACACTTCGAGCAAGATCGTCGCGAAGTCGATCGCCATCCGCGGGGGCCAAACGAGCTACCGAGGCCTCTTGCACGTCGCGCCGGGCGCGACCGGCGTCAAGGCGGCCGTTCGCTGCGACGCGCTCCTTCCGGACGAGCGGGGCCGCTCGGACACCTATCCGTACAACGAGATCCATGAAGAGGACGCCACGATCACGCACGAGGCGGTCGTCGGGAAGATCGGCGAGGAGCAGATCTTCTACCTGATGAGCCGGGGCCTGAACGAGTCGGACGCGATCCACCTCATCCTGATGGGATTCTTGGCGGAGTTCTCGAAGGAGCTCCCCGTCGACTATGCGCTCGAGCTGAACCGGCTCATCCAGATGGAGATGGCCGGGGCCGTCGGATAGACGGCCTCGCGCGGACCATCCGGCCTCGTGGACGGTCGGGGCCCACGGTCATACTCCTGCGGCACGTGGGACCCCGGAAGATGGCCCGCCTTCGGTAGGCGCGAAATCGCTCCCGACCATCGGGGCTTATATCTCGGTCCCTTACGGGGCCAAGGAGCCGACATGAGCAACAAACCGACGGACGATGCGAATGCCAGCTGGTGGACACGACACGTTTCCCCCCTGAACTCGATCCTCCGCATCCTGGTCGGAATCGTATGGACGGTGGATGGAGCTCTCAAGTTCTATTCCGGGTTCGCCGGAAACTTCTTGACCGACCTCCAGGGCACTCAACAGTCCGCCCCGAGCTGGCTCTCCGGTTGGTTCACCTTCTGGGTGAATGTGACCACCCCTAACCCGACGGCCGTCGTCTACACCGTGGGCGCTTTCGAGCTCCTCTTGGGTTTCGCACTGATCTTGGGCTTCATGAGGAAGATCGCCTATGCGGGCGGCGTCCTCCTTGCCCTCCTCATCTGGTCGATCCCGGAGGGATTCGGCGGATTGTACACCATCACCCCCGAGACCACGGACATCGGCACCGGGATTCTGTACGCCTTCGCCATGTCGGGACTGATCCTCATCAACGCGGCGCATGGCCCCAGCCGATGGAGCCTGGACTACTACATCGAGCGCCGATTCCCGGGCTGGGCGCGCATCGCGGAGTTCTCGACCCCGATGTTCGGGCGCAGGAAGGCCGTCGCACCGACCGCTCCGCAGGCCCCGGCCGCTTGACGTGCCGCACTGGACCGAGACCAACCCTTTCCCGTCGGCTCCCTTCGGACCGGATGGCCCGAGGTGACCCTCCGGCGCCCCTCGACAATCACCGGGATTAGCTCGGAGAACGATTTCGGGGGACCCGCGGGACATCCGTGTGGGATTTGACGAGGTCGATGACCGAGACCATCGTCGAGTAGGCCAGGTTGACCTCGGCCACGAGAACCTCCGGGCTTCGGGGACCCGGGAGGTCAAGGAGGGTGAGCGTGGAGCGGAGGAGTTCCGCAGCGGTCACGAGACTCGCCGGGTGGCAGACGGGGCCCGCGGGATGCCGTACAAGTTCGCTCGTCGCTTCAAGGTCCTCGCGCAGGGAGCGGTGAAGTTCTCGCAGGACCGGTTCGGGAACGGAGGAAGGGTCGAGGACCAAGGGCATAGGGGCGGGTTCCCTCCGTCGAAATAGGCGCCGTCCGCTCAGCGGAGCTTGGAATCGAATCGCCAATCGGGCGCGGCGTCGGTTCCGGTGACGTCCAGCCGTGGAAGGGCGGGATATTCTCCGGCCTTCCAAAGGATGGCGGCTCCGTCCCACCGGGCCTGGAGCGACGGGTAGAGAATCTCGCGGAGGCCCGCGACGGGCGCGCGGTCGTAGACGTTCGCGAGGAACCCCTCGCCGATCATCCGGACCGCGTCCGATTCCGAGATCCCGCGCGACTCGAGGTAGAAGACCTTCTCCGGGTCGACCGGGGCGACCGAGGTCGAGTGGGTGGCCTTCACGTCGCGGCACAGGATCTCCAGGATCGGAATCGTGTCCGAACGCGCCCCGCGCGAGAGAAGCATCGCGTGCTCCGAAATCAGCGCGACCGTCTTCCGCGCGTCGGGTTCGATCCGCACGAGGCCGCGGCTCATGCCCCGCGCCTGGTCCGTGAACACGCCCCGCGTCACCGAGGTCCCGTGGGTGTCCGTCGCGATGTGCGTCAGGTCGAACGAGCTGTCGTACGACTGGTCCTTGGCGCCGTAGAACGTTTGAAAGTCCTCCGCGACCGAGCCGCGCCCGGTGAGCCGGGTGTGGTTGCGCATCTTCATGCGGTAGCCGCCGAGCCCGTTCCACATCCAGCCGATCCGCGATTCGGTTCCGGTGGTGGCGGTCCGTCGGTAGACCGACACCGTCCGCAGGTCAGGCGCGTGCACGGTCAAGAAGACCGTCTTTGCGTAGTCGGCTAGGTCGAGGTCCGTACTGGAGGCGTACAATCGCTGCCCGTCCGCGGGGGATTCCGTCGAGTAGACCTCCTCGGTCGCCAGGAGCTGGGCTCCCGCGCCGACGCGGATCGCCCGTCGCACGGAAAGGGCCTCCTTCGGCCGGGAGAGGAGACAGAGCTCCTGCACCCGGACGGGCTGGGGGAAGTGGTCGGGGATCTCGAGACGGTACCCGCGGTTGAGGAGAGCCGTGGCGAGGGCGGAGAGACGGTCCGCGGGCTCTTCCGTTCCGCGAAGGAACGCCTCGACCTCGGTCTTCCCGGAACCCCAGATCTCCGATAGCGGAATGGCGCGCACTCCCGCCTTCCGGAGGTCCTCCGGGAGCTCGATTCGCGTACCGAAGAGGTCGTGGACGATCCGAATGCTGCCCTCGAGCTGGGGAGGGAGTCCTACCGCGGGCCCTTTGGCGCCCGGTTCGATGCCGGCCAGGTCAACGTTCGTGAAGTAGCCGTAGCCCCGGTAGAGCGGGTTCGGTTCGATTTCGAGGTGGCGGAACCGATCGTACGCCCCGACGCGCCGACGGGCAAACTCCTCCGGGTCGCCGAACTCGCTCGAGAGTTGGCCTACCTGCTCGGAACTGAGCCACTCCTCGAACCGGGGCACCGCCGAGGCCATCGGATTTACACACTCGAGTGTGTTTATAAGATGAGCGGGCCCCTCACCGCCGGAAGGACCCGAGACGAGAGGCCGAGCCTGTCGCCTCCGTTTGCCGCCGGGTCTCCTCCACATCCGCCGCCAGCGCCGCCGGTTGGAGACATTCCGCCGCCGCCCGTCCGGGCCGTGGCCGGAGAGGCGCCCCACCGCACCCAAGTCCTCTGGGCTACCCGGTCGTCTCCTGACGGGTAGGAGTGAGCCGGTGATTCTTCTCGCTGGAGGTTCCAAGAGCCGGGGGTCCGGGGCGTGACGATCGGCCTTCCCGGTGGATGGGGGAATCACGCAAAATCCTAAAAGTCGGCTTGATGTGACATTGCATTGATGCCCGAGGACCCTGAGATTCCGCGGTTGGTGACCAGGATCACGGCAGCGGTGGAAAGCCACGACGCGCGTGCGTTCGCCGACCTCTTCGCGCAGGACGCCGACTTCACGACCGTCGCGGGATTGACGGTGCATGGGCGCGAGGCGATTGAGCGGCTTTACGTGCCTCTCTTCGACGGACCGTTCCGGAACCTCCGGTTCAAAGCGGGGCTCGTCGCCGTCCGACGGCTTACGGACGACCTGACCTCCGTTGACATCAGTTGGACGATGTCCGGGATCCCCAATCGTACAGGGGCGGAGCGCCCCGCTCGGCGAGGGCTCATCAACTGGATCGTGGGGCGGGACCCAGGGGGTTGGCAGATCCTCATGATGCACAGCTCGGAGTTCCCACCCCCTTCGCTTACCATCGGTGAGCGTGTTCGGCGAGGAGCGCAATCGGGTCTACGTGTCGTTCGGGCGCGGTCGTCGCCCGATCGCTCGGAAGGCGTTTAGTACGTCCACGACGGTGAGTTCCGGGCCGGAGTCTCGCGATGTACGACATGTACCAGGAGGTCATCCTCCAGCACTACCGCACGCCGAAGAACTTCGGCCCCCTTCCAGATGCCAACCGTGAGGGGGAAGAGTCGAATCCCCTCTGCGGGGACCACATCACCCTACGACTCAAGGTCGACGCGGCGTCGCAGAAGATCTCCGAGATCCGTTTCGAGGGCGATGGCTGCGCCATCAGCGTGGCGAGCACATCCATGCTGACCGAGAAGGTTGCGGGCCTCACCCTCGAGCAGGCAGGCAAGCTGACCCGGGATGACGTCCTTCAACTGCTGGGGATCCCGCTCTCGCCCGCCCGAATCAAGTGCGCCCTGACGGGGTTCGCGGCCCTCGGCCGGGCCCTGCACCCTGGAACGATCCCGCCGAGCGCGTGAGGGGTCGGTTGCCGGTCGCGGGGTCCGCGCGCCTTCCTGCGACCCGAACCGCGGCGCGCGACCGAACGTTCGGAGGGTGGGGCACGTGATCGTCGTCGACCCGGAGACGTGCGTGCTCTGCGGACTGTGCACCGCGGTCTGCCCGCCGGATGCGATGGAGCTCACCCCGACCCGGCTCGTGGTCCATTCGAACTGCACCGACTGTGGCTGGTGCGTACCCTACTGTCCGGTCGGGGCGATCTCCGGGGGTCGGCCCGTGCGTCGTCGGCCGAGAGCCTCGGACTAGACGAGCCGCGGGGCCGCCGCGGGGACTACGACCGGGTCGCGCGAGGGTGGATTGGGCACGGACGCTTCAAACGGCAGAGCCGACACTTCTCGGGAGGAACCGGCGGAATCGGCTTCCGCAATCGTCCGTACTTCCGACGCGGCATGGTTCCCGGTTCTACGCGCAGCCGGGGTCGGTTCATCAAGCTGACGAGGCGCCGGATCCCGGAGGGAAGTGGGGTCGACCTTTCTGGGATTCTCGCCTCTGCTCGCGTTCGGCGGTCAGCTGGGGGATGACGGGGGTTCGTGACCGACGACGGGGCTCGCATCCTCGAGGAGGGAGCGCCCGTCGACCTTCTGGACGCGGATCACCCGGTCGGCGATCGCGGCCAGCTGGGACTCGTGCGACACGAGGATGACCTGTGGGAGCGCGAGTTCCTCCAGGAGCTCCCCCATCCGGATCACCTGCTCGGGGGAGAAGCCGTCTGTCGGCTCGTCGAGGAGGACCGTGTCGAGGTGCAGGCTTCCCATCGCCCGCACGACCTGGGCCAGCGCGAGGCGGAATGCGAGCGCCAGGCTCGTCCGCTCGCCGCCGCTCAGCGCCTCGGCGGGGGTCCATTCGCCCTCGATCATCACGAGAGGAGTGAACGCCGGGTCGGTGCGGGCGACGAGGCCGGGGTCGTCGACGAGCGACGCGAAATAGCGCGCGAAATTCCGCTCGAACAGCGCTTGAGCGTGGGTGAGCAGCTTCTGCTCCATCGTGAGGAGCATGATGCGGAACGGTCCGCCGACCCACGTCGCCTTCCCTTCGACCTCCGTGGCCTCGGCGAGGAGTTCCGCCCTCTCACGTCGGCCCGCCTCGGCGGCCCCGACGCGTCGGACGGCCTCGTCCAACTGCGCGTCCAGCCGGACCAGGGTGGACCTCTCTGCCGTCAACTGGTCTTCCGCGGCCCGCAGGTTTCGCTCGGCCTCGGCAACGGCCACGCGTAGCTCCGCCGCCTTTTCGCCGGCCGCGCCGAGGGAGGCGACCCGTCGCGCCCGTTCCGCGACCCGGTCCTTGAGGATCGCCGCGTCGCGTTCGAGCCGGCCGCTTTCGACCTTCAATACCTCGAGAGCTCGGTCGATACCCCGGCGTCGTTCCGCGGCGAGGACGGACCGTTCGACGACCCGAGACAC
Source organism: Thermoplasmata archaeon (assembly GCA_036404475.1). Taxonomy (GTDB): domain Archaea; phylum Thermoplasmatota; class Thermoplasmata; order Lutacidiplasmatales; family UBA184; genus Lutacidiplasma. The sequence continues at coordinate 32,496 of DASWZL010000015.1, forward strand.
CGCGGCCTTCGCTTCCTCCGCCCGGGCGACCTCGGTCCGCAGCGCGGATTCCCGAGCTTCCTCGGGGGAGAGCTCTTCCACGCGCCCCCGGGCCGAGACGGTGGCCCCCTCCGCCGCGTCACGTTCCCGGATCGACCCCTCGAGCGATTTGACGGCCCGGGCCAGGGCGGTCCGGGAGGCGGTCCGGCGTTTCTCGACCTCCTTCCAGCGGTCGAGGGCTCTCTCGTACCGCTCGCGAGCCTGTCGCTCCTCCTCGATCCGGACGCGGTGCGCCTCGGCGGAGGAGAGTTTCTTTCGGGCCGCCTCCACCGCCGCCGACGCCTCGGTCCGGTGGTCTTCGAACTCGGAAGGGTGGACCGGCTGGTGGCACCGAGGGCACACCCCGGCGTGCAGGAGCTCTTCGACCTCGGAAAGGGAGCTCTCGGCCTGGGTCACTGCCTGGAGCGCCACGGCTTCTCGCTGATGGGCCGCCGCGAGCCGCTCGTCCATCTTCGAGAGGCTGTCGTGAGTGGGGGCCGGAGGTTCCTTCGTTGGACCCTCGGCGAGCGCCTCCTCGTTGGTCCGCTTCGCTTCGGCCTCCTCGGCCCGGTGCTGCTTGACCGCAGCGAGGGCGTCGGTTTGCCGCCGCTCCGCGGAGACGAGGAGAGCACGCGCTTCGGAGAGCGAGCGGAGGAGGGCGGAGCGGCGCTCGAACTCCCCCCGGAGACGGGAAAGCTCCTGGTCGGCCGCCGCAAGGGACGCGCGACGCGCGTCGAGCGCATCCGCGTCGGCGCTCGCGGACTCGGATTCGGCCTGGCGACGAGCCGCCTCCGCCTGTCGCTCCTTGAGGACCCTCAGCTGCTCCTCGAGCGACCGTCGGTCGGCTTCCTGCTCCCGTTCGAGGCTCGAGCGTTCCCGCTCGTCGGCCTCGGCCTTCCGCGCCCCCTCCTCGAACTCGGTGCGAGCGGCCCGAAGAGCGGCGACCGTGGTCTCGCGCTCCCGGAGCCCACGGTCGAGCGTCGTCCGGTCGACCCGAAGCCGGTCCGCCTGACGGTTCCCTTCCGCGAACTCCTCGTCGAAGTACCGTAGTCGGTCCGCCTCGGCCCGCCGCGAGACGGCACTGCGCCGCAAGTCGGTCGCCAGCTCCTGGGCGTTCTCCGCTGCCGTGCGATATCGCTCGACCCCGAGGGCCTTGCGCACGGTCTCGAGGCGGTCCTGCGGTCGGGCTCCCAGAATGTCGCGCATCCGCTCCTGAGGGACGTAGACCGCCCAGCGCCAGAGGTCCGAGTGGGCCTGGGGGCTAGGGTTGTCGGGGAACCCGAGAAGCTCGATTACCTGCTGGCGGAGCTCGGTCGCGGAGTACGACGTCTCGGCCCCGTTGACGGTGAAGCGGATCCGTTCCGGCTCGAACGTCTCCTGGCCCTTCCGTCGGACCCGGCGGAACCGGCGGGAGATCTCGTACTGGTGCTCCGGTCCCTCGAACGCGACGGCGACCTCGGCGTGGGTCGCCCCGTGGCGGACGAGGTAGGCGGCATTGACCTCCGCGACCCCGAAGAGGGCCATCTCGATGGCGTAGAGGAGGCTTGTCTTTCCGGAGCCCACGTCCCCCGCGATGAGCGTCGTCCCGCCCGCGAACTCGACTTCCGCCGCCTCGTAGCTGCGGATGTTCTTGACCCGAAGGCGTCGCAGCTGCACGGCGGGCCCCTATTCCCCGGCCCGCTCGAGGCGGACCCCTATCAGTCGGCGGGCACTCCCGAGTCGCGCGTTCGCATAGTCCTGGCGGGACTCTCCCTCGGCCTTCGGCAGCCCGAGCTCTCGCAAGAGCTCCCGGACTCGCCGCTCTCCCTCCGTGCCTTCGAGCCATGGTCGCCCCAGGGCGGTCTCCGCGAGCAGCCGACGGATCTCCTCGGTCTCGACCTCCGACTCGGAGGTGACGTCCGACCCTTCCTCCGGCGCCGGGGCCAGGTCCCGGACATCCCAGTGGACGGTCCCCGCCTCCGGGCTCCTCCGCCGCGCCAGCTGGGTGAGGGCGAGGCTCGCGAGCGTTCCGTCCGCGAGCGTCCCGTGGACGCGGGGGAACAGGAGCGCGCCGCGCTCGCTCTCGAGGGAAAGGCGGCGTTCCAGCTCCGAGCGCGCCTCCTCGGCGGTCTTTCCTGAGACGTCCACGTCGACCAGGTGCACGCTGCCGCGAGGCGCCGTGTCCACGAACTCGGCCCGGGGTCGTGCCCCCTCCACGGTCACGATGACAACGCCCTGGTGGGTCCGTCCCTCCTGACCGTTCTCGAGGTCCGTGCGGCTCGTCCCGAAGACAGCCCCCGGATTGACGAGGAGCCCACCCCCGGGTCCTTCTCCCGTGTACGTGTAGTGGATGTGGCCGCCCGCGTAGTAGTCGCACCCGGCCGGTAGGTCCTCCCGGCGGATCCCGTGGATGTGCTCCCGAAGGCTCTCGGGCAGGTACTCCTCGACCGCGGCGTGGAACTGGAAGATCTTGAACCCGGGCTCGGCGCGGAACGCTTCGGAGTCCACCGCGCGGAAGTACTCCCGGTCGAGGCCGTGGGAGCGTCCGGAGATCCCGGCGATCCGGGCACCGGTCGGCTCGTCGACGAGGAACGGGAGGCTCCAGCGGGTGCCCTCGGAGTGCACTGCCTCGGGCGCGACCTTGAGGAAGACGCCGGTCTCCGCGAGGACGTCGAGCCAGCTCGTTCGCTGCGCGACGTAGTCGTGGGACCCGTAGATGACGTAGATCCGACGGCCCTGGTCGACGAAGCGACGGAGCGCGGCGGTGACCGGCGCGACCTCGCCGGGGTCGGGGACCGGCGTGTGGAAAAGGTCGCCCGAGACCAGCAGGAACTCCGCGTTCCGCTCTTCCGCGACCCGGAGCGCGGAAAGGAGGCTTTCCCGGAGCGCCAAGCGGACCGCGGGGTCCCGCGGCCAGGCTCCTACGTGCGCGTCCGCGAGGTGGGCGAAGACGAACCGGTCGGGTCCCATCCACTACCCCTTTCGGGACGAGGTACCCGGATTGGGGTTGGAGCTCGGGGCCGACCCGGTGGGGGTGGTGACATCCTGGATCCGCTTGGTCATCGCCGCGAGGAGACCGGCTCCGGCGCCCATCGCGAGAAGGCCAATCAGAAGCAGGTCATCGATGCTGCCTCCGGGCGGCGGCGGAGGACGCGGCGGAGGCGCGATGTGGCCCGCCGTCGCGTGGGAGGCCGGAGCCGCCCGCATCAGGGCGAGCCGGGCCGCCTCGCTCATCTGGATCATCCCCTGCATGATCGTGAAGAGCTCGCTCGCTTCCTCCATCGTTATCTGACGGTTCTGAAGGCGCCCCACGAGGTAGCTATGCCGAGCGTTGCGAGCGGCATCGCGTCCCGGGGTCGGGCGTGCCCCGCTGCCCATGCTCTGGTCCGGGGTCGACACGGCAATCCCCAAACCACGTCCGCTCTTGAAGAGTTGGTCGCCTCACCCGGCCGAGCCGAGCCGTTATAGAGGGCCGTCCGTTCGACGGACGATGACCGCCTCCGACGCGCCCGCGCCGACCGAGAAGGACCGACACCTCCATGTCCGAATGGCGGACGAGCGAACGTCGATCTACGACCTCATCACCGAGTACCTCCAAGCCTCCGGAAAGGCCCCCGACTGGTACTGGAGGACGGCAGGCCGCCTCGAGGGGAACGAGGCTGACAACCTCGAGGAGCTGCTATCGAGCGCGTTCGAGGCGGGCGCGTTCATCTCCCACGACCACCCCGAGGACCTCGAGTTCGTCTGGGTCACCGAGGAGGAATGCGAGAAGGAACGTCGCCGCGAGGAGCGCGGGGGCCCGAACGACGCTTCCAAGAAGGAGCGTTCGACCCTGAGTCATTACGCCTGAAAGGCGAAGTATCGGGCCGTCCCCTTCGTGCCGGTTCCCCGGCACCGCGGTACGCGGACGACGATCTCGGCCATCCGCTCCGCTACTCTTCACGGCTGTGCGAGGAAGCGGAGCGCGCTCCGGTTCCCCCGCGCACGAGATCGGGCTCGAACGCGACTACGGCCCTACGGCTTCTTCTTCGTCTTGCACCCGCACGTGTCGCACATGGTTTGCCTTGCCACGGCGAAAACGCCCCGGCTTATCAACCTCGCGGTTTGAGGCGACGCCGTCCGGATCGCTCTAGATCCCGATCACCGAGTGCGCCACGATCAGCGCGATGAACAGGATCGAGATCGTGTTGACGACCTTGATGAGCGGGTTGATGGCCGGCCCTGCGGTGTCCTTGGTCGCGTCGCCGACGGTGTCGCCGACAATCGCCGCCTTGTGGGCCTCCGAGCGCTTGCCGCCGAAGTGACCGCTCTCGATGTACTTCTTGCCGTTGTCCCAGGCCGCTCCCCCGGTGGTCATCGTAAGGGCGAGCGGGAACCCGGAGATGATCGCGCCCAGCAACAGTCCCGCGAGCGCAATCGGTCCGAGCAGGAACCCCACGGCGAGCGGGGTGACGACCGCGATGAGGGCCGGGACGGCCAGCTGCTGGAGCGCGGTGACCGTGACGATGTCCACGCACTTCCCGTAGTCGGGCTTCGCCTTCCCCTCCAAGAGGCCGGCGATCTCGCGGAACTGCCGGCGGATCTCGAAGACCATCTTCTCCGCCGCGACCCCGACCGCGTTCATCAGGAACGAGGTGAACAGGAACGGCATCGCCGCTCCGATGACGAGACCGGCGAGGACGAGGGGATTGGAGAGCGTGAGCAGGCTCGTGAACGAACCCCACGGCTGGCCCCAGTCCTTCGCCGCCGCGAAGGTGTAGGCCGCGAAGAGGGCCAGGGCGGCGAGGACGGCCGAGCCGATGGCGTACCCCTTCGTGATCGCCTTGGTCGTGTTGCCGACCGCGTCCAGGGGGTCGGTAATCGCTCGGGCGGTCTCGGGAAGGTTCGCCATCTCAGCGATCCCTCCCGCGTTGTCGGTGATCGGCCCGAACGCGTCGATCGAGATGATCATCCCGGTGACCGACAGCATGCTCGCGGCCGCAAGCCCGATCCCGTAGAGGCCGAAGTAGCTGTCCGGGCCGTGGCTCGAGGAGAACCCGTTGTACCAGCCCACCGAGGCATACGCGAGGAGTGTTCCGCCAACGAGCACGAGGGCCGGCATCCACGCCGACTCGAGCCCGACGGAGAGTCCGCTGATGACCGTGGGGCCCGCGCCGGCCTGGGACGCCTCGGCGATCTTGCGGACCGACCCGTACTTCGCGCTCGTGTAGTAGTCGGTGATCACGACGATGAGGACCATGACGATGAGACCGACCGCCGTCGCGATGAAGACCCCGATGTTCCCGCCCATGAAGTAGTAGTCGAGGAGGTAGAGACCGATGAGGCCGACCGCGGTGGTGGCCGCGAGGCCCTGGTACAGGCCGCCCATGATCGTTCCGCCCGTGCGCATCCGAACGAAGAACGTCCCGACGATTGTCGCCACGATCGCCCACGCGCAGACGAGGAGCGGGAAGAGCACCGCGTTCGGGAAGACCGTGAGTAGCGGCGAGGCCCCGGTGATGCCCCCGATGAGGTAGGCGAGGAGCATCGCGGCGACCGCTGTCACGACGTACGTCTCGAAGAGATCGGCTGCCATGCCGGCGCAGTCGCCGACGTTGTCGCCCACGTTGTCGGCGATGACACCGGGGTTCCTCGGGTCGTCCTCGGGGATGCCGGCTTCGACCTTACCGACAAGGTCCGTCCCGACGTCGGCGCCCTTCGTGTAGATCCCGCCACCGACCCGCGCGAACAGGCTCATGAGGGAGGCCCCGAAGAGGACCCCGACCATGTCGAGGACGTTGCCGCCGAACGCCCAGTAGAATCCGACGAGCTCGAGGAGCGCGAGGCTCGCGACCGACATCCCCGTGACGCTCCCACCGCGGAACGCGTACCGCATCGTCGCGCCGAGGTTGCCTTTCATCGCATGCGCCGCGGTCCGGACGTTCGCCCGGATGCTGACGACCATCCCCACGGCCCCGGCCAGCGCGCTTCCTCCGACGCCAAAGACGAACCCGACTGCGAGCCGACCCCCGTCGCCGGTGATCCCAAAGGCGAAGGCGATGATGATTGCCAGCACGGCCGCGACCGCGAAGACGAAGGTGTACTCTCGGCGCAGGAACGCGATGGCGCCCTCTCGGATGGCGGCCGAGATCTCGCGCATGCGTTCGTTGCCTTCGTCCTCGCGCAGGACGAGAGCGGTCTGGAGTCCCGCGTACGCGAGACCGACGAGCGCGGCCACCAGGATCAGAAGCTCGAACTGACCGGTTGACAAATCCATGGGTCTCCCTCGAAATCCGAGGCGGTCCATGGGGATGCGTAATTAAACTTTGGTGGCCGCCGGCCTCCCGGCCGGCGGGCCGCGGCCCATGAGCGGTTCTTTATCCTACGCCTCGCGTAACCACGCCGATGCAATCCTCGGGCTCCCGGGATTCGGCAATGCGGCGGTCCCGAGTGCCGTGCGAGGTCTGCGGGATACCGATTGATCTCGCCCACATGCGCGAGCACCTCCGCTCCGAACACCAGGTCAGTTCGGCCGAGCTCGAGACGATGTACCTGGACGCTCGCGTCGAGGCCCGGCGGTCGCGACGGTCCCACTCACTGTAGACCTACGGGTCGAACGAACGCTGGCGGACCCGCTCGGAGACGTAGGCGAGGAACTCCGGACGCGAAAACGGCCGGTTCTCCTTGGAACCCCGAACGCGCAGGGCGACGGTCCCCTCCGCAACCTCCTTGTCTCCGAGGACGACGACGTAGGGGACTCGCTCGATTTCGGCGTTCCGGACGCGCTTTGACAGTGACTCCTCCGTTCCGGCCGCCTCCGCGCGCAGGCCCTGGGAGCGAAGCTCCTCCACGAGCCCGACGGCCGCGGGTGTGTGCCGGTCGGTGACGGGGAGGACGCGGACCTGCAGGGGAGCAAGCCAGGGCGGCAGCCGGCCCGCCACGTGCTCCAGCAGAACGCCGAGGAAGCGTTCCCACGTTCCGAGAATCGTCCGATGGACCACAACGGGCATGTGGAGCTGGCCATCCGGTCCTTGGTAGGCGAGACCGAACCGTTGTGGCATCTGGTAGTCGAGCTGGATCGTTCCCGTCTGCCAGGGCCGACCGAGGCTGTCACGGATGTGGATGTCGATCTTCGGTCCGTAAAACGCCCCTTCTCCGGGGGAGATGCGGTACTTCACGCCGCTCGACTTGAGGACCCGCTCGAGCGTGGCCTCGGCCCGGTCCCAGGCCTCCTTCTCCCCGAGGAACTTGGCGGGCCGTGTCGAGAGCTCGCAGCTCCAGGTGAGCCGGAAGGTCGTGAACGCCTTCTCGATCCACGCGAGGAGCGTGCGGATCTCGGGTTCGACCTGCTCCTCGGTCACGAAGATGTGCGCGTCGTCCTGGACGAACTCGCGCACTCGGGTGAGCCCGTGGAGGGTCCCGCTCGCCTCGAGTCGATGGAGCGGAGCGAACTCCGCGAGCCGCATGGGGAGCTCGCGATAGCTGCGGGCCCGGGACCGGAAGATCAGCATCGAGCCCGGGCAGTTCATCGGCTTCCAGCCGAAGGTCCGGCCCTCGAGCTCGGTCAGGAACATGTCCTCCCGGTACAGGTCCCAGTGGCCGCTCTCCTCGTAGACGGACTGGGCGAAGAGGAGGGGTGTACGGATCTCCACGTAGCCGGCTGCGGCGAGGTGTTCCCGTACGAACTTCTCGAGCTCGTGGATGACGATCATCCCGTTCGGCAGCCATATCGGGAACCCCGGAGCCTCTTCGATGAACGTGAAGAGCTCGAGCTTCGCGCCCAGTATCCGGTGGTCCCGGGCCTCCGCTTCCCGCCTCATCTTTAGGTAGGTGTCGAGCTCGGGTCGCGTGGGGAAGCCGACCCCCCGAATCCGCTGGAGCGGGGGGGCCGTGGGGTCCTCCTGTCCGATGGCCGAGAAACCGAGGATGTGGACGCCCTCGAGCCATCCGGTGGTCGGAACGTGCGGGCCCCGGCAGAGGTCGGTGAAGGTCCCGGTGTCGTAGACCGAGACCGTCTCTCCTTCGGGGACCTCGGAGATGTACCGGAGCTTGTGCGGGTTACGGGAGAAGAGTCTCTCGGCCTCTTGCCGAGAGAGCTCGCGCCGGACGAACGGCTCCCGAGCCCGGATGGCGCGGTCCATCGCGGTGCGAACGGAGTCGAGGTCCGAGGGAGTGAGCGGCCTCACGTCGAAATCGTAGTAGAACCCCTCCTCGGTCGGCGGACCGTGCGTGGGTCGGGCCGCGGGGATCGTCTCCACGAGCCCTTTCGCGACCAGGTGGGCCGACGAGTGCTGGAGGATGTCGCGGCCGGCCCGGTCCTCGAACGTGAGCGGGGCCAAAGTGCCATCGGAAGGGAGGGGGTAGGCCAGGTCCACCGGAAGACCGTTCCACGACGCGGCAAGCGCGGCCCTCAGCTGCTCCGGGTCCCAACGACCGAGAGCATCCCGCGCGGGGGTCCCCGCGGGGAACGACTCCTCCTTCCCGTCGGGGAAGCGAATGCGTATCGAGGTCGGGTCCGGCATGGTCTCGTGGACGGCGAGCGACCGGTTCCTCACCTAAAAGGATTGGGCGGGGCAGGGTCGGGCGCAGCCGCCTTGTCCGGCTATGCCGCCGGGGCGATATCAGAGTGGGGTTTTCCACCGAGGCTAAAGACGGTGACTCCTATCGCCGCAACGATCAAGCCAGCAAGCGCGTAGGCGCGGCTGAATCCGCACCACGGTTCCCCCAAGCGCTGGGCGTCGACCAGGTTGGTGGCGCAGGGGATGGTCGCATAGTAAACGCCGAGAAAAAGACCCATCGCGGTGACGACCACACCCAAGATCACGAAAGAAGCCCTCGACATCGGAGCTCCTCCCGTGACAACGTGAAGGAACGGGGGCTTGACTCCTAGGGGTATTGACCGGACCGTTACCCGCCCCGCCGAGTGTAGATTGTCCCCGTGCGCTTAGCCTGTCCATGATTCATCACCCCATCAGGAGAGCGCCTTTTTGACCGGTCCCGTAGCGCACGATCAAACTCCGAACTCATCGAACGCCTACGTACCTTTCCGGCGCGGCCCTCCACCGAGCCGGAGCTATCCATTTCTCCTGGCCTCTAAGGGGGCCGGGGGCCTTCTATCGCCGCACGCTGGGCAACCCCATTCATACGAAAGCCGCGGATATGGTGCCTATTCGTCGTTGCCGACCAAGGGCTGGCGTTTCCGGAAAGCTCGCGCACACCGTTGGGAACAGAACATACCGTCGTAGTTCCGTACCCAACCCTCGGGAAAACTGGGACTCTTCGCGATCCCAGGTTGAAGGAAGAGATAATCGACATGTGCCACCGCCTTTCCCCCGCACTCATCGCAGACGACGGTAAGCTCGTACGGCATGCTCATGAGATACGCACCCGGAGATTTACAGTAACGCCTCGACCAGTTGTTTGGAAGCCGGTAACCGGAGGGTTGTGCGTCCGACCCGCAGCGAATCTCTTCCGGCCCCGGGGAAACTCGGGGCTGCCTCTCCTCGCCGAGGAAGAAACTCCCTTGCGGGCCGGATTCACGTCAGGCGAGCGGGATTCGTGGGAGAGAAGGGTCCACGTGGTCCGGTCTACGCGTTCCCACGTGACGGTGATGCTTCCCACGACACTTTCGCGCGGGGCGTCTAACCCCCGCCAGGAGGTCGGTCCTCGGGAGGTACGACGCCATGGCCGGCCTCCTTCTGCTGCGCTGCTTCTTCGTGTCCCTCGTGCTCGCTGGTCGGATTTGGTTCGGCCTTAGCGCGGCCTCCTCCAGGGGGGCCCGTTGTGTCCACGGGGACGTGGAAGTCCTGAGTGGAATACTGGTCTTCCTTGCCGCATTTCGGACACCGGAGTTTCAGGCCGCTGATGATCACCCCACCCGGCACGCCAGTTTTGGGCTCGCCGATCCGGGTCGGGAAATCTGTGCCACAGGCTCGACATTTCACAAAGAGAGTCGGCACCGTCCTTACCTCGCCTCCTCCATCATCTCGTCTGATAATAACCCACGCTCAGGCGCCTTTGCGCCTTTCCAGGGAGTTCGCCTCGGTGTTTCGTCGGGACGTCCCCGCGAGTTAGGGTTTCGGTCCGCGCGCTCCTCGCGGCCGGTCATCGAACGCGCGTCGTTCTTGGAGCATGCGGGGACGAGGTCGCGCCCTATCCTTTCAATTCTCAGGATCAATTCTTGCGTTCGAATATCGGTCGTCACTTGTAACGGGAAGTGCCGTCCGGGACGAAAGATCCAATGAACATCAGGATGGAGGCAACCGTCAGGACCGCACCGCCAATCTCCAGATCGGTGGCTCCTCCGCAGTTCGAAAAGGTCGGATTCGAGCTTGTGCCGCCGACCGTACATCCGATGTGAACATAGCCCGCGAATAGCAGGAACAACCCCAGCACGAGCGCGACCAGGCCGAAGGCAAGGAGGTAAGATCTCATGAGACTCCTTGCTCGCAGGGAAACCCAACTAGGGGCACGTCCGATAGGCGACCTGCGTGACGCATGTCGAACCGCACACTCGCTCTAGGCTATCACGTAGAGGAAACCACCCAGAGCCTTGCAGAAAGACGGGCCCCCTTGCGACCTCATGAGAGAGACTCCCCCGCCAGGAGTCGGTGTCACGCCCGCGACCCGACCTCAGAAGTCAAGTCCCGAACGGCCGGGTTTCCGCAGGGGGCATGGCATTACGTCTCCGTCGGTTCGTTTGACGCATTCCTCGCGGTCGGTCACGGACGTAGCCACGGAATCCGGGTCACGTCCGCAACAGGAACCGCGAACCCCCCGGCGACCGGCAGGCATGAGTGACTGCCGGCCGACCGCAGTGCCGCGGTCCATGTAGCCCGAGGGCGACCGAGCCAGCCACACCTGTCGCACCTAGCACGGAAACTGAGGGCCGGTTCAGGGGGGGTCCCCTGTCCCGGGCGACGGGTTACAATCCCGATCACTCGGACCGCCCGCGAATCGGGTGGGGGCTCCCCCGGGACGTACACCGCGCCGGCGGAAGGTTCCCCCACCTAATCTTGATTTGGTTCGGAAGGGAAACCCCGCGGGATTCCGACCGGCCCCTTTGACGGGTTCGTGCGGGTCTTGTCTCGCCTCAACCCCGCGGGCTCCACGCGATCGGGTCATCGTACGCGCGCCGTGCACGGAGCGCTCCTTAGTCCGAAAGGCACCGAGGATCCTTCGGTCCCCTAGCCTCCAGGGATTGCACCTCCGGAATCCGTGGGACACCGATGCAAGGGCTGCGCAGAATCCTTGGAAGCGGTGCCTGTCCGACCATAGGGCTTTAACTGAAGCCCGCAGGGCACCACAAACGATGAACCGCGGCTCTCCGAATGCGTCGCGGGACGTTGTCTTTACACGGGATCGACCCGACGCAGCCTCACCGACCGAGGCTAAGACGTCGCCGGACAATGTCCTCGCGTCGCGGAGACCTCCCGTCGTTCCCGCTGAACCAACCGAGACGCCGGGGGGAGACCCTGTGCTCGACGAGATCGATCGGGTCATCGAAGAGGTCCGTACCCGACGAAGGGTGGGGATCACCACCGAGGTCCCCGCGCCACGGACCGGGTCGAATCCTACCGACGAGCCCGAATCCGCTACGACGGACTTCGAGGAACCTGGCGGGGCTCCAAGCGGCTACCTTGAGGAACACCTGATCGACGCGCGACTCTCAGTCGCGAACATGGACGAGGAGATCGCACGGCTCGAGACCTCCTCCAAGAATCTCCGGCAGCGAGTGACCACGGTCGAGTCCGACCTCGACCGCATTACAGGGGAGTACCGATTCGTCCGTAATCACGGTTGGATGGCCGACCCCGCCGCGAGGATTGTTCCCCCTCTCCCTCCTTGGGCGGAGAGCGCCCCCAACGAGGATCCTCGCGTCCTGTCGACGCACGCTGTACTCGGGTCTTCCGGTTCTCCAACCCCCGCCCGGCTCGACTTGGCAGCCTCTTCTTCGCCGGTGTACCGAGAGTTCACGGTCGACCGATACAATCGAACCATCGACACGCTCAAGGGGCGAAGCGCCACGCTGGTCGCCATCACTTTGCTGCTTTCGGCAGCGATTGGTGCCGTTCTGGTTGCGGTCGTACTCTTCTCTCCGGCGGTGGACCCTCCCATCTGGGTCGCCGCGCTCCCGTTGGTCTGGATGGTGCCAGTTCCGTACTTCCTGTACTCCTTCCGGGGAACCCACCGCGTTCTCCAGCGGAATCATCTCAATCTGCCGGAGGAGCAGTGAGACCTCCCACCATCGTCTTCCAAGTCACCGCGATTGGAAAGAATGTTAGGGCGCTCGAATCGAGCATCCAATCGGTCCGGTTCTGGGTCCGTCACACGCCGTTCCTCGGTTTTCGCTACCTCCTCTGGGTGGTCGTGGAGCCCGAGGGATATGCCACGGACCCCTCCCTCTACGACTCGTGGCGGGAAGCGGGCGTGAAGGTCTGGGTTGTGCCGAAGGAGTATCGGACACCGTTAGGGACGCGAGGGAAGGCGCGGGCGCTCCAGTACGCGTGCGAACTCCGCGGGAAGATGGGCCTCTCCTCCCCGAACGTATGGGTCTACCACCAGGACGAGGAGACGTGCGTCGGGCAGGACACCCTGCTCGGAATCTCCGACTTCGTCGAGCGCGGTCAGAAACTCGTCGGTGCCGGCATCATCCTGTACCCGGTCGATTGGGTCCCGATCCCGACCCATGTGCAGGAGTTCACCCGATCGTATGACGACCTCCGGGTGCTGGACTCGCTGACCATGCCGGGAAACCCCGCCGCCGGTTTCCATGGGTCCCACTTCCTCGTCCGCGCGGACGTCGAAGACACGGTCGGCTGGGATACCTCCGGATACTCCCCCGCGGAGGACCTCACGTTCGAAATCCGGGTACGCGCCCAATACGGGCCGGTGTTCGGGGTCCTCAAGGGATTCGCGTACGAGAAGGGGGCGTTTTCGATGCGAGACCAACTACGTCAGCGCCGTCGTTGGATCCGCGGAATCATGTACGCCATCCGACAGTCACCGGTGCTCTCACGCCCTCGGCGGCTCACGATCGCCTACTCCGCCGTGTCATGGTTCTCGGCGCTCCCGTCCGTGGTCGTCCTCGTCGCGGCCGTGGACTTGCACTACGGTCCCCTGCTTCTCTTCACCAGTTTCTTTACCGGGTTTATCTGGGTCTCGATGGTTACGGGATATGTCGAAGGGGCCCGTTTACACTCCGCTTACGTGGGTTCCTCACCGGGGCTGTTCCGGTCATTCTGTCTCGGGATCGCCGGCGCGCTCGTGGATGTCATCGCGCCGTGGTACGCCCTTTTCACGCGTACCACCGCCACCGACTTCGTCCGGAAGGACCCGGTACGCGATTCGGTACCCCATCCGCCGACCGTCCCGGCCGATTCACAGGGCGCGTCCCGCCATCGAGCAAACCTTGAGTTCCCACCGGCGGTCTGGCCCTCGGCGCGTCGTTCTCTCGCTGGCCCTCTTAGAACGCGGTTCGCGGGGCGAGGCAACGCGACCGGGACACCCCAGAGACCGCGCCCGTGGTAACACCTCTTGTTCGTGCGGCCGCCGCACACTCGGACGGCAGTTCGATCATTCGGTGGAGACCGCGCTCGTGAGCTCTTCACGATGCGCCTGGCGCCCGTCTCGGCAGCTAGGCTCGTACGTCCCGGTGCTGTGGAGGCCTGCTCTCTACGCGCGTGACCTCCGTCGTGTTGACAGAGGGGGTCCGAGGTGGGGGTCGATTCCTCGGGCTCCTTTCGCCCTCGCCCGGGAGAGAGCGTGCGTCGCGCGCGCCCCGCGTCAGGGTCGCCGTCGCCCGGGATCAGTTCAGGACCCTGGGACGTGTCCGACGTCCCGCGTCCGCTCCTCAACGTAGAACCCTTGCGCCTTCCAGAGCCAGTAGGCGCCAATCGACGCGATCAGGGCGCCCACCGGAATGTACACAAAGACCAGCCATAGGGTCCTTGTTCCGCTCAGAGCCGATAGGATGGCGCCAAGCATCAATCCGAAGCCCGCAATCATGAAGCTCGTCCCGCCGGCCGCGTGGTCCGTGCTCTTCTTCATGGAAGAGGTCTCGGACCAGTCATACTCATGCCCGTGATATTGCGTTAGCAGGACGCTCTCCCCAGCCCGGAAGCCCCAGTGTCGCGGCGGTCTCCGCGCGCGATGCACCCCCGCGCGCTCCTCCCGGTCGGTCATCGAACGCGCGCGCGAGGTTGACACGCATGCCAAATTGGAACGCTCGCCCTGATATGCATCAAGCTCGTTTAATGATCATCGACGCAATCTTTCGGGACGGCTGAACGCCTCTCTCGTTCGCATTGGTTTATGATGGACTCTCCCATTCGGGATTGGGAAGGGAATGACTGGGGAACAGGCTGGACCTGTCCTCGTGACGGGGTCGAGCACCGGAATCGGCAGGGCTATTGTCGAGTTTCTGTCGGCAGGCGGGCACCCGGTCCTCGCTGGAGCCCGCAAGGAATCCGACCTCGAAGCACTCGGGAAGCTCTCGAAAGTCACTCCGGTCCGACTGGACGTCACCCGGCTCGAGGACGTGGCCCGGGTGGCCGACGCGATACGGGATTCGAACCTGGGTCTATACGGCTTGGTCAACAATGCGGGAATCGGGACCATTGGCCCCCTGGCGGAAACCTCCGTCGAAGAGCTTCACCAGGTTCTCGCCGTCAATCTGGAGGGCCTACATCGAATGGTCGGCGGGATGTTTCCGTTCCTGCGAGAGTCTCGAGGGCGCATCATCAACATCAGCTCGACGAGCGGCTTCCTCATCGATGCGTTGTTCGGTGCTTATACCATCAGTAAGCACGCCGTCGAGGCCTACACCGACAATCTCCGGGAGGAGGTTGCCCCCCTGGGAATTCGGGTGAGCGCAATCGAGCCGGGGAACTTCCAGAGCCGTATCTGGGCGAACGGCTTGGCGTTGATGGGGGACCAGTTCAGGAGTGGGTGGGAGAAATCGGATTCCGTCTACCGAACTCAGGTCCTACAGACCCTGGATTACCTTAGCTCCCCGGAGGTCCTGAACCGGACGAGCGACCCGAAGCCGACCCCGGTCGCGGAGGCGGTGACCCACGCCCTGTTCGCGGAGGACCCGAAACCGCGGTACCTCGTGTGCACAAAGGAAGAGACCGACTCAGTAGTGGACGCGATGCTGACGGTCCTGCGGCAATTGAACGAACAGCACCCCCACAGCCTCTCCGCCTCCGAGCTCATGGCGAGGCTGCAGGCGGTCCTGGATTGAATCGCCCCCGAACCTGAGCGAATTCCCGGTTCGGTGTCGGGACCCGAACGGCCCCGCGCACTCCTCGCAGTCGGTCATCGAACGCGCGCGCCCGGGACATCTCCGCGCGACGCGGAGGGGAGCGAGTGGCCACTCGAAGTTCGCTGACCTAGGGGGCCGAGGTTAGGTGCTGGGGTAGGGCTCCCCCACCGATGAGGATCGCGAGAATGGCCGATCCCACCGCGAACAGTAGAAACAGCAGGAACCCTCCGAAGATGACCTTTGTCTGGGCCAGCAACATCGGCGTTGAACCGGTCGGTTCCTCGGCCGAGATTCCCGTTGCGGCCGTCGGCTCCAAGATTATCCGGTCGATCCAGAGCGTGACCGGGAACGTGAATATGGCGGTGCCGCCCAGGGCGATGTACAGGAAGAACATCTCCAGCGGTTCTTTGGTCAGACTGAGTTGGTACGCGGAGGCCCCGTAGTAGATGCTCAATAGCCCTGTCATGGCGGCGAGGAGACCCACGTATTGTGTTCTCCGCCCCGAGTTTATACAGAGCGCGAAAGCGATTAGGACGATTCCAAGTAGCACATAGGGATCGAAGAAAAGAATGTCATAGCTCCCGGGCAGTGGCCAGACCATCTCTCCCCACAACCCGATGCTGAACACGATGACCCCCATACCTCCGAGCGGTATCGCTTGGGCCTTGAGGTGTTCGAGCGTGCGGCGGGGGCCGTACTTCCGATAGGTGGCATATCCGACGACCCCGGAATAGAATATGAGCCCGGAGACGAAGGCCAGTGTAAAGAGCTGGAACGCCAAGGTATCTACAAACGTCATCGTGCGCCTCTTGCGCTGAGCCGAGCCACGGAGCGCTATAACCCCATGCTAGGAGGTTATCAACCTCTCGAGCCCCGTCGATCTCCTCGGGAAGGCGGTGTACGCTCGTCGCGGTCGGTCATCGAACGCGCGCACCCTCCCCATCCCGCGAAGCAGAAGCTTGACCCGTTCGCCCATCCAACCGCGAGACGGGGGACCCTATCGACACCAAGCCTGGATAGACCATCGACCCAGCTAGTACTCAACAGACCGCAAGGAGGTCATCGTCGCGGCGGCCACAGCGATGACGGCGATGAATACGATTCCGGAGAGGAGAAAGACAGCGCTCACCGACCACCGCTGGGCCAGCCACCCTGCGAAGAGCGGACCCGCCGGTCCGGTGCCGGAGACGAGCGCGCCGAACACGGCTCCCACTCGGCCAAGCATTCGTCCGGGGACCTTGGCCTGCATGACGACGGAGATCGGGATATTGGTGACCGCGAGCGTGATGCCCAGCGCGAGCATCAGGGCGAACGCGACCGGTAGGTCGTCGGTGAGCCCGAGAGCCAGGACTACCCCCCCGATGGCGATTCCCCCTCCGAGGAGGTAGCGGCCGGCAGACCGCCGCGTGTCGATCCGCCCCATCGCTCCCGCGCCCACGAGCGCCCCCGCTGCCACGAACGCACCCAGGAAACCATAGACCGCTGCCCCTCCGTGCAGAACGAACGCGGCGTACGGGGCGAAGAGCGCGAAGAGCCCGTTGCCGAAGAAGTTCACGACGATTCCAATCGCGATGATCTCGACCATGAACCGGTTCCGGCGGACGAACGCAAACCCTTCCGCGAACTCAGCTCGAAAATTGGGAGCCGTCACGGCCACGGTCGCGTCGGGACCGGCCTTCGCGCGCGGGATCGCGAGCAGCAGAACGGCGGCGGCGAAGAACGTGAGCGCGTCGTACTCGATCGGAAGCGCCACCCCGAACAGCGCGACGAACACGCCTCCGATGGATAGGCCAATGATCTGGTTCATCGAGCCGCTGACCGACAGGAGACTGTTGGCGGGCGGTAGGTCCGATACCGGGACGACCGACGGAACGAAGGCGTTGGTCGTGAGGCGTACGGTCGTCGCGCCCGACCCCAGCATCAGAACGACCACGAAGAGTCCGGGCAGACTCGCGTGCCCGGCGACCACGAGTCCTGAGAGCGCCGCGATGACCACGCCCTGGACGATGTTTGTCACGATGAGGGTCCGCCGTCGATCCCAGCGGTCGATGAATACGCCAAGGAACGGCCCGAGGAGAACGCCGGGCAGGATTGTTCCGGTGACCACGACCGCCACCGCGAACGCGGACCCGGTGAGCTCGAGGACCAGCCAGAGAAGGGCCACCTCGAAGATGTAGTCGCCGGATTGCGACACCAGCTGGGCAATCCAGAGCAGGAAGAACGGTCGGTTGCCGAGCGTCCGTCGGTAGCTTGGCTTAGCGACGGACTTCGGGGAAAGGACAGTTGAGGGGGCGATCGAATCTCTTGGGGAACTCCCGGTGTCGCCGCCGGCTCGGACGTTCGACGACATGGAGAGACAACCGACTCGAGACTAGATCCCAGAGATAAGTTGGAGCGCCAGGACGGTGCCGGTCGACCATCGCGGGACGTCGAGTTCAGGCCCGCGCGCTCCTCGGGGTCGGTCATCGGCCGCAGGCCCCATCGCTAGGTCGCGCTTGCCTGGAATCCGTCTTGGGGGTCTATAACCGTGTCGAAATGCTCCCCGCGACCGGTCTTCCGCCGGTCACGATGGAGGCAGTCCCCCGAGGTGCGCTCAGCCCGCCCATTTTCCATCACCCCGTCAGGAGAGCGCCTTGTCGGGCCCTCCCCCAGGGACCGGGCGTGCTCCGACCTCGCCGAATACCCGCGCACCTCTCCGGCGCCGTTCGCGACCGCTCCGCTACGGACCCGTTCCGACCGGACGCCGGGCGAAGCCGCAGTGCGAGCAGAACTGGAACGGCATGACGTTCGGCTGGCCGCACTGAACACAGAACTCCTGCCCCCCGGCCGAGGCCGCAATCGGCCCGGTCGCAGATGCCGGAGCCAGGTTCAATGGAGGCGGGCTCGCGACCGACACGGGTGCGATGCCGCTCGCGGCGTAGAAGACGGACGGGGGTTTCGCCAGAGACACCCCGTTCACGGAGAGGAGCAGGGCCCGGTCTCCGCCGAGCTGGGCCTTCGCCCTCTTGACCGGGCGAAGGCCGAGCGCCAACGTGAGCTGTTGCGTGGCCCCGGGAACGAGACTACTCGCCGCCGCCCGAGGGAGCCGAAGGCTCAGCGGTCCGATCAGGAGCGTCGTCACGCCGAATGAAGGAGGGTTTCCTGCGACGGCTGGTCCCGTTAGGTCGACCACCTCTCCTCTCTCCAGGGCGGCACGAGGGTCCCGGACCATCCCGGATGTAGCTCCTGCGAGCCCGACGGCGAGCAGGCCCAGCACGAAGACCTCCACCGGGAACACGTTCGGGTCGTACGGTGTGCCCAGGAAGAAGGTGACCGAGAGCAACACCGCCCCCAACCCCGCGAGGACGGCAAGTATCCGCGACACGCTTGGTCCCGGGGCTCGCATCCTAGCCCGGAGCTGCTGTTGCTCCTGCGAGCTCATCCGCCGGATCGGCAGACCGAACAGGGAACGGGCGCTGGCGGACCCGCTGGGCAGGTTCACGGGCATCATCGGTCGCGTTCCCCTACGCCCAGCGGAGGCTCTCCCCCGCGCCCCGACCGAGTTCGATCACCCATACGGGAACACTCCGCTCACGGGGTCCCACCAGGCCCACTGACCGGTTTGCGGGTTGATTCGTGGCTGGCAGAAGGCTCCGGCCCACCCCGTCGGCGGAGCGGGTTCTGTGAAGAAGGGGAAATTCGGCGGCTTCGGGAGGCGACCGTTGAGGGACACCTGGAACTTCTGGAGAAGTTCGGGCCACCCCTGGATCAACGGATTCGGGGTGTACGGCGCGGTCCGGTAGTCGTAGGCCCAGCTAGGAACCGCGGGGGGGATAGGGGTGTTGTCCGGGACCGGCATGGGAGTGGGCATGGCAACCCCACCCATGCCCGCGGGGGAGTTGGAATAGAACCCGGTCGTCGCCGGCGCCTCGATGCTCGCCGAAGCGCCCTCGTAGGGAATACGGGGGCGGCGTCCCGACACCATCGAGCCGATCAGGCCTCCCGCTCCCATCGCCCCGCCGAGAATCGCGGCCATCCCGGAGAACGAGTCGAGACCCGCGCCGAACAGGGAGCCGCTCCCGGTGAACGTGAACACGTACACGGTGGTGCAGAACTCGACGCACTGGCCGCCGCCGCCGGAGGACCCCCCGCCCACGGTGAGTGTCAGCTGAAGTTGGCTGCCGGAGTAGCTACCGCTGATCGAGTCCCCGTAATCATCGCTCCCGCTGAGCGAGTTCCCGCTTTGCGAGAGGGTGAGATAGGAGGTGAAGGACGAACCCTCCGCCGGCAGGTCTCCGGCGCAGGCGTCCGCCACGTAACCAAAGTAGGTGGTAAGAGAGCCGGTGTCCATCCCGTTGTCCCCTTCCAAGGAGACATCGGCCGTCCCGGTTCCATCGCAGCTGCCACCGGATGAGGGGGTGGAAGTGAAGGAGAAATCTCCCGAACCCGTCCACGTGTCTTGGGCGGCGGCGGGGGTCGCGAGTGCGATGATTACGATCAGGGACAGCGCCCCGCAGGTCAAGGCCAATGTCAGGGGAAGGACGACCCTCCGGGTCGCTCCCCGGAAGGTCGACGGGGTTCGGACTCCACGCCGATGTACCATCGGCTCACTCGGTGCATTAAGGTGACCCCGAGGGGATAAATGCGATGCTCCGCGCGAATCGGTGGTGTGTCGTCCTTGTTTCGTGCTGGGCCCGGCACGGAGTTCCTGCGGTCCACGACCATGTCCAAACGCCCCCCCGTTTTGCCGTTCGACGCCGCGCGTCGAGGGCAGACTGTCCCCGTGCGCTCAGCCCGCCCATTATTCATCACAAGTCAGCTGGTTCTAGTTCTCATCATCGCGCGTCGGGGACCGTCATTCCGAGGGCCCCGCTTCCGGTAGAGGCCCTTCGTTCCAGTGCTGGAGGAGCTCATCGATATGAAAGATCCCTCCGGTCGCCTGGACCGAGGCGAGCCGAGGGAGGTCTCGAGGATGAAAGGACCCATCGACCCAGGTCGGGCCCCCGGCGGAAAGGCGGGCCACGAGGTTCCAGTCGGGGTCGGTCTCGCGGGGGGACACGATCAGATGGTCCGGCCCCGCCTCGCGGACGATGCGAGCGATCTCGAGAGGATCCTCCGTTCCCCAGCTCGGGTCGGCGAGAGCGAGGCGTCCGGACGGGTCGAACTCCATCTCGAACACGAGCTCGGTCGATAGCCGCCACGCCCGTTTCAGCTGGCGAGGGCCGCGGAGGTAGGCGCTCGAGAGGACCGCTCGCCGGGCCCCCGTGATCAGGATGTCGATTGCCTGTTCCGCCGTCCGCACGCCACCGTCGACCCACAGTGTCACGTCCCGCGAGATCTCCTGCAGGTAGTCCATCTGCGGATCCCCACGCTCCAGGCCGTCGAGGTCGACGACGTACATCATGGAGTAGTCTCGCGCCAAGCGATCGACCACATCGAAGGGGTCGAACGGGGGGCCCTCCGGGGAAAGGGCCGCTACGGGACCATCCGGGCCAGGAACGCATACCTGACCCTTTCGCAGAAGCAGGCACGGCATCAGAGAAGGACCCCGCGCCGGCCCGGACGAGGGAGGAGCGGCCTTCGCGAGCGGCGATCCGGGCATCGCCCGGGGGACCGGTTGTGGGTTATTCGGTCTTCGCCCCGTCTTCCCGCTTCGAGTACCTTCGTCGTGTCGCGATTCCGACCCGTTCTTTTGCTTTCGACACGGACCGCTGCAGTCCCCCCAGGGATTCGCCCGGGCGACCGTTCTGACCGTGGGGGAGGAGCGGCCGGTGTCATCGGAGGCTTTTTCCCTCCCCAACGGGTCATTACTGCGCCAGGAGGTGGAGGGCAGCTGACGGTGGTCCGTGCCGGCAACGGCCGGCCGCTGAGGAAAGTCCCCGCTCCGGGAAACACGGGGTCGGGCGGGAACCCGACAGGCGAGAGTCTGAGCTCCGGAGCAGAAACGACACAGTC
>DASWZL010000016.1:0-1530 GCA_036404475.1 Thermoplasmata archaeon
CGGCCGAGTCCATCACGATGCTTCGCTGGATCGATGTCTGGCGGATCACGCACCGGCTGCCAATCGCCGTGCCGGGACCCACATGAGCGCCGGCCTCGATGTTGGTATCGCTGCCAATCACCACCGGTCCATCCACTCGGGCTCCCGGTCCGATAAGCGACCCCGCCCCGAGAAGAACTGGGCCCATGATAGTGGCCCCGTCGGCCACCGTGCCCGCTACAACGAACTCGTTCTGGGGCATCCCGTAGAGGACCCGTTGGTTCGCCTCCAAGAGGTCCTCCGGGCGACCCGTGTCCTTCCACCACCCTTGGACTCGCTGGACGGCGAGCCGATGGCCCTGTTCATGCATCTGCCAGATCGCTTCCGTGATCTCGAGCTCCCCGCGTGCCGACGGTTCCAGCTTCTCGATGATCGGGTGGATCGAGGGCGTGAACAGGTAAACACCGATGAGCGCGAGATTGCTCCGGGGGTTGGGAGGTTTCTCCCGGATCGAGACGATGCGATCCCCCGCGAGTTCGACGACGCCGTAGCTGCTCGGGTTTTGAACTGGGGTTACCCCGATGACCGCGTCGGGGTGGTCTCGTTTGAATCTCTCTACGAGGGGTCTAGCGCCATCCTGCAGGAGGTTGTCTCCGAGATACATCACGAAAGGGTCGTCGCCGAGAAACTCCCGGGCGCACAGGACCGCGTGCGCCAGGCCTTTTGGCTCCCCCTGATGGATGTAGCTCACCCGGAGACCGAACGAGCTGCCGTCACCGATCGCTTCGGAAATGCCCTCATGCAGTGGGCCGAGCACCACGGCGACGTCCACGATCCCGACCGCGGCCAAGTGCCGGAGCCCGTAGAAGAGCATCGGTTGGTTCGCGATGGGAATCATATGTTTGTTGCCGGTGAACGTGAGCGGCCGAAGTCGGGTGCCGTATCCACCGGCGAGCAGCAACCCCTTCATCGCGGCCTCGTTCGAGATTCCTTGCCGTTCTGCATGGCGGCCCCACGCGGCATGTTCAAGGAAGGAGCCGGGTATTAGAATCCACCTTCCGGGCCCCGACCATGGGAGCCATAGGTCGACCGCATAACTTCTTGAGGAGGGACTGTTACGGCAGACCCCCATGAAGGTCTTCGTAACGGGCGGGGCAGGCTATCTTGGGTCTACGCTGGTCCCTCTGCTCCTCGATGAGGGACACGAGGTAACGGTCCTCGACCGCTTCTTCTTCGGAGACGCGACCCTACCTCCAGAATCGGAAGGAAGGCGTCTGCATCGAATTCGGGGGGATATCCGATGGTGCGACGGGAAGGTCATTGACGGTCACGATGCGGTGATCGACATGGCCGCATTGTCAAACGACCCGGCCGGTGCGCTCGACCCGTGGAAGACCTACGAGATCAACTACCTCGGGCGGTCGCGGATCGCCCGCCTCGCTCGGGAGGCGAAGGTGCGTCGGTACGTTGCGACCTCGTCGTGCAGCATCTACGGCTTCCAGGAAGGGATGCTTACGGAAACCTCGACCCCCAATCCCTTGACCGCGTACG
>DASWZL010000017.1:0-52592 GCA_036404475.1 Thermoplasmata archaeon
GGGAATCAGGTAGTCCGGAGACGCGTCACCGTGCTCTCGAACGAGCCGGTCCGCCACCCTCTCCTGACCCGGACGATCGATGTCGAGGGTTCGGAACGGGATGCCGAGACGCTTAGCCAGTCGCCGGCCTTTCCGAATGGACAACGGGACGCAGTGCGGACACCACTGGGCGAGCACGACCGTGAGTCGCCGGGGCCGGGTCGAGGGTCTTCCAACGGTCATGCCTCCCGCTAGCACTACTCCCGCACTTTAGCCGAGTGGTGGCGCGGGTCCTCCCCCCTCGCTCCGCTCGGGGGTCCACCCCGCGCCGGGCGCGAAGACAGAATGGATTAGGCAATGTGCTGCGATGTTCATTCGGGTACGCCTCATGGGCATCCCCCCGTCCGTCCCACGTGTAGCTCGTGGTTCGCTTCTGACAGGAGCGGGACTCGCCTCAATAACAGTCGGAGTCTGGACTTGGTACGCCGAACCTGTGTGTAGCCCACCCCCAGGTCCCGAGGTTGTTTCATGTGTCGTTGAACCACTCTATCCCTTGGCGGTCCTCCTCATTCTGGTCGGTGCTTCTCTGATTTGCATCGGTTCGATTAGCCTCTTTCGCTGGCGTCGCCGTCGGTAGGGCGCGGGTCCTCCCCGCTCGCGGGTCCCCCCGCGCGTCGGGCCGAGACGCTCGCGCGCGATTGACTCGCGGCAGCGTGCCGCCTTCCCTCGACGGGATTGACCGAGCTTGGTCCGAAGTCCTCGACCAGTTCAGGCGTTCCTCATCTTGGCGCGCGAGACGAACCCCTTCTTGTCAAGGAAGTACATGTAGCCGTCTTGGCGCTTGATCTTCTCGGTGCCGACGCGGCCCTTCTTGCCGGACTTGTTCACCTTCGTTGGGACCTTCCAGAGGAACCCGTCCTTGCCGAGATAGTACAGATAACCCCTCACTCGCTTGGTCTGCTCCTTGCCTACACGTTCCGCCATGCCGGTGACCTCACGGCGAGGAGGAAGACCTTCGTATTTAGAATCACTGACGGAGTGTCGGCGGAGAAATCGGGTTTCCCTGACGGAGAATTGCGCGGGTCCCTCCCGCTCGTTCCGCTCGCGGGTCCCCCCCGCGCCGGACGCGCCTATCGGTCTCGCCATTTCTCCCTCTCCCTGTGAGGGAGAAACATGCGAGAAGGCATCTGGAATCAATCGGGAACGAGACCACGGATTCTCTGGAGCGGCGCTATCCTGGTGACGATTGGCCTTTCGGTCCTGTTGCTCGCGGGCGAGTGGTTCGCCGCGTACGATGCGTGTGTCGCGAACCCGACTTGCAACGCGGCGGCCCCGCCGGCGACGCTGGAAGCCTACCTCGGGCTCATGGTGGTGGGAGTCGGGCTCGCGGTGGCCGGTGTAATCGTGGCCATGACCAAGGCCAGGGGCGAGCCGCGACGCGCGATGATCCTCTGGCTGTAATCTCGACTCTGTCGTACAGGTCAAGTCGGAAGGGAAGAAACCTCGACGCAGGAGACGGTCGGTCGTCTTACCGGGGCGCTGCAAGGCATGACAACGTGCCCCGTGGGCACCGAAAACCTCATTGATTGCAACGAGAAGGTTAAGCCGTCTCACTCGTCGATCGGCTTCCCGCACGATGAGCACACAGTAAGCTCACGACGCTTCAGCTCTCCACACGATGGACAGCGGCGGTATACGAGAATCGCTGCGGAACTCGCCGGAGCACTCACCGGCTCTGCACTGCGAACGGATGCCGAAGGGCTCGTCGTCGGGGCCTTCACGAATGCCAGCTGTTCGTTCACCAGTTGCTGAACCCAATCAGCGAAACACGCGAGCGCGCCGCCAATAATGACCAAGACTCCACCCACCAGAAAGCCAGCACCCAGAATAAAGCTCAGAATCCCGAGGACGATGAAGACCACGCCGAGACCCCAAGACGGCTCGTCCGCATATCTCCAGACCAGAATAAACAGCAAGACGGCGAGGAGTATCGTGAACGCGGGCACCGCCCAGATCGAAGGCGGAACAGGCAGGCCGTACGCCGCGCCTATGTTCAGGATTCCAATTTCGAGTATCCCTTCTATCAGAATAAGCAAGGCTCCTACCACGACCATTCCGATGACCGGGGTAGGCGGAGGGCCACCCAGCTCGGGCTCGTAACCCGCCATGCTTCTAGGTAGGTGTGCGCCTGACTATCATGATTCTCTCATCATTCTCCGTGCCGCGGGAACCTGCCCGTTTCCGACAGACCAAGAAGGAACCAGTTGGACCGACGCTTCTCAGACCTTACCCTTTCTAATCATTCGGGTCCCGTCGGGCCGTCGGGTCCCGTGCCGGGTCCTCTGACGAGAGATCGGGGACCCGACGATCGGAATCGCCTTCGGGCCCCGCAGGGCCCCGATTCGGGTCGGGTCCCGCTGTCGGGTCCCCATCCGGAACCCCGTCGGGTCCCTCGTGAAACATAGGGCCAGCGAGATCGTAGACCCGGAACCGAACCCCTCTCTCCTTCACTCGTCGGGACGGCATGCCCAGCATGGCGAGCACCCTACCCACGCGCTTGTCTGTGGCCCCAGGACGCAGGTCGATGGGCAAGCGCTCGCGAAGCTCATCGATCGTCGCCTCGGTTTTCCGGGCGCTCACGAGGTCTCGGATGATCGACCGCATCTTGCGCACTAAGGGGTCGGTGTCCCTCAGCTGGTCCACGGGCCCTTCGACCTCGGGCTCGTCATCGTCCTCCGGAGCCTCGAAACCGGGGGTGGACTCGCGCTCGAGAAAGGGCCAGACCGCGGTTCCAGGAACTCGGTGCGGCTGGAACGGGCCATCCTCGCCTCTCCACACCACCCCCACCCCGTCGGGCCACAGCCGAAGGCCCGGAAAGGCCCCGTCCAGTATGCATAGGACGCGCGAGACGTTCGAAGCATCCGGCAGCGCGATCAGCAGGCGATTCCCCGCCTCCCGCGCCTTCCGGACGTTCCGGACGACCTGCTCGGCGGCCTTCGCAACCGTGGAGCACTCGACCTCGACGTTGTAGACCGTATCGCCCAGGCGAAACTGCGCGTCGGGCATCAGGACCCCCGCGACCTGCTCGGGAATCATAACCGCGATGCCCCGAGAATCGAGGAACATGCAGAGGTCGACGAGCGTCTCGACGTGGTCCTCGCCCTCGTTCCGACGCGCGAGCAGGGCGCTCAGGTGGACGCTCCCCCGCAGGGTCAGCCGAAGCCGGCCACCTTCGGGGTCCCGTTCAATGTCCCCCGCCTCTTCGGCTCGTGTGAGCACCGCTGCGAGCTTGTCCGACCGTAGGCCGGTGATTCCCTCCAAATCTTCGAGGGTCCGCGACCTGTGGGCAAGCCCGTTGAGCGACGCTTCCACGTCATCCTGGTCCACCAGCCAAGGAGACGCCTCCGAATCCTCGGGTTGGGCGTAACGTCGCGAGCTGGTGGCCACGAGCTCCTTCAGTTCGCTCGCCTGGGAGTCTGGAAGGGGGCTGGGGCGCGTCTGCAGCTTCAGAAGGTCTCCCGACACCGCCATCGCGACATCATAGGGCCGGAGCCCGTCCACGAGGTCCTGGGGGAGCCAGCCATGGCTCTCCCCGTTCACGATCTTCCATGTGTCGTCCATGTCCTCCGTCCCGAGGGAGAAGAGGAGCCAGACGTCGACGTTCCCTAGGAGCGCTGCTCGTACCCGCGGTGGCACCCGGTGGAGATACTGGGTGATGGCGACGACGTGGAGCCCGAACTTTGCCCCCTCGCTCAACATGTCCGCGAGCGCCGGGACGGCGTAGTTGTGGACCTCGTCGAGGACCAGGTAAACGGGTCGATCCGGTCGTCCGCTCCGCTGAACCGCGGCCCAGAGCTGGGTGAGGTAGATCGCCCCGAGGAAGTTCGCCCCGTCCGCTCCTAGGGCTGCTTTGGAGAGGTTCAGGAGGAGCAGGCGGTGCCCGAGCAGCCGATCGAACGAGACCGCGTGGTTTCGCTGGCAGAGCGCGATTCTAAGGAGGGAGTTGGTGGCGATCTTGCCGACCTTGTCGAGCGACGACATTGTGAAGTTGTAGTCGAGCCGCGGCAGGTGGTGCTCGAGGAAGTCGCGGAGCGGCCCCGGAGGGGCCGTCTTCACGAACCTCTGGAGGGCTGGCTTTGAGGTGAGGATGTGGTAGGCGTCGACCAGGTTCGAGCCGGGCGTGAGTGCGAGGCCCTGTACCAGCGCCCGGAGGACGAGCTCAGCCCGTCCTCCGATGCTCTCATCCCCCCAGGCGCTCCGGATGGCGGCGAGGAGGTCGCCCGCGAGCGCCTCCGACCAGCGATCGCGGGAGGATGCGTGCCCTTCTACGCCCTCTGGCGGCCGAAGCAGCGAAAGAGGGACCAAGACCATGGTCGCGTTACCCTGCTGGAAGGTAGCGTGGGCGGGGTCGACCTCGACGGTCTCCGAGGCGGTCTCATGGGAGAGGCGTGACACGATTCCCTCTACCAGGGTCCCGGTCGGCTCGATCACGACCACGGTCGAACCGGGTTGTTTCCACAAGAGCTGGAGAACGAGACTGAGCGCCAGGGTCGATTTCCCCGACTGGGTTCGACCGAGTATCGCAAGATGGTTCCATGCCGCCGGCAGGACGGCGTGATGGGCGCCGCATTGACCCACTACCAGCCGCAGTTCAGGCTTGGCTCGAGACGAGCGCGCAAGATGGTCGGGCGAGGGATGTCCGCGAGGTGCACCTGCATACGAACATTCCCCGTGATGGTCCGCCCACGGAATGCTCAGCAAGTGGGCGAGCTCGAGTCCCGACACGTCTCGTCGGGCTTTTCGGCTCCGGAATCGCCCCAGGTCATGCGCGGCGAGCGCCGCGTGGAACTCGAACTCCTTCTTCGGCGGAACCACCCGCCAGCGACGCCACGGACCTCCGCCGGGAGTCGTCCACTGCCCGAGCCAGGTTCCCAGAACATCGAGTCCGTCCTCTGGCCGAGGTCCAGTGAGGTGGGCCCGAAGCTCGACGTGATAGGCCGCGTCGTTGAGTCGTGACTGCATCGTTGACCGGATCGCGTGCGTCTGACGCCTTGCAACATTCTCGAACAGTGGCGAGAAGAAGGTCGATTCCCAGCCCTGAGTCCGTTGGAACAGGAGTTGGAGGACGACGTCGTGGTCGTCCAGCGTTCGAGAATTGAGGGTCCGGAGCAGGAATCCGGCGGGGTCCGTTTTCCGGGGAATCTGGATCGGAAAGTGGTGGTGCTTGAGGGCTGGGACCGCCCTCCCGTACACTCCCTCGGGCACGAGCGTAACCGCAGCGCACTCGACACCCCGTCCTCCCATCAAACGAGGCCGGATGCTCTCGAGGTGCGAGACCATTCCTTCCAACGCGATTGATGAGTCCGATCCCAGAGAGTACCTCACGTGACCGCCGGGCTCTCGATGGATCTCGAGCCAGAACGGATTGGAAGTGCTCCACGCGATAGGCGCGATTACCGGTGGCTCTTTGGTGGGCCCAGGTAGGAACAGCTCGCGGTGGACGAAGTCGTTCGACACGCGGGAGACTCGTGGAGGGGGCTATTGTGAGTCCAGTTACCGGCGAGATGTGGAATGTGGGGACCCGCCGAGCCCGTGAATCACACGAATGGTGGGATTCGCGTCGGAAGGGTAGAGCCATCTCCCACCTTTGGTTACTTGATCGATGAGTCCGTGGTGGGCTATCTCGCCCAGAATCGCCTCGTATGCAGCTGGCGTCAGTCGTGATTCAACGCGATGAACCAAGATCGACTGGGGCAAATCAGGCCATTGAATCCATTTCGAAGTCGCACCGCTGAAGTCAATGAGTCTGAACTCCAGCTCCGAATCGGTCCAGTCCATCTTTGTCTTCCTTCCGTTGAGAAAGGTCAGTTGAATCCCCGACGAGTCCAGACGAAGGGAAACCGCTCCCCGAACACGTTTCGGAATGTCCACGAACAGCAGCAGAAATAGCCCGAAAACCACAATGATCGTGACGACAGTGAGATCGAACTTCTGATATCCGGACAGACTCCCATTTTCGATGGCAGCCCAACTTACCCAGTAGAAGAACAGCCCCCAGAAGATCAGGAAGACCACCGCGCCAATCGAGACCCAACGGGAGCGCCTCGTAGATCGGTACTGTCGGGCACTCGCTTCGCTAAGGTCGAACACTTGGACGTCGGACTGGCCCCGGTCGGAGTCCGACACTTCAGGTTCCACAATTCGTCACTCCGCCTCCCTACTTAGACTCGAACCCAGTCCTGCTCGCCGGTGGCGACCGGGATGGCCCGCGGAACACCGATTTCCAGGGCGGGAGCCCTAACATCGTCCTCTCGGTCGCCATCTCTACCGCGTTTCTCGGGGGCGGACCTGATGGTCTCCCTGCGCGAGATGAAGGCGATAGCCCAGAGTCTCGACCCTTCCCACCCTCTGCGGATCCTGGTCCTTGGCGAACCCGACGAGATCCCCCGTCACGAATACGCGAACAAAGTAGTCGGCTGGTTCCGTCTGGTGGTCACCCCGGCGGATTCAACACGACTTGGTGGCCGTTAACCGCAGTGACAACCTTCCAGCCTTCCTCGAGGTAGTGCGGCAGTTCCTCGGAATCGACCAGGCGCTGGCGAGTCTGACTCGCGGAAGCGTTCTGTCCCATCTTCTTCGTGACGAGTTCCTGGAAGGTGCCCACATCCAAGTTGTCGAAGTCCACAGAGGCAAGGTCCTCCTCGGTGTACCCGAGACCCATCAGCATTACTTTCGCGATCTTGGCCTGGGCATCCTGCTCATTTCGAGAGGGAACGGTGGAAAGGAAGGGTTCGCACCGTTTGTAGGCGGCTCGCATCTCCTCCACGAGCGAAGCCGGGATCTTTCCGCGGTTGACCGAGTACCGCGCGCTCATGTCGCCCGAGTGACCGAGCCAGTGCTGCCAAAAGGAGTGCGGCACCAGCCCGCGGTTCTCAGCCTCCGCGAAGCGGCTCGCAGCCGTCGTCCGGAGGACGTACGGGCGGTTTGGGAGACCTGCGGTTCGGAAGGCATGCCGGATCGCGTCGCCAATCTTCGTCGTTCGCATGAAGGTCCGCTGGGTCAGGTCTGCCCTCTCGGGTGGGAACACGGCGGATTCCGGTCCGAGCCGCTCTCCCGTGGCGATTCGGGCCTGAGCATAGTCGACAACGATCCTGGTCCCTTCCTCGCCGAGGAAGGTGAGGTACCGATGCGAGGCTTTCGAAAGCTCGGGCCGGACGCTAATGACCATGGGGGTTTTCCGGGGTCGGACCGAGCGGCCCTCAATCTCGAGCTCTGGGAGGTCGCGGAAGCGGAGCCCGTCGGTTCCCTCGAACGACCCGATGACCTCGGGTCGGACCCCGCTCTGGGCAACCAAGACGATCGCGATTCGTTCCCGAGGGGATCCCGCATTGAGGGCCGCCCGCAGCTGGTCGACGGAGAGGGCGGTCTCCTCGAAGACAGTGTCCGCGCCCTTCACTTTGACACCGGCTGGCGGGGTGATTCCGTTGAACCGAAGCCAGTTCTTGGCGACCTTGAGAGTGTAGGCCGTGTACGAACCGCCGGCCCCGCGCTTTTCGTCGGCGGCCGCGAAGTCCATGAAGAGGTCGCGGAGAGCTTTTGGTTTCAGCTTGAGAAGGTCTTGGGCCGAGTGCTGAGTTTCCCCACAGAATCGGCGTAGCGCTCGGAACCATGCGTCGCCGGTGGCGACGCTTCCGCGGCGGAGATTCTCCCGCCACCGGCGGATTGTGGGATCGTCGGGATCGGGGTCCCATTTCGTTGCGGCACGAACGGGTGGCACGGTCACAAACAAGGAATCCGATTTCTTAAGGTATTCGACCCTTACATGAGATAGCCCCGAGCGGATTCGAACCGCTGTCGCCGGCTCCAAAGGCCAGCATGCTTGGCCACTACACCACGGGGCTGCTGTGACCACCGGGGTCCTCTTAAAAAGAATAGTCGGCCCAGGGCCGCTCCACCCCGGACGGTTTTACGGGGACTTCCTATTGGGGTTCGATGCGCCGCACCAAGATCTTGGCCACCGTAGGCCCGGCGACTGACCGAGAGGACCGATTGCTCAAGCTGCTGGAATCGGGAACCGACGCGTTCCGGATCAATGTCTCCCACGGAACGAGCCCGGAGCACCGCGCCACCCTGCGGCGTATCCATCAAGTGTGTCGGCGCGCGCGACGGGAAGCGGCCTTGGTGGTCGACGTTCAAGGGCCGAAGCTCCGGATCGGGGAAATCGCTGGGGGTACCGTGCGGTTGTCTCGAGGCGAACGGTGGACCCTCGACCGGGAGACCGCTCTAGGGGACGAGAGCCGGGCGTTCGTCGAGATCCCCTCGTTCGAGCGAGCGGCCCGCCGGGGCGACCCCGTGCTCTTGGGCGATGGAGACGTGGAGCTCTCGGTCGAGAGCACGGGTCCGAGGGCGATTGCCACCCGGGTGGTCAGCGGCGGAGTCGTCCGTTCGCATGAGGGGATATCCTTGCCGCGGGCCCGTCTTCGGACCGCGGCGTTCGGCCCGAAGGACCGGGCAGACACCGCCCTCGCCCTCGAGGAAGGGTTCGACTATCTCGCTCTCTCCTTCGTACGGGACGAACAGGACGTCCTCACGGCACGGCGGTGGCTCGACGCCCGTCCCGGCGGTAGGTCGGTCGGCATCATTGCGAAGATCGAGCGGGCGGAGGCCCTCCGCGCGATCGACGGTATCCTGAGCGCGGCGGACGGGATCATGGTGGCCCGGGGGGACCTCGGGATCGAGGTGCCGCTCGAGCGGTTGGCCCTCGAGCAGAAGATGCTCGTCCGGAAGGCCAATTCCGCGGGTCGCTTCTCGATCGTGGCTACCCAGATGCTCCTGAGCATGCTCACCTCGCCCCGCCCGACGAGAGCCGAGGCGACGGACGTCGCGAACGCTGTGCTGGACGGCGCCGACGCCGTCATGCTGAGCGAAGAGAGCGCCGTCGGCCAGTACCCCTTCGAGGCCGTCCGATGGCTCGACCGGATCGCCCGCGCCACCGAGGTCGCGTTCGACCCGGTGCCGGGGCGAGGGAGGGTCCGGTCCAGCGAG
This sequence comes from Thermoplasmata archaeon, assembly GCA_036404475.1. Taxonomy (GTDB): domain Archaea; phylum Thermoplasmatota; class Thermoplasmata; order Lutacidiplasmatales; family UBA184; genus Lutacidiplasma. The sequence continues at coordinate 9,025 of DASWZL010000017.1, forward strand.
CCCGGCGGGACCGAGCTCTCGGTCGCCCGCGCCGCGGTGGACCTCGCCGAGAACGTCCACGCCCGCGCGATCGTTACGCCGACGCACTCGGGCCGCACAGCCCGGCTCATCGCGGCCTTACGGCCCACCTGTCCGGTCCTCGCCCTCTCGAGCTCGGAGTCGGTCCGGAGGCGTCTTACCCTGGTTCGGGCCGTGCAGTCATTCCCCGCGCTCGCCCGCAGCGACCTTCAGTCGCTCCGCAAGCGGTCGCTCGAGCTTCTCGACGTCGCCGGGCTTTCGCCGACCGGGCCGATGGTCCTCACCGCTGGCTATCCGGTCGCGGGTCGGCCGACCAACCTGGTCACCCTCGTAGAGGCCGTTTGACCCCGGTCACGACAACACTTGATCGGCGGTCGGTCCTGCGGACCCCGACCTCGGGACCTTCAGGAAGAACAGGAGCGGCAGGAAGCCCACCGTGAGGGCAGCGGCAAAGACCCAGCCAACCTCGTACCCGACCACCCCGACGAGCACGCCGAAGACGATGGCGAACAGGCTTCCGACGAAGAGCTGGATCGAGTTCACGAAACCGATTGCAAGCGCCGTGTTCTCCCCGCGGCCTTCGGGGAGGTAGGTCGGGATCAGGTACAGGACCGCGAACAGCACGCCGTCCGCGAAACCAAGGAACACGAACAAGGGCCAAAGGGCTTCCAGCGGAAGGAACGGGATCAACAGCAGTCCCCCGCCGGACGCGATCCCCCACACGACGAGAATCCTCCGCATGTCGGCCCGCCGCTCCGCGAACCACCCGCCGATCGGGCCTCCGAAGACCTCCGTCACGATCATCACGGTCGGGAGGCCCGCGGCGAGCGCGATGGGCCAGGTGGGATGCACCGAATGGGCGAACTGGACGAAGTACTGGGCCGCGATGTAGAAGGCCGCCCACCCGCCGCTCATTCCGAGGGAAAGGGCCCAGAGGTTGCGGGACGCGAGGATGGCACGGCCGGCCTTCCAGGTGGCCTTCCAGTCCGGCGCGGGTCCACTTCGACGGAGCGGAGGTAGCGAGACGGCCGCACCGGCGCAGACGATCAGGAGCCCAACCCCTCCGACCGCGAGGGCCCATGGCCATCCCGCCGTCGCACCGATGAGGGCCCCCGCGAACAGACCGATGGCCGAGCCGATGCTGAACCCCGAGTTGTAGAGCCCGATCACGGGTCCCCGGGACCCGACCGGGTAGTACGAGGAAACGAGTCCGAGGGCCGGTGCGAAGAAGAATGCAGCACCCGCCCCAGCCCCGAAGCGGAGAAGGGCAAGTACCTCCCAGTCGGGAGAAAAGGCCGAGGCGACGCAGAACGTTCCCATTAGGGCTAGGGCGAAGATCGAGGTGCTTCGATACCCCCGACGCATCGCCCAGAGCCCCGCGGGCACCTGGAAGATCCCCGCCCCAACGAGGAAGGCGCCCAGGACGATCCCGAGCTGGCCGGTGTTGGCGCTGAGCCCCTTCCCGACCAGGGGAAGCACGGCCCCCATGTTGTACCAATTGAAGGCATACACAATCCGGACCAGGACCAGCATGCTGGCCGCCGCGCGCCGGTCGGACGGGTTCAGGTCGGTCACTTCGGAATCCGTCCTAGGAGCCCTCGCGTCTCGAAGTACCGGAGGAAACCCTGGGCGGCGAGGGCGTAGCTGGAAATGATCGACTCCCCCTCGGTCGGGGGGGAAGCGGCCGTCACGGTCGCGTCGTACGCTTTCAGCCGGCCGGCGACGTACTCGGGGTCGACCTTCTCACGGGCGGCCGCCAGCGCGACATCCCGCCATTGTTCCACGATCGTTCGATAGCGCATGAGGTCGGCCGCGCCATCGGGGCTCGGGCCGAAGTGGCTGAAGAGAACCACTTTCGGGTCGGTGCGGCGCATCACGTCGAGGCTCGCGAACAGCTGTTCGAGATCGAGGTCCGGGGGAGGGACCGCCGGTCGCAGGTGCGAAGAGTGCTCGAGTCGGACCCCGGCTCCGTCCCCGGTGAACACGCCGCGGATGGCGGTGTCGAAGAACGCGAGGTGGTGGCGGGCATGCCCGGGCGTAGCGAGGACCTCCAGTTCGCCATGGTCGATGGGGAAGCGCTCCCCACCGCGCAGCGCCACGATCCTCTCCGCCGGCACCGGGGCGATTGTTCCCCAGAGCCGGTCCGAGGCGGCGCCCCACGCTCGACGGGCGCTGGCAACGAGCCGCGCCGGGTCGACCATGTGCGGGACCCCGAGTTCGTGCGCATAGAAGGTCGCCTTCGGGAACGAATCGACGACCGCCCCCATCCCCCCGGCGTGGTCGAGATGGACATGGGTCACGAAGACGTGGCGGACCTCCTCGGGGGAGACGCCGGCTCGTGCGACCCCGGCGAGCAGGGCCTCCCGACAGGAGGACGGACCGGTCTCGACCAGGGTCCAGCCTTCCGGCTCGGGCAGCAGGTACGCGGCCACGAGCCCCTCGGTGTCCCGGAAATCGAGGTCGAGCAGCAACCGTCCCTGACCCAGTTCTCGAACGCGCGGCACGGTCATCGGAGAGGAATCACCACCCCAGGAACGGCGACCCGTAGGAATAGAGCGCCGTGTAGCTTATGGCGAGGAAGGCCGCGGCCACGGCGAACGCCACGGCCCAGCGGCCCGCGCCCCATCGGAAGACCTTCGCCCCATCCAGCGGACCGAACGGCAGGAGGTTGAAGGTCGCGAACAGGGTATTGATCATCGCGAGGAACAGCAACGCCCCCGACGCGTCCGAACCGATGCGGAACGTCACGAGCGAGGCCCCGTAGAAGCCGGCGGCGAAGAGGAGGTTCGACACGGGGCCTGCGACCCCGGTCTGTCCCCAGCCTCGCCGGTCCCTTGGGTCCATGCCGTCCACCACCGTCGCGCCGGGCGCGGCGAACAGGAAGCCGCCCGCTGAGGTGATGATTGAGAAGAGGAGACCAGTCGGCCACATCCGGAACTCGGCCCAATACCCGAGCCGGCGGGCGACCAGTTTGTGGGCCATTTCGTGGGCGATGAAGCCGGTGAGGGCCGCCGCGACGGCGAGGAGGACGTAAAAGAGAGAGACCGGGGCAACGAGGCCGGACAGAGTGCCCCCCTCCAAGAGACCTCGGCCGCTCAGGATGATCACGAGGTCGGCCGTCAGCACGAGGAACGCGATCGTGACGTGAATCAGCTCGGTCCGCGAGGTCGGGTGGGTGGCGGGCGGGGGAGCCGCGGGCGTCCAGACGGTATAGTAATGCGGTCCGCCACTCATGCGCGCCCCTTGGAAGGTCCCGACGAAAGGGATTCGACCGGCATGGGTCCCCGAGGTCGGCCGCCCTCGAGCAGCGTCCTGATCAGCTCGACACCCGCGGCGAGCCGCGGGCCCGGGCGACTGAAGTACGCCTCGTCCGCGACGAAGATCCCTAGAGGAGGTCGCACCGAACGAACCGCCGCGAGGAGCCCCGGGTCGTCCCGGAGCTCTCGGTTCGACCGCGCGACCGAGAAGCTGCACGGGCTCACCACGAGAAGGTCCGGGGAGCGTCGAGCCAGTTCGGGCCAGGTCGTTCGGGCTCCCGGCTCGGAGGACCTCGGACCCACGGGGGCACCTCCCGCCGCCACGACGAGGTCGGGGGTCCAAAGGCCCGCAAGGATCGGCGGGTCGAGCCACTCGACGACGGCCACGGTCCGTCCCGTGGAAGGAGGAGATCGGGTACGGTCTCGTAGCGAGCGCGCGAGCCCCTTCCCCCCCACGGGATCACCCAGAGCTTGCCCGACCGTTTCGACCGAGTCCCAGACCTCCGAGAGGTTGGTGGGCGCGAGCGAGACGACGCGGGGAGACACTCCCGCGAGGGAACACGCCGAGGCGACCTCCTCCTCCGTTACGGAGCAGACGCTGCAGAGGTTCTGGGTCAGAAGTAGGTCCGGTCTCAGCTCCCGAAGGAGCGCGAGGTCGAGTTCGTAGAGGCTCTCGTTCCGGGCGCGGGCGCGTCGCACCCGCTCGTCGATCTCGCCCGAAGGACGGTCCGCGTCCCAGGTGCGGGGACGCATGACGACGGGAAGGTTTCGGACCTCCGAAGGAAAGTCGCACTCGGAGCTTCGGGCGACCAGCTCCGAGCCGTGGCCGAGGGCATCGACGATCTCGGTCGCGCTCGGCAGCACCGAGATGACCCGCATCCAGCCTCCGAAGGGGCTCGGAGTCGGTGTCGGCCTACTTACGTTTGCGGGGGGCGGCTCGGCCGCTTTGGCTCGGGCTCGGTGGTGGGGCGGGGGCACGGGGGGAAGCTTTTGCCGGGATTGGGGTCTTGGTCGGCCGGCCACGGGCCTTCCGCGGGGAGGAACGTTTCTTGGGAACGGGGAGGACCGAGGGTGGCGAGACCGCCTCCAGGGAAGCCGGAGGCACGGGAGCCGGCAAGCCGAGATGTTTGCAGAGGGCCGCCTCCCGCTCGTACGTGAGGCCGAGGTGTCGCGCCTCGAGCCGTTCTTCCTGGCCCTTCGCCTTGTCGCCCGTTCGCGAGAGCGCCTCCGAGTGGAGGAACCTCAGTTGGGGCTCTTCGGGCGTCTTGGCCAGGAGGGCCTCGATCTCGCTCTTCGCGCCCGCCCAGTCGCCCAGCTCGATGAGCGCGGCGAGGAGGTGGGCGCGAACCTCGGTCCGGGTTTCGTCCTCCGCGAGGAGCCTTCGATAGGCCGCGACTTCGTCCTTCGGCCGGGCGCGCGCTCCCAGGACCGCGCCCTTCCCGAGCCGGGCCTCGAGGTCCTCGGGTCGCACGGAAAGGACCTCGTCGAACGCTCGGTCGGCGTCATCGATCAGGCCGAGCCCCAGGAGCGATCGGCCGATCCCGACCCGGGCGGGCAGGAACCCCGGCTTCAGCTCCGCGGCCTGCCGGTAGAACCGGAGGGCGAGCGCCGGAACGCCCCAGTCGAGCCAGGTCCGGGCGCGGTGCATGATCCCGTCGAGCTGCTGCGCGCTCGGGAGGAGCCTCCGGGCCTCCTTCGGCGGTGGCCGCGGCTCCTGGCCCAGGTACGTCTCCAGCCCAAGCTGACGAGCGAGCTCGGCGAAGCGGGCCCCTTCGACCAGCGTCCCCCCATGGCTCGTGATCTCCTGAGCGAAGGCGAGGGGGAGACGACCGGGCGTGAGGACGACCAGCCGCACGAGAACGTTCCCTTCGCCCCCCAACAGTTGGCGGATGGTCTCGAGCGAGACCGTGTTCGGGTCTTCCAGGAACGAGTAGAGGAATCCGTCGCTCGTGCGGAGTGCGAGGCCCTCGGGGGTCGGCTTCGCCGCGTCGAGCCGCTGGCCCATCGCTTCCACGAGCGCGCTCGCGAGAGTCACGAACGGAGTAGACGCCATCATGTCCGCGAATGCCCGGTCCGTTAAATAGGATGGACGTCCAGATGCACGTGCCGTGGACCTCGCCGCACTTTACCGATTTCTACCTCCTCTCGAACGCGAGCTGACCTCTTCGTACCACCGAACGATTCGCCGGTCTCCCCGCGCGGTCCAACCGTATCTCGAGGTGAACCGCGAGTTCACGCTGCGGGGGGGCAAGCGATTCCGCGCCATCCTGGTGCTCGCCGGCTACTATCTCGCCACCGGACGGAACCCCCGCCCCGCCCTCCCCGCGGCGGCCGCGCTCGAGCACTTTCAGAGCTGGATGCTGATCCACGACGACATCATCGACCACGCGGAGGAACGGAGAGGGGGACCCACCGTCCACCGGGCCCTGGCGCAGGCGCATGGACGCGAGCGCTGGGCGGGGGCGAGCGAGGACTACGGGGTCGGCATCGGCATCACCCTCGGCGACCTCGAGGAGCCGTTCACGGTCGAGGCGATCCTATCCACCCGCGCCCCTCCCACCGCTCGCCTCGCGGCGCTGGCCGAGTACGTACGGATGACGCGGTTCACGGCGTTCGGCCAGCTCCTGGACATCCGGAGCGGCGTCCTCGACCCGGGCTCCGTCCGGGAGGAGGATGTCCTCGCCGTCCACCGGTTCAAGTCGGCGATCTACACCGTCGTCTCGCCGCTCAAGATCGGTGCCCTTCTCGGCGGGAGTCCCCTCTCTCGCCTCGGCGACATCGAGACGTTCGGGACGAACATCGGGATCGCCTTCCAGCTGCGGGACGACGTCCTCGGGGCCGGGTTCGACGCCGAGGCGTCGGGGAAGAGCTCGAACGACCTCGTCGAGGGCAAGAGGACCCTCCTAGTCGTGAAGGCGTGGGCCAGCGGCTCCGAGGCCGACCGCTCCCGGCTCACGCGCGTCCTCGGGAACTCCCAGGCGGCGCCCGAGGACGTGGAACGGGCACGGAACGTGATCCGGGAGACCGGCAGTCTCACTTACTCCGAGAAGCGGATCGACGAACTTACTCGCGCCTCGTTGAGATGCGTCGACCGCAGCCGAACGATCCCGGCGCGAGGGAAGCCGCTGTTGAAGGAAGTAGCGGAACGGCTCGTCCGCCGAAAGGCCTGACGGACGTCTCGCTTGGCTTAGCTCAGCCTTCGGGCTCGGACGAGGGGCCCGAGCCCTGCGGGGTCGCGACGCCCGCGACCTGCAGCGCCTGGGAGAGGTCCTGCTGCATCGTCGTGTACCGCTCCTTGAGGTGGTTCTCCTGGCGTTCGACCGCCTTGAGGCGAACCTCCGAGGTCTCCTTGTCCTCAGTCAGGAGGTCCTCGACCTCCTTACGGTTCTTCGCGCGGACGAGCAACCCGCCGATTGGTCGGTAGACGACGGCGTCCTCGGGGAGGGTCTTGAGCTCCTCGAGAGTGTGCGAGACCTCGCGGAGCTTCAGGTCGATCTGGAGGCGTTGCTGCTGGACGGCGCCCAGCTCCTGCTGCAGGCGCTGGAACTGTCGGATGTCGTTCTGGAGCTTCGCAGGTAGGGCCACGGGCGGGGTGACCGGCCGTCTAACATAAGCGCTTCGGGAGCGGGTCCCTCGCGCGCGTCACCTCGACCGGTCGGCGGCTCGGGCCGTGGCGAGCGACAGGTGGATCCATCCGAGGTAGGTGTTGAGAGCGGCCCGCATCGCCCCGGAATCCCGAGCGGAGATGGTGAGCTCAAGCGAGCGTCCCGTTCCCCGACACAGGTCGGCGCGAGCTCGCGGCACCTCCCGCGCCGCCTCGGGGCGGAGCGCTTGCTCGAGCCAGTCGAGTACGGTGGGGTCCTCGGCCCGCACCCGGACGGACGCGATCCAAGCAAAGGGAGCTTCCGTCATTGCGCGAGGCGCCGGTCGAGATCCGCCACGATGCGGTCGGTTTTGGCCGCGGCCGCGCGGACGTAGGTCGACGGGTCGAGGAGGCTGTCGATCTCCGACGGCGAGAGGTGGGCTCGGACCGTCGGGTTCGCCTTGGCGCGCTCGACGAGCGGAGGTCCCTTCGTCCCCTCGCTCGTCAAGGTCCGGAGGAGCTCGTGGGCCTCGGAGCGGGGGAGCCCCTTCGAGGTGAGCGCCAGCATCAGGCTCTCGGTCATCGCGCCGCCCCCCGAACGGGCGAGCTCGGCGGCCATCCGCGGCGCGTCGACGCGGAGCCCGCGGAAGATCTCGGTCAGCTTCGTCAGGAGGTCGTCGGTGAGCAGGACGGCGTGCGGCAGCACGATCCGCTCGTTCGCCGAGTTCGCGAGGTCCCGCTCGTGCCACTGGACCATGTTCTCGAGCGGCGGAAGGGCGAAGGCCCGCACGAGCCGAGCGAGGCTCGTGACGTTCTCCGAGACCATCGGGTTCCGTTTCTGGGCCATGGTCGAACTACCGACCTGGTGGGCCTCGTCGAACGGTTCCGCGACCTCCGCGATCTCGGTCCGTTGCAGGTTCCGGACCTCGGTCGCGAGGCGTTCCGCCGTCGAGGCCATCAGCGCGAGAAGGTTCGTGAACTCCGCGATTCGGTCGCGCCCCACGATCTGCGTGGGGGCCTCGTCCGCGGTGAGTCCGAGGCGATGCATGACCGACGCCTCGAGCTCGGCCGCCCGGGCTCCGAAACCAGCCCCGGTGCCGACCGCGCCCGCCATCTTCCCCACGGCCAGGCGGGGAAGGAGCTGGTCCAACCGGTCGCGATGTCGGCTCACCTCGGCCGCGGCCACCGCCATCTTGTACCCGAAGCTGATCGGCACGCCGTGCTGGCCGTGTGTGCGGCCTACCTCGGGCGTGACGCGGTGCGTACGGGCGAGCTCGACCAACGTCCGAGCGAGCTCCGTGAGGTCGCCGCGCAGGATCGCCGCGCTTTCCTTGAGCTCGAGGGCGAGGGCGGTGTCGGTGATGTCCGCGCTGGTCGCGCCGAAATGGACCCAGCGACCCGAGGGTCCCGCCGCCTCGGCGAGCGCCCGGCTCATCGCCATGACGTCGTGCCGGAGCGTGCGTTCGAGCGCATCGACCCGCTCGAGCGAGACCTGGGAGAGGGTGGCCGCCCGGTCAATGGCCGCGGCGGCGTCGGCGGGAACCATACCGAGCTCCGCTTCGGAGAGCGCGAGAGCGGCTTCCACCCGCAACGCCCGGTTCAGCCGGGCCCCCCGGGAGAAGAGGTCGCGAACGGATTCTCGACCGTACCGGAACTCGAGAGGGCAGAAGAGGGACGCGGCCTCGTCCGGCACATCCCGAGACCCGCCGCTGGGTATATAGCCATATTCCGGCCGCGCGCCTCGGACCCGCGTGGAGCCGATTCCACCGTCGAACTATTCATCCCGGACCGGGATGGCCCGAACGAGCACCGATGGCCGGAATCCTAGTCGCCCTCGGGGGGAACGCCCTCCACCGAGCCGGAGGGCGGGGGTCCTGGGACGAGGCCCGCGGGCAGATGCGCCAGGCGGTCGCGATTCTCGCCGAGATCGCGGCGGGAGGGGAGGCACTCGTCCTTTCGCACGGGAACGGGCCACAGGTGGGGGCTCTTCTCCGCCAGAACGAGCTCGCCGCGCGGGAGATCCCACCTCGACCGATGGACGTCCTCGGAGCGGAGACCCAAGGGCAGATCGGCTATCTCATCCAGACCGAGCTCACGCCGGCGCTGCGCCGACGGGGAGTGGACCGGTCGGTGCTGACGGTCATCAGCCGGACGGAGGTCTCGGCCGACGACCCGGCGTTCGCCCATCCGTCCAAGCCCGTCGGCCGGTACTACCCCGAGGACGAGGCTCGGGTCCTTCGGAAGCAGTACGGTTGGGCGATGCAGTACGATGGCGCGCGCGGCGGCTGGCGGCGGATCGTTCCGTCCCCGCGACCCGTGCGCTGGATTGAGGGCGCGGCCGTCCGGTCGCTCCTCGAGTCGAACGTGGGCTCGAGTTGGATCCCGATTGTGGCCGGGGGGGGCGGAATCCCCGTGGTCCGAAGACCCGACGGAACGTTCGAAGGCGTCGAAGCGGTGATCGACAAGGACCTCGCCGCGTCGCTCGTGGCGCGCGAGCTCGGGGTGCACACCCTCGCAATCGTGACGGACGTCCCCGGCGCGGCCGTATCGTTCGGCAAGCGAGGCGAGCGATGGCTCGCTCGCGTGTCGCGGCGGGAGCTGGCCGATCACTTCAAACGGGGGGAGTTCGGAGACGGGTCGATGGGACCCAAGGTAGCGGCGGGTCTCGAGTTCCTCGACGGAGGAGGGCACCGGTTCGTCATCACCGACATCCCGTCGCTCGCCCGGGCGCTCCGGGACGAGGCCGGCACCCGCGTGGAGGTCTAGCGGGCCGAACGCCGCAACGCCCGGACCAGCGCATCCACCCCGCTTCCGTACTGGACCGCCTTCTTGGGCCGGGCGGCGAGCTCCGGGGGCAGACCACGTTCGACGGCCCATTCCCGGAAGAACCTTTTCGGTAGGTCCCGGGGCAAGCGAAGGTCGACCGGCACGCTCCGCGCACTCTCCTCGAAGAGCGACGAGAGATAGGGGGCAAGGACGTCCTTACCGGCCTTTGTGGCGATCCGTTGTGTTCTCGGCCAGTCGGTCTCGCGAAGCCGAGCGAGGTCCTCGCGAGAGCGCCGCTCCGCTTCCGCGCCGCCGAGGTTCCGGTAGTGAGCATATCCTAAGAAGAGCTCGTCGACGCCCTGGCCGCAGACAAGCCGGAGCGGCGAAGCTTGGTCGATCGCGATCGCGAGCGAAAGGAGCACGGTCCGAGAGACGGGTGAAGCCCCCGCGAGCTCCTCCTCGAACCGAACCTCCGCGGCCCTCACCTCGTTCTCCTCCGCACGAAGGCCTTCCCACGGCAACCCCAACTGCTCCGCCCCGGCCCGCCCGGCACGGAGGTCCGGGCTCCCTTCTCGTCCGAGCGTACACAGCACGACCTGCGGTCGACGCCGCAGCTCCCAAGCCAGCAGGGCGGAGTCCACCCCGCCCGAGAAGAGGATTCCGAGCGGCCCGGGGGCGGTCTTGACCGGACGGAGGGCGTCCTCGAGCGCTCGGCTCAGCTTCTCTCGGAGGTTCCCCACCTCCGCTCGGACGGGGTCCATCGTCCGAGTGAACCGAACGCGAGGATGAACCCTTATCCCGTCCCGGGGCTCGACGACTCGATGGCAAGAACCGGGCCGGAGGCTCCCAGACCCCGTCCCGTCCGCCGGGCCCTTTTCGTCGACCGCGACGGCACCCTTAACCCCGACCTCCACTACCTTCGAAAGGCGGAGCGGCTCGAGCTGTTCCGAGGCGTCGGCAACGCTCTTTCGCTTGCCCACGACCATGGGTACCTCGTGATCTGCGTGACCAACCAGTCGGGGGTCGAGCGGGGTTTCTACACCCGAGCGGACGTCGAGCGGATCCACGAACGGTTGAATGAGCTCCTCCGTCCCCACCGAGCCCGCGTGGACGGTTTCTACTACTGCCCTCACACCCCCGAGACCCGATGCGAGTGCCGCAAGCCCGGCACGCTGCTGTTCCGCCAAGCGCGCGACGAATGGAACATCGACTTCGCCACGAGCGCCATCGTCGGGGACCGGGACCTGGACGTCGAGGCCGGTCGAGAGCTCGGTTTGCTCACGGCCGTGGTCGCCACGCCCGGCCATGAAGGGGATCCGTCGTACCGCCGGCTCCGGGACAGTGGAGCAGTCGACGTGACCGCCGGGTCGTTCTCGAACGCGGTTTTGCGGATCCTGGCCCGCGGTTGACCCCGGCGCGGGTCCGGCGCTTTCCTCGAAGGGGTTATACCCAATACCTACTGCCGCCCGCGGGAGACCCCACGGTGCTGCTCGGGACGCCCGCCCTCATCGGGGTTGTCGCCACACTCCTGCTCGCCCTCGGGGCGGTCCTGGGCCGGGCGCTGACGCCCGCCGCGGGTGGGGTCGCCGCCGTGTTTGGCATCGTGATCGTCGTCTTCGCGGGCTTCCCGTTTCTCGCGCTCCTCGCACTGTTCGTGGCCGCGAGCGTTCTCGCTACCCGGTACCGGTTCGAGGACAAGCAGCGCCAGCACCTCCAGGAGGGGCGCGCCGGCGAGCGGGGCGTAGCGAACGTGGTCGCGCACATCATCATCCCGACCGGGCTCGCGGTCGCGGGCGGGGTCTCGCCCCCCTTCTTCTATACCTCTACGACCGCGCTCCTGTTCGCGAGCGCCCTCGCGTTTGGCGCCGCGGACACCCTCGCGAGCGAGTTCGGGGTTCTCTCGGGCCATGCGCGGAGCATCCTCTCCGGGCGACCGGTTCCTCCCGGCACGAACGGAGGGGTGTCGCGCAACGGGCAGTTCGCCGCGCTCGCCGCTTCGGTGACCACCGCGCTCGTGGGCCTCGCCCTATTCTGGGCCCTCGGGACACCCCTGCCCAACATCGTCCTCTTCGTTCTCACCGTCACGGTCGTCGGCTTCCTCGCGTGCCAGGTCGACTCGGTCCTCGGCGAGCTCCTCGAGAATCGAGGTATCCTCACGAAAGGCTCCACGAACTTCCTCGGCATGCTCAGCGCCGTGGCCATCGCGGCCGCTGTCCTGACCCTCGCCGGGGTGGCCCTGTGACGCGGAGGACGAGGCGACCGGCCGGCAGCGTCGTGCTCCTCTCCGGAGGCATGGACTCGGCGACCTGTCTCGCTATCGCGACCCGGCGCCACCCGCCGGTCCACGCCCTCACGGTCCTCTACGGGCAACGGCATGCGCGAGAGGCGCGTTCCGCTCGCGCGCTGGCTCGGCATTACCGGGTCGTCCGTCACACCGTGCTCCGTCTGCCGCTCGCTCCGCTCCTCTCCTCCGCCTTGACCGACCCCGGTCGTCCGATTCCGAACCGTCGTCGACCGACCCGCCGCATCCCGTCGACTTACGTGCCCGCCCGGAACACGATCCTCCTTTCCATTGCCCTCGGGTATGCCGAGAGCCACCGCCTAGGAACGATCTATCTCGGCGCCAACGCGGTCGACTACTCGGGATACCCGGATTGCCGACCCGAGTACTTCCTCGCGTTCGACCGCCTTGCGCGGCTCGCCACGAGGGCCGGGGTGGAACGGGGGGAGAGGGTGCGGGTCGAGACGCCGCTCCTTCGCCGCTCCAAGGCGGAGATCGTCCGACTCGGAGAACGTCTCAATGTGCCTTGGCACCTCACCTGGAGCTGTTACGCCGGGGGTCCGCGGGCGTGCGGACGGTGCGACGCGTGCCGCCTCCGAGCCCTCGGCTTTTCGGTCGCGGGAGTCCGCGACCCGGTGCGACGCGCCCCGATCTAGCCGAGACCGGTCACGCCGAGACCGGCGCGACGGTCGAGGTGCAGAACCCGCACCGCGTCGCCTTGACCGGGATCTGGTTGCAGCAAGCCGGGCATTCCCGGGTGGTCGGGGCGGCCTTGGCCGCTCGAGCCGCCGCTCGATCCTGGGAGAGCTGATACGGGTAGGCGATGAGGAAGAAGACGACCACCATGAGGACGAGGAAGGTGATGACCGCCCCGAGGAACGCACCGCCGAGGAGCGAGCTTCCGTGGATGGTCAGTATGCCGATCGAAGCGAAGTTGGCCCCTCCTGCCGCGCCGATCAGCGGGTCGATGATGTCCGAGACCAACGCGCCGATCAGCGCGACAATGGCCAACCCGACGACGAAGGCAACGGCCATCGCGATCAAACTTCCCGAGAGCAAAAACTTCCTGAAGTCCTCACCAAGCCCCATCGTTATGTCCTCGGCGGAGCGGACCGGTGGGTCTGTATAAAAGCATCCACGCCCGAACCGTCCCCGGGTCTCTGCCTCACACTTCCCGGGGGGTCGCGTCGGCGACCCTGACGTGTCCGGGGTGCCTCGTACGCCCGGGCAGCGGGCCCCCGGAACACGTCGGGAGTGGGTGGCTGCACCGTCCCGGGACGATCGGGGTGGATCACATGGCGTCGAGGGGGGAAATGCCGAGGAGGTCGAGGGCATTGCCGAGCGTCTGCCGCATCGCCGCCACGAGGGCGATCCGACTGGCCCGCTCCTCGGTCGACCGTAGAACCGGGACCGCGTGGTAGAAGCGGTTGAACTGGTCGGCCAGTTCGTGCGCGTAGCCGGCCACGGCGTGGACATGGGCAGTCCGAGCGGCGTAGACGACGGTGCGCGGGAAGCGGGAGAGGATCCGGATGAGCGCCGCCTCGTCCGGCTGTGTCAAGCGGGCGGCGTCGAACGGATACGGGGGCTGGAGGGCCTCTCCCTTCCGCAGCACTCCGGAGGCACGGGCGTACGAGTACTGGAGGAAGGGCCCGCTCCGCCCTTCGAACGAGAGCGCGTCCTCCCATCGGAAGACGACCGGCTTATCGGGAGCCGCCCGAACGATGTGATAGCGGATCGCTCCGGTCGCGACCGCCTCGGCGATCCGCTCGACGTCGGAGTCGGCGAGGTCCTCCCGACGGGCGAGGACCTCGGCCCGGGCCCGGTCGACCGCCTCGTCGAGGAGGTGGTCGAGCCAGACCGCGGACCCTCCCCGGGTCGACATCCGACCCCCTTCGGGGACGGTGATGTCCTGGTAGATCACGAACTCCGGTCGCCGGGATTCTCCGATCTCCTCGAGGAGCGCGTTCAAGCATCGGGCGTGGAGCTGGTGGTCCTGCCCGAGGACGTCGATGATGCGGGCGAATCGAGCGAACCTCGCGAGATGGAAGGCCACGTCGCGCGTGATGTAGAGGCTCGTCCCGTTCCCGCGCTGGAAGACGAGGTGCGTGGACTCCTTCGGGAGCCCGTGGGAGCTCGCGTCGATCGCCCACGCCCCGTTCGGCTCCTGGATCGCGTGCGGGCACGCCCGAAGGCGCTCGAACACCCGATTGACCGAGCCGTCCCGGACGAGGTCCGACTCCCACACAAATTCGTCGAACGTGATCCGCAGGCGCGATAGGGATTCGAGCATTCCCTTGAGGATGGTCTCGGCGAGTGCCCGGTGCTCGGCCGGGACGTCGCCGGATTCGAGCTGCTGGACGAGTCGGGCCACCTCCTCTCGGGCGTCCTCGTGCTCCTTCAAGTAGGCGCTGACCGCCGGATACGGCCGACCCCGATGTAGGTCGGACTTCTCTCCCAGTGCCTCTTCCCCGTCGACGGCCTTTCGAATCGGCTCGGGCCAGCTCTCCCGAGGCTTCGACCAGATCCAGGTAATCATCGCGGCCTGGCGACCCATGTCATCGACGTAGTACTGCGTGGTCACCGGGGTGCCCGACGCCCGGAGGATTCGCGCGAGCGTGTCTCCGATGATCCCGTTGCGCACCCGCCCGATGTGGAACGGACCGGTCGGGTTCGCGCTCGTGTGCTCGACGACCACAGGGGGTCCCACGGGCTCGCCGTGACCGTATCGGTTCCCCCGAGAGAGGACGAGCTCGAGGGTCGCGCGCGCAAGCGACTCGCTGTCGACCCTGAAGTTGACGTACGCGCCCTTGGCGGAGACCGTACGGACGAGCGGAGAGGAGGGGAACGCCGCGGCCAGGGCGGACGCGAGCTCGGCGGGCGAGCGCTTCGCGGCCTGAGCGGACCGGTGGCAGGGGAAGGCGACCTCGCCCTCGAGCCCCTCGTCCAGGCTGAGCTGAGGAGCGATCGACTCCCTCGAAAGCGCGACCCCGCCGGTCCGCGCCGCCGCGGCCATCCCGTCGAGGATGGCCTCCAGGAACGGCGTCCACGGGTCCACGGAAGATGACGGGAGGGAATCTGACGACGACACGTACCCACCCGCTCGAGAAGCGCTTTAGCGGTCCCCTCGTCTTAACCTTCGCGATGGTCGCGCTGCTCCTGGTCCGTTACGGGGAGCTCGCGCTCAAGTCCCCGCCCGTGCGCCGCGAGTTCGAGAGGACGCTGCGCCGCAACATCCTGGACCAGTTCGTCCGCGAGGGTCTTCCCGGGCGTATTCGGTCCGACCGGGGGCACCTCTACGTGGAGACCGACGACGGAGAACGCGGCGCGAATCTCGTCCGTCGGGTCTTCGGGGTCACGTCGGTCAGCCGGGTCGAGGACGTTCCGAGCGACCCCCCCGTCATCCGCGCGCGCCTGCTCGAGCTCGCCGACCCCCACCTCCGCCCGGGCCTACGCTTCGCGGTCCGGGCGCGGCGAACGGGCCAGCACCCGTTCACGAGCCAGCAGCTTGCCGGGGACCTCGGCGCCGCGGTGCTGGAGCAGTTCCCCGGCCGCGGCCTCAAGGTGGACCTCGAACGGCCGGACGTGGAGCTGTTCGTCGAGGTGCGAGGGCCCCGGACGTACCTTTCGTTCGACCGGTCCGCAGGTCCCGGCGGCCTCCCGCTGGGCGTCGCCGGTCGGCTGGTCGCCCTCGTGGACGGCCCGCGAGGGGCCCTCGGTGCGTTCTTCATGATGAAGCGAGGTTGCCGGGTCGGCCTGGTGGTCCTCCCGGAAGGAGAGTCGTTCGTCCGCGACACGCTCGCTCGTTTCGACCCGACCGTCCGGGTCGCACCGGCCGCCCCCGGAGCCGAGGCATGGGCTCCCGTGCTGGCGACGCTGGCCGAAGCGGTTCACGCGGACGGCGTCGTGCTTCCGATCGTGGTCGAAGAGTACGCCCGATTCTGGTCCCAGTGGGGGAACCGGGTCTTATTCTCTCCCACCGTGGGGTTGAGCGACGAGGAGGTGGCCGAACGTTGGAAGAGCGTAGTGGCCCTCGTCTCGTGACCCAACGCCAATTGGAGGTCGAACCCCTGCGACCCGCCTCGGCTCCCGCCCCCGAGGCTCCAGCCCGTCCACCCTCGGCCGCCCAGGCGGCCTCCTCACCGGTCGGCCCCTCCAACCGTGGGCTTCTCGAGCGTCAGCTGCGATGGTACCGGGAACGCGCGAAGTTCGAGGCCAATCGGCCCGGCGAGGAAGCGTCGAGATAGCCGCTCCGCGCCTACGACGGCGAGCACCAGCGGTCCGTTGCCGAGACCTCGGCGACCGAGGTCCGAGGAAGTTCGCTCGGGCCTCTTCGGCCTCTCCCGATGGGCCCGACCCGCGCGTGTCTCGACTTGCGGACCGAGCCGGCCGCTGGCTAGGTTTAAAAGGCCCCCCCGGGTGCTGCGGCCGCACACCAGAGCTTTCCATGCCCGAGTTCAAGGTCCAAGGGTCGTTCTACGCCCGCCGCGGCTACTGGCAGTCGTTCACGAAGACCCACGACGCCAACTCGGCCGAGGTCGCGCGGGAGTGGGCCCTCTCGGAGATCGGGGGCTGCCATCACGTAAAGCGCTCCCACATCCGGATCAACTCGGTCGCCGAGGTCACGGCGGCATGAGCGCGAGCACGCCCCGAGTCACCGAGCAGCAGGTCCAGGAGGACCTCCTGCGCCTCGACGCCTACCGCAACCAGCTCAACACCCTCCTTCAGCAGCACGAGATCCTGAGCGCCTCCCGTCAGGACCACGTCCGCGCCCGCGAGAGCCTCGAAGGGGTCGACCGCGCGCCCACGACCGCCGAGTTCCTGCTCCCCCTCGGGGGCGAGACGTACGTCCGAGGGTCGGTGGACCGGGGCACTCCGGTGCTGGTCGGAGTGGGTTCCGGGGTCGTCGTCGAGATGGAGCGGCCGAAGGTGGTCGAGCTCCTCGCGGAACGGACCGTCCGCATCGAACAGGCGCTCCGGGACCTCGAAGGGCAGATGACATCCCTCGACGAACGGATCCAGGCTCTCTCCCAGCGACTCGACTCGATCGCTCGGGAGAGCGGCGCGCCGACCGATGTGGGCAGCGATTAAGGCGCGGCTGAGGCGCTCCGAGGAAGCGTCCCCCCCGCCCCCCGAACCGCCCCGCGAGACTGCGGCTCCCCCTTCCGGACCGGCCGCGACCCTCTCTCCTCCCGCTCCGACGCCGCCCACCGGCACCTCCGGGCCCGCCCCCGCCGGAGGCGACGCGACCATCTTCACCGAGGGGTTCCTCGGGCGGCGCCTGAAGGAAGGAAAGATCGACGATGTGCTCGACGACCTCGAGATCGTCCTCCTCGAATCCGATGTCGCGGTCCCGGTGATCGAACGATTGCGACGGGACCTTCGCAGGGACCTCGCCGGGAAGAAACTACGCTTCGGAGTGGACGCGGAGGATGCGATCCGGACCTGCCTCGAACGCTCCTGCCGCGCGATCCTGGCGCGACCGCCCATCGACCTCGCGAACGCGGTCCGCCAGCGCACGCCGAAACCGTACGTGATCCTGTTCGTGGGGGTGAACGGGACCGGGAAGACGACCACCATCGCCAAGCTCGCGGGCTGGCTCCGCGGCCAAGGGCTTTCCAGCGTGATCGCCGCGGGCGACACGTTCCGCGCCGGCGCGATCGAGCAGCTGCTCGTCCACGGCGAGCGGATCGGCGTCCGGGTGGTCCGCCAGCAGGAAGGCAGTGACCCGGCCGCGGTCGCCTACGATGCCGTCGAACACGCTCGGGCGAAGGGGATCGACGTCGTGCTCGTGGACACCGCCGGCCGCCAGCACACGAACGAGAACCTGATCGAGGAGGCGAAGAAGATCCGTCGGGTCGTCTCTCCGTCGCTCACCCTGTTCGTCGGCGACGCCCTCAGCGGGAACGACGTCATCGAACAGGCGAAACTGTTCGACGTCGCCGTGGGGATCGACGGGTTGGTCCTCACCAAGCTCGACGCCGATGCGAAAGGGGGCGCCGCGCTGAGCGCGACCTTCGTGACCAAGAAGCCGATCCTGTTCGTCGGAACGGGTCAAGGGTACGCGGACCTCGTGCCGTTCGACGTCGATTGGATGCTCCGCCGCCTCTTCACGGAGGGAGCGGCCGGTTGACGCGACAGATCGACGTCGTCCTCGTGCGACCGAAAGAGGACGGCAACGTGGGGGCGGTCGCGCGCCTCGCTCGGAACTTCGGCGCGGACCGGTTGGTGCTGGTCGCCTCCCGAGCCAAGGTCGGTACCGTCGCGCGTCGGCGAGCGATGGCCGGTCTTCCCCTCCTTCGCACCGCGGTCCGCGCCCGGACGTTCGACCAGGGGGTCGGGGACGCGGACTTCGTGATCGGCACGACGGACCTTTCCACCGGCCGCTCGAACGCCTACTTGCGGCGCTCCGTCAGCCCCGAACGCCTCGGAGAGATGGTCCGGACCCTGGAGGGGCGAGTGGCGATCGTCTTCGGGCCGGAGGATAACGGTCTCTCCCGGGAGGAGCTCCTGCGCTGCGACCTCCTCGTCCACATTCCCGCGCGCCGGGAGTTCCCGACACTCAACCTTTCCCACGCCGCCGCGATCGTGCTGTATGCGGTCCACCGAGCGCGGGGGCCGAGCGACCCCGAGACCACTCCGGCCCCGGAAGTGGTCGAGCTGAACGGGCCCGAGAAGGAGCTGTTTCTCGAGCGTCTCGGCGAGCTTCTGGCCCGAACGGGGTACCCCGCCCACAAACGACGGGGTTTAATCCTCCTGTTCCGTCGCGTACTCGGCCGCGCGACGCCTTCGGAGGCGGAGCTGCGAATGATGCTCGGGCTCTTCAAGAGCTACGGGCGTGCCTTGGACCGGAAGGAGCATGGGAGAAGGTAACGGCGATTGGCTGAGGGTCCGCGGGATCGGTCGCGAGCGGTTTGCGACCTACCTCGCCGAGTACCTCGGCACGATCGGGTACACGGTCGAGAGGTCGGAGACCTCCGAGCCCAGCGAGAGCCGGGTCAAGGGCCGTCTGGACCGGATGAACCCCGCGGTCCCCCCGGCGGCCTCCGCGCTCGAGTTTCGGTTCTACCCGACGAGCGGGGGCGCTGCGCTCGTGTGGGAGGCGCCCACCGAGGTCCCCGCGGAGGAGCGGCCGCGCATGGACCGCCTCGTGCGGGAGATCTCGAGCCACCTCGAGCGGGCGATCGCGACCGAGAGCCACGCGACCGCGAAGGTCGTCCGTCCGGTGGAGTCCCGCCTTCCGTGGGCGGTCGTCGCGAAGCACGGCGGCGGCTGAACACTTCTCCGCGGCGGCAGCTTTATAATTGGGGCCCGGGTCCCCCGCGCCGCGTCCCATGGCGAGCTCTGCCTACCGGTACATGGCCCAGTCGTTCCAGCAGACCCTCGGGGAGGAGGGGGCCGCGCTCCGGCACGAGCGTCTTCTCCACTGGAGGCGGGAGGGCACGGTCACCCGAATCGAACATCCGACGCGTCTCGACCGGGCCCGGGCCGTCGGGTTCCGGGCGAAGGGTGGGTACGTAATCGTCCGCGTTCGGGTCCGCCGGGGCGGGCAGCGCAAGCGCGCCATCATCGCGGGCCGACGCCCGAAGCACAAGGGCATCCTTCGGATGACGCTCGCGAAGAGCCTGCGGCGCATCGCCGAGGAGCGGGCGCAGAAGCACTACCCCAATCTCGAGGTCCTCAACTCCTACTGGGTGGGCGAAGATGGGAAGCAGAAGTTCTTCGAGGTGATCCTGGTGGACCCGTTCCACCCCGAGATCCTCGCCGACCCCAAGATCGCCTGGATCGCGGCCCCCGTGCACAAGGGTCGGGTCTATCGCGGTCTCACCAGCGCGGGCACGGAAGGCCGCGGCCTCCGCTGGAAGGGGAAGGGTGCCGAGCGGTTCCGTCCCTCGAGGGCCCGCAACCGCCGCCCGACGCGACGAACCCAATCGAAGGTCATTCCGTAGGACGCTCGGCGTCCGCCTCGGCGAGCTCGAGCAGCTGACCGAGGGACCGGTTCCCCTTCTCGGCCGTTCGAAGGGCCCAGCCATACAACCCCTCGACGTGGACGAGCTCGCCCCGGAGGATCCGCGCGAGCCGCCGTCGGTGCTCCAGGTCCGGTCCGGAACGACCGACCCCGAGGAACTCCTTGAGCCGCTGCGCGAGATGCCCGCCCTCGGTGTCCCAATCGGTGAGGATGATCACGCGGCGGGCCGTGGCGGTCAGGTGCTGGGCGGTCTCCGAGATGGTCCGCCCACGGTGGACCAGGACGACCGGTCCCCGGAGGCCGAGCCGGCGCAGGGAGCGCCGGTCGCGTTCCCCCTCCACGACCACCACGGTGCCGGGGACCCGGCTGTCGCTCTGGAGCCGGACCCAGAGCTCCCAGAACTCGTCGAACACCTCGGCCGGATCCCGACCCGTGACCATCGACCCGCGCCCTCCCCGCCGACCGAGAGGCGGTCGGAGGTCCGCCTGAGACCGCACATCTCGTATAGTCCTTCGGGTGTCCGCCCATCCCGCGGGAGCTCATGGCCGACCACTTCACGCAACTGCTCGAATGGCGTCGTAACGAGCTCGCCGTTCGAGGCCTCGCGAAGCTCCCCCTAGAGTTCTACGCCGCGACCACGGCGTACCTGGCCGAGCTGCGCCGGTCGTACGAGTCCGAGCTCCGCGAGAACCCCTCCGGTCGGAAGGGGGACATCTCTCGCCAGACCTACCAGCGGGCGATCCAGGTCGCCCGGGACATCGTCGAGGGTCGGGCCCAGAAGGTCCTCGGCGCGGCGTTCCAGGCGAGCATCGGCGGGAGCCGCGACCTGGTGAACGCGTTGCCCGAGGAGCGCGGGATGTTCGACCAGGTCCTCGCGGTCCTCCTCGACCATCGGCGCTCGGCGGCCGCCTACATCGAACCCACCCTGGTCGCCGCCGCTCCTTCCTCTCCACGCCCGTCCGAGGTCCCGGCGGCGCCGTCGGCCTCCGCTTCTCCCGCTCGAAGTCCCGCGCCGCTACCGGCGGCCCGGGCGCGCCCCTCGTTCGTCTACGTCCGGGTGCTGAAGGACTCGCGCCCAGTCGAGGTCGGTTCCGAAACGGTCGACCTCAAGGCCGACGACGTTCTCTCCCTACCCCCCGAGACGGCCCGGTTGCTGGCCGAGGCAAAGGTCGTGGAGATGCTCGAAAGCTCGCCGACCCGGCCGGTCACGTAGCGGTCGGGGAACCGCCGGCGCGATCCGGCGGGGCCAGCTCGAGCGCGTGGAACCGTTCGAACCCGAACAGGAGGTTCTTCGCCGCGAGCCGGACCCGGACCTCCGCTTCCGCCGAGGATGCAGAGCGGACCGCCTCCTCGAGCAACCGCGGGAACCCCCACGCGCCGAGCGCTTCTGCCTGGCGCCGGAAGGCCACCTCCCGAAGGCCGGCGGAAGCGGCCGCGGCCCGCACGCGGCTGAAGTTGACGAAGACCGACAGGTCGCACGTCCCGGGGTCCGCGAACGGGTCGTCGACAAAGCGGTGACGCCGAACGGCGGCGAGGGTCCCCGAGGGATGGGCCACGACGAGCTCGGACTCCTCCATCCCGTAGTCGAGCACAAGGAAGAGACCGGCCACGAGGTGGTCTGCCACCTCGCGGAGGAGGGCCTCGGCCATGGGCGAGACCTCGACGAACGTTCCGGGGGCGGGGCTCCGAGGGAGCTCGGGGGCCGGCACGGGCCGTGCGCGCGGAGCCGTGGCCGGGACGAACCCGTCGTCCGTGAGACGGACCCCGGCGTCCTGCCAGCGTTCGCCGTCCCAGAGAAGCCGACGGCACGGTTGCGCGTCCAGCACCTCGTTCGCCAGCACCACCCCGTGGAACGGCCCGTCCGCGCCGACGCTCCCCGCGGCCTTCACGGGGATCCCTACCGCCCGGCCCGCCGCCGATACCCGTTCGTACGCCCGCACCGAGAGACTGGGGGACCGGTCCACGAGGACGTACTCGACCCGTTCCCTCACCGCGGCGTCCGGCGCCAGACCGTGGAGCACGCTCTCGCCCAGGGCTCCGTCCCCTGGCCCGATCTCGAGCACGCGGAGCGGTGGGCCCTCCGGGATCTCCGTCACTATCGACCGCACGCGTTCCGCGATCGCGCGGCCGAAGAGCGGGCTCGCGTGGGCCGCGGTGTAGTAGTCTCCTTCCGGTCCGAACGGCGAGGCCTCGCGAGTGTAGAACCCTACCCCCGCACCGTAGAGGGCGATTTCCATGAACCGGTCGAACGGGACGAACCCGTCCGGGTCCGAGGACCGTCGTAGGAGCTCCTGGACCCGTTCGCGACGAGCCCCGTCCTCCGCGGACGACACCCGCACGGACGGTTCGACCATCGACCGGTCGTTCAACCGATGTACCCTAGGTCGTCTCGGGGAGCGGGGCCGGAGGGCGTGGGTCCTTCGGACGACCGGGCCTCGGCTTCGTGGATCTTCTGCGCGATCCGGTCGATCTCGTGCGCCTTCGCTTCGAGCGCCGTGAAATCGATCGTGACGTTCAGGATCTTGGCGAGGACCTTCAGGACCGCTTCCGCGCTACGAGGGTCGACGAAGTAGCCGCTCGTCTCGCCCATGAGGCAGACCCCCTCCATGCCGAAGAGACGTCCGAGACCGAGGAAGAGCCCGCTCGCCCCGATGAGCCCGCCTCCGGGGTCGTTCCGCGAGAAAACGACGCCGAACTTCTTCATCGCCTCGACCTGCTCGGGGTTGGTCGCGGCGCCGAGAACGCGCGGGTCGTCCACGACGCGGCCCTGGGCGAACCCGGCGAGCGTGAACACTTCGCGGACGCCGAGGCCGTGGCAGTAGTCGAGGACCCGCTGGGTGATCTCGTACTGGCCTTCGGGGCTGATCCCTTGGTAGTCCCCCCCCAGCACGAGGATGTCCCGGGACGCGGTCGACGGGCCCTTCCAGTAGTGGAGGTCGTTCGAGACGAGGCGGATGATCCCCTCCTCGCTGACGTAGACCTGCGGGGGGAAGAACTTCGAGTAGATGGTGGCGAGCGGCTTCGCCGGGAGCTGCTCGCGGAGGTAATCTGCGGCGAGCTTCCCGACGTTCCCGACCCCGGGAAGGCCTTCGATGAGGATTGGGTCCCGGAGTTCCACCTTTTCGAGCGTGCGGATGACGACGTCTTCCACGGCGTTTCGACCTCGCCCGAAGCAGCCGGGGTCGGCCGATAAAGGTTAGCTTACCGCGTGGTAGGCCGCTATTGCGGCGCGCCCGTGCGCTCGTTGACGTGCCAGCCGTACTCGCCGAGCTCCGCGTTCCAGATGTGCGTGAGGTCGGGTCGGTTCGCCACCTTCTGGACCGAAAGCGTGTGCTCGTAGTGGTCGAGCCGGGGCTCCGCCGTGAGGTCGAAGACGAGGTCCGCGAGGTCCTGGAGGAGCCCGAAGACCGCCCGGTCGTGGGCGACCGAGTGGGCCGTGAGCAGGGCATGGCCTCCGATCGTCTGGCAGCGGTGCCGGATCTGCCGAGCGACCGTCGTCAGTTCGTGGGGCTCCATGACCTCGAGGAAGAAGTCGACGGAATCCACGACCATCCGGAAGGGGGAGTCGATCTTGGCGAGGTCGGAAAGCATCCGGTTCGTGAGGCTGAACGGGGTCAACGCCCGGTCCTGCGGTCGGAAATCGATGAGCTCGCCCAGCGTGATTCCACCCTCCCGCGCCTTTGCGGTCTCGAGCCCTTGGACGAGCACGCGCTCGAAGTACTCGTCCGCCAGGTTGACGATCCGGATCTCGTCCGGGTCCCACCCGAAGTCGTCGAACGCCTTCTTGACGTCCTCCGTCCGCTCGTAGGTCGTGTAGAAGAGGACGGGGACCGGCCCCGCGCCGGCGTGGGCGAACTGCTTCGCGAGAAGGGGGGCCCCGGAGCCCGAGGTCCCCGAGAGGACCGAGAGCCAGCCGGGAGGAAGGGCCGTCCAGACCGGTTGGTCGATCTCGGGGATGCCGAAGATACGGTCGGGGTCGGCCACGGCTACCGTCCCAGCCGACCCACGTCGATCGTCTCGTCGACGACCAGGTTCAGCATCTGCTCGATCCCCGTGGTCTCCTCCTCGGAGGTTTCGAGGACGAGCGTGAGCACCTGCCGGGCCTTCAGGTTGTTCAAGAGGATGTGGAAGAACTCGGAGAGGAGCTCGGGCTGGTTGTGGATCGCGAGGGAATTCACGCTGTCGATCACGACGATTTCCCGGGGATGCGGGAACTTCCGGAGCAGGTACTCGATGCGGAGCATGATCTCCTCGAGCGCCCGAGGGCTCTCCACGTACGTGGCGTTCGGGAGCGGGTTGGCGTAGTTCATCATGATGTGACTGATCGCATCGACGAAGGAGATCCGGTCCGGCGGGACGTCGAGCGCCTGGGCCAGCGTCCATACGAAAGCGGCCGGGTTCGTGACGGTGAGGTAGATCGTGTGGGCGTCCGTCTCGCTCCCGACGTCCCGGAGGGTCGCGTTGAGGACCGCGAAGTAGTGGTCCGCGTACTCGCGCGGGTCGAGCTTGAGGGCGACGGCGCTGCCGCTCGGTAGCCCCCGGAGCCGTTCTCCCAGGTCGACCGTCGGGGTCACCGTCTAGACGCCTCCTTCCCGCCCGCCCTTCAGGTGCGGGGCCATCAGGAGCCCGATTGGGGTGAGCTGGATGACGAACTGGGCGTGGGAATGCGCCGTCCCGCGCATCTTGATGACCTGGAGGACCCGGAGGATGTCCCCCATCCGATGGGAGTTCGAGAGCAGGATGACGCCGTCCACGATCGCCTCCTCCACGCCGTGGAGCGAATACCGGCCCGGGGTCGGGCCGATCTCCGAAACGAGGAGCGACGTGCACCCCGCCTCGTTCAGCTCCTGTCCGAGGCGGAGCATGAAGTCCCGGATCTGCTCCTCCCGGCGGATCCGGTAGCACACCGACGTGAGACTGTCCAGGACGAGACGGCGGATGCCCAGCGACTGGACGAGGTCCCGGATCGTTCGGAGCACGATCCCGATCTCCTCGCTGGTGAGCTCCTCCCGACCGAGGCCCAGGCGGTCGTAGGCCTTCGGGAGGTCGACAAAGACCAGCGAACCGTTCTCCACGAGGTCCTTGTGGAAGAACTCGAAGGTGGAGAGGTTCTGCATCAATTTCCGGGAGGCTTCGGTGACCGACAGGAACAGCGACCGCTCTCCCCGCTCCGCCCCGCGGACGAGGAACTCGAGGCAGAGGGTCGTCTTTCCCGTTCCGACGCTGCCGGACACGAGGACCATGTTCCCTCGCGGGATCCCTCCTTCCAGGATGCTGTCGAGCCCCTCGATGCCGACGACGCACCGTTCCAAGACCGTCGCCGGGGGCAGCAACCCGTCCGCCGCCGGGGTCGCCGGCGGGGTCACCGGCGGGGAACCGGATGGCTGGTCCATCGGTAGAACGAGCCGCTCCGTCCCTAAGAGGGCTTCGCTGGATTGTCTAAGTCCCTGAGGCAGGGGCCGGGGCTGCTACTCGATGAGGGCGGGTCAGTTGTTGCCGAAGAGTACGTGACGGTCCCCGACCGTTTGTCATCGAAGCAAGTGACAGCACGCTCTGGCGCGGGTATCACGGCTGGCGGCAGGTGCTCCCGGCGGGTAGCATCGACCGAGAGGTGGAAACACCCTTCAAGAACGAATGCATAGAGGCCAGTTCCGGCCGTCCCAAACCAATCCGCGGGGCGTTAGAGAACCCCCTCCTTTGAAAAAGGTCGGGGCGGGCGGATAGGGTGCGGGGTGGGACGTAACGCGCCCGTTTCCAACACGAGAAACGGTTTCCTAGGCTTACAATTTGGGTACGTCCGGAATCAGCCATTTACTCGGGCCAGCCGGCCGCGGGCAAGCCCGCCGCGATTCACCGAAGGGGCTAAACACGTACACTAGGTTTATCTCACACCTATAGACTGGGGCAACCGTGGTCCGCGACCGCCGGAACGTAACGCCGGCCAACCGGGCCCGGCACCCGCACTGGCTGGAGGACGAGGCGGTCGGAAGCCGGTGGGAGAGTTGGAGGCTGCGGTCGCCCCTTTCGGCCGACGTTGACCTTCCGAAGCTCGGACTCCTTTTGCAGCGGATCGCCCAGACGCCAAGAAGCGTCGTGTGCCTTGCGCGGGCAGTCTCGGCATCCATGGCGGCGGACAGGGTGGCGCCCGCGGCCACGGCGGGAACCGAGGCTCCTTCTCGAAAGGATGCGTTCGTTCCTCGCTTATCGGACCGGCACGCGACGAGGGCCCCGAGCGGCGCGCGGGTCCTCCTCGGTGCCACCGTTCTGTGCGACGACGTGCGGGAGAGGTTCCTCCTTGCCTCGGTCCAGACGCGAGGTCTCGACAGATGAGGGAAGACATCGTGGAAGCAGCTCCTTCCCCCTTTCTCGACGAGAAGGGAGTGACGTTGATCCCGCGCTTGCCCTGGCTTAGCTCCCGGCGCTTGGCGCTCTTCCTCATTTTTTGGATCGGTCTCTTTTTCGCTGGGAGCATTTTCGTCGAGAACCCGTTCGTAGGCGGCCCCGGGACTTCCGACTGGTGGATCGGATCCACCAATTACTGGTGGCTGGTGATGTACCTACATGGCCTGACAGTAGGGATGGTTGGACTCGGAGCGCTGGTTGCCTGCGACGCGCTCGAGATTCCCTCCTTGTCTGTACGTAGGGGGATATTGGCCGGCGTCTTGGTCGCCGGACTCGCCTCGCCCCTCGGTGCGATCTTTGACCGCACGCCCCCCTGGACTGACGCGGGCATGTGGGTTCAGATTGCAGCTTTCATGGCGCTCGACGAGATCGCGCTCCTCCTTCTCTGGGGGATCGTTGAACTGTGGCGCACGGGCGCCCCGAAGACCCGAACTTTCCCGTTCATTACAACGGCTCTGTGCGCGGGATCCGTGCTGGTGGCGGCCGTCCTCGGCCACCTGGGCGGCTGGATTTTGACTTTCGGCAGCAACCCGTCAGTAATCGGCTGGTACGCCTCGCAACAAGGTGAGTCGGTACAGGATTTTGCAACTAACTTGGTCCTCGCGCATGCCTACCTCATGGTCTCGAGCGTGGTTGCGGGAATCGTTTCGATTGTGGCGATCCGCTTCGGCTACTACGGCCTCAAAGGCCGGACGCTGACGCTAGCTCGGGCGGGTATGGCGTTGATCTGCGTGGATATTCTCCTGCAAGTGGAAATGGCCCTCCTGTCGGGATTCTCGTCTTGGACGATTGCCACCCCCGATTTCATCACGTCCATCAATGGTCTGAGCTGGGTTGGTATCAACGACTTGGTTAACGTCGTCACCTTAACATTCGGTGGAGTCCTTGTGTTGAGCGCCTTGCTGATCGGCAGTGGTCGCTTGCAAGGATCGAGATTCCCTGTCGGCGTACCGGTGCGGGCGACTCCCTTCGTGATGTGGATCGTCTTCGCAGTCCTGATCGCCGCCCTAGAGCCTGCCGGCGGAGTGGGTGTGGGTTCCCCTCCACTGGCCTGGATTCGTCTCTACGTCGGGTTCTTCCTGTCGCTGATGGTGATGATCGTGGCGCTGGTCGTTGAGCGCCTCTTGCCGACCCGTTACCAGGATCGGGTAGGCTGGGCGATGCTCGTCGGCGCCACCCTCATGTTCGTTGGGTGCACGATCTACATTTACACAGCCCTGCCTGCTGGGGGCTACCTCGCCGTTGCGGGTCTGTTGGCGATTGGTCTGTCGTTCATGACCACGGTATGGTACGGGGCGCTGAGAAGTGGTGTGAAGAGATCGGTGGATGGCTCCCCTGTCGGTTAACAGTCATCCCTAGGCCCTCCGCCCCAAGTACCTTTGGAGTGCGAGTTCGTGCGTTCCCCGATGGGTCTTCCTCGCCAGCAGCATCGCCAAGAGGTTGGGATAACATTGCGAGATCGGGAGTCACGGACCCACAGTACGTACTCCCGATTCGCAGTCCCGGGGCAGAAGTGTGATACAAATCTCTCTTATGGGGGCTAATTACTCAAGGAGTCGGGTCGAGCGGGTGTTACGCTGAGAGGGACTGTCCCTGCCCCAAAAACGCGGCAGTCCTGACGGTTTTGGGAAAGTGTCACCATTCCCCCCGAGGCCTTTGCAAAGGGCTGCTTCGCTAACGGGGATTCCGATCCCGTTTGCGGGGCTTTCCCACCATAGTTGATCGCCTGGTCCCCGTACTCGCCCTCGCTAACGCTTCGTTAGCTCCCCCAAAGGGGTGGCTTGGCAAACCACCCCTTTTCGGATGGTCCGGCGGGAAGCATCGACTGATGGGTGGAAATGCCTATCGGAGCGCGTCATCCTGAACGCCGAACCGGTGGCTCAAGTCCTAAGAGGGTTGTGGGCGCTGAGAAGCATCCGAGGAGGGGGAGGGTGGCGTCTCTCCCGTCACGGCCGGAATCCTCGCGGGGTCCAGCACCCAGACGGAACCCCCGGGTGAATGCGCGGAGGAGACCAGCGCGCCGGCCCGGCCGAGCCTCGCCCCGGCTTCTCGAATGGCCCGGCCTTCAGGGTCGACCGTCCTCCTCAGCTCGGCCAGCTCCACCCTGAGCGGCTCTCCCGCCGGGAGTGCGCGCGCTCGCCCGAGGATCCACGCGAGGACCTTCTCTACGGTGGCTGGCACGCTCTCTTCTCGGGGTGCCGCGTCCCCCGGCCCAGGGCCAGGATCCGGTGGCGTACCCCAACCGTCGGGAGAGGGCGGGTCGACCTCCATCGGGCGGCCAGCGGTGCGCACCCAGTCTACCGAGCTCCCTTTTCCGAGCAGCACGGCCGCGTGACCTCGGGGGAGGGCGAGGAGCTCCTCCACCGAGAGCCCGCGGGTCGCTCGGGAGAGCTCCCGCGCCTCCTCGGGAGAGCTGCGGAACGCGATGAAGTCCGAGACGTTCGTCCACACGGCGTCGGCCACCGCCTCGGGGAGAGAACCCACCGTGTGGGTCGCCAACACGACGTGGACGTTCCTCCGGCGGGCGAGGCGGAGCATCTCGGCGAGGCTCTCGTGCGAGAACCATTGCGACTCGTCGAGCACGACAAACGTCTTCGGGTTGGACGGCCGCGCGAGCAACTCCGACCACACCAGGGCGAGATATACGGCCAACAGGTAGCGGGCGACCGACTCGCCGACCTCCGACGCATCACCGGAGATGACGGCGATCCGACCGGTTCCGACGAGTTCCCTCGCGTGGAGCACCGGGTTCCGTTCGCAGAGCATCCGGCGGAGGACCGGGCTCCGGACCACCTCGTAGAGGAGCCGGCGCGCCCCCTCCGCGTCGTCCGGGCGTTCCCGGACCCGGTCCGATAGCTCGCGGACCGCCTCCTGCGCTTCCGGCGGAACGACCTGACGCGTCCTCCCGCCCGTAGCGAGGAGAGTGTGGGCGTCGGCGAGCGTCCCGGATGGGAACGCCGCGGCCGCGCTCACGGCGCGGGTCAGCATCTCCTCGAGCCGCGGGCCCCAGTAGTTGGAGTCGACATATCGGCCCGAGCGGACCCGGCGCAGAGCGTGAACGAGGTCGTTGAGCCGACGGTCGGAGAGGACGGGGTCGGTCTCTCTCCCCCCGATGCCCTCGAGCGCGTTGATCCCGCTCGCCCCCCCGTGCGGAGAGACCCCGACGAGCCGGGAGCATTCCCCGGCCGAAAGCCCGGAGAGGAACGACCGGGCGGTCTCCCCGAGGGGATCGAACAGGACCACGCCACCCAAGGTCGCCGCCTTCCGAGCGACCGCGACCAGCGTCGAACTCTTTCCCATCCCTGTCTCCCCAAGGACCGCGAGGTGGCGCCCTTGATCGGGCTCCACCGGCGGACCCACCACTCGGCCTGTGGGCGACCGACCGAGGGGCAGGATCGGTAGGCCTTCGCCTCCCCGTCTCTCACGGGGGCCCACCGCGCAGTCGATGCTCGGCAGCACGCAGGCGAGCTCGTCCTCGGACAGGAAGAACGACGAGGAACCCCACGGAAGACGGAGGGGCCTCCGAGAAAAGCGGACCCCGTTCGCTCGTCCCGACCGCAGAGCGACCTCGATCGCCGGTCGAACCCGCTCGGCCGAGACGAGGTCGCTCGCTTCCCCTCGGGAGAGCGCGACGCAGACCTTCGCCTTCCAAAACAGAGGGAACGGTCGGGCCGGAGCCGGGGCTTCGGGCCGGCGGGCGCGAGGCAGTCGGTCCCCGGAGCCCCTTCCTTCGGTGGGCGGTCGGGGTCGTTCCGCCCCGTCGAGGTCACGAGGGCGGCTCCACGTTGCCGGGCAGGGACGGAATCCCCAACGGACCGAGACCCCCGGGGTCACGCCGCTCATCGCCAGAGCGAGGCTGTCGAAGGCCGAGGGGCCGTCGGAAGGTTCGCGCAGCACATCCGGCCAGTCACGGACCCTTCGGCCCCAACGCCGGTCGGCGGTGGGGTCGGGTTTCGACGCGCTCCGACGGACCCACGAGGCGCGCCCGTAGGCCGGGAACAGTATCCGACCGACCCATCGAGCGCTCGCCGGGTCCGAGCACCCCAACGACAGCTGTGGGACGGGACCGGAAACGAGGAGCAGGTCGAACGCGACCCCGAGCCCGTGCCCGGCTCGGAGAGAAGCGACCAGCCGCTCCCGGAAGGCGAGGACCTCCTCCCAGCGACGGTCCCGCTGGGGATGGGACACCATCTGCCACTCCGAGAGGTTCTCGAGCTCGGTGGGCTCGCCCCGCAGCCGGGACATGGCTCCCGGAATCGCGCGGAGGGTTTGGAGGTGTCAACGTGCACGGAACGTGAACCGTGGGCCATCGCGTCACTCTCAAGTATCCGGGACGCCCCCAAGAGGCGGAGCTCGCCCCGATCCGCATGTCGGCCCTTGAAGAACAGATCGTCGCGGTCGAGGACGAGATCCGCAACACCGCGTACAACAAGGCGACCCAGCTGCACATCGGGAGGCTCAAGGCGAAGCTCGCGGTTCTCCGATTGGAGCGCGAAACCCGGGCCAAGGGAAAGGGCGGGGGGGTTGGCTACTCGATACGGAAGAGCGGCAACGCCACGGTCGGCCTCGTGGGCTATCCCTCCACAGGGAAGTCGACGTTGCTGAACCGTCTCACCGCCGCGGACAGCGAGACGGCGGCGTACGACTTCACGACGGTCTCGATCATCCCCGGAATGCTCCGCTGGGGCGGAGCTTCGATCCAGATCCTCGACATGCCCGGTCTCATCCCCGGCGCCGCCCGGGGGCGCGGCAGGGGCCGCGAGGTCCTTTCGGTCGTGCGTTCCACGGACCTCGTGCTGTTCCTCATCGACCCGGAGCATCCGAACCTCCGGGCGCTGACGGCCGAGATCGAGGGGGCGGGGGTTCGGATCAATCAGCGGCCTCCCCGCATCGTCCTCCAGCGCTCGGACCGGGGCGGCCTGACGGTCTCGAGCACCGTCCGCCTGACCCACCTGGCGGGGGGCGGCGCCGCGCAGATCGCCCGAGAGTTCGGTTTCCACAACGGGTCAATCGTCTTCCGCGAGGATGCCACCGCCGACCAGCTGATCGATGTCCTCGCCGGAAACCGGGTCTACGTGCTGGCGATCATGGTGGTGAACAAGGCCGACCTGATGAACCTGAAGGAGCGAAGCCAGCTGGTGGCGTCGCTCGTCCCATTCGAACCGATATTCATCTCCGCACGCACCGGGGCGGGTCTGGATACCCTCGTGGATCGGATCGGGACGACCCTCAAGTTCATCCGGATCTACGTCAAGCCCCCCGGGCTGCCGCCCGACCGGGAGGAACCCGTGATCCTTCGCCAGGGGGAGTCGGTCGCCGAGCTCCTCCGAAAGCTCCCGGGCGATCTGGGCCGGGGGTTCAAAGCGGCGCAGGTCTGGGGGCGGAGCGCGCGCTTCCCTGGCCAGACCGTCGGCCGGGACCACGTCCTTTCCGACGAGGATGTCGTTACCGTGCTCGTCGCCCGGGGCGGCGCCCGCGCGGCGTCGTAGGCCGGGCGGTCTCCCGGACGGGGAGGCGCGAGGAGCGTCCCCAGCGCCCCCCGACCATGAAGTGCGCCTTGTGGAACGGTTCGAGGGGAACCGACGGGAACAGGGTGGTCGTTTCGGCGAGGGTCTGCTCCGCCGATTCACGGTGACCCGCGGCGGACCGGTGCCGGCCCATGCTCGCGGTCTTCAGGGCGACGAGCAGTCGCGCCCCCTCTCCCGTCAGGAGGAGCTCTGCGTTCCGAAGGACGATGTCGAGCTGGTCGGCCTGCGCGATGTCGGTGTAGACACCGTCCACGGGGGGCACGAGGCTGGCGTACGCCAGCGGGTCGCGCGCATCCCCCAGGATCGGACGGAGGTTGGGCCATCGTTCCGAGAGCACCAGCAGCCGCGCGAACGGCCGGACGCTCCGCTCGACGGCGTAGACCCGTCCCTCCGGCCCGACGAGGTCCGCGACGTGCGACGCGGTCGTACCGGTCGCCGCGCCGAGATAGAGCCATCGCTCTCCCGGAGCGGGCAGGTCGCCGGCCCACCCGCGCACCACGGCCGCGGCCAACTTGGAGCGGCCGGGCTCGAAGAGCCGGTATCGGCGGTCCGCGACCTCGGTCCACCGCTCCCCGTACACTGGGGGCGGGTCGCCGACGGCCTCGGTCCAGAACTCCCGCCGCTCGGCGCGGGCGACCTCGAAGAGCCGGGGCGAGCCCTCCCACGGACGGAAGTTCCGGCCGGGTCTCATCCCCGTCTCCTCCGGAGCGCCTCGACGCGGCGGT
The DNA here is from genome assembly GCA_036404475.1 of Thermoplasmata archaeon. Classification (GTDB taxonomy): domain Archaea; phylum Thermoplasmatota; class Thermoplasmata; order Lutacidiplasmatales; family UBA184; genus Lutacidiplasma. Next base: position 41,551 of record DASWZL010000017.1, read on the forward strand.
CGCGTCGTGCGACTAGCCCGGCGCTGATGTCGCGATGGGTACTGGCGTCGGCCCGGACCGCGATCGCCGCGAGCGCGGCAAGGCTCCGGGCATACGCTCCGCGTCGACCGATCGGAACGTCGGCCAGGCGGTCCGCCCGATAGATGATCCCGAAGCGAGGACCGCGCTCCGGCGAGGGGCGACGCCGGCTACCGAGAAGCTGGATCCGCGCGGACGGCATTCGGGCGAGCGCGCCGATCCCTCCCGCGGCGGCGACGAGGCGTGCGGCGATCCGTGGTCCGACCACCGCGGAGAGGTTCGGGACCTGTCGCTGGGCCTCGACCTCGAGGGTCTGGCGCAGCGCCTCTTCGAGGTCCCTGAGCGCGCCCCGGGCTCGCCCCCACGCAACGAGATGGCGGTCGAGGGGGGAATCCGGGACGGGGACGAACGATTCGGCGGCCCGCGCTTCCCGTCCCACGGAGCGTTCGACCCGCTCCTCCTCCCGGGCCAAGGTGATGAGCACCTCCTCCGGGGCGCGGAGCGCCCGTTCGAGCCGCAGGTGCCCTAAGGCCAGGAAGAAACGGCGCTCGACCGTCGGGTCCAAGAGGGGAATCGACATCCGAACCCGCCTCAGCTCCTCGATAGTCGGGCTCTCGACCGGGCGATGCACGCTGTCCGCGATCGCGCGGGCGAGCCGAGGGGGGGAGGCGAGGAGGCGGGAGCCCTCCGGGACGGATTCGAGCGCGGCCAGGAGAAGAGCGGGCACGTCCGAAGGGCCCAGGGTCTCGGAGCGGGCGGCGGCTCGCAGGGGGTCAGGGTCGAGCGAGAACGGCCCGACCGCCCGGGCGCTGTCCGGCCCGATGACGAAGAGGACGGGTCCGTTCCCGACGACGAGCGTCGGCCGCACGCCCTAGAACTCCGCGAGCGACTTCTGGTAGCGATGGCGTTCCTCGGGTACCTCGACCGGGTACCGCCCCGTCAGGCAGCCGAGGCAGAGCTCGTCGGCCCGCAGCCCGATCGACTCCACGAGGCCGGGGATCGAGAGGTAGTGGATGCTGTCGGCGCCGACCAGCCGGGCCACTTCGTCCTCGGTGCGGTCGTGGGCCACGAGCTGGCGCCGGTCCTTCATGTCGATCCCGAAGTAGCATGGCGCCCGGATCGGCGGGCAACCGACGCGGACGTCGACGCGGGCCGCGCCCGCGGAGCGGACCATCAGGAGGATCGCGCGGAGCGTCGTGCCGCGCACGATGGAGTCGTCCAGGAGGACGATCCGCTTCCCCTTGAGGAGGCCGGGAACCGGGTGCAGCTTCACTTGAACCTCGAGCTCGCGGCGCTTCTGGTCGGGGAGGATGAACGTCCGCTCGACGAAGCGGCTCTTGATCAGCGCCTCGGCGTACGGGATCCCGGTGCCCGCGGCGAACCCCAGGGCCTGAGGACGCGCCGAATCCGGTACCGGCACGATCAGGTCGGCCTCGACGGGGGCTTCTTTGGCGAGCCGCAGGCCAATCCGGTAGCGAACGTCGTAGGCGGGTTGCTTATCGACGACCGAATCCGGTCGGGAGAAGTAGACCCACTCGAACATGCAGTGGGCGGTCTCCCCGCCGTTCGGGATATGCGAGGAGTGGGCGAGCTGGCCCCGTTCGAGGACGATCACCTCCCCGGCCTCGACGTCGCGGATCGCCTTTCCGCCCATCATCTCGAGGGCGACCGATTCGCTGGCGACCGCGACGCCGCCCTCGACCGTGCCGAAGACGAGAGGACGAATCCCGAGAGGGTCGCGGAACGCGTACACCCGGTTCCCGACGAGGAAGACGACCGCGTAGCCGCCGATCAGGGTCGTGCAGGCGCGTCGGATCGCGGCCTCAAGGTCGCGGGTGTGCCCGAACTCGAGCGCGATCGACTGGGCCATCATCTCGGTGTCCGCGTTCCCGAGGAGGTCCACCCCCTGGGCCTGGAGACGGCGGCGCACCCGCTCGAAGTTCACGATGTCGCCGTTGTGCGCGATTGCCCCATCCTCGTCGCGGATCTTGACGAGGATCGGCTGGGCGTTCTCGAGGTCGGTCGCTCCCGTCGTCGGATAGCGAACATGCCCGATCCCGCTCGAGCCCCGGAGCGAGTCGAGGAGCTCCTGCGTGAAGATCTCGTGGACGAGACCCATCCCCTTCTGATGGTGCATCGTGCCATGGCTCGTGGTCGCGATGCCCGCCGATTCCTGACCCCGATGCTGGAGGGCACGGAGGCCCCGGAAGAGGAACGGGGCGGCCCCCATCCCCTGGAGCGACACCCCCACGACGCCGCAGAACTCTCGAGGAGGCATGGCACGACTGATGGTCGGGGGAGGACCTCCGGTCGTACCTACCGAACTGCGGGTCTTAAGCGGTGCGCCTCCGATGAGGACATGCACGGTTCCGGAAGCACGGGAAACCGAGGGAACCCCACGCCCCATTCGGTGATTGAGGCCACGACCTCCTCTCGCGTTCGGGCGCGATTCGGGCTCATAAGTTGCGCATTTTGCGCCGACCGCCCCAACGCCCGCTCCCCCGCATCCTAGAAGTTCGCGGGTTCGGCCAAAAAAAACGCAGGTTTTAAAGACCGGGTTATACTACACCCCCTGCTATGTTAGGCCACGGCAAAGTGCTTCTGGTAATGGCCGCCGCGATTGTCGCCGTAATGGTGATTCCCTCGGTCAGCGGGGCTTCCACGGCCCTCGCTCCGAACGGACTCGTAGCGCACCCCGCGCCGCTGCCGGCAGCGGCTTCGAGCACGACCACCTCACCGGTCCTGAACGCAGGATCTGCGGCGAGCGTGAATCCGGTCGAGAGCCAGGTGCTCGCCAAGCTGCATGCCGCTAATGCCCCGATGGACAAAGTGTTCCTGCCCAATTTCAATGCGCATGTGGCCGCGGTCGATGGCGTGGTCCAACCGCTCTACGGCACTGCCCCCGCCCCGATGGGTCTGGGCGACTTCGGAGTCCGGGAGGTGGGCGGCGTGAACGTCGGCACCATTTCCTACACCAGCAGCGTCAAGGCGTCGGTCACGTTCAACCAGCTGAAGCCGCTCTATCTCGGGGCGGCCGGTCCGGACCAGTTCACCATCCAGGAGAACACCGTCCTGACGAACGTGAACGTGCTGGGGGACACGGCGACGGACTACTGGATCCAGAACGTGCCCGTCTACTATGACACCTCCCACACGCTGGTTTTCGAGGACAACATCTGGAACTTCTCCAACCCCTCGTTCGTTTTCCCCCCGAACGGCATCTATGCCCATGGACCGGGGGGCTTCTTCATCGATGACGAGGTGTACATCGGCGTCGGCCTCGTCTCCTACAACGTCGCGCCGCCGTTCACGATCACGACGTACAACAACGCGACGATCTTCAACAACCGCCCGACGATCTTCTTCAACTACACGTTGACCAAGGACGGGTCGTCGGTGTCGGGTTCGTACGACTTTGCGGAATTCAACTCGGCCGGCTTCGTTCCTCCGCCGACCTTCCAGATCAACGGCAAGTCGGTGAACCCCTCGGGCTACCTCCTGAACGATGCGGAGATCATGGTCGGTGGGCCCGGGGGCGGCTCGACGACCAACATGCTCAACATCGCGGGCTCGTTCGGCCTCTGGACCCTGCCCAACGGCTCGAAGACCTACAAGGATGTGCCTTCGGCCTACGACTTCGGAACCGACACGGGAGAGACCTCGATGGGCATCGCCGAGTACGCGAGCGCCGGTCCAAACCCGGTCGCGATGATGAATGCGGGGCCATCGATCCTCTACCCACTGTGGGGGGTCGCGGGCCACGTGCCGGCGGGCGACGTGAAGCAGACGCTCCAGATCTCGCCGTCGAACGCGTTCGTCTTCATCACGAAGGGCCCCACCTTCAAGGACAACCTGGCGGCGTGGGCGCCGGTGCCGACCTCGGGGTTGGTGACCTATCGCCTGCCGCCCGGGAACTACGCCTACCGGGTCGAGCTCTCGGACCACACGCCCGCCGCGTTCACCCTCTTTGGGTCGACCGCGATGAAGGTCGTGAGCCTCCCCGTGAACACCGCGCTGGGCGTGTACACGCCGCTCTGGGCGTTCTCGAACGCGCAGCTCGCCGGGATCTCGTCAAGCGGCGCGGGCACGATCGGAGACCCGTACTCCCTCTACAACAACCAGGTGAGTCCGATCGACCCGTTGTTCGGGGAGTTCAACGACTTCCTGTTCCCCGCGTTCTCGGGGATCTTCCTCGTGAACACGAACGCGTACGTCTCGGTCTTCGACGCCCCGTCGTTCTACTTCAACTACGCCATCCAGCCGGAGCAGGCGACGGTCGCGCATTTCGGGTTGCCGATGTACAACTATCTGGAGCAGAACTACTACCACGTGTCCCACGTCGCGATCGTCGGTAGCTCGTTGATCACCGGCTGGCTCTTTGCCGACGACGTCGGGTTCACGCAGGCGAGCGTCGTCTTCTGGAACTCGTCGAACAACCTCCTCCTCGGGAACACCTTCCAGGTGATGAGCGAGGGGCTGATCATGTTCGGCGGAAGCGGCAACGTCGTCTGGGGCAACGACTTCACCCCGAACAACGTGGCGGCGGCCGACCCGGGCGCGGTCGGTCAGTACGGTGACCAGCTCGCCATCGAGCTCTGGGAATCGGGGGACCTGATCTTCAACAACGCGGTCCTCACCCCGTACACGGCGTACACCCCGGTCGTCAACATCTACAACGGAGCGTTCCAGATCAACCACGACGCCTGGAGCATCATGCCGGTGGCGGCGTCCACGGTCTTCTCGGACGACGGCTGGACCTTCTTCGGGAGCATCCTCGGACTGGGCTACGTGGCCGGTAACTACTGGGCCGACTACGGCGCCGCGTGGTCCCCGTACGGCGTCCTACCGTACAACGAGGCGGGTCTCATCACCGTCGGAGGCGACTATCACCCGGTCCTGCCGTTCAGCCTCTACCAGGTCGTCTTCACGGAGACCGGGCTCCCCTCAGCCACTATCTGGTCGGTCACGCTCAACGGCATCACACTGTCGACGAACGGGACCAAGCTCACGTTCTGGGACCCGAACGGGACGTACGCCTACGTAGTCGGCGCGGTGAGCGGCTACGCTCCCAGCCCGGCGATCGGCGCTGTGACCCTGAATGGAGCGAAGGTCGTCGTGCCGATCAGCTGGACGTAGGGACGGGCCGGAACGCACCGGTAGGGGTGCCCGCTTCCGCGGGCACCGAACCCTTTCCTTCCCCCTTTTTCCAAATACGGCAGAACCGGCGGGCGATGCGCACGTCGTTCCTCCCGGAGGGGGGAGTGCGTGATCGGCCACGTCCCGCTGCGGACGGCACTCCTGCCCGCGGGATCGCCGGGAAGGGGGACGGGACCGCCGTCGTGATCGACGAGGGTCCCCCGAGAGCCGGTCTTCGTTCGGTGGGTTCAGCCGAAGAGAGCGGAAAGGCCCTCGGCCGCCTCCTCCTCGGAGACGCCCTTTTCCTCCTTCTTCTCCTCTTCCTTCTTCTCGCCCTTGCCTTCCTTCTTCTCGGCCGGGGCCGCTGCCGCGGCGGGCGCCGCGAACGTCTCGGCCTTCGCGAGGACCTCGCCCAGGTTGACGCCTTCGAGGGAGGCGAGGAGCGCCTTCACCCGGGCGGTGTCGGCGGAGACCCCCGCCGCGCTCAGGACCCCGGTGAGGGCCTTCTCATCGATCGGCTTACCGGCTGCATTGAGCAGCAACGCACCATACACGTACTCCATTGTTCTCACTCCGTGGACTCTGGGGGAACCCTCAGTGACCCATCAAGCGGTCGACCGCCGCGGCCTCGCGCATCGCTTTCGCGAAGAGCGGTTCGATCGTTTCCTTGGTGATGTACCCGGTCGCGAGAGCGACCCCGAGAGCGCGTCGGTGCGCGCGAGCGAGGAGCCGCGGCATGCTCTGGGGCGTCGGATACCCCAGCTCGACCGCGAGCCCGATGGCGTGGGCCGCGGCTCGGGCCAGGTCGGCCCGGCGCTCCTCCAGGTCGACCGAAAGGACCTCGGGGGGATAGAACGTGGAACCGTCGACCACGGCCCGCAGCGTGAGACCCACCTCGAGCGGGAAGATCTCGAGCCGCGTCAAGAGGCCCGCGACCTCGCGAGAGATCGTCGCGCCGGCCTTCACGATCGTGGTGTCCCTCTTGAGGATGACCTTCCCTTTCTCGATGGCGGCCGGGAACCCCGCGTGCTGGAGCTCTCCCACAATCGGGCCCGGCTTGAAGCTCGTGGTCCCGGAGGGTACGAAGATGTCGGCCGGGGCGACATCGCCTCCCCGCGCGGGCGTCGGGGACCGGGTCCGAAGGAACTCCTGGTAGAGCGAGAACGGGTTCCCCTCGGCGGAGAGGATGGCCGTAGGGTCCTGGACCTGGTCGAGCAGGGGCCGGAACGCGGGCCGTTCTGTCAGCGCCTTCTCGAGCGCATGACGGATCGTGCTGTTGGTAGCGACCATGATCGGATGCTCCCGGTTCCGAAGCTCCCGGCGCATGGACTGAAGGGCGGACGCGGGCACCCCGCGGATTCCTACGAGGGCGACCATCGGTTTCGAGACGATGGCCGACGCGAGCGCGTCGACGCGGGCGATCTTCTCGGGCGGGACGGACCCACGACCCGGCACCGCGACCCTCCTACCAGAGCCGGACGGCCGGCCCCATCGTCGTCTTCACGTAGACGGATTCGATGTTCGTCCGACCGCGCTCGAGCTTCCCCATGATCCGGGCCAGGACCGCGTCGACGTTCTGAGCGATCTCCTCGGGTTTCATGGCCCGAGTGCCGACCGGCGCGTGGAACGTGCGATTGCCCTTGGAGCGGATCCGGATCGAGCGCTTGAGCGCGTTCACGAGGTTCGTGGGGTCGCTTCCTGGCGGTACCGGGCGCGGCATCTTTCCGCGCGGCCCGAGCACGACGCCGAGGCGCTTACCGATCGTCGGCATGAGCGTCGCCTCCGCGAGGAAGAAGTCGATGTCGCTGACGACCTTCTTGACATTCTTCTTGTCCTTTGCGAACTCGTCGAGCTCGTTCGCCGGTACGACCAGGTCGGCGACGCCCCGCATCTTCTGGCAGAGCTCGGGCGAGCCGAACACGGCGACCTTCACGGTCCGGCCGCGGCCCTTGGGGAGCGGAACGTCGTCTTCGAGGCGGTTCTTCGGAACCGTGAGGTCGAGGTCTTTGAGGTTCACCGAAAGCTCGACCGTTTCGGTGAACTTCCGCTCGGTGGCCTTCGAGAGGGCCTCGGTAACCACTTCCACGGCAGAACGGTCGGGCATCGCCTCCTCCAAAACGCTGAAACGCGGTCGCGCGAAAAGGCTTCCCTACTTAAGCGTTCGGTTCGCTCTCTCTCGGCGGAAGCGCTCCGGGCCGAGGGAGACGACGTGAGGGGGCCGAGAAGGGGCTGTGACCCATCGGTTCGCGTCACGGACCGTCGCAGGTCGGATCCTCTCGTCGGGTCACCTCGGAGGGCGCCCCAATGCCTTTATAGGAAGCGGGCCTCGCGGGCCGCCGATGCATTATCCGAAGACCGTCTCGACCTATTGCCCGAAGTGCAAGACCCACACGGAGCACGAGGTCGAGAAAGGAAAGAAGCGGCCCGCCTCCGAGCTCAAGTGGGGGCAGCGCCGTTTCCGCCGCGCGACGCGCGGGTACGGAGGCTTTCCGCGGCCGAAGCCCGAAGGTCGGGCGAAGGCCGTTCGGCGCGTCTACCTGAAGTACCGATGCAAGAAGTGCAAGTACACGGTCCAGCCCGCGAGCTGGCGGGCGAGCCAGCTCGAGCTTGTGGAGCACCACTAGGGGATAGCGCATGCGAGGACCTTCTCCGTTCTGGGTCGTGAAGTGCCCCGACTGCTCGACCGAGCAGACGATGTTCAGCCGACCCGCCACCGTCGTGAACTGCTCCGTCTGCGGCGCGACCCTCGCGACGCCGACGGGCGGCCAGGCCAAGCTCCGGGGCGAGCTCGTTCGCCCGGTGAAGGCCTAGCCGGGGACGCGGACGTCGGATGCCTCTGCGCCCTGAGCTCCCGGAAGAAGGCGAACTCGTCGTCGGTACGGTGACCTCGATCCGCAATTTCGGCGCCTTCGTCACGCTGGACGAGTACGCGAAGCGAGAGGCATTCATCCATCTCTCCGAGGTGGCCACCGGGTGGGTCAAGTACATCCGCGACCACATCCGCGAGGGTCAGAAGATCGTCGCGCGCGTTCTGCGTGTCGACCCCGCCAAGTCGCAGATCGACCTTTCGCTCAAGCGGATCAACGACCACCAGCGCCGAGAGAAGGTCCAGGCGTGGAAGAACGAGCAGCGAGCGATGCGCCTGTTGGAGCAGGTCGCCCAACCGCTCAAGGTCACGGCGGTCGAGGCGGCCGACCAGTTCGGACCGGTCCTCATCGAGAGGTACGGTTCGCTCTTCCAAGCGTTCGAGGTTGCCTCCGCCGACCCGAAGCGATTCCAGAAGGAGAACGAGAAGGCCCCCTGGTCGGCCGCCTTCCTCAAGGTCGCACGCGAGAACATCGTCCCGCCCCACGTCACGATCCTCGGAACGCTCGAGGTCAGCGACCCGGCCCCCGAAGGGCTCGAGCACGTCCGGGCCGCGCTCCTGGCGGCGGAGAAGGTCGACCCCGAGGCGGTCGAGGTCCAGTACGTCGGGGCTCCCCGGTATCGGATCCGGGTGCAAGCGACCCAGTACAAGATCGCCGAGGAGACCCTGAAGAGGGCGACCGAGGCCACCCTCAAATCGATCAAGAGCGCCGGCGGGCAGGGGACGTTCGACCGCGCATGACCGGGTCCGTCCTGCGGGTCTGCCGCTCGTGCGAGCGCTACTCCTTCCGAGAGAGCTGTCCGAAATGCTCGGGCCCGACCCGAACGCCGCACCCGGCCCGCTTCGACCCGGGGGACCGCTACGGGAAGTACCGCCGAATGCTGCTGGAAACGCTCCGGCGTCCCCCGGAACCGGTTCGGTAATCATGTCCGCGACGATGCATCGAATCAAGGTTGTCAACGACGTGAGCGACCTCGTTCCGATCCTCCGGGCGGTCGATTCGCCGGTGAAACTGAAACTTGTTCAGCGGCTCGGGGAGAACTGGCTCACCCTCGACGACGTCGAGCGGGAGTTCGGGGCGGACGGGGTGAAGGCGCTCGCGTTCTTCGAGAAGCTGCGACTCATCGACACGCGCTGGGTCGCCCGCGAGGGACGGCACCAGCCCGACAAGAGCTACCACTTCTACTACTCGACGATCAACATCAGCACGACCTCCCCTCTCGCCGAGATCTCGGAGGTGCTCGCGATCGCGATGATGCCGCTGCGGGAGTACACGAAGTTCGAGCTGAAGATCTACGACGCGGTCGGGACCGAGGGGCGGTTCTTCTCGGACGTCGCCGAGGAGCTCGGGATGAGCCCGACGCGGCTCAAGGCGCTCGTCAAGCGCTCGGAGAAACTGGAGTACCGTGGCCACCGGATCGAGCGGTTCGTCGCAGAGCCCCTCGGCACGTAGGCCTCTGCCCGAGGTCTCGGTCCTCCGGGTTGGGCACCGGCCCGGACGCGACCCGCGCCTCACCACCCACGTCGCGCTCGCCGCCCGTGCGTTCGGAGCCCGCCGGATGTACCTTCACCCCCGGGACGACGCCCTCGCCGAGCGAATCGCCTCGGTGACACGCCGCTGGGGTGGGGATTTCGCGGTCGTGCCGGTCGATGACTGGAAGAGCCTGGTCCGCTCCTTCCCCGGGACCGTGGTCCACCTCACGATGTACGGCCTCCCCCTCGAGAAGAGCCTCCCCCGGCTCGCCCGCCTTCGCCGCGTCCTCTTGGTCGTCGGCGGCGCCAAGGTCCCGCCCGAGCTCTATCGGCGAGCGAAGTACAACGTGGCCGTCGGTCATCAGCCGCACAGCGAGGTGGCGGCGGTCGCGGTCACCCTCGAGCGCCTCCTCGGCCTCCCTCGCCCCGCCCGCGCCGGCGGGGCGCCTCAGCGGATCGTTCCGTCCGCCCGGGGAAAACACATCGTGGGAGGTCGCCGACGCCGGTGAACGAGGAACTCCCCCCGATCCCAGCCCGCGGTCTCCCGCTCTCGGCTCGCGCGCCCGGAAAGTGCATCGTCTTCGGCGAGCACGCGGTGGTACACGGCGCGCCCGAGCTCGTCTTCGCAATCGACCTCATGACCCAGGTCTTCGTGACGGCGGGCGAGACCACCCGCCTCAACGCCGACGCGGAGGCCTCGCAACGGAACGCCTACTTCCGGTCCGCGCTCGAGCTCGCCTGGAAGGATCGGTCCCCGGTCGAGGTGCGGGCCATCTCACGGATACCGAAGGCGGCCGGTCTCGGTTCGTCGGCGGCGTTTGTGGCCGGCCTCGTTGCGGCCCTCTGCTCCGCGACCGGCGGGATCGACCGGCCCGCGCTCGCGCAGCGGAGTTTCGAGATCGAGCGGGGCGCCCAGGGAGTCGGGAGCCCGGGCGACACGAGCACGGTCGTCGCCGGCGGGTTCGTCGCGATCAACGGGGGCCCGGGCGAACCGCTCTGGTCGGTCCGCTCCCCCGACCATCGCTGGGAGGTCCGTCGGGTGAGCGATCCCGGTTGGGTGTGGGTCATCGCGTACAGCGGGATCCCCCGGTCCACCGCCGATGCGGTGCGCGTCGTCGGGGCTCGCCTCTCGGCCCCGGGCGGGCCCGAGCTCCTCGACGATTTCCGCCGCGTGGCGAAGGAGGGGATCGAGGCCGTGGGTCGGGGGGACCGCTCCACCGTGGCCGAGCTGCTGCGTCGGAACCAGGAGCTGCTCCGCGAGGTCGGGGTCTCCCATCCGCGTCTCGAGGCCCTCATCGAAGCCGCTGCCCCGGCGGCGGAGGCTTCGAAGATCACGGGGGCAGGCGCCGGCGGTTCGGTGCTCGCCCTTCCCCTCCCGGGCCAGGAAACGGAGCTGGTCCGCCGGTTCGCCCGGGCCGGAGCGTTGCCGTTCGTGGTGCGGCCGACCTCAGAGGGCGTATCGCTCGTGGAAGACTGAGACCCGCGCCCGGCGCGTCCCGTTCACTTCCGCGCGACGATGCGGACCACCGTGTTCGGTCCGAGGGGATGG
>DASWZL010000018.1:0-47528 GCA_036404475.1 Thermoplasmata archaeon
CCAGTCCCGCGCGCGCCGCGCGACGGAGCGTGAGCTCGGCATCCGACGCGGTGGCGACGGAGGGAATGGGTTCGACCCGGCCGGCGAGCGCGTCCGCTTCCTCCTTCGAGGCGCGGTCGCACTTGTTCGCCGCGACGAGCCGGGGTTTGGAGGCCTCCAGCAGCTGTCGGGCGAGGTGAGAACGATCCTCTTCCGACCACCGCGCGGGGTGGGCGCGCTCGACGGTCGACCCGCGGAGCGCAGCGGCGATGGCGTTCGGTGAGATCGAAAGACCGGTGAGGCGCTCGGCCAGAAATTCCTCGACCTTCTTGCCGTCGAGCTCTGTCCCGCGCGCGTGCCGAAGGAAGTCCCGACTGAGGATTTCCGCCACCCATGCCACGAGCTCGTCCTCCAGCCAGCGAACCTCCTCCGCCGGGTCGTGGCTACCGTGCTCGGCGAGGCGTCCCTCCTCGTCCGTTGCCCCCGAAAGGTCGACGACCTGCACGAACCCGTCCGCGGCCCGGAGGTCGTCGAGGAACTTGTGACCCAGCCCCTTTCCCTCGTGCGCGCCGGGCACGAGGCCGGGCACGTCGACGAGGCTCACGGGGACCCACCGGGTCCCGTCCACGCACTTCGCATTTCCCGGCGTGCAAGGGGTTCCCCTCTCGGTGTGGGGGCAGGGAGCGCGGATCGCCGCGACCCCTCGGTTGGGGGTGATCGTGGTGAACGGGTACGGCGCCATCGGCACGTCGAGCAGGGTGAGGGCGTTGAAGAACGTCGATTTCCCGACGTTCGGTTTGCCGACGATCCCGATCTCCAACGCGAACTCCTCCCCTCTCGGTCTACACCGAGTAGTCCGGAGGGACCTCCTTTACTCCGAGGGCGTGGTTCGTCGCGAGGGCGAGCGCGAACAGGAGGCCGCTCAGGCGGTTCGCCCAGCTCAGCAGCTCGGGAGGAAGAGGCTCGGTACGGTGCAGGGCCCAGATCTCCCGCTCGGAGCGTCGAGCGATCGTCCGTGCGATGTGGAGCAGGGCACCGGGGCGCGAACCGCCCGACAGCACGAATGACCGAAGGCGGTGGTGAGATGCCTTGAACCGCTCGATGTCGGCCTCGAGACGGGCGACGTGGCGGGCCCCGATCCGGTGCTTCGGGGCCGGGCCGTTCGGCGCAGTGGCGAGCTCGGCCTGGGCTACGTAGAGCTCGCTCTGAAGCCGGCGCACCACGGCTCGGAGCTCTTTGAGATCCGACGGCAGCTCGACCTCGACGAGCCCAAGGAGCCCTCCGAGCTCGTCGTACGCACCGTAGGCGCGGACGCGAGGAGAGTCCTTCTCTATGCGCGAGCCACCGGCGAGAGCGGTGGTCCCACGGTCGCCCTTCCGGGTGTAGAGACGCGCGATACTCTCGCCTCCGGCCGCCACGGCAGCTGGTCCAGAGGAGAGCTCAGACCGTGGACGGGACAATACGACACGTGCAGCACCTCATTATGCTTAGCATCCTGCCGGCACAGTCGGCAAATGAACCCGCTCCGTTCGCTCCAGGCGATTCCCATCGACTCCATGTTGCAATCCTTCCCCGTTCCCGGAGGCTAGCGCCCGAGGAGCCCCCGCCCCTCGCGGTCCGCCCGACGCCGTCCCTCTCGTCGTTCCTTCACCGACCGCGCGTGCTCGCGCAGCGCCGGGAGTCGTTCCGAGTGGGTCCGAGCGAGCTCCGTCAGTCCGAGGCTGGCGACGAGGGCGATCGCGCCCTCGATGTCTCGGGCGTACCCGTTCTCGACGATTTCCTCGAGCTCTCCCCGCAGGGTCGGTGGCAATTCCACCGAGCCCGGTTGGGGTTCGCTCGCGGTCCGCACGAGAGCTCGCACCGCGTCGGAGCGGGTCGAGAGCCCGTGGGCCCGTTGGAAGCCGTCGAGGAGCGACTCCTCTTCGGAGGTGAGGCGCACTCCAAGGAATCGAATCGCGGGAGCGTTGGCTCGGGCTTTCCGCACGCATTTAACAGAAATTTAACACATATTTATGTATTGTGCAATCTTGTTAAACACCGGGGGGCAGCGCCCCCCACCAACCCGCTTGGGACCCCCGCAGCTCCCCGCGCCGCCCCGAAGCTCCGAAAACAGGGGCCGCGCTGCTCCGCGGCTCTCGTCATTGACCAACCGCGCAGCTTCGAGGTCCGGGCGACCCGTTTCCCATGATCCTCTGGGGAACACCGGCTATCTTGCCTCCGCTCGGCTCGCGGTTGGTCGAATGTCGTTTCGACCCATTGCCTTACCCTTCCATCGGTCTGGCGTTCGATGCTTCGCCGGCAGCGACGGAAAAGTATATCATCGTGAACCAGCCCATTTTTAACGCGCTCCATGGTGCGGATGCGCGCGCCAAGCCCGAACATATTGGCTCGGACGTTGGCTCGTTCGTTGCCGATAGTGCTCGTGTCAATCATGGTCCTTGCCGGCTGGCTCGGTGCCGCCGCTGGATTGCCACCTACTCACTCGGGCGCTCCTCTTCTCAGCACCTTTTCCGATCGGCCGGGGGAATCGCGGGGGACCCCTGTGACGTCCAGCGTCCAACCGGACGCGGCCATCACGTTGAGCGCACCCGGGGTCTCACCCGGGGCGATCAGCCTCTTATGGACTGCGACAAACGACCATTTCTTCTCCAACTACACGATCGCGTACTCGACGACTAACGCGAGCGGCCCGTTCGTTCCGACCGGGATCGTGACGAGACAGACGACGACCGAGTTTGCCGTCGGCTCCCTTTCCCCCGGCGCGACTCTCTGGTGGCAGGTGACTGAATACGCATTCCGCCACGGGAGAGCGACGTCCAACGTCTCGGAGGTCGTCCAACCTACGCTTGCCTACCTCACCGAGCCGGTGGTCACCTCGACTTCGATCACGTTCAACTGGACCAACAACGCCTCATATGGCGGCCTGCTCTCCTTCCAGTCGTACACGCTCGACGAGCGGACGAACGGCGGAGCGTCCTCTCTCGTGGCCACCATCACGAACGAGACTACCCGCACCACCGCGGTGACGGGGCTCGCCACGGGGACTAGCTACTCCTTCTCCCTCAATACGACGGACTGCATCGGCTGCGGCTCGGGGTCCCCCGCCTCCAGCACCACGAGCTCGAACACCGTGACCGCCGGAACGCTGCTCGCTCTGTCCGTAACGATCAGCGCTTCACGCCCGGTCGTTGACGTCAACCAGTCAGACCTCTTCACGTGCACACCGTCCGGCGGCCAGTCCCCGTTCGCCTTCGAGTGGTCCGTCGGAGGCTCGAGATTCGTCGCGGGTAGTTCGAGCTTCGCGACGGCCTTCGCCACGTCCCCGCAAGGCAACATGACCTGTCGGGTCACTGACCATCCCGGCTCCCAGGCAGAGATCGCGATGACGGTCACCGTGAATCCCCAGCCAGTGATCTCCTTGATTGTCAACCAGGCCAACGTTACCACCGGCGAACCGGTTAGCTTCATCTGCTCGGTGAGTGGGGGAACCCCGACCATCACGGTTGGTTGGTCGTTCGGAGACGGCGCCACCGAGTACACCGAGAACGGGGGCTCGGCCACCCACGCGTACGCCACCGCCGGCGCCTTCGTACCGACCTGCACTGCGACCGACGCGGTGGGCGTCAGCGTAGCAAATTCCACCACAGTCACGGTCTCCTCGCCCACGGCCTCCTCTCCGATTGAGTGGTTTCCGCTCTGGCTCCTCGCAGTGGTCGGCGCGGCGGTCGGGGCAGCCCTCGCATTAGGCGTCTGGATCCAGGGACCGGGACCCGAGAGCACAAGTTCCGAGGTGATGTCTCGATGGGTGCCTCCGGTCGGGCCGAAGGCGGCCATGCAGGGCACTAAGATTTGTCCCTCCTGCGGAGCCTCCAACGCTTCGATGCGTCGATCCTGCAAGGTCTGCGGTGCCGCCCTGCCGAGGAACCCAGAACTTTAGCTAGGACCGGGCGCCGTCGACCGCCGGCTAAGCGTCCGAGAGTTCGGAGACACCCTGCCCCCTCCGGTGTTTAACAACAGGGTGGTGACGCCCCCCTCGCCGCCCGGTCAGGCGGCTCCTCCCGCGCTACCCTAATCGGGCCGAGGCGAGGCAGAGAATCTCCTACGATGGCCGTCGAATCGCAGGTAGCTATCGGCCGTGAGACGTATCGCACCGCGCGCCTCGCGGCCGTCGATCGACCGGGCGCTCCCTTGGCGGAGGTCGTGACGCTCATGGGCCTGTTCGCTCTGCACTCCCTTTAAGGGATGTCGACTCGGACGAGCCCCCTCCTTCGCGTGACCAACGGCGCTGTCTTTCGAGACGGACGGCTGCTGGTAGTTCGTCGATCTCCGCACGATTCCTTCGCCCCGGAACTCTGGGAGCTTCCGGGAGGTGTGGTCGAACGAGGTGAGACCTTTCGCGACGCCACACTCCGAGAAGTGTATGAAGAAACGGGGCTTCGAGGTCGATCACTACGTCTCTTCCGAGCTCATGAGTTCTGGTCACCTGTGCGCCACTACCTCCGAGTTCGCGAACGTGACTTCCTGGTGCTCGGTTCACCGCGCACTCCGACCCGCCTAGCACCCACGGAGCACTGCGCCTTCCGCTGGGTCTCTCTCACCGAGATAGAACGACTTCCGACCCTCCCTCGAAAGCGGGAGACGCTGCGAAGGGCGTTCGTGGCCACCTTTCCTTAAGCTGTTAGCGGCCTACGGAAAGCCCGATGTCGATGCCCAGCCCGTTAGAGGGCCACCGGATTTCGAGGAGTCCTTGGCATCGCCTTAGCGATGCGCGGATAGGAAACCTGCGCTCTTCCGGAGCCGATTAGAGCGAGATTGCGGTCGTGCCGGAAGTACCTCTCCTGCCTCCTCTCACCCACCCTGAGAAGTTCAACGGTCATTCAATGACCGGGGAACTGCTGCGGGTGATGGTCTGTCCGCCGGGCAACGCGGGGTGGGGAGAGTCGCGGAGGTCGGCGGCGTGGCGGGAGCTTGGATTTCGGCATGCTCCCAATCTTGTGGTGGCGCAGCGGCAGCACGAGATTCTGTGCGGGTTGGTCAGTGAGGCCGGAGCCGAGGTAGTGCGCCTTCCGCCGACGGAATCCCTCACGCTCGATGCCGTCTATGCGCACGACGCGTCGTTGGCCACGGACTATGGCCTCATCCTGATGAATCCGGGGAAGAAGAACCGTGTGGCAGAGCCGCAGGCGCACGCGAACTTTTGCGGACAGCAAGGCATTCCCGTTTTCGGCGAGATCGGGCGGCCCGGGACCGCCGAATCCGGCGACATCGTGTGGCTGGATTCTCAAACGCTGCTCATCGGTGACGGCTTTCGGACGAACCGGGCAGGAATCGAGCAGATGCGGTCGCTGCTCTCTTCAAAGGATTCCACGAAGAATGTCGAGGTGCTGTCGGCGCCGCTGCCGTACGGGCCGGGCCCTTCGGCGTGCCTGCACCTGATGTCGCTGATGAGTATGCTTGACGAGCAGACGATTCTCGTCGACCTGCCCTGGCTGACGGTCGAGACTGTCGAACGGCTGAAGGAACGCGGCTTCCGCCTGATTGAGATCGAATACAGCGAGCGCGACACGCTTGCCTGCAACGTGCTGGCGCTGGGACAGAAACGCTTGATTGCAATGGAAGAAAACGCCAAAACAAATCAGCGCTTGGGCGACGCCGGCTTTGACGTACGCACGTTTCCCGGGTCGGAGATCTGCATTGACGGAGCCGGTGGGCCCACGTGCCTGACGCGGCCGTTGCTGCGAAAGTAGGTGGGGCAACGTCGGTCGTTGGCGTTCGGGTTTCGGATACGGCGCCGTCGGCGAAACCCGGTCCCCGTTCTTCTGGTTCGGTAGACCGGGCCGCCTCTCGTTAGTGCCTCGGGTGCCCCTCGAGGTCGGGGTCAGACCGAAGAGGATACCTTCTCCCCCTTGAGCACGGCTTGTGCCGCCGCCAGCCGGGCAACCGGGATCCTGAACCCCGAGCAGCTTACGTAGTTCAGTCCAACACTGTTGAAGAAGTCGATGCTCCTCGGATCGCCGCCGTGCTCCCCGCAGATTCCTACCTCTAGATCCGGTTTTGTCCTCCTCCCCTCTACCACCGCTAGCGCGACGAGCTTCCCGACGCCCTGGATGTCCAGAACTTCGAACGGGCTTTCGGGGAGTATCTTCTCCTCGAGGTACCTCGCCATGAACTTCGCCTCCATGTCGTCCCGGCTGAAGGCGAAGGTCGCCTGTGTCAGGTCGTTCGTCCCGAAGGAGAAGAAGTCGGCGTAGGCGGCGATTTCTCCCGCGGTCAGGGCGGCCCGAGGAGTCTCGATCATGGTTCCCACCTTGTACTCGAGCGTCTCGCCCAGTTCCGCGAGCGTCCGCTTGGCGGCGGCGTCTATCACTCCTTTCAGCAGAACCAGCTCCCCCTTGTCGCTTACCAGGGGCAGCATTATGCTCACCTTCGCCGTCTCGCCCTCCTCCCTACGCACCTGCACGGCGGCCCTGACGATGGCCTCCACCTGCACATCGTAGATGATGGGGTAGGTTACCGCGAGCCGGCAGCCGCGATGACCGAGCATCGGGTTGTGCTCCGTCAGTTCTCCGAGCTTCCCCAACATCCTCTCCCACCTCTGGATTTCCGGTGGCCATGCGCCGCGCTTCCAGAGGGCTTCGATCTCTTCCTTCACCTTTTCTCGTTCGGGGAGGAACTCGTGGAGCGGCAGGTCCAGCAACCTGACCACGACCGGAAGTCCTTTCATCGCCCGGAAGATCCCTAGGAAGTCGTTCAGCTGGAAGGGGACAAGCCTCCGGAGCGCGTTCCTCCTCTCCTCGTTGGTTTCGGAGAGGATCATCTCCTGCATTATCTTCAGCCGGTCCGGCGCGTTGAACATCCTCTCGGTACGGCAGAGGCCAATCCCCTCGGCGCCGAACTCCCGTGCCCGGGCCGCAGCCTCCGGGGTGTCGGCGTTGGCGTACACTCCCAGGGTCCGGATGTCGTCCGCCCACTCGAGGAGTTTTCCGAACTCGGGTGTGAGCTGCGGCTCGACCGTCGGCACTACGCCGAGCATCACCGTGCCGGTCGTGCCGTCGATAGTGATGATGTCCCCCCTCTTCACGACCTCCCCGCCTTCGACCTCGAAATAGCCCTCCGCGGGGTGTATTCTAATGGTGCTGCAACCCACCACGGCGGGCTTTCCCATCCCCCTCGCAACGACCGCAGCATGCGACGTCATTCCCCCTCTTGCGGTCAGGACGCCCTGCGCGGCGATGATGCCCCGTATGTCATCCGGCGTCGTCTCTGGCCGGACGAGAATGACTTTCTCCCCCCTTGCCCCCATCGCGGCCGCCTCCGAGGTATCCAGGACAACGGTTCCGGAGACGGCTCCGGGGGAGGCGTTCAACCCCTTCGCGATGGGCTTGACCTGGACGGAGGGGTCAATCGTCCTGTGAAGTAGCCGTTCAATGTCCGCCGGGTCCAGTCTTCGTACCGCGTCTTCCTTCGTGATCAGCCCTTCGTTCGCCATTTCACAGGCGATCCGGACAGCGGCCTGCGCGGTCCTCTTGCCGTTACGGGTCTGGAGCAGGAACAGCCTCCCGTTCTCCACGGTGAACTCGAAATCCTGCATGTCCCTGAAGTGTCTCTCGAGTTTCTCCGCCACGCTCTCCAACTGCGACCTCAGGGAGCTGTCGATCGAATTGATGCTGACCGGCGTCCTGGTCCCGGACACCACGTCCTCGCCCTGGGCGTCCCCGAGATACTCCCCGTAGAGCCTCTTCTTTCCAGTCGAGGGGTCGCGCGTGAACCCGACTCCAGAACCCGAGCTCTTTCCCATGTTTCCGAAGACCATCGCTTGAATGTTCACTGCCGTTCCGAGGTCGTCGGAAATCTTGTAATACCGCCGGTACTCCTTTGCCCTCGGGTTCTCCCACGACCGGAAGACCGCATTCACCGCCCCCTCGAGCTGCTGCCACGGGTCCTGGGGGAACGGCGTGCCCGTCTTCTCAAGGACCAACTCTTTGAAAGCTCGCACGATCTCTTCCATCTCGTTGGCGGGTATCTCGGGGTCTTGGGTGACCTCGAGCTTCTTCTTCCGCTGGTCGAGCAGAGCCTCGAAGTCCTCTCCCGGAACGCCAAGCACTATCCTGCCGTACATCTGGACTAGCCGCCGGTAAGCGTCCATCACGAAGCGCCTGTCGTTCACCCGGGCAGCCATCCTCTTGGCTACGCGGTCGGTCAAACCGAGGTTCAGGATCGAGTCCATCATTCCTGGCATGGAGAACGGACCTCCTGACCGCACCGACAGAAGGAGCGGCCCCTCTAGGCCGTTCAGCTTCTTGCCGGTCTTCCGCTCCAACTCGGTTAGCTTCGACTTGATCTCTTTGAAAAGCCCATCGGGAACCTTCCCGGTCTGGAGATACTGCTTGCACGCTTCTGTCGTGACGACCAAACCCGGCGGGACGGGAAGGCCGATGGAGGTCATCTCCACAAGTCCGAGCCCCTTGCCGCCGAGGGCGAACTTGTCCAGTCCTTTGGCTTCCTCAAAGAGGTAAACGAACACCATTGTAACACCACGCTCCCCGAACTGATAGGTATTCCCCTTTTCGGTCAACCTGACGGGGCGCCAACGGACGGGCCGCCACGCCGCGAATCGCGGTCAGGAAGTCTCCCTCGTATGCGGCACGTTCGATAGGTCCCGAGCCCGTGTCCGAGCACCCGCGCCCCTCGCCACGAGGGTCGGATTGGGTGGTGGGGGCGGGAGATGCCCTCTTCTGTTAAACGTCGGGGGTGCAGGTGGACGCCTACCCGACTTGCCCCTCGGGGCCCGGGCTGATGACTCCAACGGGGGGGCGATTCAGGGTCGCGTCACTTCCGCGAAGGTGTAGCGGTTGTTCCCGACGAAGCCGACCACGCTTCCCGCGATGATGCCGATTCCCTGTCCGATCAACGGCGGCAGGATGGCCCCGGTCGCGAACAGCACGGCCTCGTTGACCGAGAGCGAACCCACCGAGACGCCGAAGTAGAGGCCGAGCCGGCGGGTCGGAGAGTGCTGGTGCCTCGCATCGGTCTTGAACGTCCACACGCTGTTCAGTGCGAAGTTCCACAGGGTCGCCACCACGAACGCCGCCGCGCTCGCTACGAAGTATAGGAGAGGATTCGCTGCTGTCTTGGAGGCAAAGTGGAGAACGCTCGAGTAGAAGTTCGACACGGGTGTGTGGGAAATGCCGTCTACGGTGAGCACGAATGCGGCAAGGTTCACGATCACTCCAGTAAATCCCACCACGAGGAACTTGCCGTATCTCACCAGTCCGGTGGGCCGGGCGGATCCATCGGGGGTATGGCGGAAGGCAGCCCCACCGATAGCCGGAAGCTGCCGCTCTGGAATCGCCAAATCAACCTGCCCTTACGGAGAGGTCGGAAGCTCTGGGTCGTTCGGATTCCCGTCGGCGAGTCTCATCGAAGCGAGATTCCTCCTTGAGTTTCGGTGATCGGACGAACACCTCCCCGGCCCACCTCAACGGTCGATATAGAGGGGATGGAGAGGACGGCATTGGGCCTTGACGGCGCGTCAGCTCACCCCCCTTGGAGTCCTCCCAGTCAACGCGGAGGTCGCCCGCTTCGTTCGTAGCGAATGGTCCGACCGCGCGAAACGAGAGGAAGACCCACTCGGGCAAGGACTGAGTGCCGGCGGCGCGGAAGTGCTTCCGTCGCGACGGGAGTCATCGCCCCGACCGGTTCGAGAGTCGAATGCACGGAACTCTTATCCTCCCTATCCGGGTATTTCGATGGTTGAGGTGTGTTCTTGACGGGCGGACGGCAGGAGCAACCTCCCACGCGCGTGGAGGAGAAGGCCTTCCGAACGCTCGTGAAAGCCGGCTGCGGCCAAGATGAGCTACAGCTCATCGTTTCCCACGTGAGCCAGGAGTTCATCACGGGGGACGAAAGGGCGAAGAAACTGTCGGAGATCGCGGACTTCGCCAGCTCCATCGGCAGCCCTGCGGCCCGGGACTACTTCCGCGCGATCGGAGAAACGAAGGCCGTCGCGGAGCTCACGGACGACAGGGTCCTCGCCTTCGCCCGGTCCATTGACCGCCATACCGCCGAGTGGTACTTTTGGGCGATTTGGGGGACGAAAGCGGTCAAGGAGCTGACGAACGAGAGAGTCCTCAGGGCGGTAGAGTTCTTCCGGTCCATCGACAGCCCGGCCACCGTGGAGTACTTCCTGGCGATCCGGGAGACGAAAGCGGCGGCGGAGCTCACGAGTGAGAGAGTCCTCGACTTCGCCGAATCCATCGGCAGCGATGCCGCGGTGGAGTATTTCGGAGCGTTCTGGGAGACGAAGGCGATCGTGGAGCTCACGAGCGAGAGAGTCCTTGCCTTTGCTCAATCGTTGGGCAGCGACGCAGCCAAGGAGTACTTCTTGGTACTCCGGGAAACGAAGGCGGTAGCCGAGCTCACCGATGAGAAGGTTCTTGCGTTCGCCAACTCCCTGGGCAGCCGGCTCGCCGGGGATTACTTCCGGGCGATTCGGGAGACGAAGTCCGCTGCGGCGCTCACGGACGAGAACGTCCTCATCTTCGCCGAATCCATCGGCAAGGGCTCCGCGAAGGAATACTTCCGAGTGCTCAGGAGTACGAAGGCGGTCGCGGCGCTCACGGCCGAGAGCCTCCTCAGGACTTCCGGGGTCATCCGAACCATCGGTAGCGATGCGGCGTTGGATTACTTCCTGGCGGCAGCGGCGACGAAGGTCGTGCCTTCCCCCCCGGGAGCCGCGGAGGATGGGGTCGCGCTCACGGAAAGGCCGACCGTGCCGGTGCTGACCCTCCTGGACATTCCCAACTACGATCGGTACCGACCCGTGGCGCTTCTGGGCATGAGCGTCCTCTTTTGGTGGGGGATGTGGCAATTTGCCAACGTCAGCGCCGTGGCGTCCCAAGGCCTCGTAAACCTCTTCGTGGTGGTCGGCGGCTGGATCGTTTTGCTCAGCGCCGCCTACCTGCTCGCGGGAGTGATCGCCGAGCGATCCAGCGAGGAGTTCCTGAAGAGACGCCGCCGCCTGCTCAACGAGCACGGCATCCGGTGGCATGACTGCTTCACGACCGACCGGCGCTGCGAGCTCTGCTGGAGCGCCGGTCACACTCACGAGGATCGTCAGTACGATTTCGGCCGCTTCTGCCGCTGCCCCGCGTGCTAGGGACCGCCGGCCCGAATTGCGGCTCGGCTGTGCCGTCTTGAGGCGCTAAACTCAAGTGCTCATACCCTCCACAGAATCACCCGCGACCCGAGAAACGGCCATGGACGACGCGTGCTACATTTGCGGACGGACGCAGGTGGATCTCGACCGGCTCAATGAAGAGATCCGCACCCGGGTGTATCTCTCGTACTTCAGCAATGCCCGCGGTCAGATCGACGAGCAGCGCCGGAAGATCACCTTTCTTCAGCGGCTCAAGGACGAGGAGAGCGGGGACCCGCACTTCCGGATCAACGCCAAGCAGGTCTTCGGCGACCCGATTGCCTACAAGAAGCTGATGCCTTGGATCGACACTCTCATGGAAATCGCCAACGCCGGCGAGAAGCTTGTGGACGACAAGAGGTCGATCGGCGAACTGGTCGAGGAATTGCTCGCGGAGGAACGACATATCACTCCCAAGCTGGAGGAGGGATTGAACCTGATCCGAGGAGGTTTTGCGACGGGAGGAAAGGTCCCGCTATCCCTCGATACCGTGACCCATGCCTTGCCGGTCGAGTGGTCGGTGAACGCCTATCCTTTCATGTGGCGTGCCGGACAAGCCAACGACCGTGAACCCCTCCAGCGACCAGCGGGGGGATCGAAGGCTACGGTCGAGGTCAAAATCCATCTCTGTACGATCTGCCAGAAGATCACGGGGAGACCTTAGCGGGTCGCCCTTGCGGAGCTTCGCGTCGTCGTCGCCCGCGCCGACGCGGCCGCGGTCGGACCTGGACGCTCCAGGTAGCATCGACCCGAACCGTGCCCCGGTCGACAGAGTCCTTGGCAGGAAGGCCGGTGTCCCTTCGCCTCCGGGAAGATGTTCGCTCAGCCCGCCTCGGTGAGGGGAATGTCTTGCAGCCCAACGGGGGCCGCAGGCGGCGCGGGGCCGATCCGAGCAACCTTGATAACCTGACATTCTAACCGCCGCAACGCCCGCGGGCTGCCCTCGGCCCGCCTTCTGAGGAGGAGTGGATTGTGGTAGT
Source organism: Thermoplasmata archaeon (assembly GCA_036404475.1). Classification (GTDB taxonomy): domain Archaea; phylum Thermoplasmatota; class Thermoplasmata; order Lutacidiplasmatales; family UBA184; genus Lutacidiplasma. The sequence continues at coordinate 12,157 of DASWZL010000018.1, forward strand.
CTGCATCCCCGCGACAGGTGCCCTGTGCAACTCCGGCGACATTGCCTGGGTCATCACGGCCACGGCGCTCGTTATGATCATGACCCCCGGGCTGGGGTTCTTCTACGGCGGACTGGTCCGGAGGAAGAACCTCGTCTCGACCATCGTTCAGTGTATGGCCATTTTCGGCGTGGTGAGCCTGGCATGGGCCATCTGGGGATACACGTTGACCTTCGGCGATTCCACGCTGGGGGGGTTCATCGGAAACTTCCAGTACTTCGCGCTGAACGGAGTGGGCTCCTCGGCGAACACGGCCTATTCCTCCACCATCCCGGCGCTCCTGTACTTCGCCTTCCAACTGAAGTTCGCGGCCATCACGCCAGCGTTGATCATCGGCGCGTTCGCCGGACGAATCCGTCTCAAGCCGCTCCTCATCTTCATCCTGGCCTGGGTGACGTTCATCTACTTCCCGGTGGCCCACTGGGTCTGGGGGGACGGCGGCTGGCTCCACGTCATGCATGTTGAGGACTTTGCCGGCGGGATGGTGGTTCACACCACCGCCGGAGTGAGTGCGCTGGCCGCAGCGCTCGTCATCGGTCGGGGAGTGGACTTCGGCAAGGAGAGTCGCCCGAACAATGTTCCCTATGTGATCCTCGGAACCGCCATCCTCTGGTTCGGCTGGTTCGGATTCAACGCCGGCAGTTCGCTGTCGGCCGACGACATCGCGGTCAACGCACTGGTGACCACGAACCTCGCGGCCGCCGCTGCGGGTGTGAGTTGGATGTTGCTGGATTGGATCCGAAAGGGAAAGCCCTCCGCTGTTGGAATGTGCGTAGGGTTCGTCTGTGGTCTTGCGGCAGTAACTCCCGCCGCGGGCTTCGTGAGCCCCGCGTTCTCGATGGTGATCGGGGTCGTTGCCGGCGTCGGTTGTAACTTCGTGGCCAGCTGGAGAGCGCGGACCAAGCTGGACGACTCCTTGGACGTGTTCGCCTGCCATGGGGTCGGCGGAATGTGGGGGACGGTCGCGACCGGACTGTTCGCCTCGGTTGCCATCAATGCCGCGGGGCAGAACGGACTGGTCTACGGGAACGTTCACTTCGCTCTGCTTCAGATGTTCGCGGTGGCAATAGTGGCCACCTTCGCCTTCTTCGGGACCTACGTGATCCTGCGAGTGATCAATTACTTCTCGCCTTTGCGAACGAGCGCCGAGGAGGAGAAGGCCGGCTTGGACGAGGTCCACTTCGGGGAGGAAGCGTACTACCCCGCCTCGGAGTGAGTGAGCTCGAACAAGGTCGAACCTGTCGTTTGGGGGCGGCGTCGCGACCCAGGGACGGCGTAGCTTCCGCCCGGCCCCGCCACTCTCCCGTCGCGAGGTCAGGGTCAAGACCCGCCTGTCGAAGCGTTGGCCTCGTCCGACCCCCTCCTTCCTTTCGGAGCCGACGGACCCGCTCAGGGCGCTGGAGGTCGCGTACGAGCCGCTTTCCTATCGGAGACGCGACGTGGGGCAGGTCCCGGGGAGGTCCAGTCTGTGGAGTCACGGTCCGGCACGGGAGTCCGCGGCCCTTCTTGCGAAGGATCGCCGGGCTCGTTTCCGCGCCTAAGCGGAGTGGGCATCCCCGCCCAAGTTCGGCGACGAGCCCCGCCTCTCGTCCAGGAGGGTGTGCTTCTCGTCCCCCAGCGGGAAGTTTCCCCACCGCCAACGGCCGGCGGGGACGGCCCCACTAGCGGGGCCAAGCTTCTGTCCCGAGGGTGACATAGGGTCCCCAGAGGGTTCTGGCCGATGCCTCGCTCCAGCGGCGAGGACACCACTGAGTCGGAAGGACGCTCTCACTCACCGTGTACGTCTTCGCCGTGGAGCTCCCAATCGAGCCCTGTCACTTCGACTTCCTTCGGCACGCGTACGTCCATGAGTCGGTCGATGCCGAAGAGGATCAGGTAGGTCACGGTGAACGCAAATGCGCCGGCGAAGGCAACCGCCGCGAGCTCCTTTCCGAAGAACAGGTACCCGCCAAAGAACAGGCCGTTGGCCCCCGTCGAGTTGATGGCGAGCGAGGCGAACACGCCGAGGAGCGCGATCCCTAGGATCCCGCCCACTCCGTGCACACCCCATACATCCAATGCGTCGTCCCAGTGCCGCCGGTTCTTGAAGGCTATCGCAAGGTAGCAGACGATCCCCGCCGCCAATCCGAACAACATCGCCGCGGCCGGCGAGATGTATCCCGCCGCCGGGGTGATGACTACTAGCCCCGCCAAACCCCCGGTAAGGAATCCGATGAACTTCGGTTTGCCTTCCAGGGTCCAGTCCATCATCATCCAGACGAAGCTGGCGATCCCTCCCGCGATGGCCGTATTGATGAAGGCCACGACGGCGATGTCGTTCACCGCGAAGGCATTTCCCGCCGTGAACCCGAACCATCCGAACCAGAGGATCGCCATTCCGATCCCCGCCATGTGGAGGTTCTGGGGCTTGTCTCGGACGTACCGGCTCCCGAGGTAGAGCACGCACGCCAGGGCGCTCATTCCCGCGATCTCGTGGACCACGATCCCTCCCCCGAAGTCGAGGATTCCCCATTGCTCGAGGAGACCCCCTCCCCAAACCATGTGCGCCAGTGGGTAGTAGATGAACAACTGCCAACAGACGAGGAACACGAGGTAGGCCCCGAACTTGACCCGGTTGGTGAAGGCCCCGGTGATCAGGGGTGGTGTGATGATGACCACCATCATCTCGTACGCGAAGAAGACGTAGAGCGGTATTCCAGAGGACACGGGAGAAGCCGTGCCCGAGGAGACATTCAAGAGGAACGCCTGGTTGAGGTTGCCAATCACCCCGTGGAAATCCCCACTGAAGCAAAGGGAATACCCAACGGATACCCAAAGGAGTGTGGTTACTCCCAGGGCGGCAAAGCTCTGCATCATGATGGAGATGGAGTTCTTCTGGCCGACCAGACCTGCGTAGAAGAACGCGAGTCCGGGTGTCATGAACATCACGAGGGCGGTCGCGATGAGCATGAACAGTGTGTCGGTCGCGTTGAAATCCACCATTGAACCCACGCTTACAGAGGGGACCCAACCAAGGGCGTTCTTTGGGTCTGTGGCTATCCCTTCCCACAGACGGAGTTTGTAGCGAATCTGCAGGTATTCACCTTTGTGTGTGGTCCGCCTGACGAGGCGTTAGGGGGCCACGTCATGACCGCACCGTGGGCGTTCGGGCCCTCCTTGGATCGGCGATCACCGACATCGAAGTGCCGTTCCTGCCGATGAAAGTCCGCGACGAGCGGCACTCTCTACTCGGCCGACTACGCCTCGTTCTTCGGGAGGCTTTCTGTCGACAAGATCACGCTCATCGAGTATGACTCCGAGGTTCCGATCGCGGCCCTGAGATTGCTGTTGGTTCCGATGTTGAACCAGGCGGTCGCCCGGGGGGGGGCGAATCTTCCACATACCCCACCCCGGACTCCACGCCGCCGAGGTGTGGAAGATGTACGAGGGCCGGACGACGAAGGAAACGTTCCTTCGCCAGGTGCGGCTCCTGGGCGGACTGGCGAACGGTGACCCGGAGGAATTCACTCCCGTGATGCTCCCACTCCCTTCGGCGAAGGTGGACGGCTTTGCTCCTCGGGTTCCGGAGGCCGCGAGGTTCTTGCGCGAGAACTCCGATGCGAAGAGGCCGAACCTCGGGGTGGTGTCGATTGCGGGTCTCAAGGCCATCAACTCGCTGGTACCGGGCACGTACCCCCCCGAAGCGCTTCCCGGATCGGCCGTCGCCTACCTCCATCAGTCACCGGTCCACGAGATCTGGGTCGGCTCGGAGGAGGATCCTCTCACCCCGTCCCTCCGCACGATGGCCAACACCCGTCTTCGACTGGTCTCGCGGGAAGGCCGGGTCTTCGTTCATGGGATCATTCCCCGGACCCCTTCCCTCGTCCTCACCGAAGACGACGACCGGTCACCGTACCATCTCCTTCTCATCGTGTAGCCCGGCGTCCCGTTCGAAGTCGTCCGAGCCCGTCACGCCCGTAGATGGCGGTGTTGCCGCTTTGAGGCGGCGCCGGACGAGAAGGCCGGAGAGACCTCATCGAGGTGCCGCTGCTCCCGGGAAGGAAGAGCACCGTCAGAGGGCGACGGTCCCGCGGATGGGGGAACCGCCGGCATAACCGACCACCGCGAAGCCATAGCCCCTCCCGGCGAGCGATGCGTAGGTCACCAGGACCAGGACGGAGCCGTTCTCGATCCCGATGTTCCACGGTCCGGGCGTCACCGCCGTCCATGGGTGGTTCACGGTGTAGGTGAGAAGAATCGTGCCGTTCGGTGTCGCCAGCGCCGCATACCACAACGCCTTCGAGTCCGGCGGTGCGCCCGCACAGGGGTTCGATGGGGTCACGTTCGCCACGGCGTTGCGATCCCCGATAAAATCTCCGTCAAAGATCTCGTAAACGTGCACTTCGATATCCCCCGTAGTGACCGGCTGGGTGGAGTTCATCCAGGGGATGCGTTCGACGTAGGCCGTCCCGCCAGCGCTGCACGTGACCGCGCTCGCCCCCGTGGGGGTGCCGAGGTTCACATCAATCGGGGGACCCGGTGTCGGAGAATCGTTCTTCGACGACGGGGAATACGGCCGTGCGGTCACGATCGTGTAGACCCCGAGGGCAAGGATGACCACCACCAGGAAGGTGCCGACGCGCTCTCTTCGAGCGCTCCGCCGTCTCGCCTGCTCCTGGCGGAACGAGCGCGCGCGCCCCTCGAACGAACCGGGGCGGGCGGGCACTCCCGCCCGGGGCCGGTCGTTCGCCTCTTCGCGGTCTCCGGCCGGGGGCGGTTCGCTTGGGGGGTCAGCGGATACCGGGGGCGGGGCCGGGCCGGTCATGTATCGTCCGTGGTCTTTGGGATTAACTCGAGGTAGGCCTCCTCAAGGACGAGTGACGTGTTGGCGAACTGAACGACCGGGCCAAGGCCCTGGCACAGGCCCAGGAGACGGACCCGGGTCTCGTCGCTCCCATCGAACGAGATCCGCCATCGTCTCTCCGAGACCGCCGTGACCTCCGTTGCGATCGCACGGAGCGCCGTCATCGCCTCGGGCCCGACGGGGCGTTCGAACTCGACGTCCACCTGCCGGGAGCGGATCCGTGAGGCCACCTGGTCGACGCGGTCCCTGAGCAGGACCCGACCGTGGTGGAGGAAGATCAGTTGGTCGCACACCTCGGTCACCTCGAACATCTGGTGGGAGCTCATGAACACCAGATGGTCGCGCTTCAACCGGTTCAACAGGCGGCGCACGAGCACGCGCTCGGCGGGGTCGAGGCCGCTGGTCGGTTCATCGAGGAGGAGCACCGAGGGATCGCCCATCAGCGTGGAAGCGAGAGCGACGCGCTGCCGTTGGCCCTTGGAAAGCCAACCGATCCGCTGGGCGAGGGGAGGGAGGTCGAGAAGCTCGTGACAGCGGTCGACCTCCCGATCGACGTCGTCCCGGGAAAGACCTCGGGCGCGCCCGACCGCGTCGAGGGCCTCATGGACGTTGAGCGTGGGGTACGGCTCGGGGGTCTCGATGAGCGCCCCCACATCCCAAACCGCTCGCTTCCGGTCGACCATCGGGTCGATGCCGTTCAGGTAGGCGTGCCCCTGGGACGGGCGCAGGAGGCCGACGAGCAGCTTCAGCGTAGTGGTCTTGCCGGCGCCGTTCGGTCCGAGGTAGCCGACCGCTCCCGTACCTTCGTACCGAAACGAGAGGTTGGTGAGGGCGGGCGGACCCGTGAGGAACGATTTCGACAGCCCGGAAACCTCGAACGAGCCCATGGGTCAGCCTGTGGACTCCTTCCGCTGGTAGAGATACGCGCTCAAGGGTAGGAAGACGACCACGTAGGCCGCCATGATGGTGAGGCCCTCCGTCACCGTGGAGACCCATACGGTGTAGTACTGATTCGCCCCGAGGGGAACGGTCTGTTGATGGATGAAGTCGGTGTCGAGGACTGCGGCGATCGCTCCCCCCGCGTAGGGCAACGAGAACCACGGCTCGATTCCCGCCAGTTCGAACACTACCTGTAAGGTTGTGAACCCCACGTAGAGCGCCAGCACCGTGACCAGCACGCCGGCAGCCGGCGAGCGGATGAACGCGCTCACGCAGAAGGCGACGCTGAGCGCCGCGAGGGCGAAGAGGGCCGCCAGGCCGAAGGACTCGGCCAAGAGGATCCAAGGGATGCTCGGGGCCCCGAAGAAGTAGATGGCGCCGGCGGTCCCGAAGACGTAATAGACGCCGACGATGGCCAGCGTGACGAGGGTCGCGGCGGCGTACCGCCCGGCGAGGAGGACCGGACGCCGGATGGGAAGGACCAGCATGTAGTACCCGGTGCCCGTCGAGAAGTCGACGCTCAACGCGTCCCCGCCAAAGAACGCCGCCGCGAGGATGACCCAGAGTCCCGTGTTCGCAAGGTAGTTGCTCAGGTACTCGGAGCTCCGGTAGAGCTGCTGCACCTGGACCGCGGCGATTCCCGCGTCGACCTCGAACGCGAGGGAGAGACCCGAGATCAGGGCCACGAAGCCCAGCAGGCCGTAGAATCGGTTGGTCCGAAGGTAATGCCCGAGCTGAAGGAAGGTGACGGTGCGCCACTGCTCGAGGTCCGATACCCGATGTCGGGGTACGACTCCGGTCTCGGCAGTACCGGGGGGATCGGTTCGAGCCTGGATCACGGTGCGCTCCCCCCCGGATAGACCGGTCTAGCTATCTCCCCTTTCGGGCGCGACGGCGAGCAGTGCGAGTCGTAGCACCCCCGCGGCCAGCGACTGAAACAGTCCCCGTCTCGGGCTTAAATCTTTCTTGGCTCGAGAGAGAGCTTCGGAGGAAACCCGGATCCGGGCCCATGGGCGTTCGACCGAAGAACGGGGTCCCGGTTCCGTGTGTCGGTCCTCTCCGGCTGGGGGCCCGCACTACGAGACGGGCGGGCAGCACCGGTGTACACCCACCGAGCCCACGAAGGGATTATGCGCGCCGGCTCGCATTCCCGGCTCGCTCGAGAGGTTTCCGAGGGAGAATGTTCGGGCGACGCGTCGCGACGCTGGTGATAGCCGTCCTCCTCGCCGTAGGGGTTCTCGCGGCACCCATCGACGCCGCCCCTTTCCACGCGACGAGTCCAACCCGCGCCGTCGGGGCGGATTCAATCTACGTGGCGGCGACCGGGGACTACGGTTACTCCCAGTACGAGTTCAACGGCACACCGACCCACGCGACCATCACCGTCACTTTCGTGGACAATTCCTCGATGCCCGAGGGACATTCGTTCACCATCCTCGGAGTCGAGGGCGTACAGATTCCGAACAGCGACACACAGGCCCAGATTGACGGCCTGGCCTTCGGGAACCACCCTCCGGCGCTGTTCAACCTGAACGTCACCCCAAGCCATGACCGGAACACCAGTTCGTTCCAATCTCCCGGCCCCGGGTGGTACGAAATCGTATGCACCCTGCCCAGCCACTTTCAAGAGGGCATGTACGGCTTCATCGCTTTCGGCATGAATGTGCCATCGAACGTCTCGTTGCCGCCATCCCGCGTCGCCGTCGGTGGCTCGAACCTCACCTTCAGCCCGGTCGATGCCGCCGTCCTCGGGGTCCTCGTCGTGGTGTTCACCCTTGGGTACGTCGTTTGGCGACGGCGACGCGCGCCCCCCAAGACGTCCCCCGAGCCGGTCCGACGGTCCAGGACCGTGTCCAGCGGGGGCCAAGGAGCCAAGCCCGGCCGATAGAGAAGGAGTGGATAGCACTCCTGGGTCTCTGGGACCTCCGGGCCGGCGCGCCCCGGACCTCGCTTGCCTGCCCGCGCCTCTCATTCTCGTGTGGAAACCTGCGGTCGACGGAATCCCCGGTGGGCAGTCCGGAGGGCGTTCTGCCGCCGGCGCGAGAGCCGACCCGTCGTTCCACTCGGCGTTGTGGATTAAATAGGGGCAGCGGGGTGATTACGCCCCGAGGCGGGGGGATGTTCGACTCAATCGACGATTGGCTGATCATTGCCGTGGTAGCGGGGATTCTGTTCTACGGGTCCTCGAAGCTCCCGCAGCTCGCGCACAGCCTCGGGCGTTCCGTCGGCGAGTTCAAGAAGGGTCGGCTTGAGGTCGAGCGCGAACTGAAGGCCGATCAGGCGGCAGCCGCGAACGCGCCCACACCGTCGGGTCCGGCCCACTAGACTGGACGGCGCGAGCCGGCATGCGCGAGGGGTCGGAGCGAGGAGCGAACGCGTCCTCGTCGGCCCTCCTCGCCTTGGGGTCGAACGGAGAGGCCCTTGACTGATGGGCGACCTTGACCGAATCCTCGCCCTTCTCGCGGAAGTGCGCTACCGGCTCGTCCGGATCGCCCTAGTCCTGGGACCGCTCTTCGGATTCCTGCTCTTCTTCGAGCTCAAGCCAGTCTCCATCCCCGTGTTCGGGGTCTCCGTCCCGTTCGCGTACCCGTGGCCGAACCCCTTCTACAACATCACGGCGCAGGTGTTCCTGGCGATGGTGGCCTGGATGCTCCCCCCGGGCGTTCGGCTCCTGAACGTCGGCGTCGGCGACTCGGTCTTCGCGCAGCTGGAGATCGGTCTCCTCCTCACCCTGATCCTCGGAATGCCCTGGATCGTCCACGAGGTGGGGGCGTTCCTCGTGCCGGCGCTGCGTCGCAACGAGCGCGCGCTGATCCGTCAGATCGGGATCCCCGCGACGGGCCTCTTCGCCCTCGGGACCGCGATCGGCCTTCTGTTCATCACTCCGTTCACGTTCCGCCTGCTCTTCCTGTACGTCTCGGCCATGAACCTCGAGCCGGTGCTCGGGGTCCAGGATTTCGTGACCTTCGCGCTCGTCTATTCGCTCGCGTTCGGCGTCGTCTTCGAGCTCCCGGTCTTCGTCTATGCGTTGACCCGCCTCAGGGTCGTCAAGGCCGCCGCGTGGCGGAAGCACTGGCGGGGCGCGGTCCTCGGGGCGCTCGTCTTCGGCATGGTCATCACGCCCGACAATTCGGGGATAACGATGATGTTGATCGCGACCCCGATGATCGGCCTGTACCTGGGGGGAGCGTACTTCGCGGCCCGTTGGGAGGCCCGGCGGGACCCCACTCGCGCCGGTCCTCGCGGCGCTGTCGGGGCGGGGTGAGCGCATGGCGCTCTTCTCCGAAATCGACTGGATCGTCATCGCGGGCGTCGCCGCGCTCCTGTTCTTCGGTCCGCAGGGACAGCATTTCGTCCGGCAGATGGGCCGGTGGTACGCTCGGATGCTCCAGTTCAAAACGGAGATCATGAGCGAGGTCACGGCCTCCACCGGCCTGCCGGTCGGACCCGGCGCCACGACCGGGTCGATCCGCTCGGCGCTCCTCGCCGCCGAATTCCCCGCCGAGTCGGCGGCCTCGCCGATGACCACCCCCACCCTGCCGGGGATCATCACACAGGTCCAGCCTGTGGGCGTGTGGGCCGTGGAGACCCAGACCCTCGGTGCGGGCATGGGGCCGGGGACCTGGTGGGTGGCGACGACCACGGCGCCGGGCGAGGTGGTGCGTCTCCGATGACTCTCTCGGTCGACGACGAGATCACGCTGGCCGAAGTGGCCGTGATCCTGATTGGTATCGCGGTCACCTGGGCGGTCTACCGGCACAGCAAGGACGGGAACGACCCGTCGATGCCGCGACCGGGTCCCGCCCGAGGAAGGGAGCCCGAGATCGCCGACGAGGACCGGGGGACCATCGAATGAATCCGGGGTGCACGACGTGTCCCTCATTCTCGGCGGTCGAGGGCGGTGCGGCCCGGGTCCCGGTCGGGAGGGTGTACCGGACGCCGGTCCGTCCTCGCCACGTGGGCGCCGCGACCCGTGAGCCCGAGGGGGACGACCACGTCGACGAGGCCCGAAGGAACTTCCTCAAGCTGGTCGCCGTGGCCGGCGTCATCGGTGCGGTCGGCGGTGGCTTGGGGGGGGCACTCCAGTACGCGGGTCGGCCGCCGGTCGTAGGGTTGTCAAGCTACCCGAGCGTCCGACTCCAGGACCTCGACGGCTCGGTGTTGACCGCATCGAAGGTGATGAGCGAGTACAACGTCACCACCCCGGACGCTCTCACGTTCGACTACCCTCTGTCCAACGAACCGAACCTGCTGATCAACCTGGCCCCTCCGGCCGGGGGCAGCGGCGGGGCTACCCATGTGAAGGGGGGCGTCGGACCGAGCGGCTCGATCGTGGCGTTCAGCGGCATCTGCCAGCATCTGGGGTGCATGGTCCCGAGCATCGCCTTCTACCCCCCCGGGACCTGCTCCAAGAGCTTCGGGAGTCTCGACTTCTACGTCCACTGCAGCTGCCATGGTTCCACCTACGACGCCGCTAACGGAGCATCGAACCTGACGGGACCGGCGGTCCAGCCGCTCCCCCAGGTGACCCTGCAGTGGAACTCCAGCGACGACTCTCTGTGGGCGGTCGGCGTGACGGGGCCTACGGTCATGGGGCACTCGAACACGTTGCAGGGAGGAACCGGGGTCGGGTCGGTGTCCCGCCTTCAACGGCAGTCACCGATCGTCCTCTGTAGTTTCCCCTAGGAGGAGCGACGGTGTTCGTAGAGCGGTTCAACCGGACCCTGGACCGCGTCTGGGCTTGGTTCGAGCGGCAGGTCGGCCTCGTCAGTGAGACCCCGGGGCCACCGAAGGAAGGCGACTTCCGACCGTCGGCGTGGACCGGCGCCTTCGTCCTCGCGGCGATTGCCTACCAGGTCGTGAGCGGTGGGTTGCTGTTGCTGTACTACCAGCCGAGCGTCTACCCTACGTTGACGCTCTGCGGTCAAGCCTCCGGGGTCGTCTCTGCCTCCCCCGCCGCGTGGTGCAGCACCTACTTCATCGTGCACTCGGTTCCCTTGGGGGCCCTCCTTCTCACGACCCATCTGTACGGCGCCTACGCCGTGATCCTACTCATGTTCGTCCACTTGTTCCGCGGCTACTACGTCGGGGCGTACAAGAAGCCCGGGCGGGAGGCCAGTTGGGTCGTCGGGGTCGTCCTCCTGCTCCTGGTCTTGGGGATGGGGTTCACGGGGTACCTCCTGGCGTACACCCAGCTCTCCTACAACGCGACAGAGGTCAGTGTCACGCTCGCCCAAGCCCTCCCACTGGTAGGGCCCCCGATCGCCAATCTGATCGCGGGGGACGGGACCCCCCAGAGTCTCCTATCCCGGATGTTCGCCTTTCACGTCATCCTCCTACCCGTGGCGATCGCCGTGCTGGTCTTCTGGCACAAGCGCACCGCGCTGTTCCCGCGCGTCTACCTGTACCTGGTGAAGTGGGGTCTCCTCTACGTCGGCCTGCTGATCGGGGTGGCCTCGCTCTGGCCGTGGCAGCTGCCCACGTACGCGGGAAACCTCGGAGCGACCCAACCGGTGACGGTGCCGGCCTGGTACTTCCTCTGGCTGTTCAAGCTCGTCGATTTCGTGGGGGTCACGCCGGAAGACGCGATGCTCTTCACGGTCGTCGTCGTCCTCTTCCTCCTGCTCCTGCCGTTCATCGACCGCTCGCGCCACCTGCATCCGAGGGACCGACCCGTCTTCCTGTTCCTCGGCAACTCGCTCGTGAGCTTCTTCATCCTCATGACCGTCTGGGGCGACCTGACCCCGGGGCTCCCGATCACACCGACCGAGGTGGCGCTGCGTCTCGGGCCGGTGCTGGCGGCCAACGCCCTCGTGGTCGCGTTCTTCTACTGGCGGTACCGAACGACATGGGGCGCTCCCACGGCGACGCGGGACCCTGCCCGGGAACCGCCGCCCGTCGTCGCACCGAGCCCGTCTCCTTCCCCCGTCGCACCGGAGTCCCAGGGTGCCGCGTTCCCTCCCCCTCCGTCCCGGCCTCGAGAGCCGGTCATCTCCCTGCCGATGCTCCTCTCGGTGCTCGGACTCGTCGGCGCGCTCTTCCTGCTAACCTTCGGGCTGGTGCTTCCCTTCCTCTTCCTCATGGCCGCCTTCCTCGTGAACATCGCCGAAGCCGCACGGCCGCTCCCCCCCGCGGGCCGCTCGGGTCGCTATGGACCCTCCAGGGCGTTGGTCTTCCCAATCCTGGCGCTCCTCGCGGTCGCCTTCCTCCTCGTCGCGCTCGTCGCGACCGTGCTCCTGTGAGAGGAGCGCGGGACCCCTCCCTGCGGCATGGGCCTAGGTCCCCCGACGGCCATTCCCGGGAGCGGAGGGTCCTTCGAACGCGAGATCGTGGCAATCCCGGCCCGGGGAGCGGCCCCACTAGTGGCGCAAGTTCGTGCGTCGGTCGATTCCGTCGCAGACGAGCGCGATCCCGATGCCCAGGAGGATGATGGCGAGAAGCGGGAAGAGGACCATCCACCAGTAGTCCGCGCCCACGGTGGAGATGGGAAGTCCCTCGCAGGTGCCCACGGCGAGCAGGTTCCCCCACTCGGGGAAGGTGACGGAGGGGAGAGGGGAATAGGGGGGCAGCGTGGCGATCAGGTAGTACAGCCCTTTCGTTCCGCCGGGCCCGGAGCAGTCCCAGAACCAGGGGAAGATCGTGAGGACGAAGAAGATCGGTGCCACGTCGATCGGCAGCTGGGCCAAGAGCGGCGAGACGGAGTTCGGGAGGATGTGGCGGAAGAACAGGTAGGTTCGGCTGCCCCCCGAGGCCCGGGCCGACTCGAGGTACGGCTCCCGGGCGACGAGGCGAGCTCGTTCCCGGGTCGTGCGGGCGATGGTCGGCCATAGGACCAGGCCGAAGAGGAGAACGAACAGCGGGAGGCCCGTGCTGTTCGGCGCGACCGTCGCCAGGCCCGCGAACAGGGCGACCACGAGGAAGAAGGAGGGGATCGCGCCCAGCGTGTCCCCGAGGAACGTCACCACCGAATCGAGCACTCCCCCTTCGTTCATGCCGGCGAGAGCGCCCAGGGTCCAACCCAGGCCGGCATCGATCGCGAGGATCCCGGCGACGATCGCGAGGTCCCAGGGGGTCGCTTGCCAGAGGGCGCGGAACAGGTCGGTCCCAAGGCCGGGAAGAACTCCGAACGGGTGGGCGGCGGAGGGGCCGATCGGGTTGAAGGGAGGGATCCAGCTCGCGTTCGTCGGCACCTGGTACAAGGAGGTGCGAAAGACCACCAACGCGCTCAGCGCGACAGCGAGGTACGCGCCCAGGATGCCCAGCCCTGCCCACAGGCCGGCGCCCAACGGCCGTCGGGCCCATCGCTCCCGAACGGTCGGTCGCAGCGGAGCCCGCGGGAACCCATCCGCGGCGGCCCGCGCAGGGGAAAGCCAAGGGGCGGGACGTACCCTCCAAACCGTGCGCAGCAGCACCAGTACACCGATGAGGATCCCCGCGAACACGAGCCCGAGGATCCCGTAGATCGTCAGGAGGGCCGACCAGGGGGAACTGGGAGGCCCGGCCCCGCAAGTCGAACTGCGCGTGAGCGGCGCATAGTCTCCTCCGAGCCGGATGCTGCCCTGGGTGGAAAGTGTCCCGGGCGGGAGGGCTGGGAGCAGCTGCGTGTAGTCATACGCGTTGACGAACGGAAGGACGTCGTAGGGGTTCTCGGGGTTCCCGTAGTCCTGCCAATAGTTCCCACCCTGGTTCCCGCAGGTCGGACCCAGGATGTTCCCGGAGAGGGCGAACCCGTTCACGATCGCGCTAATGTTGTTCGCCGACTGGTTCGTCACATTCCAGGCGTCGCGGTAGGTCGGGGGAAGCGGCGGAAAACAGTCTCCCGCGAGGCCGTCCGGGCACGAGTTGTTGTAGATATCGAACGGCAGGTAGACGGTCGGATTGTCGACCGAGAAATAGTTGTTGAAGATCAGGTCCCCGCTCTCCGCTTCCGCGAGCCCGGCATACGATTGGAGGGGAGCGGTCCCGGGCGCCGAAGGGTCGCGGAAGGTGTTCCCCCAGACCGTGTTGTTCGTACCGCCATAGAACAGGAGCCCGGCCGGAGAGACGCAGCCGTAGCAGACGACGGCGGGGCAGACCCCCTCGCAATTCCCTCCAGAGGGCGGGGCCAGCCACGCCGGGACGAAGGTGTTGGACACGACGAGGTTGTCCGAGGAGTTCCAGATCATCACGTTCGCCTGCGGGAACGGATTCTCGGCGGCGCCCACCAGCCCCGCCAGTGTCGTGAGCTCGTACATCGCCGGCCAACCGCCGACCTGGGGGTCGTTCGCCAGGGTCACGTGGCGGGCCGACACCAGCTCAATCTGCAGGTAGAAGAACGGACCCGGGACCGGATGGGAAGGCGGACCCCACGCGAACCCGAAGACGCAGAAGGTCACCGGGTGGTCGATGTCGACGTAGGAGCTCGTTCCATCGAGGAGGATTCCCGCGAAGGTCGGGAACCCGAAGTCGTCGAGCGAGAAGAACGCGGTCGAGAGGTTCCCATCCTTGGCGTTCCCGCATCCGGTGCACCCGGCAGTGGGGTTGTTGAAGAGGCGGTACTGGTTCGATATCGAACCGGTTCCAGACGTCGAGATGCCTGCCAACTGGGAATCACCAAACGCCCATAGGGGCGTGTAGACGCCGCTCGACGACTGGTAGGCCAGCGTGATCGCTAGGCGGGTGGGGCTGGTCCCGACCACGAGGGAACCGGTCTGCTCCGCATAGTCGGCAAGCATCACCTCGTACCGATACGTCCCTGGAGCCAGGTACCAGACCGGGACGTCGGGAGCCCATTCGAACTGCGGCTTGATGAAAGTGGAACCGTTGAGGAACACGAACACGTAGGGGACCGTCGAGGTGGGGTCCGGCGACCCCGAGACGCTGATCGCGTTAGTGACGGGCGTCGACCCCGCGGCGGAGCCCGCGGCCCCCGAGTATCCCCAGAGGCCCCGAAGAATGAGCGGGCCCGCGTTGGCGAAGGCGGTCGTCCCGGAGTAGGTCAGCGAGAGCCCGGTCGACGTTTCTCCGGTGTCGGCCCCGAAGTCCTCCGCAGCGGGGACCGATTGGAACTGGTCGGGCGTGCAGTAGGCAATCGTCACCGGGCAGTAGTCGAGGCTCGCGGAGGCGTTGCCGGCGAGAACGTCCAGGGTCGAGCCATCGTACGGCCCGATGCCGAAGTCGAACTCGAAGTCGTTGGGTAGGCCCACGGGGTCGAGATGCGTGCCGGTCGCCTGGAAGGGAGCGAGGGTGACCGAGGCGGGATGTGCCGGGCCGGTCGAGTTGAACACCAGCCAATCGTAGTTCCCCGTTGTATGGATGCCGCCGGCGGCGAGAACGCTGTAGTTGAACCAACACTCCTGATCTCCGTCCGCGGTCAACGACGAGTTCAGGTAGAGGGTCAGGGTGAACGGGAGCGGGGCCCGTACGGAAGGCCCCTCGCCGATGTAGGTGCCTGTGATGACCGAGCCGTTGGGGCTGTGGCGAAGGATCGTGGAGCGGCCGTCCGGCACGGATGCCGTGGCACTCGAAAAGTTCCAAGTGTCCTCCCCGAAACTGAGCGTATCGTTGTGCTGGATGTAATCGGCGGTGTTCTGGACCCAGAACTCGTACCCACGGGTTCCCTGGAGGGTGACGTTGGCGAGCACTGCGTTCAGCTGGATCCCCCACATGTCAGGGGTGTCGTCGTCCAGGTAGAGGGCGTTCAACTGGTTCACGCTCAGCTGGCCGACCACGCTGGACGCCTCAAGGGTCGTCGCCTCGATCCCCCCGGAGGTGTCGTTCTCGCCGTAGTACGCGATCCCCGACGGGGCCGGGGTGGCGGAGTAGGAAGAGGTGACGTTCGAGGGGGAAAGCGCGTATCCGGGCACGACCGCGCCGTCGACCATCTGGGCCGGACGACCGACGTAGGGGAGGCGTAGGTCCCGCGGCGGCACTCCCGCTTCGCCGAGCGCCCTCGCGGTTTCCGCGACCCGGTGGTCGAACGCCTGGGAGACGGACGACGACCCCGTTCCCCCGTCGAGCGTTCCTCCCGAAACCGAGGTCGGGCTGGGTCCGCGCGAGCCGTTTCCGGTCGGCACGGCCGGGCCACGGGAGCCCGAGCCCCCGGAGGCTGTTTGAGCCAGGCCCGGTCCGACCGACGAAAGAACGAGGAGGAGAAGGATGCCCCCGACCAGCAGCACGTGGAGGGAGCTCGGCCCGGCACGAGCTCGAGTGGGCCTCGACGGCGTCGGGGGTGACCTAGCGATCAACCCGAAGCCACCTCCCTCGGGTCCATCCGGCGCGCTAGGACATCTACGGCGACCAGCCAAAAGATGATGAGGAGGGCGAGAAGGAACATCATCACCTGCAGAGGCGCGATGCCGGCCGTTCCCTGACCGGTCAGGGAGGAGAAGGCGAGGAAACCCATCCCCGGGTCAAGGAAGGTCGCCTCCACCACGAACTGAGTGCCGAGATAGGCCGGCAACGTCAGCGCGAACACGATGAGGAACGTCGGCGTTACGCGACGTGCCGTGTGGGTCCAGAGCAGGGTGTGTTCGCTGATGCCGCGCGAACGGGCGGCGGTGAGGTAGACCTCCTGACTAGCGGCCCGAACGACGCTCCGAGCATGTCGGAGGAAGATCGTGACGTAGACGAGCGAGATGATCGCCGCCTGAATGAGCGTCTTGATCAGCGTGAGCTCCTCGAACGACCACGCCTGATGGATCACGCCGTCCACGAGGGGAAGGCCCGTGGGCTGGGTGATGCTCTGGTAGAGGACCCAGGGCGGATAGCCTCCGTAGTACGCAAACCACCAGGTCAGGCCGGGGATCACTCCAACGTCGGGCAGGTCATTGAACTGGCCTAGGAACCAGAAGAAGAGGGCCGTGATCACGAGCAAGCCCACGACGAACGCGGGGAGCAGAGTGCCGAACAGGCTCGCGACGCGGGCGGCCACGTCAACCCCGGGTCGGCGGCTCCATCCGATCCACAGCGCCACCGGATAGGCGACGGCCGCAGAGATCCCGAGCGCGAAGATCGCCAGCTCGAGAGAGCTCGGCAGCAGGTAGGCGTACAGCTGGACAAGGGGGACCCCCGGGTACTGTTGAAACGTGGAGACTCCCCAGTTCCCGGTGAAATCGTTGACGACCATGTGGCCGAATCCGGCGAAGAAGCCCAGGACCCCCACGTTCTGCTGGGTCGAGAGGTTGGTCGGCTCGTAGATCGCCAGATAGAGGATCACCAGAACGAACAGGAGCTGTCCAGGGACGAGCGCCAGGCGCATCAGCACGAACCGACCGAACGGGGAGAGCCGGGAAGGTCGGGAATCTCGGCGAGGGTCTGGGCGCGCGGGAAGCATCCGGGGCGCAAACACGGGTCGCCTCTGATAAGTCTTTAATCGACCGGGACGCCGCCGTGGAGAGCCCGGGTTTCGTGGGTTCCTCCCGAGTTGCTCGACCCGGACGAGCTAATACCGACCGCGAATTACCTCAGGGGATGGGACGAGCGCAACGGAGAGCCAAGGACCGAGAGGTGGCCAAGCGCGATCGAACCGCTCCGGACTCGGCCCGCGAGCCAGGCGGTCAGACCGTCCCCCGTATCGTTGAGGAGCGCCTCGAGACGCAGGATGAGACCGCACGCCGCCTCTATCGCGCCGGCGGGAAGCCGGAGCGCGGTGCGAAGACGAAGCGTCGGGTGAGCGAGAAGCCGCTCAAGTGGCGGGAAGGGCGTCAGTAACGAGACGAGAGTCGGGCCCCGAGCGTTGGGGTCTGCGAGAGCCCCCGGTGGGCTCGCTCCGGGCACGCCTCGGCCACGCGGCCGGTCAGGGTTGTACGACGATCTTGCCCGAGCGGCCCATCGAGATCTGGAGCTTCCCTCGGAAGTCCTTGACCCAGCCGTCCGTGATTCGGATCTTCTGGCCGACGCTATAGCGCTTCGTGTCCTCGCCCCAGAGGGTGAGGGTGATCGTTCCCGTCTCGTCCTGCAGCGTGGCGTCGGCCACCTGGGAGGCGCCGCGCGAGGTGGTTACGTCTCGGACCTCGGAAATCGCCGTAATGGTGGCGTCAATCGTCGCATTCTGGTTCGCTTGGAGTGAGGCAATGCCGGGCATGACGAAGGCGGCCCACGCAGGAGGGGGTTAAACGGTCTGCCCTCGGTCCACGGACCCCCATCGTGGGCTCTGGTCGACCCCCAGTCCGACCCTTACCACTTTGCGCTCGCCACCGAGGACTTCTGCCATCGCCACCCCACCCTCCCTTCTCGGAGACCGTCGACCGGACCGCCTTCGCGTGGTCCATCCTCCGGCGCTATCGGGAACCTCCTTCCGTCCACCGGGGCACCCACCGCCTGTCGTCTCGGCCCCGGATTTCGAGCGTCTCGCGCATCGCAAGGCGGGTGCATGCGAAACGCCCTGAGACGTCAAGCCCTTGTGGTGGCTCCGGGATGACCCCGTGATGATCGGTCTGCGCCCGGCGATTGACGCACGGCTCGAGGAGGTCGATGGCCTGGACAGGGCGGATCTATCGTCGTGGTTCAACCCGTTTCTCTCGTATTTCGCCCGGGAAACCCAGCGATGCGGAGGCGAGGTCCGCGTGATCCGGGAGGAAGGGACGGTCGTGGGGCTCGTGGTATCGGACCCGGTCGAACGGGTCGCCTCAGTCTTCACCCGGTCGCGTTCGATTGCGGAGACCGTGGTCCGGGGCAGAGGTCCCTACGGGATGTACTCCGACTTCTCCTTCGACGTGCCCGCCGACCCGTATGACATCCTCGTAACGTCGCTGGACGCGGACCGCCCCTCGCACCGGTTTCGTCACTTCATTCGCCCGTTCTCGAACGGGGACCTTCCGGCCGTCCTCGACCTGATGCGGGAGGTCTACGGCGCGGTGGACGAGCGGTGGTTCGACGGGCTCCCGACCGCCTCCGAAGCCGGCTTCGTCGCCGAGGTGGACGGCCGCTTGGCGGGGGTCGCCTGGATATCGAGGGTCGGCGCCCACGGCCGGCTCCATTCCCTCACGGTCCGTGCGCCGTATCGCCGGACGGGCCTTGGGACCGACCTCCTGTTCGCCCGCCTGCTCTGGGCACGGCAGGCCGGAGCGTGGGACGTGCTCTCCGAGATCTCGGAGCAGAACGTCGGGTCCCAGGCGATCGCCGCTCGGGGCGGGATGCGGCGGACCGGCCAGATCTATTTCCACCCGCCGCTCTGACACCGCGCCCTACGAACGGGTCGCGCCGCAGAACGGGCACGTCTCGGCCGTGGAATCGATAAGCGAGCCGCAGTACCGGCAGTTCACTTTCACGGTCTCCTTGATGATGATCTGCTGCACCGCCGGCTGGCCCGAGGGCGTCAAGTTGATCCCCGGGGGAGGAGGTCCTACCGGAGGAGAGGCGAAGGCCACCTGGCCGGTCGCCGAGTGCTTCGGGATCGGCCGCCTCCGGCGGGAGCGGGAGATCGCGAGGGCAACGAGCGCGACGATCACGACGACGACCACGAGAACGACCGCGATGAGCGTCCAATCGGTTCCTTGGCCACCCGAGCCCGAGGACGGGGGAGGTGCGACCCCGGAAGTCAGCGCGTAGCTCGTGTGGGTCACGGCCAGGGTGTCGGTGTACGTGAAGCCGTCTCCCGAGCCGTTGTTAGTGGTATCCTCTTCCGTGTAGACGTAGCCGATGATGTATCCTGTCGTGGTGTCGAAGTACGCCTTCCAGTTGTACGTCGCGTTGATGGTTTCGAAACCGTTGTTCCACGAGTAGGTGCCGTTCCCTTCCGTGAAGATCGCCTTGACGTAGGTGCCCGCGGCGGTCTCGAGGGCATAGTCGTACGACGTCGAGACGACCGTCATCCCGGTGTTGAGGATGTAGAACGTCTCTCCGACCGGAAGGGAGTTGTCCATGAAGAACCAAACGAACGGGTTCGAGTAGCCGGTCAGGTTGTCGGTCCCGTTCACGTAAAGTCGCGTCTGGGGCGAGAACGTGAACGTCCCCGAGGAGGTCCAGCTATACTGGCCGCCCGTGTTGTTCTGGTAGGAGTTCGCGTTGTAGTAGAAGGCCGAGTCGAGGCCGTTCGGCAGGACGGCGGTCACGGCGAGCGAGCCGTTGATGAGAGTCGATTCGGTGTAGCCGTTATAATCTGTCCCCACACCGTTACTGAGCACGATCGTCTCGTTGTAGGCGAACTGGTCGACGGGGGCCGAAGTGTAATGCGCGCCGGCGGCGCCGGCCGATAGGCCCACGAGGAGGAGCAGGGCCGAGAGGACCAGGACCCGACCGATCATCCGACGAAGCCCCCAGCCCCTCCTCCAAATCCGTGGACGTGCCCGGGATGCACCCCACCGACGCCGCTGTAGGTAGAGAAGTACGCGTAGCGCGCCACGATGATCGGTACGAAGTAGAACCGTGGTCCGTAGATCCCCGGAACGGGTTGCGGCACCGCGGCCGTCGCGTCGAGCGGACCGACGAGCTCGTTCCGGATCCCGTGCAGCATCCGGACAGCGAGGCAGATCAGCTCCGCCTGCGACATCGGCGACGCCCTCCGACCGACGATATCGTACGCGTGCTCGAGCAGGTTCAAGGTCTCGTTCGCCTCGAGGGTCGATAGGGAGGCCAGGACCGATGCCGCCACGAGCGGATACTCGAGGTAGGTCGACAACCCCTTCGCGATGATCGCGAGCTTGGTGCTGATGCCCTGGACCGGGACCTCGGATACCGCGAGGTAGGCCGAGGAGAGCTCGACGTCCTCAGACGCTTGATACCCCCAGCCCGTGAACATCGTTCGGAGCATCTGGAACTTGACGCTCAGGTCGGCGACGGGAAGGTTGACGATGGCGAGGAGCGCGGCGGATTCGTAGGACCGCGTGAAGCGCAAGTACTCGGCGAGGTTCGGCGTGGCGATCGTGCCGTCGGCTCGCCGACCGAGCAGCAGGATCGACGCGACGCCCAGCGCGGATTCGGTCGGTACCTTCGCGTCCCGTACATCCCTGAGGATCTGGACCAGCGTCGGGTACTCCTCCGAGAGCGGTCGGGGAAGGGAGAACAGGACCTCCGACGCCATCAGGCGGTTCTCGATGTTGCCGGAGAGGTCGTGGACCTGGTTGTAGTCGTTGATGAAGGTCGCCGAACCCTGGGCCGCGTCCGGCTGGGTCTTCGACAGGCCGATTGCGATCGCCCACAGGTGCGAGCGCTCCGCACCGGCGATGCCCGGCGCGAGACGGGCAAAGTAGTCGGCGCCGCTCCCGGCCAGATTGGTCAGCTCCTGGGTGATCTTCTGAGACTGCTCCCAGTAGGTTCCGAACTCCACGTCCGAGACGCGATAGAGCCGGACCCCGAGGTTCCGCACCTCCATCGCCCCTAGACCGGTGAGTCCTACGTATCGGTCTCCGTACGGGGTAATCGTGTCCAAGAGGGAGCGTTGGGAAACGAGCTGTCCGAACACTTGCTGCTTCTGAGCGAGGTCGCTGTCGACCGACCTCAGCCGGGCCTCGTCGTCGGTTTCGCGTTGGAGCTTCGCCGCCCGCTTCTGCTGGCCTTCGAGCCGGAAGAGGACCGAGTGCGTCTTTCGTGTGTCGTCCTGGACCTCTCGCGCGAGGCCGACCCGCTGCGCCGCTTCCTGGGCGATCGCCTCCTGTTCCGCGCCGAGGGCCTGGACGTCGTTCTCGAGCTGGAGGTACTGCGGCTGAGTGAGGAACTGCACGAGATGGAGCTGGGACAGGACCGCCTCGTCGGCGCCCGAGAGTGTGGCGGTGACGTTCTTGCCGCTCACCTGGCTTAGGAACGCGTAGATCTCCTTGCAGGTCGTCATCTTAAGTGTCCACTAACGGAAAGTCGAACCATAATGACTCTTCCCCTACCCGGTTCCGGACCTGCAACACGAGGCCACGGGCATCGACGTGGGTCCGGACGAACGGGTCGTCCCGAAGCGCTTCGACGACGATCGCCTCGAACCGACGCTTTCGGCTTCCCGTCGACCCGAACCGTCGTGCCCGCTCGCCTTCGATCTGTTCGTAGGCGAACATGAACTCGTAGAGCGAACGGAAGATCTGGTCCTCGACCTTCTCGCGGACCCCTTCCCGCTCCACCGAAACCGAGTCGATCCCCTCGAGGTCGACGAAGAAGACCGTTCCGTCGGGAGCCAGGATGGCGTCCTTGTCGAGCCATACGTCCTCGAAGTCGAGCCCCGAGTACCGTTCCCGCGCCGCGTCCCGCGCGAGGGTCCGAGCGAACAGGGTCAGCATGGCCACTCCGCTCCGCACGAAGTTGGTCTCGAATCCGAGCGCCTTCGCCGCCGAATCGAGGGAGAAGAGGTCGAAGACGTGGGCCGGGTCGGTGCCCACGGTGCTGCGGGAGTGGAAGTAGACGCGGACGTTCGACGGGACGAGGCGAAGTTCCTGGACGAGGCGATCGCGGTACCTCCGATACCAGTGGATGCTGCGCAGGCGGGCCTCGACGGGTTTCGGCAAGAGCGCGATCTTGACGACCGGTGCGATGCGGAAGCCCTCGATGCTGGTGAGGTCGGCGCGTTCCGACACTCGGAGCGCGGTCATCGCGTGCGGTAGACCTTGTCCGCCGTACGGGGACCCTCGGAGCCAGAGCTCGCCCGTGATGACACCTCCCGACCGATCCCCCGCGACGCTTCGGAGTCGCTCCCGAACGTCGGGCTCGTCGGTCAGTTCCGCCGCGTAAGCGCCATCGAGCCGTCGGAGGGAGAACGGGTCGACCGTCGAGCCCACCCCCTTCACCGACAGGTAGAACGGGAGGCCGTCCAACGTCGCGATGGGCTCGGGAAGGATCGCACTCCGGTTGTCATCCTCGATTGCGTCCAGGACATCGACCTCGGGGCCGTCGGCGAGCGAGGCGAGCGTCGGGGGAAGGAAGTAGCGATCCAACCGTCCCAGGTCGAACCGTTGAAAGTTGCGGTTGGTGATCGTCTCTGCGGGGAAAGCGAAGAGCGGCAACGGGTGGCCGGCAAGACGGAGCGGGGTGCCGCGGGAGCCCCCGGGCCTCCCTCGGTCCGAAAACGCCGTTGCGTGGTCTCCCCACGTGCTTTCCGCCGTGGGGTCGGGTTCCTGCGACGTGGTCCGGTCAAGCGGGGGTACCGAAATAGTCTCTCCCCTTACCCGGCACCGCCGTGGGCACGGCCCCCGAGTCGTCTCCGACTCCTCCGCGAGGTCCCGGTTCGTGACGGACGCGGGAACGCCCCTGACCCCGAACCCCAGGACCTCAGGACTCCAGGACCCCGGGCTGCCATCTCGCAGGTTTGGTCCGCCATGGCGCCGCGGAGAAAGCGTGGTGCTCTCGAACTCGGAGGCGACCCTTGTACCAGTGTGGAGCCCAGAAGCCTCTCATCTCCGCTCGACGCCCGTCCCATCCGCTGCGCGACGTTGATTCGTTCCCTTTTTCTGCCCGTAGGAGAATCGGGTCCTGATGGTCGATCCGGACCGGTGCGAACTGCATGATGTCGCGCTCTTCGTCGAAGAGGACGAGGCCGAAGCTCTTCTGCGACTGGCTCGAAGTCCGATCGGAGACGAATGCCAGGTCTGCCCGGTGTGCCGGTTCGCTCGGGAGTACGTCGAGCGACGATTGACCGAGCAGGCCGGCTATGTCCCTCCCCCGGGCGAGAACGCTGAAGCCGCCTGGCGCAAGCTCCAGGTGGCGATCGAGGAGGCGAAGGCCTCCATCCACAAGACGGCGTAGCGGACCTGGGACGGCATAGGGGGACTTCGGGTCTTCCACTGCTGGATCCGTCGGAAGGGTCGTTACGATCTGGCTCCCCGGCGCGGCCCGCTCGCCGCGGGGAATCTGGCGATCTAGTTCGTGAACACGCCCGGGGGAACGACGACCGTCGGCGATGGAGGGTAGGCCCGGCGAAGCCGGACGAAGAACCAGACGGCGACGACGACGAGCGGAGCCGTGTACGGGAGGCCGAGGGTCAGGAGGGTCCCGAAGACCGATTGCCAGAGGACGAACCCGAACGCGAGGTTAACGAGCAAGTACTCATTCGCGACCCGGCCGATGCCGCGACGAACGACCTCGAGAAGGAGGACGAGGAATCCCATCTCCCCGACGATGATCGCAGATGGCGGCACTCCGTAGTACGGGACAAAGTACTCTAGCAGGAATAGAACCGGGAAGACCGAGAATCCGATCATCCCGACCGCGCTCGGGGAAAGCGTGGGCCGGTCCGTCAACGCCCGCCCGGCATCGGCCGGGACCCGATAGGCGAGGGCCACGAGGCCGGCAATCACTGCAAGGCTCCCCACGAGAAGTGGCGTTCCCATCCAGAACTGGAACGACCCGTACACGATCGCTGTCTCGAACGCCGTCGTGCCCGCAAGAGAAAGCAGCGCCACGAAGATGCCCCGACGACCGACGAGGGAACGCCCTCGGGTCCGCGGAAGGGCCAAACCCAGTAGGAGGATCGGGAGTCCGATCGAATAGATCACGTGGAAAGCGAGCACTCCCGTGGCCCATACCCAATTCACGCCCGCGAACCGTCCGAACGACCCGAGGACGCCGTCTGCGCCGTGGTTCGAATTGAACAGGGTGTTGTCGCCGAGCCCCTCCTCGGTGATCCCGTACGCTAGGCCCAGGAGGAAGACGGTCCCCCAACCTTTGTGCCAACGAAGCACGGCCTCGCGGATGAGCAAGGCACCGGCGGTGTACTGGCCGACATTGATCACGAGCTGCAGGAAGAACCAGACGGGGTTGACGGCCAGATTGAGGATTGGGCTGGAGGTCGAGAGGTACTCCGGCAATCCGGGGGTGAGAAGCGCGAGGCAGACGATCGGATGGGCACGGAGGTACCCTAGGGCTCGCTGACCCGCGGACGGTCGAGTAGAGGGTGGCGGATCGATCTTCGACGATGAGGGTGTCTCCCGATCAAAACCCACTGTCTCCGAAGCTATGGTGATACTTCGTACATCAAGCTGAGGTCGACAAGGGAGTTGGTCCGCGGCGACCTCGGGCCCACCGGCGTGCCTTCGGGTTGTCCCGCGTTTAGCCCCGATTCGCCCCCGCGGGAGCGCGACCCGCCTGGGACGGTGAGTCGACCGGCCGCCGAGCTCGTCCTCGCTCGGGAGCCCCCGGTGGATGCGTTCGCGCGACGAGTCCTCGCGGGTACGACTCCGTCCTGACGTAGGCCGAAGCTCGGCCGCGCTCTCTCGACGGGTCGGACTGGGAGGTTACTTCGCGGGCGTCGTCTCGCCGATCGATTGCCGGGCGAGGTAGCTTCGCCCGAGGACCCATCCGACCACGGCCCCCAGGATCCCACCGACGACCGCCCCGATGACCAGGTACTCGATCGTGGGCACGAGGTCGCTGAGGACGAGGTAGGAGACCTGTTGGAGGAAGATCACCACGACAATGCCAAGCACGACGCCGCATCCAGCGCCGTGGGACGCGGCGCTCACGGGCTACCTCCCGAGGGAGGTGGACCCTTCTCCACCGGAGGCTCGGCCGAGGTCTGCGTGCCGCTGGGAGGGGTCTCGGTGGGAGGGCTCGCGGGTGGTACGGCAGTGCTCTTGCGACCGATGGTGGCGTAGCGTCCCGAGCGCACGAGCCCGTAGAGCTCGTAGACGACGAGAACGAGGAGGACGATCGGGAGGAGCGCCACGAATCCGAGCGGCGCGTCCCCGCGCACGTAGAAGTTCTCGCTCCACATCGTGCTGCCGTTCGGGGCGATCAGGCTCGCGGTCAGCCGGTAGACCCCCTCGAGGACGTAGCTGATCGACAAGGGCGTCCAGCTGAGGGATACGGGGCCGGCCCTCTGGGCGGGAGTGATGGTCACGTCGCGCGTGGAGACCGCGAAACCGAAGTAGAACATCTGCAGTCGAGCGTCGTTGATCGTGATCCCGGCTGCGGTCGGCCAGCTGTAGTTGAGGGTCGCCGATTGGGCGAGGTCGATCGTGAGCGCCGAAGAGGCGGTGCTGGCGGTGTTGATGTCGACACCGTTCCACGTCGCGTAAGGAGTCGACCCGGCCACGAAGTTCGCGGTCGAAGACGAAACGGAGGGCGCCGCTCGGGCCGGTGCGGGAACGTTCAGGAGTAGGGCTACCACGGCGAACGCGAGAACGGCGGCCGCTAGGCCCGCTTGTTTCGCACGAGGGCGACGGAAACGCATAGGCTCCGCACGGAGCCCTAGGCTATGAACCCGCCGATACCAAGTAACCTGCGGGAAGCAATCGAGAGCTCGGTCGGCACTAGCTCGGGGGCGGACCGCCGCCGAACGTGGACCGGAACCGCTCGAGGTCGCCCGGCTTCATCAAGCTGGGAGCGAGACAGACCCAGATGCGGGCGTCGTTCTCCCGGGCGAGGCGGTCGAACTGGACCAGCCCGGTCAGCACCGCATCGGCTCCGTGGAGACGGACCAGGTACTCGATCCCCTCGAGGAAGAACGCGGTCACGCCCTCTTCGAGGAGCTTTCGACCCAGGAAGGCCCACGCTCCCTCAAGCTCCGAAGGCCGAAGCGATGGGCCCCGACCGATATTCGACAGCCAGAACACCTCGATCGGACGGGACCCGACGCGGGCTCGGATCCGTTCGGGCGACTCGCGGACGACGCAGACCCCGTGGTGGCCTGCTGCCGTCGATTCGAGGAACCCCCCCAACGCGGCCACGAGCGAGTCGTCGATGGCGAGCTCGACGCCCGAGGGTGGCGACGGCGGTTCCGGCTCCGCGGGACCGGGGACCACCGACGGCGGGGATACGACCGCACCGGACGTCGGGGCTTGAGGTTCGACCGCGGGCATCTTCGCAATCCCCTCGGACCTCGGCACCGGAACCGGCGCCGGTGGGATCACCTCCCGCAGCGGGCCGGGGGCACTTCGGGCGTCCCCCTCGGAGGGAGGAGAGGGAGGCTCCGCACCGACCAGGGGCCGCTCGGCGGTCTCTTCCCCTTCCGCTTGGATCGTCCCGGCATCCTCCGGCGGGAGTGGTCCCTCTTCGGCGGGTGGGTTCGCCTCGGGGAGGGCCCCCGGCTCGGGGGTTTCGGCCGCCGGGATTTCGCCCGTGGGCTCGTTCTGTCCCGGTAGGGCCGGTGCGGTGTCCAGTGGTTCGGAGAGAACCGGTCCGGCCTCGATAGGTCCCGTCGCTTCGACCTCGGAGGAGACCGATTCAGGCTTCGCTTCCACCGCGGCTGGAGGGGCCTCATCCTCCAGGGGAGTTGCGGCCACCGAGGGCGCCGCAGGGATTGGGCTTTCGGCCGGGGGCGAGGCTTCGTCGGGCGGAGGAAGCCCGGCGGGGAGCGTGGCCTCCTCGATCCGGAGCGCCTCGGTCGGAGCCTCCGGCTCGTCAGGGGCGGCTAGTACGGGCTCCGGGGCCGCTTCCGGTGGGGGTGGCTCGAACCCCTTCGCCTCGCTAGCGGCGGGCGCTTCGCGCTCCGTTGTCATAGCGGGCTCGAGCAGCGGTCGAACGTCCCCGTGGGTCTCGTTCAAGGGAGAGGTCGGAAAGGGTGGGGGCTCGACCATGAGCACCATCTCCTCCGGTGGTTGTGTCGGGGGAAGGGCCTCCGACCGGAGGGGCGGCGGTCGGTCCGCGGGAGCCGGCGGAGGGCTCGCAAGGGTGCCCCGCTCAGGCCCGGCTGGGACGGGCCTCGCGGAGGCCTCCGGGGCCGGTGCGGGGCTGGCTTGGGAAGGCGGACCCCGTGCCGGGGGGCCCGTCGCAGGCCCGCGCCGTCTTCGGTGAGCCTCCCGGGGGGGAACGGAGCCTCCGAGCTTCGATACCACGACCTCGGCAATCGGTCCGCCGAATCCGGGGAGGGCGGAAACCGTCTCGAAGGGGAAACCCCGCAGGTCGTCCACGCTGTGGAGACCGTGCTCCCACGCGGCCGCAATCTTGGCCGGCCCGAGGAGGGGGATCCCGACGATGTCGTCGAGCTCCTGGCCCAGCGCGCGAACGGCCTCCTCGTGGGCCACGAACTTCTCGTCCGCGTAGTCGAACTCTTCGGGCTCTCCGGACGGCGGCGAGACCGCCACTCGTGGAAGATGGGCTCCCGCAGACGGCCGCTTCTCGCGCGGTCGCCGGGTCGGGAGGCCGGGCACATGGACCCACCACCGGTCACCCGTTCGGGTCCGTCCGGTCATGGCGTTCGGGGGTACCACCTCCTCTGACTTTTCCACGACCCGAAACTCCCCGAGGCCCAGGTACCGGGCGATTGGCCCCGCGGAGGCGCGCAGTTCCGAAGCCAACGGGTCCTTCGCCGTCACCAGCGCGACCCGAGGGCGCAGCCCCGCATCCGAGGGGGCCGCCCGGAGTCGCCGCTCCAGCCGGCGAACGAGCCAGAAGGCGTCCGGCGAGAGAGGCGGAGTGGGAGTCTTGGCGACCTCGGCGCCCGTGGGAGACTCGATGTACATGTCTCCGAGCGACCACGGAAACGGAGCCACCCTCTCCGGGAGCGTGTTCGAGAACGTCACCATCGACGGGAACACTCGCCGGGGGAGCCCGTTGATCACGACGTCGAGCTCCTCCGGTCCCACGGCTCCCTCCCAGCGGCGGGGGGCCATCCGCTGGAGGAGGTGAACGATCTGAGAAACCTCCGAAGGGTACGCCTTCTGAATCTCGGACTCGACCGGACGGAGGACGCGCTGGCGTCCGGTCCAAGGTTCCCGCGGAGAGCCGACCTCAATCCGCTGGACCCGGGCGAGCCGGGCCAAGGGCTCCTTCTCCGCACGGAAGCGGTCGCCGACGTCATCCGCGGTCAAGACCAGGACGACCGAGGGCAGCGCGGTCGACCGGGCCAGTCCGAGGGACCGCCGGAACCGGTCGACGCTTCGCAACACGGTCTGCCAACGGTCCCACGTTGCCACGAGCTCGTCGTTGAGCAGGGAGCGGTCGAGCCCGGCCATCGGCTGCTCGAAGAGGCTCGTCCGCTCGGCGGAGAGCGAGCGGTGGACCGCCTCGGACGTGAACGGCAGGATCGGCGCGAGGACCTCCGAAAGCCCGCGGAGGAGGTGGGCCAGGGTCCGGAGGGCGCTCCTCTTGGTGGGAGGCGTCCCCTCGAGGGCGAGGCGAGGCTGGACGAGTTCCTTGTACTCGACGAGGTCGTTGTCCAGGAAGCGGGACGCCAGGCGGTGCGCGAGGCCGGGCGCCCACTGGTCGTACTGCGCAAGCGCGAGGACCCGCGTCCGTTCCCACCGGGCGACGATCGCACGGTCCTCGACCTCGAGTTCCGCGAGGAACCCGCTGATCGGCCGGGCGAAGGCGTTGAGCATGGCGGGGTCGCACATCGAGGCGACCTCGCGGGAGAGCGACCACCACCGACGGATCCGGTCGGCCTCCCGACGGCATCCGTCCGCAAGATGGCCGCCCGTGGACTCCGAGCGCCCGCTGCGGAGCAGCGCCCCGCGCACGGCGTCGGCCCCGTGCGTCGCCACGAGCTCGGGCGCATCGGCCGCGGCGACGGTAGGGACCACCGTGAGGCTCACGTCAGGGACGGACCCTTCGACCCCCGCTAGGGCGGCGAGTTGGTTCACGAGCGCCGGGACCCGGCGACGATCCCCCACGTACAGGTGGACCGTGTCCCCGTCGGGGAACGGGTCGAAGCGAGCCCAGGCAGCCAGCGCGGCGCCGCTCGACGGAAGGAGCCTCCGCCGAACGACCGTGCGTTCGCCGCCGCAGGGACATTGCTTCGCACCGTTCGGTCCCTCGAGCCGGTCGCACTGGGCGCATTCGAGCAGGGCGACCGCGTTCGCGTCGTCGCTGGCGCTCGCCTCGCTGACCGGCCAGGGGGCGACCTCGGTTGGGCCGGGCAGCACCTCTTTGGGAAGGAGCCGCGAGAAGATCGCCCGATCCTCCGGGGGAAGGCGGGAAGGCTCGAGGCACCAGGCCCGACCCGGCGTCCACAGGAGAGGGGTCCCACAGACGGCGCAGTGCGGAACCCCGCGTTTCACCCGGAGGCGCGCGAGCAACGCGCCGGCCTCGGAGAGGTCCCGGAGCACGAACTCGTTCGCGGTGTCGAGGTCGAGACCCGCGTACTTGTGCATCAAGGTGACGTCGAGCATCCCCTTCGACGTGAGCAGCGGCCAGCCGGCGACCCCCATGCGGTCGGCGATACGAGCGTCGGTCGGTCCATGGCCCGGCACGAGGGGCACGATCCCGGTCCCGCTCTCGCCCACGTCGGCCGCACCGAGGATCGTGCCGGCGGGGGGGGTGAGGTCCCCTCCCATCGGGAACTCGTGTCGGAGGGGATACGTGTACGCGATCCCCTGAAACTCCCGGCCCGGCCGTTCCTCGATGACCTCGAACGCGGCCTCCGGGATCCAGGACCGAAGTCGGTCCAACGAGGCCGCCGAGGTGAGGACGAGTTCCCGGTCCTCCCGCCGGTGGTAGCCGGCCACCACGTACCGCAGGTCGGGATTCAGGAGGAGCGCGCTCGCGCCGAGGAGCTTCCACGGTGCGTCGACCCAAACGAGAGCGTTGACGGTCGACTCCCGGACGCGAACGGCGAACCGAACGAGGTACGTATCGCCCTCCTGTTCGTTGTAGACAATCCGCTCCGGACTCCGGGGCGTTCCGCACGACGGGCAGACCCGGAACGACTCGTCGCGGGTGACCAGGACTCCCTTCCCGGCGAGGCGGCCCACGATGGCCTGGACGCCGACGGTCCTGTCCTCCGAATCCCACGGGGACCGCCCGTCCCCGCCGGTCCAAACGCCCAACGCCGTGAGGAGCGCGGGGACCGTCGACGGAACGACGCGTCCCCGCCCGATTCCCTGTCGAAGCGTGCCTACGACCCGCCGGCCCACAAGCCCGAGGTAGCGGGCATCGACGTCGGCCACCACGGCCCGGTGGGCCACCAGGGAGGGGAAGTCTCCCTGGGTCCAGCCGCCGGTGACCTGCCGGACGGTCGGGCCATTCGGGGGACCCAGAACCCCCCCGGCCGGCGGGAGCCGTCGGGCTTTCCATAGCGAGAGGACCTCGGTCTCGACGGAGTGGGGGTTGTAGTCGGCAGGGACCGGATCCATGGATGGGGATTGTTCCCGAGAACAGCGATGGCGGTCGACGCGAATAAATCCTCGTTCGGAACTCTCACCCGACGGGAGTCCCCGCGTCCGGGGTAACTCTTATCCCATCCGAAATCTGCCCGCCATCCGAGGAGAGGCGCGATGGCCTGGACCCAGCAGGAAGTCCGCGAGCTCAAGGAGGGCCGCTACATGCTCATCGACGAGGAGCCCTGCCGCATCCTGAGCATCCAAACCTCGAAGCCGGGGAAGCACGGAGAGGCCAAGGCGCGGATCGATGCCGTAGGCCTCTTCGATGGTGCGAAGCGAAGCGTGGTCTTCCCCGTGAAACACAAGGTCCAGGTTCCGCTCATCGGGAAACGGCAGGCGCAGGTGCTTTCGATGACCGACGCCGAAGTCCAGCTGATGGACCTCGAGACGTACGAGACGTTCAGCCTATCCCTGGACGCCGAGACGAAGGGCCAGGTGAGTCCGGGGTCCGAAGTTCAGTACCTCGACGCGATGGGGAAGCGACGGATTACCCGTACGTAGAGCGGTCACCCCAATGTCGTCGGGGAGATGAGCGACCTCCTCGCTTCATTAATAAGGGGGACGACGCATGAAACCGATGACCGAAGCGCGCGAAAGCCGCTGTCGGTTCGGCTCAGTTTAGGGGAGGTGGTCACACGACAGGTCCGGGGGGATTGGGAGGCGTTTCCTCGTCTCGGCTCTCCCGGATCCTTCAGGAGAAAGCGGAGGCGCTGAAGAAGCAGCGCCAGACCGCCGAGTCGACCCTGAAGGAGATCGACGACCAGGTCGCCACGCTGGACCAGCTCGGGATCACCCCGAGCGAGGTTCCCGAGCGCCAGGTGGCGCTGCGAGAGCTCGCCCGCCGGGCCGACTGGAACGGGGTCGAAAGCCAGGCGAAGGCGATGGTCGACTACCTGTCGAAGACCGTTCCGACGACGATCCAGGAGCGTCGCGCGCGGACGGCCGAGTCCGTACGCCGCTTCTCGGGCCTCGGGCTCGTCGTGCCGCCCGAGGTGGCGGCGGAGCTGGAGGCGCTGGCTCACCCCCCCGAGGGGGAGGCCTGGTCGGCCACGGTGGCCCGGCTCGCGAAGGTGGAGGAAGCTCTCCGCGCGGCCGAGATGGCCCACGTGAACAAGGTCCGGGAGCAGGCGCTCGGGGTCGCGACGTGGGCCGGACTTTCGGGTGCCCGACTGACCGAGTTCGAAAAGCGTCTCGACGACGCGTTGCTGCCGGTGAAAGAAGGCCGCCTCGCCGAGGCGTTCGAGGGCGTGGACGGTCTCCTCCGCACCGGGCTTCCGGAGTCCGCCGAGCGTCGGCGGAAGCTCCGAGACGAAGGGACGCGGCTCGTCGCCGTGGCGAAGGAGTTCGGCACGCCGACCTCACGGCTCGACGCGGCGCTCGACGCCGACGCGGATGCGACCCCCGACCGCTGGCCCGAGGTGGTCCCGGCGACCGAGGCCGCGTTCCAGGAGGTCGGCGAGGCGTTGCGCGAGCGGTGCGTCCAGATCCTCGAGGCGCTGCTCACCTCTCTCAATTCTACCTCCGAGTACGGGGTCGACCCGACCTCGGCCCGGCTCGCGGTCGAGGATGCTCTCGCCCGCATCCGAACGTTGGCGCCGGTCGAGATCGGCCCCGTCTTTCTCGAGGCCCGGCGCGCAGCCGAGGAACCGATCGTCACGGTCGTGGCCGGCCTCCTCGATGAGGCTCGACCCCGGATCGCCGACGCCCGTCGCCTGGGCCGCGACCCGAGCGAGGTGTTCGCCGCGATGAACCGGGCCCGCGAGGCGCTCCGGCTCAAGATCTACTCCGAGGCGTTCGCCGCGAGCCAGGAGGCTCTCGACAAGGTGAGCCGGCTCACCGACGAGCTCGACACGGCGCGGGACGAACTCCAGGCCCTCGAGGAGATGGCCACGCGGTTCCGCAACACCGGCTTCTCCGTCGAGCCGTTCGACCCGGCCCTCATCCGGATCCGTGCGTCCCTCGACCGCGTCGACGTGCCGGCGGCCCGAGAGCTCCTCAAGGAGACGGTCGTCCATCTCGGACGAGAGGCGCTTCAGTTCTTTGGCCAACGCTTGGCCAGCCTCGACACGGCCCGGGAGTACGCGCGGGAACGCCAGTTCCTGTCCCCCGCCGCCGACCGGGACCTGAACGAGGCGCGGGAGTTCCTCGACAAGGGCGCGCTGGCCGACAGCGCGGAACGCATCTCCCGCGCCGAGACCGAGCTCCGGCGGGCGGCGGGCCCCTACGTGGCCCGCCGCGTCGAGGAGATGGAGCAGGGACTCTCCGACATCCCCGACGAGGCCCTCGTCGCGCCGGTCCGTCGGCTGCTCGCGGACGCCGACGTGACCCTTCGGGTCAAGCAGGACCTGATAGGGTCGGTCGAGAGCCTCCGCCGTGCGGAGCGGGAGTTCGGCGGGGTCGTCGCCGCGCACGCCTCCGCCCTCGTGGAGGTCCTCGAGGCCGAGCTCGAGGTCCTCTCCGGGATGGGGGGGCCGAGCGACGAGATCCAGCGGCAGATCGACGAGGTCCAGCAGATCTTCAACATGGGAGACTTCGTCAAGGCCTCCCGCGCGTCGCAAGAGATCCGCACGCGCGCGCAGCAGCAGCAGCTGCTCCGGAGCGAGGAGGCGGTCTCGCACGCCAAGCTCTCGCTGGTCGAGCTCGAGACGATGGGGTTTGACCTCTCCAAGTTCCGCGGCCAGCTCGACGAGGCGCAGACCGCGGCCCGCGCGGGCCGGTTTTCCGACGCGTACCGTCTCGCGACGCGCCTCGAGGAGTCCGCGCTCCGAACCCGGGCCGCCGGTCAGGCGATCCTCGAAGGGATCGGCCATGCTCAGGAGACGCTCGGACATCTTCGCGAGGGCGGGCTCGACCCGAACCCGTACTACGAGCCGCTCCGCAACGCCCGTCTGGCGTTCCAAGCCCTCGACTTCGACGGCGCACGGGCGACGCTCGAAGAGGTGGAGCGGAAGCTCTCGGACGAGGCTGCGCGCGGGGAGACGACCCGCCTCCTCGGCGAGGTCGAACACCTGATCGAGGACGGTCGGCGGCTCTCGTCCCCGATGGAGCCGTTCCAAGCCCGCTGGGAGCAGCTGAGGACCGAACAGGCGACCGCCCCCCCCGAGGCGACGCGGACCGGCGCGCGGCTCCTGCACGAGGAGGTCATCGCCATCCTCCGCCCGATCCTGGACGAGAACCTGCGAGGGCTCGAGCGGGACCTCGACATCGCGAGGTCGGCGGGGGTCGAGATTGACAAGATCCTCCTCCCGCTCGGGGAGGCCCGCCGGCGGATCGCGCTCCCTGTGCCGGTCGGCGCCGCCGCCCTGCTCGACGCCGCGCGCGCCGAGTTCATCGCCACCCGGGGGTTCGTCGAGCACGCCGAGCGGGTCGCCAAGCGGGGCCGCGAGGCCCTCGCCGAGGCGGACCTCCTGCACGTTCCGACCCCCTCGCTCCGCGAGCAGATGGAGCGGATCGAGAAGCTGCTCGCCGACCGCCAGTTCGCCCGGGTCGTCGAGCTCGGGGGCCCCCTCGAGCGGGAGCTGATCCAGGCGACGTATCAGCACGTCTCGAAGACGCTCGCCGGGTTCCAAGCGACCGTCACCCACCTCCGGAAGGAGGGGATCGATACCTCGCTCGCCGAGAACCTACTGCACCGGGCCCGGATGGCCCTCGACGAGGGTCGACCGGTGGAGGCTCTCCAGCTCGCCGGCCAGAGCGAAGGAGAGCTCGAGCGCGCCGACCTCCAGCGCCGGATCGCGGAGGGGTCGATCGCTTCGGCCGAGGCGTCCGTCGCCCGCGCGACCTTGGAGGGGGTCATCTCCCCGGTCGCGGCGGAGGAGTTCGCCGCGGCCAAGCTGGCGTTCCAGGGTCACGAGTACCCGTCCGTTCTCGAGCATGCCCTCCTGGCGTCCGACGCGCTCGGCGTCTCCCGCGAGGGCCACCGCCGGGCCCGGGACGCGATCGGCGCGGCCGAGCGACAGCTCCGCGAGGCGTCGGAGGTCGGGGCCGACCTGACCTCCGCCTCGTCTCGGCTCGAGGAGGGTCGCCACTACGACGAAACCGGTCAGTACCCGGACGCCACGCGGGCCGCTCGCGAAGCGACCGAGGAGGCCCGCTGGGCGATCGAGCGGCTCTTCGCCGGGCCCCTCGGCGAACTGCGCCGCCAGCTCGAGTCGACCCGGCACGAGGGTCTGGGTGCTGAGGTCGACCCGATCGAGGCGATCCTCGGCGAGGCCGAGACGGCCCTACGCGCCCGCGACTGGGCTCGCGTCAAGGAGGCGATCGGTCGGGGCGAAACGGCCAGCGTCCGTATCCTCGACACGATTCTCGACGGCCGCTGGCGGGAGGTCGAGGCGGAGTACGTGAGAACCTCCGAGGCACCGCCTGCCGAGGTCGACCGGCGCTCGGACGTGCTCGCTCAACTCACCGCGCTGCGGGAGCACCACGACTTCGGCGCGGCCCTCGCCCTCGTGCACTCCGAGCTCGGCCTGGCCCGCCGGCGACGGCGCGAGGAGATCGAGCGGCAGATGGCGGAGTTCAAGGACCGTCTCTGGGTCGGCGAGCGGCTCGCCCTCGATACTACGCCGGTGATGCAGACGTTCAGCGAGGCCCGCGTGGCGCTCGACGGCGGGCGGCCCGAC
>DASWZL010000019.1:0-110810 GCA_036404475.1 Thermoplasmata archaeon
CATCTCCGTACGCTATCCGAGGGCGGGCTCATCACGCACGAACCTCGGGAACGCTATCAGCTCACACCGAGGGGGAAGGGCGCCATCAAGATCCTGACCTCGATTGATGAGCTCGATTTAGGGAGGGGAAGCGGAAACCGGATCTTTCCCTCGAAGACGCCGAAGCGAGCCCGCTCCTGAACCGAGGTTCGTGATCAGGTCTATATCGTTCACCGAAAGGGGTGGGTTGTCAAACCACCCCTTGACAGGTCGTTTCGTGGAGCGGTTCGATCTCGTCTCGGTCACGACCTCAGTGCGAGAGGGTTTGAACGCCGGACGAAAGGAAACTGAGAGGCGAGTCCGGTGAAGGTTGAGATGATAGGGAGAATCCGGCGACAGCCTCCCAAGCCACTATCATTGCAATCGGGCAAGTTTAATGGCGAGAGCACGGTTGTCCTCGTTGCTATGAGGGGACGGCTCGGCAGGCAACGACCGGAGTCGTCTCGGCTTCTTTCGGTGGCAGTCGCGGTTGTCCTGATT
Source organism: Thermoplasmata archaeon (assembly GCA_036404475.1). GTDB lineage: Archaea > Thermoplasmatota > Thermoplasmata > Lutacidiplasmatales > UBA184 > Lutacidiplasma. The sequence continues at coordinate 520 of DASWZL010000019.1, forward strand.
GGCGTCATCGCCAGCGGTGCCGGCGCTTCAGTCTCCCCCTCCCACGAGTCGACAGCACGAACGCATGCCGCTCCTTCCACCCTCCCAGTCGGGTTCATCCCGGCTCCGCGCCCAGAGACGCTGCCTACCGAATTGGCCGGAGTAGATCCTCGTGGATTATACTCCGGCGAGCCTGCGCCGATGGGAATCGCGGATTATGGTGTCAACAACACGGGAGCGGACTACACGTACATGACCGACTCGTTTATCGGAAACGCCTCCATCGACAATCTCTCGGTATCCAACAGCAGTACTTTGTCGACCTCCGCCACGATCCAGCTTAACGTCGTGCTCGCTTTCAATGAAGGGTCGAGCTCTTTTGTCTACTGGATTCAAGACGTCACATCCATTGACACATCGAACAATAACGTTTCCTTCATCGACAACATCTGGAACTTTTCGTCTCCGACCGCGGAAATTCAGAACTCGACGTTGTTCGGAAATGGGGTGGTCGCCACCCCCGGGGGCTACTACTACGATTATGCAGCAGCGGGACTGCCCGGAAACTCTGTCGATCTTAGGTATCCGGCCACGATCCTCCTAGAAGTGAACTCTACTACAAGCCCATCGGGCGAGCCCGAGGTGACCTTTGCCTACAACGACGGATTCGGATGGACAACTTACGATCAGGTGATATTCAAATTCGCAACCAGTCCGAGTACCCTGGTCGACTACGGGTTTATCGTGGATGGGTACGCGTACAACCCGACAGGATACCTGTTCTACGATGCCGAGCTGATTCTCGGAGGGCCGGGCGGAGGCAGTTCGACGACGGACGAGGGCTCCCACGTCCAGGCATCGCTCTGCTATTTCAATGGGTACAATTACCAGACGGTTCTGTCACCATGGAATTTCGGGAGCAATACGGCCGAGACAATCTCGAATGTGACCGACAGTGGGGAATACTACACTGCCAACGGTACCCTTTTTGGTAATGTCTCCGCGGGTTCCGGCTCCCTTGGCGAGTTGTGGGACTCGAGTGCAATCGCCCAAGAAACAATCTATCTTCCGGACTACGGGGGAACCCTCCTAGTTGGCGGGACCCCGTACGCGGTCCTACACGGAGCCGTCACATTGATTCTGGCCCCCGGGGGATACTCACTGTCCGCCGTCAATTACTCTGGCCAAGTCATATCGCTGGGCAATTACTCGTTCGCCGAAGGCACTACCGCGCTCACTCTTCCGATTCTAGAGGACCCGTTGGTACTACTCTCAGTTTCGGCGAGCGGGCCGGTCTCCGGCCCAGTCGCCATTTCCTTCACGGGCTCGTGGCCGTGGAGCGGAGCGGAAGGATCCCTGTTGCTGGTGCGGGGTTTGGAATCCACAACGTTGGACCAAGGCCTTAGCGGCAACTACGATCTGAACACTGCGACGTTCGCGGATGGTAACTACTCAGTCTACTACCAAGTGGTGGCACCCTTCGGAGTCAAGAATTTTACCAGCGCGAACCTCTATTTCCAGAACCACCAAGTGACGCTGAAGGAAGAGCTCGCGGCGGCTGACGCGAAGGTCACATCGCTCCAGCAGGAGCTCAATTCGGCGAACGGCACGATTACAACTCTGCTAGGTGAACTCTCCTCGGCGGACGCGACCATCATCTCCTTGCAAGCTCAGCTCGCCTCGGCGAATGCCACGATCACAACGTTGCGTGCCGAAGTGGCCGCGGAGAATAGTACGATCCTTGATTTGACGAGACAGGTTGCCTCGTTGACCACCGAATTGGGACAGAACAACTCAACCGTCGTGCATTTTGAATCGGTCATGACAAATCTTAGCGTGCAGGTCACGCTCCTTGAATCCAATGTTACCGGCCTGAGAGGCGAGATCGCGACGCTGCAAAGCGAGCTCGCGGCGAAATCCGGCTATGTCGCGCCAGCTTGGTACGATGCCGATGGGGGAATTCCGGTGTACGCTTTGGCGATGGCTCTCCTAGTTATTGGTGTCGTGGTAGGAATCCTATTGGGACGACGCCGCTCCGGCGGGAAGGACGTTGCGGGTTGGTGATAATCCGCTATTTGCAGGCCATCCTGCGGCGGGAGCGGTTGCGAAGGTCAATTGCGAGTTTGGGCTTTTCTACACCGGCCCAAACTGAGCGATGGGCCCATTCGGGCTCGAGAAGGACGGCATTCGCCCCGTACTACGGTCGAATCCGCTCGCGGCTACAAGTCTCCCGGGGGTATCCCTCCTCACCCGAACCTCGGCTCACAGCGCGATAGGAACGGGCCAATCTCCTCCCCACGCCCCTCGCGGTCCTCCATCGAACGCGCGCCCTTCACGTCAGCGTCGCGGTCGTGAATCGCGCGGGAATCAGGTCACGGACGACGCCGCTCTATCCATGGGTCCGTTACGTTGGGGAACGGTGTTCGACCCGATACGATTTCGCCAAACGGGTGGTCGTCCGTGGGTGGGGTCACGTCAGCCCGGTCGAGAAGGCTCGCACGCGACTGCTCGCATCCGTCTCTGACCGTTGGGTTCTGTAAGGCATGGGTTCCCGCTCGGGCAGCGACGTCGCGCCGACATCGTCCAGCGATCCCAGAGCGCCGCGGTCCCGCCTGGGGCTGACCGACGACGGGAGGCCGGTCGGCTCGGTCACGTAGCGTCCTCCCGCTCCGCGGCAAGGCACTCCTCCGCGGCGCGCGTCCCCGTATCGATCGCCCCGGCGACGGTTCCCGACTGACCCACAACGTCCGTCGCCTCCCCGGCAAAGAACAGGCGACTCCCGACGGGAGCAGCGAGTGCGCGGCGCTCGGCGAGTCCGACTCCCGGTGGAAGGAAGGAGTACCCGCCTCGAACCCAGGGGTCGGTGGACCAGCGATGCACGGCGATTCCTTCGACCGTCCCGAGGGTCACGTCGGCGGGCAACACCTCGTCCCACTCCGCCACTGTGGCTGAGACGAGCTGGTCGTCGGGGAGCTCCGCTCGTCGATGGGCCTCTTGGCCGACCGTGAACGCCGTCACGAACTCCGTCCCCGCTCCGAGGCCGACGCGAGGGCGGTAGAACGCCGTTGGCGTGCCTCCCCAGACCAGAGCAAAATCGCCGAGGCGTCGCCGCATGGTCCCGTTCCGGACCCGCATCTGGAGGGCATACACATCGCCGAAGGCGATGCGTTCGACGGCCGCCCGCTTCTCCGGCGGAAGCGGCGGGTCGAACGCGATCGACCCTGACTTAAGGACGCCGAGCGGCACGGTGACGACAACGCTGGCCGCCCGGTACTCCGTCGGAGCCCCCTCGGGACTCACCGCCCGGACTCGAACCCCGGCGGAGGTGACGTGTATCTCCGTCACTTCGTGGTTCCGTCGGATCCGGTTCCCCAGTCGAGCGGCGACTCGTTCCACGAGAACGGAGTATCCTTCGGCCAACTGGAAGTTGCGGAACCCGTACGGCTCGCGCGCTACCCGGTACTCCTCCGCCGGGCCGATCACGCCGATGGCGTCCGGGTCGGCCGCATAGACGTGCGCGTACAGATTCGTGACGATCAGCCGCGCCGCCGGGTGTACCCGCCGTTCGGCGAGGAACTCTTCGAGAGAGCGGTCCGGTGGTCCGGCGGCGTCGATTTCTCGGGGCAGCCGCACGAACCCGTCGTAGATCGCGCGCGTGCCGGCGACCGGGTGGAACGGCAGCGCGAGCCAGGGGTAGCGCGCGACCCGTCGCCCGACGACGATCCGGCTCCGTTGGGTGACGGGTAGAGGGCGGGTGCGGAGCCCTTCCCGGGCGATCCAGGAGTGCGTGACGGCCTCGCGGCCATGGACCATCTGGGCGCCGAGCTCGAGGGGGACGCCGTCGGCGAGACGGTAGTCAGTGCTCGCGCGGCCGCCGACCCGGTCGCTCGCCTCGAGGACGACAACCCGCCGGTCGGCTGCCGTGAGCCGCTGGGCCGCGGCGAGGCCAGCGAACCCGGCGCCGACCACGACGACGTCGACCTCCTCCATCCGGTCGAGCGACGGCGTTCCCGTATAGAACCCATCGGGGGACGACCTCGCCGCATCCCGCTTCCTCCTCGCGGTCGGTCCTCGACCGCGTGCTCCTCACGATCGCACGCTAGGAAGAGTCACATCGGACGAGCGCCGGCACAGCGCTAACAGTCCTGGCTCACCATGGGGTCCTTGACCTGACCGCGCCGACCATCGAGGAGCCTCCTCACTCGTGGTCATCTCGAGCGCAGGGAGAGTCTCACGGAGTTCGTTCGCGTTCGGGGTCCCTCGCGCCCGGATGTCGGAGGTTTTCGCGGGGATGAGAGCTTTAACGGGCGGCCACTACTTGCACTACGGTGATGGACGACCCCCCCGGCGCCGTGCATCCTTTGGAGACGGCGCGGGCCCCAACGCTCGAGGGGCTCACCACCGAGCAGCTTCGCATTCTGGCCTACGCGAGCGCCATCGGCTCGGAGTTCGACTTCTCGCTCCTGCTCGGGGCCATGGGGATCGACGAGGAGGCGCTCGCGGAGGAGGTCGAGCGGCTCGTCCACCTGGGCGTCTTCGTGGAGCGAACGGGCGGAGAGCGGTTCGCGTTCGTGGAGGAGGAGTTCCGGGCGCGCATCTATCGGTCGCTCACCGAGAGCCGTCTTCGGGTCCTCCATCGGAAGATCGGGGAGGTGCTCGAACGGATGTACCCCCACCCGACCCTCCCGGTGCTCACGGAGCTCGGACGACACTACTTCCTCGGGAAGGTTCCCGCAAAGTCCTACGAGTACAACCGTCACGCGGCCGAGGCGGCGCGCGCGGCGGGCGAGCCCGAGGTCGCCGCCGACCTACTCGAACGCGTCCTCCTCGACCTGGCCTCGCTTCCCGGGGACCGTCGGAACGAGCGGGCGGAGGTCGCCGAAGCCCTGGGGGACCTCTACTACTCTCTCGGCAATTTCCATAGCGCGGACCTGCGGTTCACGGGGGCCCTCGAGCGGCTCGGGACCGAATCGCCCCGGGTCCGCGCCCGTCTCTTGCTGTCCCGCGCCGAAGTCGCTCGTGATAGCCTCGACCTCGACACGGCGGCCGCGCGCAGTGCGGAGGCGCTGCGGCTGTTCGAGGACGACGACGACCGTCTCGGGGGCGCGCAATCACACCGGCTTCTCGGGCGCGTCGCGTTCCAGCGGGGGGCGTATCGGGACTCTCTGGAGCAGTACATGCAGGCGCTCGACCTCATCGGGATGACGGACGACCCGGGACCCTTGGGCAGCCTCTTCATCGACATCGGGAACGCGTTCTCTCTTCTCGGTACCGAGGTCCAGGACATCGCGGTCGAATGCTACGAACGCGCGGTCGAACGGCTGAATCGGCCGGGCGATGGGAGGGAGCTCGTCCGGGCGTACTACAACCTCGGCACGACGGTCGGCGAGGTTCGTCCGCAGGACGGTCTCGAGTACCTGGAGAAGGCGCTGCAGGCGGCCGAGCGGTCGCACGACAGCCGCGGCGCCGGACTCGCCCTCTTGTCGCGCGTCGAGCTTCTCCTCGCCCTCGGCCAGGTCGAGGAAGCCGAACGGGACAACGAACAGGCCGGCCGCCTGATCGAGCACCTTTCTGACAAACTCGGACGAATATGGGTACAGCTCGACCGGGGCTTGATCGCCGAACGCCGCGGCCTGTGGGAAGAGGCGGAACGTGCGTACGAACAGGCGGTCGAGATGTGCCGGCGTCTTCAGCTTCCGGCTGACGAGGCGGAGGCGGCGTTCCGCCTCGCAAGTCTTCGTTTCAAGATTCGAGACCTGGAAGGGGCCCGGCGCGCCTACGCGATCGCCTCGGACCTCGGTCTCGCGCACCTCCGGCCCCACCTTGCCAAAGCCTCCGAGGACCTGCAGCGGCAGCTGACCAAGGTCCCTCCGAGCGAGACGCCGCCCGGCCTATCCGGTGAGCACGAGAATGTCGGATAGGTAGAAGGCGGTCATAAGGCGCACCCGACGGACCGGAGGCGGAGCCCCGTAGTCCGGATGCGCCTCAGAACCGGCGGCGGCCACATGCCCTGCAGAACCGGTCGCTCGACCGCCGGACCTCCGACGGGTGCTGCATCGAAACGACACCGCCTCGGGCGTTCTGTGAGGCCGTCGTACTCACGCACGAGCGTCCCCTCCTATCCCATCATTATCGTGGTCCAACCGGATAAAGCTCGTGGGAGGGAACCGCCGAAGAGAAGGCTCTTCGATAGGGGCCCCGGCCTCCCTTAAGAGGCGGCCAGCCCATCGGGCTTGCCGTGTCGAGCGGAATCGACCGAAACGTCGTCGGAGGGGTCTTCCGGGTGGCCCTCGGCGAAGGTCAGCCCGGCGGTGGCCCTTACTTCAGAGGTGCTGAGCGGGGGTCAATATCGGTATGAAATTCAGAGAGTTTCTTTCCAAACTGGATTCTGAGGGGTTGCTCACAAGGGTTACGAGACCGGTGAGCACCAAGTATGAGATTCCGGCCCTTCTGAAGAAGCACGAAGGCAAACCGATCCTCTTCGAGAACGTAGAGGGCGGTTCGGTGCCCGTGGCCGGCAACCTGCTCAGCAGCATGGACCTGCTCTGTGAAAGTCTCGAGATACGGAAAGAAGAGTGGATCGAGAGACTGGATCTTGCGATCAAGAATCCCGGAACGATCACGGAAGGTCGTGGGGAATTTGAATACCTCGAGCCCGACCTCGACCTCGTCCCGATACTGACGCATTATCCGAACGACCAAGGAGCGTACATCACGTCCGGCGTTGTGTTCGCCCAGCGGGGAAACCTCCGGAACATGTCCTTCCACCGGCTTTCCCGGATAGGCAAGGACCGGTTCGTCGGTAGGCTGGTCGAAAAGCGCGACCTCCACACCATGTATCTGGAGTCCCGGGAGCATGGCGAAGACCTTGGCGTTTCGATCGCGATCGGCAACCGTTCCGGGGTGCTTGTGGCCGGCGCCACCAGCGTGGAAAGGGGGCTCTACGAGCTCGGGATTGCCGCAGCCTTGGAGGGCGGCATCGAAGTTTCCAGGGCAAGAACCAACGACACAAGCTACCCCACGGACACCGAGATCGTGCTCGAGGGCAAGATACTTCATGACGAGACCACGACGGAGGGACCGTTTGTCGACCTGACCAACACCTACGATGTGGTACGGGTACAGCCCGTGTTTGTCATCGACAAGATCGTCATGCGAAGAAATGCGGTCTATCACGCGTTGCTTCCGGGAGGCCACGAGCATCGGCTTCTCATGGGGGCGCCGAGGACTCCGACCATCTACAAATCGCTGAACGAGGCGGGCATCGACGTCAAGAACGTGTACCTCACAGAAGGGGGCAGTGGCTGGCTCGACGCCGTCGTGGCCATACAGAAGAGGAGCGACGCGGACGCGAGGATAGCGATCGATGCGGCGATCCACGGCCATCGGAGTCTCAAGAGAATCACCATTGTCGACAGCGACGTGGATGTTACCGATCCCAACGAAGTCAACTATGCGGTGACGATGTACTGGGAAGCCGGAAAGGAGGTCGTGATGAAGGGCGTAAAAGGGTCGAGCCTCGATCCTATGGCCACGCCGGAAGGTATCGGAAGCAAGCTGGCCATCGATGCGACAAAGCCCCTTCTCGTGCCGGCCGAGAAGGAGTTGAAGATGAAGAAGGCTCAGCTGGCGTTCGATGTGTGATGGGTGGACCCGTGGAGGAACTTCGGACGACCCAGCAAATATCTTGGCTTGACGATGTCGATTCCAACGGTGTCATCATCAACCCCAACCACGAGCTGTACGGTAAGAGTATCGCCGGTACCGCGTTGCACTTCCCCTCGGCCTCCGGTTCGACCGTCGGTTCCGACCGGATCGTGAACCTGGCGGTCCGCGGTTTCGCCCCGAAGCGGATCGTCCTCGACAAGACTGATCCGATCACGATGTGGGGTGCCATCCTCGGCAAGATCGACATCGAGATCCGCGGAACCGTCAAGAAAACGGTCGACCGGAGCAAACTCGAAGGGCTCGGCATCGATGCGGAGATCGTCGATTTCTTGGTGAGGGCCGGTGAGCTTCTCGGCACCGACGAGTTCATTCCCGTAGACCACGTCCAAATCGCGGGCGTGTCCTACAAGACGATCACAGAAACCGGCCTGGAGCTGAGAAGGTACTTCGGAAGCCGGTACAAGTTCCGGTCCAAGAACGTAACGATCAACCCGGCGGGAATGGACCTCGAGGATTGGCAAGCCCTGGGAATCCCGGAGGAATTTGCCCGGAAGCAGGAAGAGGTCATCGAGATCTACCGCAAGATGGGAGCCATCCCGACGATAACCTGTACCCCCTATCTCATCGGTAGCATGCCCACGCCGTTCACGGATTCTTTTCTTTCAGAGTCCTCCGTAGTAGGCTTCGCCAACTCCGTTCTCGGTGTGCGGACCAACCGAGAGTCCGGATTGAGCACCCTGCTCTACGCGATCGCGGGATACGGCCCACGGTACGGGCTGCACCTCGCGGAAAACCGGAACCCGAAAGTGGAGATCCACGTGAGTTGCGACCTGAAGGGGGTCGTCGACTTCAGTCTCCTGGGGTACAAGCTCGGCGAGCTCGCCCGCGGAAGAATACCCTATATCACGGGAATTCGGTCCCCGCCGACGCTCGAGGAGTTCAAGGTCCTGAGTGCCGCGGGCGCGGCCTCCGGGTCCATTGACCTGTACCACATCCAGGACATAACCCCGGAAGCCGCCGCCCATCTCATCGACCTGGGCAAGATCGAGGAACGAATCGAGGTCACCCGGGAGTCGCTCAACGAAGTGAAGAAGAAGCTCAACACCGGCAAGGTCGAAGAGTTGGACCTGGTCACGTTCGGATGCCCCCACGCCTCGCTGAACGAAGTGAAAGAGATCGCCTCCCTCCTCGACGGAAAAAGGATCCGGGACGGGGTGACGCTCTGGGTGTGCACCTCGAGAGCCGTCAAGGAGCTGTCGAAGAAGCTGGGGTACGTCGATGCGGTGGAAGCGGCGGGCGGTAACGTCGTCGCAGACACCTGCATGGTCGTCGCGCCGATCGAGGAGATGGGTCACCGAACGACCGCGACGAACTCCGGAAAGGCGGCCAAGTACCTCCCGAGGTTCTGCCAACAGAAGGTGGTCTTCGACTCCGCCGAGGAGATCATTCGCAGCATTGTAGATTGACGGGCTCCGCCCGGTCACGGAAGATGGGAGCCGTCGCTCCCGACTTTCTCCCGTAGCGCCTCGATGGCGACGGGGGACCGCCAGCCTTAGCGAGCTGACTTGGACCCCTCCCATGTACTTGTTATGCCACGGACGGAAGCCCCTCCTCCGCCGAAGGTTGTGTTCCTAGGGACTTGGTCCCCCGGGGGACTCCCAATCGCGGAATCCCCCACAGTCGGAACGCGGGACGGAATCTAGGCCGGAACGGGCAGCTCCTCTTCGACGCTCCAATCGAGATAGGCGACGATCGGGTCCAGGATCCGTTCTCGGATCATTGTCGGATTCGTCCAACGGAACAGCGACGGCTCGAGGTAGCAGGCAAGGGCACACTTGTTGCACGTCTCGTAGGGCTCCCACTCGAACGTATTCCAGAGCTTTCGGACGTCGACGTCCCATACGAAGCCCTCGCCGCCGTACTCCCGAAGCGTGTAGCAGGGCAGGACGATCCGTCCCTGGGGGTCGACGTTCATCGTCATCCACGGCTTGCAGCGCCAGGGAGCCCCCCGGAACCAAGAGTCGATAACGGTCGTGAAGTACTCTCGGGATTCGATGATCGGCGCGCCCTGCTCCTTGAGGGCCAACAACCGCTTGAGGGTCTCCCGGAGCTTTGGACCCTCCGGAGCCAGGCTCTCGGCGGCCGAGTAGTTGTAGGCGACCTGGAACGTCACGCCAACCCCGAGCCGCTGGGCGAGCGCGACCATCTTCTCGGCATCGTCCAGGTTCTCGTTGGTGATCGTGGAGCTGATCGCGACCGGAACGCGTCCTCGGGCCGACCGGATCCCCTCCACCGCTCGGTCGAACGACCCGGGAATGCCGCGAAGGCGGTCGTGAAGGTCGCCGATGCCGTCCAGCGAGACGAAGATCATGTCGAGGTGAGACGCGATGTCGCGGATGCGGTGGCTCAGTAGCCAGCCGTTCGTGACCAGGGAGGTGTGGAAACGCGGGTGAGACTCCGCGAGGATCTCGGGCAGGTCCCGGCGGAGGAGCGGCTCGCCGCCTTCGAACCCCAAGAACGAGACTCCCGCACGGGCCAAGGACTTCATCATACGAACCTCGTCGTCCACGCTGAGGAGGCTCTCGTCCTCGCGCCGCCAAAAGGGACACATGGCGCACTCGAGGTTGCAGCGGTAGAGCAGCTTGTGGCCGGCGATGACCGGGGCCTTTCCACTGCCGCCGCGCTGGACCGAACGCCACAAACTGCGGAGGAACACCGACCGGACTAGCCCCATGTGCCCCGGTCCCATAGTCCTCCTCCTCCATAATCCCCCCGTCAAGGCGGGGGGAGCACCTTCGACAGCGCTCCCCGTTCCCCGCCGGACCCGGGTGAGGGGGAGCTAGTACTCGCCCTGGAGACGGTCTCCCGCGCTCTTGTTGACCAGGGGACCACTTAGCAGGTTCGAGTTGCTAACAGAGGCTAGGCTCCCGTCCTCGAGGCGGAGCCAGGTCGTCACCAATCCCAATCGGACCACCGTCCCGCTGACTCCGCCGATCTGAATGTGATCGTTCAATCGGAGCACCCGGTCGCGAAGCAGGATGAAACCCGCGATCACATTCCCGATCGTCGTCTGTAAGGCCAGAGTGGCTGCAAGACCCACGATGGCGGAGAACGTCAGGCCCGAGGTGACGGTGAGGGGCCCAAACGCGACGAACAGAACCGCGCCGGCCAGGAGAAACCCGGTCAACGAGATCGCGAAACGGGCCCAGCGTACGGCCGCCGGCGGAGCGCGATGTTGGCGGAGCCATCGGGCGCTGTAGCCCGATAGGAAGTACCCGCCTACCGCCAACGCAGTAGCCACCACGAGGGGCACGATTGTGGGAAGGTACTCGGTCCAACTCACGGATGATCCCGTTCTCGTAGCAAGGACGAAGGTATTTAGGAACGGGGGGCGCAGCGACCGATTCGTCCTCATCGACGAAGGACCACGGGGTTTCCCCGGGCACGCCGAGGTAGTACGTTCGACGGTCCCAGCGGCGATTGGGTTCCGACCATCGAACCGTGCCCCCGCACATGGACGGAGAAAGGCTTAGAGCGGGGGTCCGGTAAGGTTCCTATCGGACGTCGCGTTCCCCGGGCCCGAATCTGCCCGGTACCGAGGTACTCCAAGGGAAGGAAGCGAGAGCATGGCCAATTCCAGCACGGCCTCGAAGGCATCTTCCGCTTTCACAACCCGGGCCGGGCGGTTCGCCGCGGGCCGAGGCTTGAGGCGCCGCGTACCTCGGTCGAGCCACGCGCTCTGGACTCCCGCCCGGGACCGGCCGGATCCGATCGAACTGCTCGGAACCACCGAACGGACCCGCCTACCGGCACTGTTGCCGATTCGCTACGGGCGAATGTCCCTGTCCCCGTTCGCGTTCCTCCGTGGCGCGGCCGTCGTGATGGCGCACGACCTGGCGACGACGCCGGTGACGGGCCTTCAAGCTCAGCTATGCGGCGACGCCCACGTCAGCAACTTCGGGATCTTTGGCACGCCGGAGCGCCACCAGGTCTTCGACGTGAACGATTTCGATGAGACCCTTCCCGGGCCATGGGAGTGGGACGTGAAGCGTCTCGCCACCAGCCTCGTGGTGGCCGGCCGACAGAATCGGTACGGCCGTTCGGGGGCCCGCGAGGCGGCCCGCGCGGCCGTGCGGTCGTACCGTGAGATGATGGCCGAATTCGCCGGGATGCGCTACCTCGACACCTGGTACTTCCATTTTGACCTTGAAAGCCCATCCCTGCCGGCGGGGTGGAACCCGCGAAGACTGATCGGTCGAGGTGTCGCAAGGGCGCGCCGGCGGACCAGTCTCCATGCCTTTCCCAAGATGGCCCGAGCGGTGAGGGGACGCTACCGCATCCGTGATGACCCGCCCCTGATCGTTCATTACAAGGATCCCGCCGCTTTTGAGGAGTCGAGGTCGTTCTATCACCGCTACCTGGCTACCCTTCCCGACGACCGCCGCATGCTGCTAGACCGGTACCACATCGTGGACGTCGCCCAGAAGGTCGTCGGGGTAGGAAGCGTCGGCCTAGCGTGCTCGGTCCTTCTTCTGATGGGAGACTCCGACGTGGAGGACCCGCTCTTCCTCCAGCTGAAGCAGGCGACGTCGTCCGCCCTCGAGCCGTTTCTCGGACCGAGCGCGTACTCGAACCACGCTGAACGGGTGGTGGTCGGGCAGCACCAGGTTCAGGAGGCGAGCGACATCTTCCTGGGGTGGAGCCGCCTCCGAAGCCGGGATTTCTACGTTCGCCAGTTGCGGGACATGAAGTTCTCCTATGACCTTTCCGCGCTGGGCGCCCGGGAGTTTGTTGCCCTGGCCACGCTCTGCGGTACGTCTCTTGCCCGTGCCCATGCCCGTACGGGAGACCCGGCACAGATCAGCGGGTACCTCGGGAATCGGGGCCTCTTCGACGAGGCGGTCACGACCTTCGCGGAAACCTATGCCGACCAGACGCAACGGGACTACCAAGCGCTCCTCGACGCCATCCGGAAGGGGCGTGTGGCCGCCGACGTCGACGTGTGAGGAAAGCCCCTCAGGTCCGGCGCTCGCACGGCGCTCAACGTAGGATGAGGAACCAGACCCACACGACCGCGAGCACGGCGACCCAGAGGCCGAAGAAGGTGAGCGGGAGGACCTCGGTCAGGGCCGAAGGGTTCACCCGGTCCATCCACGAGATCGATCGACGGCGCGAGAATCGCTCCGCGTGGGCTTCGAACGGTCGGAGCAGGTTCGGGTCCAGGGTCGCCCCCGACCGGAGCGTGATCGGAACGTTCCACTCTCCGTCCACCGGTGGTTCGCTCTGTTCGAGCCGAAGGGCCGCTTCCCGCCAGAGGTTCTGGGCATCGTCCGTCCGGTGCAACAGGACCGCCTAGACGATCGAGATCAAGATGCCCAGCACCGACAGGAACGGGACGACGACGGTCAGGAGCGACGGCTGGTTGATTAGGTCGGCAATCACGACCACGAGCCCGGTGATAAGCACGGTCCCGATGGCGGCGTAGTACGACGTCCTCACGGAGGAAAGCTGACCTTCCTCCGCGGCGAGCCGCTCACATTTGTCGTGGAGCCAGCGGCGGTCGTCGTAAGTCAACGCCGGCGCGGAGATCGTCCGTTCCGGAACTCGTTCGGTCGGATTCACGATCTCGGAACGACCGACCGTGGGTAAGCGTGTCGGTGTCCCCGGGGGCTCCGGGGCCCCGCGTCTCTAGAAGCGGTCGCCCGTGAAACAGAGGAAGCGGGGGTCGCGCGTGCCGAACTCCCGCACGAGTTCGGCGCGACCTCGCTTGCGTCCGAACGCGGTCGCCATCAGTCCGAACCATCCGGCCGAAGCGACCACGTACCCGCGGCGACGCAGGCCAGGACCCATGGCATCGACTGCCCCATCCCGGAACGCGACCAGGCCGGTCTGCGCTCGAGCCTCCAACGAGGCCGTCAACCGGGTCCGGTCGGAGGCCGATCTCGTGACCAGTTCCCCACAGATGGTCCGGTTCCGGTCGGCGCTGAACATCGCGTAGCCCGAAGGTCGGCCGCGGTCCAGAGCGACCAGGATCTCCTCCCTCGGGCGAAGTTCCCCCCCGGCGGCGGCCACCCGGGCGAATCCGTCGGGGCGTTGCGCGAAGCCCCACCTTCCCTCTCCGAACCGGGCATGGAGCCTCTCGACCTCGAGGAGGTCGGAGGTTCGCCCCGGTCGGACCCTCGTCCGGTGGGGCCGGCGGCGGCGGGACGGGAGGATTCGGACGGCCAGGGGAGGTACGTAGACGTCTCGGTAGCCCAGCTCCTCGTAGAGACGGTGGGCGCCCCACGATCGGTTGGTCCACAAGGTCGCGTAGTCGATCCCCGCCTCCCGCTCCCGACGATGGACCTCTTCGAGAATCCGACGCGCGATCCCCGCCCGGGCGTGGTCGAGGCGGGTCGATACTCCCGCGACGCCGCTGACCGTTTCGGTCCCGTGCGGGAACGTGTAGGCGATGCGCTCGACGAATGCCTGCCCGACGACCGCTCCGTGGTCGACCGCGAACACCCCCACATAGTCCGCGAGCAGGGAGGTCCGACGTCGCCAGAGGTCGATGGTACGTCGGTGGTGGAACTCTCCGAAGGCGGCCAGGCTGACGAGAGCACGGCCGGGGTCGTACGATGCGGGGAGTTCATCGTAGCCGAGGAGCTTCATGTCGGTTCGAGAGTCCTTGCCTTCGAGCCGAGAGAACGGAGACGCCTAAGTAGAAGTGCTCCTCCCGAGATCGACCCGGGTCCGGGACCGAGTTGGGTTCGGGCACCCGCTCTCGGGTCCTTCGAGCGAAGCGCTAGGTCGCCTTCTTCGTTCGCGGGACGACCGTCCGCGATGGCTTGCGGACCGGCGCTTTTGCTCCGGAGACCTCGAGGTGGCGCTCCGGTTGGCCGATGAAGACCTGGCGGGGTCGAGCGATCTTCTGTTCCGGGTCCTGGATCATTTCGATCCACTGGGCGACCCAGCCGGACATCCGGGGGATGGCGAAGAGGACCGGAAACATGTCGGTCGGGAATCCCATCGCCTGATAGATGATCCCCGAGTAAAAGTCGACGTTTGGGTAGAGCCGACGCTGAATGAAGTACTCATCCGAGAGCGCGATGTTCTCGAGGGCCAGCGCGACGTCGATGAGGGGGTTTCGCCCGGTCACCGCGAAGACCTCCTCCGCGATCTGCTGGATGAGGCGGGCTCGCGGGTCGTAGTTCTTGTAGATCCGGTGCCCGAACCCCATCAAGAGCCGCTTGCCTTCCTTCACCTGGCGGATCAGTTGGGGGACGTGTTCCTTCGTGCCGATCTCTTGGAGCATCCGGACGACCTGCTCGTTCGCCCCGCCGTGGAGCGGTCCGTAGAGCGCCGCCGCGGCGGCCGCAGCACTGCAGTACGGGTCCGAGTGAGAGCTCCCCACGGCTCGCATCGCGTTGCTGCTGCAATTCTGCTCGTGGTCCGCGTGCAGGATGAAGAGCGTGTCGAGGGCCTTCGCGAGCACTGGATCTGGGGTGTACCGGGTGGTCCAGGACGGTCGGTACATCATCGCCAGGAAGTTCTCGGTGTAGGAGAGGTCGTTGCTCGGATGGATGTACGGCAGCCCTACCGAATGCCGGTGGGCGAAGGCCGCCACGGTGGGGACCTTTGCGATCAGACGGTACGCCTGTTGGTAGCGGGTATGCTCGTCGGAGATGTTCTTGGCTTCCGGGTAGAAGGTCGACAGGGCGGCGAGGGTGCTCACCAGCATGCCCATCGGGTGGGCATCGTGGTGGAACCCGTCCATGAACTTCTGGACGTTCTCGTGGACCATCGTGTGGAACGTGATGTTGTGGAGCCACTCTTCGAGTTGGCTCTTGCTGGGGAGGTTCCCGTGGATGATGAGGTAGGCGACCTCGAGGTACGACTTCGAGGCGGCGAGCTCTTCGATCGGGTACCCGCGGTAGCGGAGGATCCCTTTGTCGCCATCGATGAAGGTGATGGCGCTTCGACAGGAGGCGGTGTTGGCGAACGACGGGTCGTAGCTCAGGAGACCGTAGTCGTCCGGCCCGGAACGGATCTGATGAAGGTCCGTCGCACGGATCGTCCCGTCCTGGATCGGGATCCGGTAGTTCGTTCCGGTCCGCTCATCGGTGACGGAGAGGAAATTGTTCGACCTCGCGGCGCTCGGTTCGACCTTGGGGGGATTCGACTTAGATGCGGGCACGGACCCTTGCCTCTCCACCGCTCCCAATACGCAGGGGTTCATGAACCCGTTCGGGTCGGTCCGGGAGCGATCGAGAGGCCTCGACCGTTCCTTCTTCGTCGGTATCGACCATCGAGACCCACATGCCTTCTACTCCGTTCCCGTAGGCCGCCCGTGTCGGACCGCACGACCGATCCGCGACGGGTCTCTCGGGCTTCCTGGAAGGGGACCGTCCGCTCCAGCTGGAATCGCGTCTCCTACCGGTACCGTCCCCGAAATGCGTCTTCCGACTGTTTCGGGCACCTCGAGAGGGACTACCGTGCCTGGCTCGGCCCGGTCTTGACGACGCTTCCCCGTGGCTCGGAGGTGCTCGACCTCGGGTCCGGGAGCGGCATCCCCGCGGCGCGGATCCTGGCCGGCCGGTTCCGAGTGACCGGGGTCGACATCTCCGACGTCCAGGTCCGCCGGGCCCGCCGCCTCGTCCCGCGAGCTCCCTTCGTTCGAGCGGACCTCTCCGAAGTCGACTTTCCCCCGAACACCTTCGCCGCGGTGGTCGCCCTGTACTCCCTCATTCACGTACCTCGCGAGGAGCACCGATCCCTCTTCCGGAAGGTGGCCCGGTGGCTGGTCCCGGGTGGATGGTTCCTCTCGATCCTCGGCCACTCGGAGTACGAGGGAAAGGAGTCCGGATGGCTCGGTTCGGACGCCCCGATGCTCTGGAGCCAGCACGGCGCGGCCACCTACCGACGTTGGTTCGGCTCGGAGGGTTTCCGCATCGTTCGAGAGGAGTTCATCCCCGAAGGCGACGGGGGGCACCAGCTGTTCGTGACCCGGAAAGGGCGGTCGAAACCCGTCCGTCGGACTAGCGCCCAGAAGCCGACCGAGGGGTAGGGAAGACCAGCACCCGACCCTCCTCGGCCGACCCGAGCTCGTCGACCTCGTGGAGGACCCGCACGGCCTCTTTACCGGTCACGGTGAGGTGGTACGATTCGGAGGAGTGTGTGATGAGCCCCTCCTCTTGAAGGGTCCTCAGGTGGAACGAGAGCTTGGGAGAGTCGTCGATCCCCGCCGCGCGCATCACCTCGGTGAACGAGGTCGGGCCCTCCGAGAGCCGGCGCAGGATGTGGCGCCGCAGCGGGTTCGCGAGGGCGCCGAGGGTGCCCTGGACGCGGACCGCGGAGATCGCCGCCCGCACCTGCAGGACTGCCGTGTCGGGAAGCACGCTCGGGTCGAAGCCCACCGCGATCGGTCCTTTCCCCTCCGTTCGCTGGACGATCTCGCTGAGAGCGTGAGCCACGTCTTCCGTCCGGTGGGTCGCGAAGAGCCGCTCGACCCCGGCGATGATCACCGCCGGACGGGGGTGGCTTTCGACGAACCGCAGGACCGTGTCCTGCAGCCCGGCCGGAGAATCCACCATCGGAAGGTCCGCGACCGTGACGCGGGCCAACGGCTTTCGCGGGGTCGCGCCGAGCAGCAGGATCTCGTGGCCCGCCTTCGCCCACTTCTCGGCAAGACGGACGGGGTCCTTCTCGCCCCCGCTCGGGACCGAGAACGCGCGCTGGTCCTGGATCAGGGACACAATCCGCTGGACCGCTTCCGAACGGAACGGTTTGCGGACGTAATCGAACGCGCCGAGCTTCATCGCCTCGACCGCGGCCTCGACCGTTCCGAAACCGGTGATCATGATCACGTAGACCCGCGGCCAACGCTCGCGCACCTGGCGCAGGAGCTCGATACCGTTCATCCGGGGCATCCGCACGTCCGAAAAGATCACGTCGAACTCGGTGGCCTCGAGGGCCTCGACCGCCTTCGCGCCCGAAGAGACGGCCTCGACCTGGTGGCCCCAGTCCGAAAGGAGGGTCGAGAGCTCTTCGCGGAAGACCGCGTCGTCGTCGACCACGAGCAACCGCATGGGTATCGAATCCCTTTTCCCGCAATAACGCTGCCTGCCCCGGAATCCTCCGGGACGAAGCTCACGCGGGCCCGGTGTCAGGGTCGGCTCTCGGTGGGCGGTCCGACGGTGTTCGCGGTCAGGCGGGGAAGGTGCACCAAGAACGTCGACCCCTTCCCGACCTCGGATGCGACCTCGATCGTCCCACCGTGGGACTCTACAATCCCGATGCAGATGGCCAGGCCGAGGCCCGTGCCTTTCCCTTCGGGCTTCGTGGTGAAGAACGGCTCGAACAGGTGGGCGCGCGCGTCGGGGGGGATTCCCGCCCCGTTGTCGGCTACGCTCAGGTGGACCCACTCCGGGTCCGCCGTCAGCCGGATGTCGATCCGTCCTTGACCGTTCAGCGCGTCGTAGGCGTTGTTCAGCAGGTTCGTGATCACCTGGTTGATCTGGTCTCGGTCGCCGCGCACGATGAGCGGTTCGTCCGGCAGCGCGACGGCCACCTCGACCGCGGCCGATTGCTTGCCCTTGAGGAAGCTCGTGACCGCGCGAAGGGAATCGCCGAGGTCGACCTCCCCGACCTTCGCCTCGGGGCGGCGGGCGAAGTCGAGGAGACCCCGGACGATCCGGGCGGCCGACTCCGTCTGGTGGAGGAGGGAATCGACCCGTCCCCGAGTCCAGGAGTCCGTGGTGCGCCGGCGGACCGACTCCGCGATGAGCATGATGTTCGCGAGCGGGGTGTTGATCTCGTGGGCGACGCCGGCCGCGAGCTGGCCGAGCGAAACGAGGCGGTCGGAGTGCAGGGCCTGGCGCTCCAACCGGCGCAGCTCGGTCAGGTCGACCGCCACGCCGAGGAAGTGAGTGATCACTCCATCATCGCCGCGGATTGCGGTGATCGTGATCAGCACCGGATGCTCGACGGCGGCCCGGTCCCGGTTGATGAGCTCCCCGGACCAGGAGCCGAGCCTCGGGTCGAGAAGGTCCTTCCACATCTGGGTGTAGGCCGCCGGGTCCGTCCTCCCGCTCGCGACTAGGTTCGGTCGCTGACCGATGACCTCGTCCCGTCGGTACCCGTAGATCCGCTCGAACGCCGGGTTGACATCGATCAGGAAGCCGTCCCGATCGGTGAGCTCCATCGCGTTGGTGGAGTTCAGGAACGCCTGGTGGAACAGCCGGGCCGAGGCGGCAGGGTCTTGGTAAACCCCGGTCCGGTCGTGGAAGACCAAGAGGACTCCGGTGACCCCGCCCGACTCGTTCGACTGGGGGTAGAAGTCGACATCGACTACGTGGCGGCGCTTCCGTCCGAGCGCCTCGAGTCGGAACCCGTGAAGAGACCGCGACCGCTCCTCGCCCTGGGCCCGCGAGCGCCCCTCCTCCAATCGTTCGTGCCCCGAGGTCAGCAGGTCCGCGAGCTTGCGGCCGACCGGGTCCTCCTCGACCCCGAGGAGCTCTCGGAACGCCGGGTTCGCCCGCTCGATGCGCCCGTCCGGGTCGAGGAGAAGCGCCCCCATCGGCCCGCGCTCGAACGTCGCTTCGAACCAACCGCGGTCGGGCATTTTCAGGCCGCCCCGAGACTCCCGGCGGCTATGGGCTTTCCCGTACCCATGAGAGGCGATGTCAAGCCGGTTCCACGGGGAGACGAATACCCACTTCGACGCTGTTTCGGACAATGGTCCGCCCGTTGCTACTGGTAGTTCGGGAGACCCCGAGCCTCGCCGACTCGGTCCAGATCCTTCTGGAGACGGTCGGGTTCCGCGTGGTCTCGTTCGGGTCACTTTCCTCAGCGCTCGACCGGATCGAGGACCGGACGGCGGAGCCGATCCGGGCGATCGTGGTCGCCTGCAACCAGGCGTACAGCGAGGCCCTGCGCGGCTACCCCGGGTCGTTTCCGGTGGAGGCCCGGGACGTTCCGCTCCTCGTGGTCGGTCAACGCGCCCTCCAAGGCGGGAGGCAGTGGCCGGCGAACGTTCGCTCGCTCGGGCTACCGCTCGACTCGGGCGCTCTCGTGACCGCCTTGGCCCACCTCACGGGAATCGAGGCCGCAGGTCCCCCGGCCAGCGCCCGCTGAAGGCTCGCGCGGAGCTGATTACTTACCCACGGTCCGAAGGAACTCCTCGAGGACCTTCGACACGCCGTTCCCGAGGTCGTCGTACTCGTACCGGACCGATATGATCGGCTGCGGCACGTGGACGAGGCGCGCCAGGTCGACCGGGCTCCCATCGACGACGAACTCGGCGTTCGACTGACGGATCGTCTCCTCAAGGTCCCTCACCTGCGCCTCCCCGTACCCCATCGCGGGGAGGATGCGCTGGAGGTGGGGGTACTCCTTGTACACCCCCGCGATGCTCCCGACCGCGAACGGTCGCGGGTCGACGATCAGCGCGCCGTGGCGTTGGGCGATGAGCGTGCCGGCGCCCGTGTCGAGCCCGCCGTGCGTGACGGTCGGTCCGTCCTCGACGACGATCGTCCGGTGCCCGCGGAGACGTTCCGCCTCGGGAGCAAGGAGCTTGAGCCCCGCGCGAACCACCTTCGCCGCGGGGTTCGCCCGCGCGGCGTTCTGTTCGATCGTCTTGACCCCCTCGGGAGGGGCCGAGTCCGTCTTGCTGATCACGATCACGTCCGCCATCCGGAAGTTCGCCTCCCCCGGATAGTAGGAGAGCTCGTGGCCGGCCCGGTAGGGGTCGGCGACGACGAACATGAGGTTAGGGGCGTAGAACGGGAGGTCGTTGTTGCCTCCGTCCCACAGCACGATGTCCGCCTCCGCCTCGGCCCGACGCAGGATCGGTTCGTAGTCCACGCCCGCGAAGACGACCGCGCCGTCGCGAATGTGGGGCTCGTACTCTTCGCGCTCCTCGATCGTGCATTGGGCGCGGTCCAGGTCCTCCATGGTGGCGAACCGCTGGACCGCCTGCGCCATGAGGTCCCCGTACGGCATCGGGTGGCGAACGATCGCGACCCTCTTTCCGTGCTGGCGGAGGTAGCCCGAAACGAACCTCGTCAGCGGGCTCTTGCCGGCGCCCGTGCGCACCGCGCAGACGCTCACCACCGGCTTCGACGAGGGCAACATGGTCGCCTTCGGGCCGGCGAGCAGAAAGCTCGCTCCCGCGGCCAGCGCGATGGAGGCCTTGTGCATGACCTCGGTGTGCGGAAGGTCGGAGTACGACAGGACCACCGTGTCGACCGATTCCCGACGGACGAGGTCCTTGAGTTCGCTCTCCGGCACGATCGGGATGCCCTTCGGGTATCCCGGGCCGGCGAGACCCGCCGGGTAGACCCGGCCGGAGATGTTGGGGATCTGCGCCGCCGTGAACGCGACCACGTGAACGTCCGACCGGCCGCGGTAGAGGACGTTGAAGTTGTGGAAGTCCCGGCCGGCCGCACCTACGATGACGACTCGCTGAAGAGCCATGCGGGTCGGACCGAGTCGGGCTAGATAAGCCGTTGGTGGGCCCCGGCTCACGGGGGTCAATCGCCCGCTTCCGGGCTCGGCACGGCGGCCGCAGGTGACGAAGGGCCCCGAAGGATCGACGGCACGAGCGCGGCGAGCAGTAGGATGGCCGAGATGACGAAGATCAGGTGGATCGCCATGAGGAAACTCGCGCCCCCGGTGAACGGTACGGAGGAGTTCGCGACCCCGAGGAAGATCGCCTGGATCGACGAGAGGGGGATGACCGAGCTCATCACGACGAGGGTGATCCCTAGGCTGATGGTCGAGCCGGTGTTGAGGAGCGTCGAACCGATCGCCGATGCCACCCCGCGACGTTCGGGCCGGACGGCGGTCATCATCGCGGCCCGGTTCGGGGAGGCGAAGAGCCCCATCCCCGCCCCGACCAGGACCAGCGCGGGGGCGAGGGCGAGGAACGAATCGTTCGGTCCGATGGTCGCGAGCCAGAGGAAGCCGGCGGCCGAGACCCCGAGGCCCGTGACGAGGAACGGACGCGGGCCATAGTGGTCCGAAAGCCAGCCGCTCACCGGTCCCAGCACCGCCAGCGACGCGGAGGTAGGGATGAGGAACAGCCCGGCGGTGAGCGGGCTCAGGAACCGGGGCGGCCCCTGGAGGTAGAAGACCAGGACGAACGTGAACGCCCCTCGGGCGAGGGCGTTCAGGAACATCCCGAGCCCGGAGGCCGCGAACTGACGGTTGCGGAAGAGGGAGAGGTCGAGCATGGGATACCGCTCGTGCATCTCGACCCAGAGGAAGACGACGAGGATGGCGGCCCCGACGAGGACGCTCGCGATCGCGACCGACCCCGACACCTGACCGAGCGCCCCGAGCGTGACGCCCAGCAGGAGTACCGAGAGCCCCGTCGCGAACAGGATGTTCCCGAACCAGTCGATATGGGGTCTCGTCTCGGGCTTGGCGATCTCCTTGAGGTCGGCGCGAGCCCGCAGGGTCGCGATGAGGCCGATCGGAACGTTCACGAAGAAGATCCACCGCCACCCGATCGTGGACGTGATGACGCCTCCCAGGACGAGCCCCGAGACGGCCCCGACGACGATGGAGACCTGGTTCACCCCGAGCGCCCGGCCGCGCTCGTTCGGCGGGAAGGCGTCCGTGATGATCGCCGCCGAGTTCGAGAAAAGGAACCCCGCCCCGACCGCTTGCACGAGGCGGAAGACGACGAGCTCGAGCCCCGTGCCCGAGAACCCGCACAGCAGCGATCCTCCCGTGAACACAGCGAAGCCAAGAACGTAGAGGCGCACCCGGCCGAACATGTCGGAGAGCCGGCCGAAGTTGACCAGCACCACCGACGTGAGCAGCGAGTACCCGATGAGGATCCAGAGAAGGAGGGTCGCGTTCGTCCCCGGAAGCTCGCGGCCGATCGTCGGGAGCGAGATGAGGACGATGTTCGAATCGATCGCCGACATCAGCGTCGCGACCGTCGTGTTCGAGAGGACGAGCCATTTGTACTGCACGGCTACACGACCTCCCGAGAGCTCGACGCTCCCCGGGCTCCGGGGACCCGGGGAGGCTCACCCGCCATCAGGGGGTACTCCGGACGGACGGCGCGACCTTCGCGGACACGGCGGGTGATGGGTCATCCGAGCGGGGTCGAGGACGATTGATAGCCGGCAATCTCCGAGCTGAGCTTGTCGACGTATTGTCGGAAGGTGGCGAGGATGTTCCTCGTGGTGATGACCCCGACCACCTGGTCCCCCGAGCGAACGACCAGCCGGCGGATCCCGAGTTTGGCCATCACCGTGACGACCTCGTCCACCGGCGTATCGGGGGAGCAGGAATGGGGATTCGGCGACGCCAGCTCTTTCAGGAAGACGTGGGAGGGATCCTTGCCACCGACGAGGACCTTCTCGAGGAAATCCCATTCGGTGACGATGCCGGTCACGGTCTTCGATCCCCCGTGGGTCACGATCGCGTAGCCCTTCCGCTGCGCGACCATAGCGCGCGCGCACGTCAGCGCGTCGGTCTCGTCGTCCATCCCCAGGATGGACGCGTCCATGATGTTCTTGGCCAGGAGCACCATGCCCGGGTCAACGTCGCGAAGGTTATGAGAATGCGGTCGCCTCCTTCGCCCGTGCCGTGGAGGACGGAACTCCTCGGCGGTGGAAGGTGACGTGTGGGAACCACGGGCCCGACCGAGCGACCGGTTCCCGAGGTGGACGTCACCCTTGTGTCGGGATTCGGTTTCTCGTGCCTCCCCGGTTGCGGCCTCTGCTGCTTCGCCTCCCCACGCCTTGACCGGGACGACGAGACCCGCCTCCGCGCCGCGGCTCCGAAGGCGGTGATCGCCCTCGAGGACGGGGAGCGGTGCGTGGCCGCACGACCGGACGGCGGGGCATGCCAGTTCCTGAAGTACCTTCGATGCGCGGTGCATGCGGCGCGACCCGCCCCGTGTCGAGAGTTCCCGGTCTCCGTCCATATCGGAACGCGTCTCCAGGCGACGGTCGTCCTCTCCTGTCCGGGCCTCCGGCTCGAACCGCTCATCTCCTCCGGCTCGGCCGAAGCGCCCGTTCGGCCCTTGGACCTCGACTCCGAGCTCGCGTCGGTGCGCCGACGGCTCACCCCCGCGGTCGAACGACGACGCTCGGAGTCCGAGCGACGTCGACGACGGATCGTGCGGGAGCTCGAGGACCAGGGCCGCTGGGTGGACGAGGAGGGGGTACGTCAGCGACTCAGCGAGCGCCGCCTGATCCCCGCGTCCTCCGAGTACTTTCCCGAGGAACCGCCCGCGGCCGAAGAGGGGCTCGCCCGGCTTCCTATGTACTACGACGGTCGCGCGGGCCCCGTTGCGCTGGCGCAGGGTCTCGGAGGCTGGGAGGCCCTCGAGCTCTCTCCGGAGGGGGGGTCCCGCCCGATCGGCATCGCGATGCCTCCCGACCAGCCCCCGACCCTAGAGCGGGACGCGGATGCGCTGCTGTCGGGGTACCTTCGCTACTGGCTGGCCCGGGACGGTTTCCTCGCGGCGGTCCACCTCGGGATGCTGTCGACCCCTGAGGGAAGCGTCGTCGATGCGACGCTCGACGACCTGCATGCGATCGGGTCGGACGTCCTGGCCCGAGGCGCGGTCCGCGCCAAGCTGAGGGGGGACGCCGGGGCCCGTCTAACGCGGGTGGACATCGAGGCGGGAATCCGCGGGACCGACCAGGACTGGCTCGACCGACCCACCTGGGGGAGCCGGCTCTAGGGAGCCGGGAACCGGTCTCCGAGCTTGGCCTCGAGCTGACCGACCAGGCTCCTCTCATCGTTCTCGGTCCAGGGGGAAGGGTCGAGCAGCGGGTGGTCGGCCCAAGTCCGAGGGGCGTCTCTTCCGACGACCGCGGCAAAGTCGTCCCGCCAGCCCGTCGGAAGGGGCGAGCCGTTGTCCGGCGCGGGAAGCCCCGCCAGGATTATCCCGGCGCGGGCCAGCACTCGGCTCACCGACTCGGCTCGGTAGCCGCCGCCTCCGGTCACCAGGAGACGGCCGTGGGTGAGCTCGCCGGCCAAGGAAAGGACCGTGCGGTCGACCTCGGCGTAGGCGGCCGGGGAGTACTGAAGATGGGCGAGCTCGTCCCCGTAGTGGCCGTCGACGCCGTGCTGAAGGACGATGACATCCGGCTGGAACCGTCGCAGGAGCGGCGGGACCAGGCGCCGGAACATGGGCAGCAACGCTTCGTCGCCCGCGCCCGGCGGGAGCGGCACGTTCGCCTTCAGGCCGGCGCCGTCCCCGCGGCCGACCTCGTGCGGGAACCCGGTGCCCGGGAACAGCGTGCGCCCGTCCTGGTGGAAGTCGATGTCGAGGACCTGGCCGGAGTCGTAGAAGCCGTACATCACGCCGTCGCCGTGGTGGGCGTCGATGTCGATGTAGGCGACCCGATGGCCGTTCCGGACGCCTCGCGCGACCGCGATCGCCACGTCGTTGAAGATGCAGAAGCCGCTCGCCCGGTCGGGGTGGGCGTGGTGGAGCCCCCCTCCGGGATGGAAGGCGGGCCGTCGGTGCTCGGTCGTGTAGTCGAGCGCGTCCACCGCACCTTGAACGATCCTCGCGGCCGCCTCGTAGCATCCCCGGAAGGAGGGGGTGTCCCCCCCATCGAGGAAGAGCTCCCTTCCGAGGCCGCTCGCCCTCTTCACGAACTCGAGGTAGTCGGGCCGGTGGAACGACTCCAGCGTCGGGCGGCTGGCTACCTCGACCGAATGGGACCACCCCAAGACACCGGGATGGAGGCCCGACGTGACGGATTCGAGCAGATGAGCCGCCAGCCCCCTGCTCCGCTCGGAGAAGGGATGGTACGGTCCAAAATCGTAGTCGAGGAACCGGTCCGTCCAGACCACATGGGCGCGGGCCGTCGGCACTCGTCACCACCGCCCGTTCATGCGACGGCGGCTCCCGGGGACGTGGGCGCCGTCGAACGGACCCCGGAACCTATCGACGGTCGAGCCGCGCGAAAATCGAGGTCCGGCATGGGCGGTCGCCAAGACCGAGCCTCGAAATAAGTCATCGGGGGCGGAGGGGCGCGCGCCCGCCACCATTATGAGCGTGCCGGGGTCGGCGGGGGTGGGGCGTTCCGATGGCGATCGAGGATGAGGTTTCTCCCAACGCGGTGAAGGTGTACAAGGCGATGAAGGAGCTCGCGATGCTCTCCGAAGAGAAGATGGGGACCGCGGAGCGGGTCACGCAGGTCGCGCGGCTACCGAAGACGATGGTGATGAACGCCCTTCAGGAACTCCAGACCAAGGGCTTTGCCCGACGCAAGGTCCGTGAGAAGGCCGCGGGATACTACCTGCTGAAGTAAGGGGCTACGGCGGCTCGCGCGCGACACCCGCGCGGCCCCAGACCTTCTCCACGAGGCGGCTCGTGGAACGCAACGTGACCTCGGTCACGGTGCTCACGCGGGCGACCTGAGCGCGGGAGCGGTGCTCCCCGCTCTGCTCCGCCGCGAGGTAGATCAGCGCCGCCACGAGGCCGTGCGGGCTGAGCCCCGAAAGCTCGGGGTCCTCCCGCGCCTGGTCGAGCATCGCTTCGACCGTCGAGCGAACTCGGGGCGAGAGCGCGAGCTCCTCGGCGTACCGCGTGAGGAACGCCTTGGTCCCGACCCCCGGTATCGGGAGCCCCGAACCTCGCTGGACAACCTTGAAGGTCCGCCCGACGTCCGAGCGCCGGGCCCCGACGGCCTGCGCGACCTCGCCCAACGTCCGGGGGATGGAGAAGCGCCGGCAGGCGGCGTACAGGCAGGCCCCGACGCTGGCCGGCAGGCTACGGCCCCGGAAGAGGCCCCGCACCTTCGCCTCCCCATAGACGTGCTCGGCCTCGGCCAAGACCACCGCGGGCAGTCCCATCGATTCCCCGGCGGTCTGGATCTCGCCCCGGGCGGCGGTTCGGTCGAGAGGGCCGTCGACGGCCCGCGACGTCTGCCGTTGCATCACCCGCTTGAGGTGCTGGAATTCGTAGCGCCGGTGCCAGCCGAGTCGCTTCCCCTGCCCATCGCGGGCGAGCGACAGCGTGGAACCGAGGGCGCGTTTCGTGGCTCCGGGGCGGACGAACGGGCCGATCCCCCGGCCGCTCCCCTCCGAGCCCGACGCCTCCGCGAGGGCCGGCGCCGTCGCGACGATTGGGGTGCCGTCGAAGACGAGGCCGCACTCGGCGCAGTGGGTCTCGGCCAGCACCGTGTCCACGATGCGGTGAGTGCTACCGCACATCGGGCACACGGGCGGCACCTCCGTCCAGGAGGACATCCCTTCCCCGGCCTCGGTCACGGCATCTTCCGAAGGGGTTGTGAGTATATACGCCTCTCACCGAGCCGGACGGTAGGCTGCTAGGTCCCGCAAGGATATTGGGAGGCCTCCCCTCCCGCCTCTCGTGCGCACCGGGCTGGTCGTACTTGGCATTGTGATCGCCGTGCTCGGGGCGGGGTTGATCCTCACCCTGTTCTTCCTCTCGGGGGGTCCGGTGAACAGCAGCCAGATCAGTCTCGAGGACCCCGGTCTCGCCGCCCATTCGAACCAATCGTGGGTCGTGTCCGGACCGACCCCCGGCTCGGGCTCGGTCACGCTCTCTTGGACGACGAGCGCGGCGGCCAACGTCTCCCTGTGGCCCGTGACGACCTGTCTCGGTCCGTTCGGGCCTTGCCAGACGGGTCCGGCCGCGCTCAGCTGGTCGCTGGCGACTACCGGCAAGGGAACCGTTTCCCCCTCCAACGCCTCCGCCTACATTCTCCTGGTCACGAACCCCGGGAACAGCCCGCTGAGGTTCTCCGGGGCCGTTTCGGTGAGCTACGGTCCGGGGACGCCCCTCACCGCGTGGAGCTGGGGCGTGATCGCCATCGGAGGGATCACGCTCCTCGCGATCGGGGGGATCGCCCTCTTCCTGGGCCTCTTCCTGCCCGGCGGGGTCTACCAGGACCCGGACGGCGAGGTCGTGGCCGTGCGCCACCCGAGCCTTCCTCCGGAAGATCCCGAACCCGACGAACGGGTTCCGTGAGGGTCTACGGACGGTAGGACGACTATTGGCCCCAGAAGGGATGGGTGGCCCGATGGAGGCGGACCACCTCGTCCAAGATCCCCTGTTCGGACGGGGACAGCGGTTGGCCCCGGAGCGCTCGCGCCGCGCTCTCCGAGAGGGCCACCATGAGGACGTCCCCTTCCTTCAGGTTCCGGCCCATGACCGCGCCGTCGATCGACGCGGCGAGCTCCGCGTTCTCCTCGGCCTCGGTCACGGACTCCCCCTCCTTCTGGAGCGACTTCAGCACTCCGACCTCCGTCCCGTCCGGGTGCATCAGGCGTACGCCGGGCCGCAGGGTTCCGCCACGGACCCTGATGCCGACGATCGCCGGTTTCGAGGCGCGGAAGACGAATCCGGGGAGGACCTCGAGCTTGGCCGGATGAACGTGCTCGAGCCGGCGCTGGACCTCCAGCTCCCGCTTCCGTTCGGTCCTCCAGGCGTCGTACTCCTCGATGAGCCGGTACATCACATCGGCGCGGAAGACCCGGACCGCGGCGGCCTCGCCTTCGGGAACTGCGTCGGGAAGGATCGGGACCGCGAACGCGAGCACGGCCCGATGCGTCGGGTCCTTCACGATCGCCATCCGCATGACGGTCGGTCGGCCCACGGGCCCGACCCCGGCCTCGTGAACGGGGATGCCCCGCTCTCGGCATTCGAACGCCAGCGCCTCGAGCCCCCCGAGCGTGTCCGCGTAAATCGCGACCCCAGTTAGGGCGACGTCCGCGACCGGTTGGCTCTCCCGCGCGAGCTCTTCCCGGACGCGGGCTTTCTCCTCCTCGCTCCGTACTACCTTGAGGAGACCGCCCGGCATCGCATCCTCAATCCCCGTCGCGGCCAGGTAGACCCCCGCCGCGGCCTGCACGTCCGTGAGGGAGGCCAGGCGAACCTGCTTCGACGCGCGCCCCTCCTTAAGCGGAACCGGTCGGTAGATCCCCCGGATTCGGGTCGCGAACGGCTCCTCGCGTCCGGTCACGACGATCTCGTCGCCGACCTTGAGCCGCCCGCGGTAGATGATGACGTTACCGACCGGACCGACCCCCTTCTGGTCGCTCCGCTCGAGGATTGTGGCCTCCCCGCCCTCCGTGATGAGCTCGAGCTCCCCCTCGAGGAAGCGCTGGGAAAGACCTACTAGGAGCGCGATCAGCTCGGGGACGCCGACGCCGGTCTTCGCCGACACCGGCATGATCCCCACGTTCCGGGTGAAATCACTCACGCGGTCGAAACGCTCGGCGCTGAAGCCAAGGTGGTCGAGCTCCTCGGAGACGGAGTAGACGCGCTGGTCGAGGAGCTTCTGGAAATCCGCTCCCGAACGGCGGATCGCTTCGAGGAGCGGCACCGGCCCCGTGGGCTTCCGCCAGCCCCCGAGGAGGTCGATCTTCGTGAGCGCCACCGCGAACGGGGTCTTCTCCCGTCGAAGGATCTGGACCGACTCGCGGGTCTGGGGCATGACCCCCTCACGGACGTCGATCACCAGGATCGCGAGGTCCGCGAGCGCCCCTCCGCGCCGCCGGAGGGTCTCGAAAGAGCGGTGGCCCGGGGTGTCCACGAACAGAAGGCCGGGGAGCCGCAGCTGCTCGTTCCGGAGGACCCCCTCGCAAAGCCGCCGGACAGTCGACCCCGGAACCTCGATAGCGCCGATGTGTTGGGTGATCCCGCCGGGCTCCTTGGCGGCCCGCACGCTTCCCGCGATCCGGTCGAGCAGCGTCGTCTTTCCGTGGTCGACGTGCCCGAGCAGCGAGACGATCGGCTCCCTCAGCTCGCCCACGACCGCTCGGACCGGTCGTCGGCCATTAGCGTTTTGCGCCCAGCTCGGTCCGCAGGGCCTCGGCCGCGTCCTCGGGGGTCACCGTGTTCACGGGGAACCCAGAGCCGATGTCGAACCCGTCCGGGCGCACGAGGCGGGGGTAGAGGTCGAGATGCCAGTGGTATCGGTCGTACGCGGGAGAGGGACCGACCGGGGACCGTACGACGAAGTTGTACGAGGCGCCGGGAACCAACGCCAGGAGGGCCCGCAGCAGCGCGGGGAGCCGTTCGGCCAGCGCGTCGACCTCGTCGTCGGTCGCCTCCCCGAACGAGGGTGCATGACGGGACGGGAGGAGCCGGACCTCGAAGGGATAGCCAGAGGCGAACGGAGCGAACGCGACGAATCCGCCCAGGTCGAACAGCACGCGAGTCCCGTCGCGCACCTCCGCCTGGAGGACCTCGTCGAACGCGCATTCGCCGCCCACCCGCTGACGGAATCGTTCCGCTCCCTCCATCTCTTCCTCGAGAGACGGAGAGAGTCCGGGGACCGTCACCAGCTGAGCATGGGGATGCCAGAGCGACCCTCCGGACTCCGGCCCGGCGTTCTCGAAGAGAGTGACGGAGCCCACGTGCGCGCGTTCGGAGAGGGCTCGAACGCGGTCGCGGCACATCCGGATCGCCCGGAGGACCTGCTCGCGGGGAAGGAACGCCAGAAGCGGGGCGTGGGCCGGGCTCTCGATGACGACCTCATGGTAACCGAACGCGGGACGGCTCTCGAATCCCGGTACCCCCCCGGGCGGGCCGGGCCCTGGAGGCTCAGAGGCGACCGTAGGGAATCGGTTCGGAATCGTACGGACGTACCATCCGCGCTCGTTCGGTCGGCGACCCGGCGGCGCGAGCACGGCCACCTCGGGAGGGGTCCGCGACTCGTTGCCCTCACAGAACGGGCAATCCGGCTCGGTCGGGGCCGAGGGCGCGACGGCCGCATGCTCGTTCGGCCGGTCGCTCCGGCCGGGGACGACAATCACGCACCGACCGGTGATCGGGTCTCGCCGAAACTCGGTCATGTCCCCTCCCTACGGCGAGTCCCTGACGGTAGATGAGCGGTCCCGGAGGACCCGGCGGCGAGCTCAGAGAGCGTCCCGTGGACCATCGGCACGAGAAGCTCGGCGGGCTCGAGACCCCCGTGGGCCCCCCGCATCGGGTGCCGGCGAGGGCGCGCGCCGGGGACCGAGTAGCTCATCCCCGCGGGGCTGGGCAACAGGAGGAGGAGATCCCCGAGCCGTTCGGAGAGTTCGGGGTGGAACGGAGGAGGACCGTAGAGCCCGGCGTCGACCGCCGCGGGCTGGTCGATGAGACGACCTCCGCGGGGAAGGCGCGCTTCGAGGGCTTCGCGGAGGGCGGAAAGATGGTCCGGTCGGGCCGCGAAGTAAGCCGCACGACGGTCGCCTGACGGCGGCCGCGCCAGATGGGCGAGGAGGGCCGGTTCCCGGTCCACGACGAGCTGTCGGTCCGCGTCCATGGGGACCTGGCCGTGATCTCCCGTCACCACCAGCGTCGTCCGACGGGCGAGGTCCCCCTCGAGATTCCGAGCGACGAACGAGAGGAGGGCTTCGACCTGTTCGAGCTCGACGTCGACGAGCTCAGGTCGGGGCCCCCGCAGGTGCTCGGCGAGGTCGAGGTCGTCCCAGTAGACAAAGACGAGCGGAGGGGGTTCGGGGCGAGAGAGGACCTCCCGGAGCGAGAGGGCGAGGTCGCTCGCCGTGAAGTAGCCGACAAACGTCGCACCGTCGTAGATGAGGCGCGTGAAGCCGGTCCCTTCGAACCGGTCCCTCGAGAGCGCGACGCCCCGGATCCCGCGACGGAACACGCTGGGAACCGTGCAGAGGGCGGAGGGGGACCACTCGGGACCCACCAACGTTTCCGCGGCGTCCACCCCGAGCGGGGACATCCGGAGGACCTCGACCACCGTGCCCAGCCGCGGCAAGTAGAGGCGGTGACCCACGACCCCGTGCTGGCCCGGGGCCGCCCCGGTCGAGAGGCTGGTAAACGCGATCGTGGTGGTGGTCGGGAATACCGAGGTGAGCGGCCGAGCCCGGTGCATCCACCTCGAGGCGGTGCCCTCCGCGACCCGGTCGGCGGAACCCCGGAGCGCCGACCAGCCGAGCCCATCGACCAGGAGGAGCACGACCGGTCCCTCCGGCCGTCGACCCTGGAACGGGTCGAGGTCGGGGTCGAGGGGAGGCAGCGGGGCCGGGTCGGACCCTTCGCGCCCGAGCGCGGCCCCGAGCGAGGACGCTAGGTTCGCGAGCGACCGCCCTCGGTAGGCGGGGATCGGAACGCCGAGACGGGGGTCCGCGACCATCAGCTCCGCGCCCTCGCCGAGCGGGTCTCGGTCCGGGACGGTTCCGGCGGGTTCGGTCACGAGGGCTCACGCGCCGGCGGGTCGAAGTCGGTCGAACGTACTTAACTCCCTCCGGGTGCGGCTCACCGGAACTCGTCGAGGAAGACCTGCCGCTGGGTTCGCGCCGCGAACCGCTCCGTTCGCACGGACACCGTACGGACCGGTCGGTGCCGGGACGATCGCTCGGAGTCCCAGAGCTCGCGCGCGAGGCGGACCGCGGCCTCGGCGAGCGGGAGGGCTCCTTCGCGCGCCGCCCCGAGGGAACGGCTCCGTTGGGAGCGCGAGAAGTCGGCCCAGCGGTAGGCGACCCCGACGGTCCCGTATCGGAGGTTCTCGCGGTCGAGGGCCGCGGCGAGCTCGCCGGCGAGCGTCCGGACGGTCTCCTCGATCTCCTCCCATCGGTCCACGTCGCGGGCGAACGTGTGGTCGGTCGACCGGGAGCGGGGCTCCTCGGACACCTCGGGCTCTTCTCGGGGCTCGCCGCGAGCGAGGGCGACCAGCTCCGCCGCGAACGAGCCGAGGGCACGCACGAGCTCGGAGGGCTTTCGCCCCGCCAGGTCGCCGACCGTGAAGATCCCGAGGCCGTGGAGGACCTCCTCGGTCTTCGGACCTACTCCGGGGATGGCCCGGACCGGGAGCGGGGCCAGGAAGTCGGCCGCCTCCTCGGGGAGGACCACGCGAATGCCCGCGGGCTTCGCCCGGTCCGTCGCGATCTTCGCGATCGCTCGGGAACGCGCGACGCCGACCGAGGCGGGGAGCGCCAGCTCCTCAAGGAGCTCCTGCTGGATCGTCTGCGCGACCCGCCGGGCCTCCTCCGCATCGACCCCCCGCACGATGACCGCGGCCTCGTCGATGCTGAAGGGGATCACCGTCGAGGAATGTCGTCGTAGGACTACCCGAACGTCCCGGGAGATCCGCTCGTACTTCGCGAAATCCGGAGGGATCCAGACCGCCTCGGGGCACAACCGCGCGGCCACCGCCACCGGCATGGCGCTCCGCACTCCGGACGGTCTCGCCTCGTAGCTCGCCGAGAGCACTACCCCGCGGGTCGGTCCCTCGGCCGGAGGGGGTCCGACGAGGACCGGCCGGCCCCGGAGCTCGGGACGGTCGCGGAGCTCGCACGACACGTAGAAGGCATCGAGGTCGACGTACAGCGTCCACGACGGGGAATCCCGTGTTCTATCCGGGATCTTCCCGAGGTCGCCCAGATCGATCATTTTGGGACTTCGCTCGTCCGGCGTTGGAAGGCGCGGTATCCCCCTTACCGCCTTTCATGCCGACCCTTGAGAAAAGGCCGTCGTAACGATTGCGTTTCATCCATACTCGAGGGGCTGGGGAGATCCCGAGCGAAGCGAGAGAACGCTCTCGCGCCGCACGAGCGCGAGATTAATGTGGGACGCGCACGGTCGACGACCCACCCTGAGGAGCGGGAGGGCCGGTTGAGTTCGGTACCGGGCCCCGCTCCGCGGGGAAACCCGTGCCTCGCCTAGACCGGGGGCTCTCGCACTCCCTCGCCGTTTCGGGGCTTCCCCCTGCGACGGCCGAGCGACGGGGGTGCGTGACAGTCACCTGGTGGTGCGGCTACACGAACACGAGTTCGAAGGCTTCCTGACCCTTGGGATACTCTTTGGTCCGGACCACCTTCCGGTTGAGTCGGATCCCCGCGGACTCGAGCGTCACCGTATCACGTTCGAGAGCGCTTCCGAGGTAGACATTGAGGATCGTCTGGTGGGCTGACGCGCCTGCGACCATCCGAGTCGCCCCCACGATCGGGCTTCCGACGATGGTCACGAGCTCGCCGACCCGTACGAGCTCACACGGACCGGCATCGATCCCGATTGATAGCCCAGTACCTGCAGGGAAGTTCCGGGAATTTTGGCGCAGACTTGTAAGAAGCGCGTCGGCTGCCGAGAATACTGTACGGCAGAAGTCCGGGATCGTGCCGATGTCGGTGGGACGATTTCTTGGGGGGATCCAGAAGGCGACGAAACCGTCTCCGGTGAACTTGTCAAACCAGCCCCCGGACGCGTTTGCCAGTGCCCGGACTGCCTCGGTAAACCCCACGATGAACCGCGCGAAGATGGACGGCTGCACTGCCTCCTTCAAGACGAGAGTGGACATCCGAAGGTCGCCGACTACGACGATCGCTTCCACGGCGGTGGATCCCATAGAGAGGAGCTCCTGAATCGCCCTGGCCGAGAGCTGCTCGCGGGCGCTCGCCGGCCCTTGACGGAGGACGATCGAGTCGAAGTCAGGGGTTCTACTATCGTCGGGATTCGAAGGGAGCTCGACCATGAAGAGTTCGCCCGGGCAGGGACCGTCGTGGGAACAATGTCCGGAACTTCAGCTTGACCCGTGCTTCGGTCGTAACGTTGCCCTCATGGGCCCCGCGACCTCAGTGGTCTTAGTCCGAAACGGATGGGATTCCGGACGGAATTCGGCGAACCATCGATTTGCGGGGCTCGCCCGCTCCTCGCGGTCGGTCATCAGACGCGCGTGTCTACGGCCCTACGGAGCGGTGGGCAGAGAACACCGAGGGAATGGCGTTCTTAGCGTCACAGGCGGGAACGTACCTATTCTGTCGGGCGGACAGCCTCGGCCGGGGGTAGTCGCGCGGCCCTGAGAGAGGGTTCTGCGACCGCGGCCATGGCGAGGGCGTACGCGACCCCGAGAATGAGGAGGAGATTCGTCCACGGAATCGAGAACGTGGTCGCGTCCGAAGCCGCGGCCAACGGGCCGATGGTGAGGTTGTAGACGATCAGCATGCCGAGGGCGGTCCCGATTCCGATCCCGAGAAGAGTCACGAAGGAGTACTCGAGGAAGAACGCCTTCAGGACCATTCGGCGAGTGAACCCGTAGGCCCGGATCATGCCGATCTCGCGCTTGCGTTCGACCACCGCCCGCACAGCGACGATTCCCATCGCCGCGATGCCGACCGCGAGCCCGAGACCGACAAAGATCTGGAGCAGTCCGATGACCCCCTCCGTTTGGGCGATGGATTTCGCGAGCAGCGCCGGTATGTCGTACAATACGAGCCCGTAACGGAAGAACGCGGCTTTGGCGACCTGGGCGGCGTGGGTCGCGGATGCCCCGGGAGCGGTCGTCAGGAAGAACGCCGTCTCCTGGGTGAACCCGAGGCTCAGCGCCATCGCGGGATTGATCCAGACCCCCGAAATCACGTTCTCGGCAAGGATGCCGATGACCGTGACGTTCGTCCCAGCACCCGTCGCCGGATTCTTGAGGTGAATGATTTCTCCCACCGCCACGGTGGGGTGGGGTGATGAGGAGCTCGTTCCCTCGACGTTCGCTG
The DNA here is from genome assembly GCA_036404475.1 of Thermoplasmata archaeon. Lineage (GTDB taxonomy): Archaea > Thermoplasmatota > Thermoplasmata > Lutacidiplasmatales > UBA184 > Lutacidiplasma. The sequence continues at coordinate 35,605 of DASWZL010000019.1, forward strand.
TGGCGGGAGCGTAGGTCTGGTCGACTATGGCGACCGTGGCGTTCGTTTCGAGGCCGTTCATCACCTCCCCGGTGCTCATCCCTCTCCATGTAGAAGTGAAGGGGAACTGGTTGGTCGAGTAGAAGTCGGACGAGGCGTTCTGTCCCGCGGGGGCGGAGTAGAGGCTATCGTCGTACGGGTTCGCGGAATAGCCACTCACGTTGACCTCGACTCCGCCCATGTAGAGCGGGACCACGTCCCGGAATTGGGACGCAAGAGAGGCGTTGCTCGAGATCTGGCCGGGCAGGTTGGGGATCGCGGTGCTCGAGACGCCGAAGAACGTGTACCCGCCCGATTGTTCCGCCACCGTGTTGTTGAGGCTGGCCTGGACCGTACCTCCGACCGTCGCGATGGCGACGAGCGTGAACACCACGAGCGCGAAGATCGCAAGGGTGATCGTGGTTCGCGTCGACTTTCGAGCCGGATAGGAGAGGGCAATGCGTGCGACCGGGGCCCGACCCGACCTCCCTTCAGCGAGTCGAAGGAGCCCCGCTACGATTGCGGTAGAGTTGAACGCGAAGAGGAGCAACGCTCCTCCGACCATGATGATCCCCTCCACGAAGACCAGGAAGATTCCGCCGGAGTGGGTGTTTCCGAGGACGGCGGCGTGGAGAGGCTCAAGCCCGGCCCAGACGACAAAGCCCGCTCCCGCGGCCGAGAACGCGATGCGGTTCGGTAGGAACCTCGAGGCAACGAGCGCGGCACCCAAGATCATCATCGCCCCGCCGATGATGGGATACGAGAAGTCCGACGTCCCGCGGGACGTGAGGGCGAATAGCAACGCTCCAAGCACGAGGACGAGGATGCCGAGGTAGGCGAGGTAGGTGTAGACGCGGGTCGTGGGGGCAGGTTCGGGGAGGTCCCGGATCGCGCGAACGATGTTGAGTCGAGCCGAACGTCGACTCGCGATGATGACCGTAACCAGTGTGAGGAGGAATCCAATGACGTACGCGATCAGGAGGGTCTGTGGGAGGACCGTGAAGGAGTCGAGGATCGCTGCCTGGGAGAGGCCCGGTTCCGGAAAGAGCACACTAAACGCATAGGTCAGCCCATACCCTGCGCCCACCCCCAGGAGGGTCCCGGCGAGGGCGCTTCCGGCCGAGTAGGCGAGGCCTTCAAAGTAGAACGAATAGACAAGTTCGCGCCGATTGAGGCCGATGGCGCGGAGCATCCCCATCTCTCCCTTGCGCTCCTCCGCCAGCAGCACAAATATCCCGATGATCAGCATCGCCCCCGCGACTATCGAGAAGAGTCCGAGCACGAGGAACAGTGTCGAGATGCTGCTCCCCGCGCTTTCAGCGGTCGCGATGCCGCTTTGGAGCGGCTCCTGGACCTTTAGCCCAGCCGCCGCGGGAATCAAAGCGATCGTGGCGGTCAGCTTCGCGCTCACCGTGTCCGATAGCGTTACTCCGGTCTGCTGGGGACCGCTGTTGGTTACCGTGATGTAGTTGATCTGCCCAGAGAGGTTCTCGACCCTTTGTGATGTCGAGAGGTCGGTAAACACGCTTCCGAAATTTCCGACACCCCCGGTTGGGAAGGCGCCCCGCACGTTGTCCTGGACAATGGCTTGAACGACAGCAACCACCGGGGTTTGGGCGGCGCCGTAGAGGACAACGGTATTGCCGGCCGAGGCGTTCAGCTCGGATGCGGCCAGGTCATCCAACAGGACCTCGCCGGGCGCGGGGCCGGCAATCGACTGCCCGCCGTCGGATACGAAGGTGCCCAACTGGCCGCTCTGATTCGCGTTGACCCCGATGAAGTAAAGGTTCGGCTGGGGAACAGCGGTCGACCGGTCGAACACGGCCACGGTGGTCACGAGTTCCGGAGCGATACCGGCGATGTCGGTGTCCTCGCTAGTCAGGGCAGCGACCTGCGTATAGACGGAGTAGGGGAACGGAGCTAGCGAACCGATCGGAGTCACGTTCGAGATGGACTCGTCATCGTACCCGGCTCCGAGTAGAGTGTAGTGCAGGTCGAGTTGGTTGATCGTGTCGCCGACGATGAGACTCCCGGACACGATAGTGGTCGCGACGAGGAGACCGAGGATGAGCAGGATCGTCCGTGACCGAGAGCGGCGGACGTTCCTCAGGCCAACGCGAAGCGCAAGGTGGTGGCGCAGCGCGAGCACCGCCGAGATTACGGCGACCGCAAGCAGAATGAGCAACAGTAGGGGGATGACGGCCGGGCTGGCGCTCATGGACCCCTAGCTCACGAATCTTCCGTCCCGCATCCTCAGGGTTCGGTCGCACGTAGCGGCCACGGCGGCATCGTGGGTGACGACCACCATTGTCTGTCCGTACTGTTTGTTGAGTTCCCGTAGTAGTCTTGTGACTTCGTGAGACCCCTCGTCATCGAGGTTCCCGGTTGGTTCGTCGGCCCAGACGATCGCCGGATGACCCACGAGCGCCCGCGCGAGAGAGACGCGCTGCTGCTGGCCTCCCGATAGCTCGGATGGACGGCGGTTGACGCGGTCGCCAAGCCCGAGGTCGTCGAGCATCTTGGTCGCCCGCCCGCGGGCCTCTCGTCCCTTGACCCCGGCGACCAGCAGGGGCATCTCTACGTTCTCCACTGCGGAAAGGACCGGGAGGAGGTTGTAGGATTGGAAGACGAACCCGGTGCGACGGGCCCGATACTGGCTCTTCTGGTCGTCATTCATCGAATGGAGTGCGACTCCCTCGAGCAGGACCTCCCCTCGCGAGACGTCGTCCAGCCCTGAGAAGCAATTGAGAAAGGTTGTCTTGCCACACCCCGACGGTCCCATAATCGCAAGCATTTCCCCTCGGGAGATCTCTATGTTGATCCCGTGGAGGGCGGTGATCTCGGTGTCCCCTGTCCCGTAGACCTTCCAGACGTCCTTCCCAATCACGACGGGTTCGGGCATTGGCAGCGGGCGAAAGTCATAGTGACCATAAACCTGCTTCACCGGAGTCTAAGCTCTGGGGCGCTGCCTCGCGCCCTTTTCTCGGTCGGTCATCGACCCCGCATGCCCCGCAAGATGCGTTCCAAAACCCCTAGGCCCTGCCTTCGGACGGTGGATCTAACGTCTCGCCTTTTCCAACGACATTATGCGAACGCGCGGGATGCCGTGATTCGCCGGTAGATCCCCGTGAGTCCTGCCACCGTCCTAGACGGTCCGGGTCCCGCAGCCCGGCGGAAGACGCGTCGGACGTGGACCGTCACGGGCATCTTGGCGGTCATTGTCATCGTAGCGGCCGTCGTGGCGGCGACCCGAAAACCGTCTCCGCGGGATTAAGCCACGGTCCGCGGGCGGTGTGCGCGTAGATGCTTGCAGCGGGGTCGTTCTGGGACGAAGGGTCCTGGAGTCAACCGTTCGAACCGACATTCGGCCCACAACATCGCACGATTCGATAGGTCTCGTGCCGGGAGTCCCCGCAGGGATCGACGGCCTGCCCCTCCCCGGCTCATCGCTCACTCCGTCACGGCGGGTCTCCTCCAATGAGTTCATCTATGGAAACAGCTCGTCGGGATTGGGGCGAACTCGAATGTTAGGTCCGATGGATCAAACGGCCGTGAAGCAGCACCTTAGCGCGGTTCCGCTGTTTTCGCGCCTCAGCAAGAAGCTCCTGCATACGCTAGCCGTCACGGCAGCCGACAAGACCTACAACCCGGGCGACGTCATCGTACGGCAGGGCGAGAAGGCCCTCGGATTCTATCTCGTCGTGGAGGGGAAGGTGGACGTGGAGAAGGCCGGCAAGATCGTCGCGACCCTGGGTCCGGGCCAGTTCTTTGGGGAGATGGCCCTCCTCGACGAGGAACCTCGTACCGCGAGCGTAAAGGCGGCAACTCGATCCCGGTGCCTGGTCGTCTATTCGTGGGAGTTCTGGGCGTCCGTCGGCAAGGACCCTGAGGCGTTGCGGTCGCTCCTGAAGGAGTCGGTCCGGCGGCTACGAGGGTCTACTCCGGCTCCCGAGGATTGACCTCGAAAACGTCGAGTAGAGGGTTCTCGAGCGCTCCTGGCGGTGTGTCATCGGGGGCGCGCGCCGTCAATTAACGGATTCCCCTTCAACGCCGGAGATGATCCACGGACCCGTGCCCACCGGTGGGGGCGCACGACTCCTCCTACTGCTCTACCCCGGCCCGGGAAGTGGTCTCCGGCTCGGGACCACCGAGGGAGCTTCTTTCAGCGCCCCGCGGAGGGCAGGTTTCCGGTCCGTTGCGAGAAGGTCAGTCGATGTAGGTCAACGGCCAGCCACCGCCAGCCCTCTTTCGTTTCAATTGGCGCCACCCCGATGTCGTCCCGGGCTAGGTCGGGGCAGTATTTTCGCAGACATGCGATGACCTTCTCCGGGTTGTCGCCCGTCAGGCTCGAGATCTCCGACGTCGTTCCGAGCCAGCCCCCGTTCCGAACCAGGTCCCGAAGGACCTGGACGTACCGAGGAAGGTCTCCCGCGGGTTCGGACGAGCTCCGCCCGCCGGAGATCGACGGGTTGACCGGGGCCGCTACCGGCGCGACCGGGGCCGTGGGCCCGACGACTTCGTTCCGAGCGGACGGGGTTTTCGCGATGGGCAGAGGGGCGGTGGCGGGACGACGCACTCCGTCCAATTCTTGGATGATCGCATCGAGTTCCTCTTCGAACGGGCTCTTTTGATGTATCGGCGGGGGGGTCGGGGCGATCAAGGGGCGAAGCTCAACTCGGGGCTCGGGTGGGTCGGATTCTCGTTTCTCGGACGTGGGAATGAAGATGTCCGGGTCGGAGACTCGAGCTTGAATGATCCGGGTGAGTTCGGCCAGTTCGGGGTCGGGTACGGGTCGAAGACTCCGCCGCATCCGGAACCGGTCCAGCGCCCCCCGGAGCTCGCCGCTCGGCACGCGAAAAGTCCGGCGACGCTCCCCGTCGTGCATCTCTATGCACGGATTCCCTTCTCCGTCTCGAAAAAGTCGAAGGCCGGCGTACCGTACCAGGTCGCGGTATAGTTCGTGTGCTGGAGGCCCTCCCATGGCCCCGATTGGGGGAATCCACTCGCGCGATGCGGATCGGCTCAGATCACGGATGCCGATTTCTTCCATCTTTGCGCACCGTCGTTTCTGGACCTCCGGCGGTGGGAACGATTGCGGTGAACCTCGAGGGAGTCACAACTGATGGTTCGGCTCCCCGCTTTAGAGCTTTTCGAAGCACTGGAAAGCTCAGTCGCCTCCCATGCCGGTCGATGTATCGTTCGGCGGACACGCCCCCGGGGGGGCGGGCGCGGAGAATCCCACCTAATGAATGGCGCAAGCGGATTCTTGCGGCTGATAGAGAAAAGGAGCTAGAAAATCGATTCCCGGAGGACCCGGGAACCGACCTCGGACCTCCGGTCGGAGTGATTTCGTGCGACGCGGACGAGCTGTGTGTCCGCGGACGCGGAACAGAGGCTACTTGGGGTCCTCGGATGTTGGCTCGGTCCACTCTCGCATCGATGTCCGTCGAATCCCCGCAGCCCGCGCAAGGACGTTCTTCGTTCCTTCCTTGGCCAGGTGGGGCGCGTCGGCCACATCAATCTCGACGTCCGTGCCGATTTCCCCCAATACCTTTCGCATCTCGTGCAGGTGCTCTCGAAATCGCGGTCGGTCAGCCTCGTCGGTCATGGATACGGGCCTAGGAGTCCGAGCTCCTGGTCCAAAAACCTTGAGGTGGACGGGAACCGTGGGCGGCATGGAACGGCGGTCGCGCCTCCGAAGCCGAAGGCGTACTAAGAGGCGCGGACGGGCTCCGATACGGCGATGCGTGGGTCTACGGTCCGCCGAAGTCGACGGCCTTCGCGTCGACCGTGATCCCGTTCGGGCCGATGGAGTACGGCTGGACGGTGCGGACGTGGGCCGTCCGCCGCATCTTGAGCACCCGCAGGGAGAGACCGACCCGGTGCCCGTCCGGCCCGGTGCGGTACCCGAGCAGTAAGACCCCGTCGGCCACGTACTCACTGAGCCCGTCGCGGCTGACCTCGGGGTGGAGCGGGTCGGCTTCCGCGGTCAACAGGGTCGTCGCACCGGCCTCCCGGCACGCGGCCGCGAGAGCGAAGAGGGTGGACCGACGGCCGGATTCGTCATCGCTCAGCATGTTGAGCAGGGAGACCGAATCGACGACGATCCGCCGGGCGCCGAGGCCCGTGAGCTCCTTCCCGAGCTCTCCCTGGATCCGGTGGAGGCTCTGTCGGGTCTCCTTCGGGTCGATCCGGAGGACCTTCAGCGTCCCCGCGCCGACCGCGGCGTCGACCGGCCAGTGGAACTGACGGGCGCTCTCGAGCAGCGGAGCGACGTCCTCTTCGAGCGACAGAAAGACGCCCTTCTCGCCGATGGCCGCGCCGGCCATCAGGAACTGGAGGCCGAAGCAGGTCTTCCCGGTACCGGGAAGGCCCGTGACCAGGACGACGTGGCCGGCGGGGAACCCTCCCCCGACCATCTCGTCGAGCCCGCCAATCCCGGTCGGGACCCGCGCCCGGCTCTTTTCAGACCCGCTCATATTGTGTGGTCACCAACCCGCTCGCCGCGTTCACTCGGATCACGAACCGGCCGAGGTATTCGACCGGCATTCGAGCGAGGATCGGCATGAACTTGTCGATCACCATCGCCCGTTGCCGATGGGACTGGCTCGGGCTCGTAACCCAGCTGAAGTGGAGGACCCCATCGACCGAATCGATCACGGCCTGCTCGACCGCAGCGGGGGCGACCCCCTTCGAGAGAAGGAGGTAGACGACGCCGTCCCATTCCTTCGCCCTTCGGCGCAGTCCCTTCAGGAGGGTCACGAGGTCCGTCGGCTCCAGGCCGCGACGGACGAGTAGGTCGGTCAAGGAATCCACGATGACGAGGTTCTTGCGACCGTCCTGGTCGACCGCGTCCGCCAGGGCGCGCAGGGGACCACCGTCGTCGGGCGCGGCGCTCACGGGAGCCCCTGAGAGGAGCGCGCTCGAGAGCGACGCCCAGGACGAGGGCACGACCGTGTCCTGGAAGTAGGCAGGCGAAAGGTCGTGGAAGTTGATGTGCCGTGAAAGCACCTCCGAGTAGGTCACGTCGAACGCGCCGTGCAGTTCCGCGATCACCTGCTCGCGGGAGCGGCTGGTGCTGACGTACACGACACCTTGAGGGTAGACGAACGGCCCCTTGGCGCTCCCGAGATAGAGATGGTGCATGCTCGGGTCGTCGTAGTGAAGCATCAGATGGACGGCCGAGGTGAGCGCGAACTCCTGGTGGCCGGACCCGGCCTCGCCGAAGAGGAGCACGACCGAACCGGTGGGGAACCCTCCGGTGAGGGAGTCGAAGTCCGGAACCCCCGTGGGAACTCGGGTCGCCCCCTCGGGCAACTCGAGGTGGGGAGGGGGTCCCGGAGGTCGCAGCGGAACGAAGAAAGGACGAGGAGAGTCGCCGGGCATGGAGACCGTTCTGGGCGGTCGAACCACCCGGGGGTCGACTATTAGTAGGCTCGTTTCGACGCGCGGGTGTCGAGGCTACTCCGCCCCGGTCTTCAGGAACTCTCGCAGCAGCACGGTCGCGTACGCCCCCTTCGGGAGCGCGAAGCGGAACCAGACCCCCGTCGCTTCCGCCCCAAGGCCGAGTGGGGGAACCGGAAGGACCGCGGGACGCCAAGCGCCTTTGCTCGCGATCTCGGGCGTTGCCGGGAGGCGGAACATCGAGCGGTCGACCCCCTCCTCCTGGAGCAGGTCATCGAGGATCGCCCCCACCCGGCCCTCGGCGACCGGGGTCTCGTAGCCGACGAGCGGCCCGGCGAGCAGGGCCCCTTTGCGCTGGACGAGCTCCGCGCACTCCGTCTCGTTGTCGGCCGAGACCGGGATCCCCTCCTGGCTGCGGACCGTCCCGTCGCGGCCGAGCCGCAGGACGCGGTCTCCCGGAAGGGGGCGGTCCAGCGGAAGCCCCGCCGCGTGCCGACGGCTCAGCCATCGGTTGAAGAGGAGCGCCTGGAACGCGTGGACGAACAGGAGACGGAGCTCTCGGGCGAGGGCGCGGAAGGCGCGCTCGGCCGGGTCTCCCCTCGCGAGACGTTCCAAGAGCGCCCGCTCGAACCGGTAGTGATTCGGGAACTCTCTCAGGGCCCGGATTGGGTCGTGGGTCTCAGCGTACGTCCTCCGCGCTGAGTCGCCGAGTCCGTCGGGGGTCCCCGGCGGCAGAGCGATGAGGTACGTCTCGACCGCAGCGCTGAGGTCTCCCCGCACGACATGTCGCCCCACGTCGTGCGTGACCGGCCGCACCTCGCCGAACCGCTGGGGTCCGAAGAAGTTCGGCCAGTGCCCGTCGGTCCGGAGCTCCTGTTCGGTCGCCCGGAACGCCTTCAGGGCCTCCGTCACTGGCACCGCGAGCTCGTCGACCCGGACCTCGAACGCGTTGCCGAAATGGTGGCCAAGGACGAGGCCGTCCCGGGCCGTGTACGCGTCGAGCACAACGACCCGGGGAAGCCCGAGGTCCCCGCTCGGAAGTGGTCCCCGGTAGGAGAGCAGGCGTTCCGCCACTGCCCGACGGTCCTTCGTTCCCGCCCACTGGACCGAGGCCGAGGGCAGCCCCAGGCGCCGCGCGATCGCTTGCCCGAGCTCGTGCTGCTCCCAATCGCGGCTCTGGATCCGGAGAACGGAAAAGGCCCCGACGGGGTCGGGCAACGGATAGTTCGAGATCTCGGTCACCCGGAAATCGTCGGGCGAGCCCTTCGTCCGGCCGGTGACCCCGGGTGTGCGGGACCCGTAGAATTCCATGCCGAACGCCCGGTCCTGCGCCGGGGGCCGTGGAACGAGCGCCGTCACGAGCCCGCGACCGGTATCGCCATTAATACATGATGGTCGGTTACTGCTTCGAGCGGCCGATGATCCGGGCGACGGCTCGTGTGCTGAAGAACATCATCGAGGTCGAGGTCGGCCCCGAGACCTGGACGGGACGGCCGGTCGAGTCCGAGAGCCCGGGACTCGGTCAGCGGATCGCCGCCCTTTTCTCGACCGAGTACGTCCTCGACCGACCGAGCGCGGCGACGGACGGGCGGTCGCTCATCTCCTACCGCGCGAAGGCGGACGAGATCCGGATCCAGGTCGGTGAGGACCTCTGGAAGACGCGGGCGACGACGTTCGGCCCGATGACGATCCTCTACGGGGGGGTCGAGTACACGATCAACGAGCGGCTCACCGGGCGCTTCGTCGTGCTCCGGGGAACCGAACCCGTGGGGGTCGGTCGGTTGGGGTTCCGTTCGTGTGTGATCGAGGATTACCCCCCGGCCCTCGAGGTCTTCCTCGCCCATCTCGCCTTGGGATACGTGGTGCGCACTCTCACCTGGGAGATGTTCGGCTGACTGGGCTCAGCGACGGAACGGACCCGGGCGGCGGGGGGGTCGGGCAACGGCCCGGGCATTGTGCCCGAAATGGCGATGGTGGGTCAGCGCGTGCGAGAACTGGAACATGTGGTACGGGATCGGGAGCAGCAGGGCGGCTCCGATCACCACCGTTAGGGCGGCGATCGAGTAGGCGAAGTGCACACCGTATTCGGCGTAGAGCCAGCCGCCGAGGAGGGTCCCCATGAGGCTTCCCGCCCCCGCAATCGCGTTGTAAAGGCCCAGCGCGCGGCCCCGGGCGGACCTTCCGACCAGCCGGACCAGGAAGAGGGTGCTCGCCGTGCTGATGAACGCCCACGTGACGCCGAGGAGCGCGTTGAGGAGCGTGAGCCAGGCGAGCAGCGCGGGCGACCCGAGACCGAACAGAACGTAGATCGGACCCCACAGGAACAGGAGCATCAATAGGACGCGTCCGCCGAGCGACTGGAGGAAGACCGTCTTCGGGGAGTGGGCGTCGACCGCTTTTCCGGAGGTGAAGAACAGGGCGGTGGACGCCGCCGACGAGCCGAGGTAGACGATGAAGACCCCCGCGTCCGTGAACTTCGCGTCCTGCCAGAGGAACACCGGGAACGGTCCGTAGAAGATGTCGAAGCCGACGCTCATCACCCCGAGAGCGACCAGAAAGAGGTACTCGCGACCGGGCAGGCGCTCGGCGGTGGACCGGGTGAGGTCGACCAATCCGGAGATCCGGGCCCGGACGTGGCGGAACCGTTCCACCACCCCCCGGTTGAGGTTGAGGAGGCCGGAGACGGTCCTTCGTTCGACCCGGGTCGCCGGCTCTTCGATCCAGGCCCATGCGACGGCCGCGGAGACCAGTGCGAGCGCCCCCGAGACCAGCAAGAGCGCGGTCATCGCCTGGATCGCCGGCTGGGAGTAGCCGATCACGAACAGCCAGAGGAACCCGACCGCGAGCCCCGCGGTCGTGCCCAGGCCCGAGATGAGGCCGAAGAGCCCGATGTCCTGCGGCCACCAGCGCTTGTGGCGCGTCTCGAGCAGGAGCATCGTCCCGATCGGCGCGCTCGCGGCGGAAGCGAGACCCTCGACCACGTTGAGCCAAAAGAACGTGATGAGATTCGTCGCGAGCGCGATGAGGATGATGCTCACGCCGGTCGCGAGGAACGAGCCGACGAGGAAGTACTTCCGGTGCGCGACGCGGTCGGACAGGTTCCCCCACAGAATCGTGAACGGGACTTGGCTCATCGCGCTCGCCGCGATGATGATCGTGACCACGAACGCGCTCGCGCCGAAGTGCTGGAGCGCCAGGAGCGGGATGAGCGGGGTCGCGATCCCGTCCGATACGGCGAGTGGGAGATAGGCGAGGAACCAGAGGTCGTTCGACGACGGACGAAGTATCGGGCGGGCCTTGATGTCGATCGACGTGTGGCGCGCCCCCGGCAGGCAGTTCGATTCGGGGTTCAGGGGGATAAAGAATCGGTTCTTCACGCATCGGGAGGGGCGGTCGCCCGCTCCCCGGACCGCTCCCGGGCCCCGAGAGGTCTATCCGGACGTGACCTCGAGGCTCTCGAGCAACTCTCGGTGCTCGACCACGTTGATCCACTCGACGCGGAGGTACTCCCGGAGGAACTCGTCGGAGACGCCGAGCGTCCGCGCCTCCCCCACGACGAACCGGTACGCTTCGACCTCCGTCCAGCGCTTCACGTAGCTCACCCCGGGAGCGAAGAGGTTCGCGCCCCCCTGTCGCTGGATGACGTGGCAGAGCTCGTGGAAGATGTCCAGGTACAGCACGAGTGGGGGACTTTCGGCGAGGTGGTTCCTTCCGATCACGATGCAGTCGGAGCCCGGCGAGAGCACCGGGTTCCACTCGCGTCGGGCGCCCGGGGGCATGTCCCACGGAGCGACGTACATCCAAAGGTCCTGGTCGACGATTTGCACGCACGTCTCATCGAACAGCTTGGCGCGCGCGACCGCGTCGGGCTGGAGGCGGACGGCGACGGGGAGCTGGTCCGCACCGGGGAAGGCGGCGAGCAGCGGATGTCGGCCGACCGGAAGGTCGCGGGAGATCCGGAACTCCTTGGGCGGTGGAGGGTCCGTGCGCGACTTTCGGCGAGCGGCGGGCATGGCGGTGCGGGCACCTCCGCTTGAATACAAGAACCCATCGCGCGGACCCGACGGAATCGCTTCTTTCATGGGGCGTCTCGCGGTCGCGTGGAGGAATCGACGCTCGACCTCGCCCGGGTGGGGGGCTCGCCGTCGGCCACTCAGAGAATCCCGAGGCGTCGAGCGGGGTCACCGTGGTGTTGTTCGACTCGGCCGTGCCGACGGTCGTGGAGGTCCGGGGGGGCGCGTCGGCGACCTACGACACTGCCTCCCTTTCGCACGATTCGACGTTCGGCCGTCGCTCGGCCCCCTTCTTCGCGGGAGGAAGTCTCTACGGCCTCGACGCGGCCCGCGGGGTTCGGCTTCGGGTCCTCGAGCGCGGTGGAGGACATCGCGCGTTCCGCAACCCCAACCTCGTCGCACCGGTGTCGGGGGCCGCTCTGTTCGACCCCCCGCGAAGGAAGGGCTCGATACCGGATTACCTTCCTCTCGGGTACGAGGCGGCGTGCCGAGCGAGCCGGGAGGAGGTACCCGTTGGGCGCGTCGGCGCCGGTGCGGGGGCCACCGTGGGAAAGTACCGGGGACGGGACTGTGCGATGCCCGGGGGCATCGGCACGGCCGCGGCCTACCTCGGGCGTCGCGGCTCCCTCGGAGTTCGGCTCGTGGTGAACGCCTTCGGGGCGGTCCGGGACCCGAGCACGGGTCACTGGGTCGCGGGCGCGCGCGATGATCGGGGACGGGTCACGCCCCCGGGGCCGGGTCCTTCTGTGCTCGACCCCTCCTCCGGCATCACCCTGGGTCTCGTCGCCACGGACTTCGAGGTCGACGGACCCACCCTGGCCCGGGTCGTCGCCATGGCCCATGCCGGATTGGCCTCGACGGTGACGCCGTTCCATGGCGCCACGGACGGGGACGTCCTCTTCGGCGTCTCGACCGGCACGGCGGGCCGGGGGCCTTCGGAACGTCGGCCCGGTGAGAACGCCAACCGCCTCGGGGTCCTCGCGGCCCAACTCGCGGCCCGGGCCTCGCTGGGCGCTGTCCGGGTCGCGAACGCGGAGCCCTAGTCGTTCGGGTTCCGGCGGAGAGAGGCTCCGCGAAGCCCCCGGATGAGGTCCGCCTTGGTGACGATCCCTTGGAGGTCTCCGTGACGGGCGACCAGGACCGCCGGATACCGGCCCAGGAGAGGGGGGAGGAGGTCCGCCGGGAATCCCTCTTCGAGCACGGGGTACGGTGGCTCGAGGACCTCCCGGACCCGGGCTCGATGGGCGTTCGGCCGCGCCAGCGCCCGGAGCAACGCGGATTCGGAGAGTGACCCGACGACGCGGCCCTCGTCCACCACAGGCAGCTGAGAGTACGCCCCGGTCTCCATCCGCTGCGCGGCCGTCGCCAGGGTGGCGTTCGATTCGACACTGGCGAGGGGCCGGTGCATCAGCTCCCCGACGGTGAGCCGAGGCGCGGTGAGCCCCTCTTGGGTCTCGAGGTAGGAAAGGATGCGCTGGACGAGCTCGTACGACGGCCGGATCTGCCCCCGTTCGATGCGAGAAAGGGTCGCGTCGCTCCGTCCGATCGCCCGTGCGAGCTCGCCGAGCGAGATGCCGAGGGCGACCCGCCGACGGCGGATCTCGGTGAGGGTGTCCACGTCGGGGTCGACGCCCCGCCCAGGTTAAGGGTCTTTGCCGGGGGTCCCCCGGCCCGGGGGAGGGTCGTTCCGAAAGGTAAAGGACCTCCCCCGCATACTCGACGAGAAGCCCCGATGGAGTCTCCCCCCCGGCGGATCTCTTGGATCAGCCCCCCGCCGGAGATCTGCTGGCTTTGCAAGGAACCGCTCGGCGACCCGGCCGAAACCAGCTCCTGGAACGGGAACCCCGCCCACCGCGACTGCGTGCGGATCCATCTCATGCAGCGCGACCCTGCGTTCCATGAGTCCGGGGACCCCGAGGAGCCCCCCGAGGAGATGGGCGACCCGCTCGATGGCGTCCTCCCCCGAGACGACGACGAAACCGATTTCGACTAGAGGCTTCCGGGCCGGTCTCGTACGCTTCGGGCGTTACGGAGTGTCGCTTCGGCGGCTTCGATACCCATAAGAAGGGGTTCCCCGTGCTCGCCCTGTCCCGCCCCTCGGGACAAGGTCGGTTCATGCCCGAAGTGGTCATCACCTGCGACTGGACGATGATGAGCAACCACCACGGGAAGGAATTCCTCGGGTTTGGCACCACGACCCCGGCGTACATCCTGCCCGAAGGGGTCTACAAGCGACTCTTCTTTCCCGACATGCCGGTCGACGAGAACGGCTACCCCCGCCAGGCCCCCTACGGGATGCGGAAGATCGAGGCGTCGCTCATGGACGCCGGATTCGACGCGCGGATCGTCCACCCGAGCCACCTCGACAAGTACATGCCGGGTCAGGCGAAGGTCCTCTTGATCTCGGGCCACGATTACTTCGGGCTCAACCCTCCGAGCTCCACGTTCGGCGGGGTGATGAAGAAGGAGACCCTGAACTGCGTCAACTTCAAGCGGATGCTCACGCAACCGGCCGTGGTCGAGGCCCGCAAGCGGGGCCTCAAGATCATCGCGGGAGGTCCGTGCGCCTGGCAGCTCGCGCCCGCGACCCGGATGAAGCTCCCCTGGATCCAGGAGTTCGTGGACTCCTTCGGCGGTATCGACAGCGTCGTCGAGGGCGAGGCGGACCTGTTCGTCAAGGAGATCGTCGGAAAGGCGCTCCGGGACGAGTTCCTCCCTCCGCACATCGTGCTCTCCGCGAAGGAGGCGCCCAAGGTCGAGCAGATCTCCTCCATCCGGTTCCCGAGCGTCAACGGTCTCGTCGAGATCGGACGCGGGTGCTGCCGCGGTTGCTCGTTCTGCTCGGTCACCACGCGACCGACGCGATGGTACCCGCTCGAGAAGATCGAGGAGGAGCTCAAGGTCAACGCCCAGATCGACATCCGCAAGGGGATCCTGCACTCGGACGACGTCCTGTTCTACGGAAGCCCGAACATCATGCCCCACGAGGAGAAGCTGATCCCGCTCCTCCGGCTCGCCAAGCGATACTACCAGCAGGTCGGTTGGTCCCATGTCGCCGTGGCCACCCTCATGACGAAGCCGAAGATCCTCCCGAAGTGCGCCGAGGTCCTGATCGATGACAAGCAGGACTGGTGGGGGGTCGAGGTCGGCGTCGAGACCGGGTCCCCGCGCATGATCACCGCCGCGATGCCGGGGAAGGTGGCTCCGTTCAAGGCGTCCCAATGGCCCGAGCTCGTCGTGCAGTCGGCCGGCCTCATGAACGACAACCACGTCTTCCCGGCGTGCACGTTCATCGTCGGGCTCCCCCAGGAGACCGAGGACGACGTCCAACGGACGATCGACCTCATCGACGACCTCTGGGAGTTCAAGGCGATCCTCGTCCCGATGTTCTTCGTTCCGCTGGGCCACCTCCAGTCCCGGGACTGGTTCCGTCGGGACCGACTGAGCCCCCTCCAGCAGGAGCTCCTGAAGCGCGCGCTCACGCACGGGCTGCGGCAGTCGAAGCGGATGCTATCCGACTTCTTCGATTGGGAAGGCCACCACACGAGACTCGTCCGGGGTTCGTTCCGCGGCTTCATCGGGTTCCTCGAGCTGCTCGCCGGGATGCACGGGCTCACGAGCGAACCCACCCGGCCCGGGCGAGCGATCGTGGACCCGAACCGCACGCCGGACCGGCTCCCCGTTCCCACGATCCCCGTGCGTGAATAGGCCCAGGGCCTAGGCTTCGTCCTCGGGAAATCCCATTGCGTCGACCGGTGCGGGTCGATGCACCGCCCGGGGTCGGTACTCCGGCAGTTCTCCGCTCAGGTCGGGGGCGACGGCCGTTTCGCGCACCTCCAGTCGCGTCTCCTCCCCGTTGCCATCGTACGCTCGCCACGAGCCCGGTCCGAACGGGGTCCCGACGATGATGTGGCGACGCCCCCAGCTCCGGAACAGACGGAGGTCCGCGTCCGATGGGTGGAGCGCTCCCGAGGGGTGGGAGTGGATCGTCCCCACGACCGTCAGATCGGCGGGAAGCATGTACAGCCGGAAGTTCGCGTGGCGTCGCCCCGCGGTCGTCCCGGGGAGGAGGAGAAGCTCGCTGATGACCCCCGGGGGGTCGGCCCGGAGGACCCCTCCGAACTCGTTCGGGTAAGCGGACCGGGCGCTCGCGAGCGCGCTCGCGAGGGCGTGTCGGGTGATCGTGCGGGGGGTCTCGCCGAGGCGAGGGGACCCGGGGGGTCGTTTACGGGTGGGGCGGAAGATCGGCACCCGACGGTCCTCCTCCCGACCCTTCCTCAGTCCACGGCAGGATCCGCTTCCCTCGCAAGCGTTGGAAGAACCGGGACCCGAATCGGACGAGCGTCGCCCGGCGGGGGGACCGGTAGACCGTGAGCGCCGAGTCGAAAGGGAGTGGGTACTCGTCCTGGCCGTCCGCGATGACGAGGGCCCCGCGACCGGGCTCGATCGGCCGCAACCGGACCGTCCGTAGCGGCTCGATGACGAACGCGCGGGCCTCGACCCGGAACGGGGCGATCGACGTGAGCACGATGGCGTCGAGGCCGGGGTCCACGATCGGTCCGAGGGAGCTCAGGGAGTACGCGGTGGAGCCGGTCGGGCTCGCGACGATGAGCCCGTCGGCCCGGATCTGTCCCGCGACGTGGCCGTCGAACGCGATCTCGAACAGTCCCATCTTCCCGACCTGGGCCGAGTGCAGGACGAAGTCGTTGGTCGCGTCCGGAACGGGCGTCGTCCCGACCAGCGCGGCGAGCTTCATCCGCTCCTCGAGGAAATAGAAGCCCTTCAACAGCCGCTCGATCGCCCCTTCGAACTCGTTCGGTCGGCTCGCCTCGACCTCGGCGAGGACGCCGACCGTCCCGGCGTTAATCGGAAGCAGCGGAGCGTCCGAGCGCCGGAGGACGTAGAGGAACGTGCCGTCCCCCCCGATCGCGATGAGAACGTCCGGGTCGAGGTCCTCGATCGGCCGGTGGGCCAGCCCGGGGGCGATGCCCGCGGACTCGTCGCTCACGACGACCTCGGCCCGCTCGTCGATCAGTTGGACCGCCCGCCGCGCGAGCTCGATCGCCGCCGGCTTGCGAGGGTTCGCGGTGAGGCCGATCCTCAAAGGTACCCCTCCTCCTTCGCGCGCGCGCGGAGCGCGGGGTCGCCCCAGGCGAAGACGCTCGTGCGTCGGTCCACCGTGAGCGGGAACGATTCGACCGGCTGCCCCTTGGCGTCGCTCATGCCGCCGCCGGCCTCGAGCAGGATCCGGTAGGCGGCGGCGAGGTCCGTGGCCCGGAGGTTCCGCGTCTCGGACGTGTTCTCGAAGAAGTACCCGTCCGCGCTTCCCTGGGCGACCATCAGGATCTCGAGCGACGCGCATCCGAGCGAGCGGATCCGACGGGACTTCACCGCGAGTCGGGTCGCCCGCTCGGTCGCCGGTCGGCCGAGGCTCACGAAGAAGATCTCGCTGCGGGGGTTCCAGGTCCGGGTCCGAATCCGACGGCCGTCGCGGAACGCCCCCTGGCCTCGGGCGGCCCAGTAGGTCGTTCCACGATGGAGGTCCCGGACGAGGCCGACGTCGATCCCGGCGAGGTCGCGGCGGCCGAGGGCGAGCGAAACCGTGGAGAAGGGGAGGTTCCGCAGCGCGTTCGACGTCCCGTCGATCGGGTCCACCACGAGGGTGCTCTGTCCGCCGCGGGACACGTGACCGATCTCCTCCGATAGGAGATTCCAGTCCACACCCTCGACGTCGAGGACCTTCAGGATCTCGGTCTCGGCGAGCCGGTCGAGCTCTTCGGTCGGAGTTCCATCCGCACCCATTGCGACGACATCGGCCCGGTGCGGCGACCCTTCCGCGTCGCGGACGACCTGCTGGACCGCGACGCTGATCCGGTAGAGGATCTCAAGCTCCGCCCGTGCCGGTCCGGCCACGCCTCCCGCACGGGAGCGCCGTTAAAGTGGCTTCCCTGCCGGGTCGCTCGTGGTACGTTAAGAGGGGAAACCGCTCGGCCCGCCGATGGAACTGCAATTCCTTGGCGGTGCGTCGGAGATCGGCTCCCTCGGGCTGGTCGTCCGAGACCAGGGCCGAACCCTGCTCTTCGACTACGGGCTGACGCCGACCGACCCCCCGACGTACCCGCGCCCCGCTCCGACCAACGTCGACCTCGCCTTCCTCTCCCACGCCCACCTGGACCACTCGGGCATGACGCCGCTCCTGAGCCGGCTCCCCAAGGCTCGGCTCATCGCGACCCCCGTCACGATCGCGGTCGCCGACCTCCTCACGAAGGACGCGCTCAAGATCGCCCGGCTCGAAGGGTACCTCGCACCCTACACCCCCTCCGACATCCACTCGCTCCACGCTCGGTTCACCGCGGTCGACCGCCACGGGACGTTCCGCCATCGCGGCATCGAGGTCGAGATCACGCCGGCGGGGCATATCCCCGGGGCCTCGATGATCCTGTACCGCGGGGCGAAGGATGTCCTGTTCACGGGCGACCTCCAAACGACCCCGACGCACCTCGTGGGGGGGGCGGAGCCGCTCGAATGCGACGTCCTCGTCATGGAGTCGACCTACTCCGGACGGGAGCATCCGGACCGTCGCGAGACCGAACGGAGGTTTCGCGACAAGATCGAGGAGACGATCGATCGGGGCGGAAAGGCCATCGTGCCGGCGTTCGCGGTCGGCCGCGCACAGGAGGTCATGATGGCACTCGCATCGGCCGGATTCGAGACGTACCTCGACGGGATGGCGCGCTCGGTGAACGAAATCTACGAAGCCGCCCCGGAGTACCTCGCCGACGCGCGCCGGTTCCGTCGGGCGCTCGAGGGCGTCCACGTGGTCGAGCACCCCGGAGACCGACGGAAAGCGCTCCGCGAGGCCGAGGTGATCGTCACTACCGGCGGCATGCTGGACGGTGGACCGGTGCTCTACTACATCGGCGAGCTTTACCGGGATGCGAACAGCTCGATCCTCCTCACCGGTTTCCAGGTGGAAGGGTCGAACGGTCGCCAACTCCTCGACCAGGGCACCCTCACGGTCGACGACACCGTGATCCACCCGTCGTGCGAGGTCATGCAGTTCGACTTCTCGGCCCACGCCGGGCACTCCGAACTGGTCCGGGTGGCGAAGGAATCCCGCGCCGAGACCGTCGTGCTCATGCACGGCGACCACCGCGACCCCCTGCGGGAGGCCCTCGAGTCGACGTGCCGGGTCATCCTCCCCGAGAACGGGAAGACCTTCGGCATCTGAACCGGCCCTGTCTCAGGACGTTTCGACCTCGACCCGGCCGCCCTCGATGCACGCCGGGAAACCGGTCAAGACGCACGGTCCCGGGGCCCCCCGCGACGGGGGGGCGACCGACGGGCGGGGCGTTCCTCGAAGTCGGGTTCGGTCATCGGTTCCTCGATGAGGGTCTCTTGGATCGGAGGAAGCTCCCCGCGTGGGCGGACGAGCGCCCGGACCTGCGCCTCCAGGGAGTCGAGGCCCTCTCCGGTGGTCGCCGAGACCTGGAGGCGGTCGGTCGACCGGCGGACGAGGTCGCACTTGGTCTCGACCGCGATGATCGGGAGCTGGGGGAACTCCTCCTTCCAGCGAGCGAGCAGACTCTCCTGTTCCTCGACGGGATACCCGCACTTTCCCGAGGGGTCGATGACGAACACCACGACCGTCGCGACGCCGCCGACGGCAGTGCGGGCCTCCGCCTCGGCGGGGTTCGAACGCCCGGTTCGCCCCAACACCCCCGGGGTATCGAGCACTTGCAGTCGGTCGAATCCGAGGTCGGCGTGGCCGACGGCGATCGAGAGCGTGGTGAACGGGTAGTCGGCTACCTTAGGGTGCGCCGAGGAGAGTCGCGCCACGAGCGAGGACTTGCCGACGTTGGGGAATCCGGCGATGACCAGCGTCGGCGCGGCCGGGTCGAGGTGCGGCCGGTCGTCGAGGAACCGTCCCATCTCGCGAAGGAGCTCAAGGTCCGCGTCGATCTCGCGAACGAAGCTCGATAGCCGGCCGTAGAACGCTCGGATCTGGTCGCCCAGCTCTTCGGAGCCCGAGGCCCCCTTCGTGGCCCGCTCGGCCGCCTGAGCGAGACCGCGGATCCGCTCCTCGGCGCGTCGCACCCGGGTGAGGGCGCGTTCGAGGCTGCCGGAACCGAACGCTTGCGCCAAGAGCGTCGCTTCGAACGCCGTGGGAGGGCTCCGGACGAATCGCCGGGTCTCGAGCCGAAGGTGGCGGACGACGGTCGCCGAGCTCCGCACGATCTTGAGTTCGGCCCGAAGGCGATCGCGGGCGGCCTTGTTCTCCCCGCGCGGCGTCGCGAGGGACGCCCGGTGGAACGCGATGTCGAGGATCGCGACCGAGGGCGGCGGCGTGGGCGGTGGTCGCCGGCCGCTCCCGCGTCGTGCCCGAACCTGCGTCATGGTCTCCCCGAACTCAGCCCGCCGTCCCGAATACCTTTGCCCTTC
Source organism: Thermoplasmata archaeon (assembly GCA_036404475.1). Taxonomy (GTDB): domain Archaea; phylum Thermoplasmatota; class Thermoplasmata; order Lutacidiplasmatales; family UBA184; genus Lutacidiplasma. Next base: position 55,482 of record DASWZL010000019.1, read on the forward strand.
TCCGGGCTTGCCGAGGTCGACACCGGTCGCCTCCTTCGTTCGTCCGGCGAAACGAGAACGATTTATGGCCACCACCGTTCCCAAGCGTTGGTGAGCCTCCGTGCCGCGTTGGATTCCGGATGAGCCGGGCGAGGAGGCATCGCTTCTCGAAGCGTTGGGGATCAGTTCGACGGACGCGCTGTTCACGGACGTGCCAAAACGGGCCCGCATCGGTCGCATGGGCGTAGGTCCGGCCCGGGACGAGCCGGAGGTCGTCGCGGAGGTGGACCGGCTCCTCGAGCGGAACCGGCCGATGTCCAAGTTCTCGAGCTTCCTCGGGGGTCGAATCGTCGGTCGCTATTCTCCCGCGGCGGTCGACGCCATCGTCTCCCGCAGCGAGTTTTACACGGCGTACACCCCGTACCAGGCCGAGGCCAGCCAGGGAATGTTGCGCACCCTGTTCGAGTTCCAGAGCCTCTGGGTCGAGATGACCGGGCTCGACGTGGCGAATGCCTCGCTCTACGACGGGGCGACCGCGGCGGGGGAGGCCCTCCTGTTCTGTCGGAGGCTCCACGAGGGCACGCGCTTCCTGGTCCCGGCCAGTCTCCCCTGGGAGGAGCGAAGCGTCCTCGAAAACTACGCGAGCGGACCGGGGCTCCGGGTCGAAGGGATCCCGTACGACGACCGCACCGGGCGGCTCGATCTCGAGTTCGTCCGGGCTGCGGTCGCGAAGAAGGACGTGTTCGGGGTCCTCGCCGACGTACCGAACGGGTTCGGCCACGTGGACGAGGGTGTTCCCGAGCTCAAGTCGATCCTGGGAGACGTTCCGCTCGTGGTCGCGGCCGACCCGCTTTCGCTCTCGGTCCTCGAAGCGCCGGGGAACTACGGGGCCGACGTGGTCGTCGGGGAAGGCCAGGGGTTCGGGATCGCCCCCTCGTTCGGGGGACCCCTTCTCGGGTTGTTCGCGTGCCGCAAGGAACACGTGCGGTCCGCCCCCGGGAGGATCGTGGGTGCGACCCTCGACACCGAGGGGCGTCGCGCGTTCGCGCTGACCCTCGTCACCCGCGAGCAGCACATCCGCCGTTCGAAGGCCACCTCGAACATCTGCACGAACGAATCGTTGATGGCCCTCGCGTTCGTGGTGTACGCGAGCGTCGTCGGTCCGCGAGGTCTCGCGCGGCTTCAGGCCTCCCTCGCCGAGAGGGCGCGCACCCTCGCGAGCGGCCTCGGTAGCATCGAGGGCCTTCAAGCGCCGCGGTTCGACGCTCCGTACCTCGGCGAGTTCACGGTCGAAGTGCGCCGCGGCACGGCCGAGGAGTTCCTCGACCGCTTGCGACGTCGCAAGGTGCTCGGCGGGCACTCGCTGAAGGACCCGCGGCCGGGCGCGACCCCAGAGGCAGAACGGATCCTCGTCGGGATCCCCGAAGCTACCAGCGAGAAGGACATCCAGAAGTACGTACGGGCCGCCCAGGCCGCGATCGGCGCGGTCGGGAGGACGGCATGACGTTCCGTCAGGCCCGCTGGGACGAGCCGGCCGTCTGGGACATTTCTCCCCCGCGGAGCACGGAGGCTCTCCCCGAGATCTCAGGGATCCCCGAGAGACTACGACGCAAAGAGGCGGTCCGGTGGCCCGAGCTCTCCGAGCTCGAGGTGGTGCGTCATTACACCCGTCTCTCGCAGATGAACTTCGGGATCGATACCGCTACCTACCCGCTCGGGTCGTGCACGATGAAGTACAACCCGAAGGTCACGGAGCTTCTCGCCCGTCGCAAGGGAGCCGCCGAGGTCCACCCGTACCAACCCGAGGCCACCGTTCAGGGTTCCCTCGAGGTGTTCTGGCGGCTCGAACGGGTCCTCTCCCGAATCACGGGCCTTCCCGAGATCTCGCTGCAACCGGCCGCGGGGGCGCACGGGGAGTACGCGGCGATGCTGATGGTGCGCGCGTACTTCCGCGACCAGGGTGAACTCGCGGAACGGACCGAGGTACTCCTGCCGGACACCGCCCACGGCACCAACCCCGCCTCGGCGAGCATGGCGGGGTTCACGACGCGGGAGATCCGGGACAGGGACGGCAGCGTCGACGTCCAGGAGCTCCGTCGTACTGTTTCGAAGAAGACGGCGTGCTTCATGCTGACGAACCCGAACACGGCCGGTCTGTTCGAGAGCGAGATCCTCGAGATCGCCGAAACAGTTCATGGCGTCGGCGCCCTTCTGTACTACGACGGGGCGAACCTGAACGCCATCCTCGGCGTGACCCACCCGGGCCGGATGGGATTCGATGTCGCCCACCTGAACCTCCACAAGACGTTCTCCACTCCCCACGGCGGCGGCGGACCCGGCGCCGGCGTGCTCGCGTCGGGGGACAAGCTCGGTCCGTATCTGCCCGTCCCGCGCATCGTGAAGGAAGGGCGGAAGTTCCGGCTCGACTACGACCGGCCGAAATCGATCGGGAAGATCAAGACCGCCTACGGGAACTTCGGGCTCGACCTGAGGGCGTACGCGTTCATCCTCTCGCACGGCGAGGAGGGGCTGAAGCACATCTCGCGGCGCGCGGTCCTCAATTCGAACTACGTCGCCTCCCGTCTCGGGAAGTACCTTCCCCGTCCGTTCCGCACCCTCGTCAAGCACGAGTTCGTCCTTTCGGGCGCGCCGCTCAAGGAACGGGGCCTGCGGACGGTCGACCTCGCGAAACGCCTCCTGGACGAGGGGGTCCACGCGCCGACGGTCTACTTCCCCGCGCTCGTCGACGAGTCGCTCATGGTCGAGCTTCCCGAGACCGAGAGCAAGCGGGAACTGGACGGATACATCGCGGCGTTCGAGCGGGCGATCTCGGACACCGCCGAGAACCTGCACGCCGCTCCTCGGTCGCTCGCCGTGACCCGGGTCGACGAGGTCCGCGCCGCACGCGAGCCGCTCCTCTCGTGGAAGGACCTGCGCGCCGCCGGCGCAAAAGCTGAAACCCCCTGACGGATAGGGCGGGCCATGAAAGCCCGCGTTCAGAAAGTATTCGAGCGCCTCGACCCTAAGCCGGATGCTCTCCTCCTCGCGAATGCAGTCGACCCGCACCTGGACCAGTCGTTCTTCTACCTGTTCGATGTGCCCGCCGGCCTCTTCGAGGGCTCGGTGGCGATCGCGCATCCGGACGGGGAGCTGGACGTCATCAGCTCGCCGCTCGAAGCGGAGACCGCGTTCGAGGCCGCGAAGGCCGACCCTCACGTGCACGTGGAGGTCGTGAACCGGGACGAGTCCGACCCGGTGATCGAAAAGAAGCTCCAGGGCGTCGGAACGGTCGGCCTCAACTACAAGGAGCTCACGCACGAGTGGTACGTTCGACTTGCAAAGCTCCTTCCCGAGACCCGATGGCCCGATGCGTCGGTCGGCATCCGCAACGCCCGGGTGACGAAGGAACCCGAGGAGATCGAGCGGATCCGAAAGGCGGCCCAGATCGGCTCCGAGGTGGGACGCGAGATCCCCTCGCTCCTCAAGACCGGCATCACCGAGCTCGAGCTCTCCGCTCAGATGGAGTACCGGATGAACCTGCACGGCGCGAGCGGCCGGTCGTTCGCCACCATCGTAGCTTTCGGTCCCCACGGTGCCGAGCCCCACTACCAGCCCGGGGAGTATCGACTGAAGCCCGGGCAATCGATCGTCTGCGATTTCGGTGCGATCCACCGGCGCTACGTCAGCGACATCACACGGTCGTTCCACTTCGGTCCGCGCGACGAGGAGATGAAGGCGGTCCACGACACGGTCGAGGCCGCCCAGGCCGCGGCGCTGGCCGCCATCCGGCCGGGAGTCCCGGCACGGGAAGTGCACCTCGCGGCCGAGGGCGTCATCAACGCGTCGCGTTGGAAAGGTCGGCTCACCCACGGGGTCGGCCACTCGATCGGGCTTGCGGTACACGACGGTTGGGGATACGGCCCGAAGGCGGAGGACCTGGTCGAGGAGGGGATGGCGTTCACGGTCGAGCCGGGCATCTACCTTCCCGGAAAGGGGGGAGTGCGGATCGAGGACGACATCGTGGTCACGAAGAACGGCTACGAGTTCCTCACCACCGCGCCCCGGTCGTACCACGAGGTCCCGGCGTGAAGTTCGGAGTCTTGACGGGCGGCGGAGACTGCCCGGGACTGAACCCCGCCATCCGCGCCGTCGTTCGCCGCGCGGCCAAGTTCGGCCACGAGACGGTCGGTTTTCTCGACGGCTGGAAAGGGGTCCGGGACGACATGAGCCGCCGGCTGGCGGTCTCGGACGTGGCGGACCTCCTCGGGAAAGGGGGCACGATCCTGGGCAGCTCTCGGACCAACCCGTTCGCCAAGGAGGCCGATGCGACGAAGGTCCTCGAGACCTTGGCGCGGCACCGCCTGGATGCCCTCGTGGCGATCGGCGGGGACGACACGCTCTCCGCCGCGCGCGAGCTTCACCGACGGGGAGGCCATGTGGTCGGCGTCCCCAAAACGATGGACAACGACGTCGGTGGCACCGACTGGACGTTCGGGTTCCATTCCGCGACCGCGGTCGCCGTGGACGCTCTCGAACGGCTCCGCGACACCGCCGGTAGCCACCACCGCGCCATCGTACTCGAGGTCATGGGCCGCCACGCCGGTTGGGTCGCGCTCGCGACCGGACTTGCGGGCGGGGCGGACGTGACGCTGGTCCCCGAGGAAACGTACGATGAGGCGGCGCTGCTTGAGCACGTCCGCTCGGCCGTCCGGGCCCGCGGGTATGCGCTTGTCGTGGCCAGCGAGGGGGTCGACCTCGGCCCGCGCCGAGGCGCGGCCGGGGCGAAGGACGAGTTCGGTCACGAGCTCCTTCGGGAGAGAGAGGTCGGGTCCGAGCTCGCGCGCCGGATCCAAGAGGGGACGGGCGTGGAGACCCGCAGCGCCCAGATCGGGCACATCCAGCGCGGTGGCCCGGCGGTGCTCTTCGACCGGATCCTCGCGACCCGCCTCGGAGCCTGCGCGGTCGACCTCGCGATCGCGGGTCGGTTCGGAGAGGTCGCCGTCCTGCGGGGCCCGAACGTGACCGGGATCCCTCTCGACGAGGCCCTCGGTCATCCGAAGACGGTGACCCCGGACTGGCTCGACCTCCTCCATACGTTCGACGCCTAGGGGCCGCCGATGCCGGTTCGTGCGCTCTGGTATCGCGGCGGGACCCTCCACCTCATCGACCAGCGGGAACTGCCCGGGCGGACCGTCGTCCGCCACCTGCATCACGTTCGGGAGGTGGCCGATGCGATCCGCTCGATGACCGTGCGCGGAGCGCCGGCGATTGGGGTCGCCGCCGCGTACGGAATGGTCCTCGCCCACGGCGAAGGGTCGTTCTCTCCCGAACGCGCGGCGAAGCAGCTTCGGGCCACCCGCCCGACCGCGCACGACCTCGCGGTCGGCATCGAAGCGGTCCGGACCGCCTGGGTCGCGGGCGAGGACCCCCTCGCCGCGGCGGACCAGTATCGGACGGAGATCGTCGAGGAGTGCCATCGCATCGGCATCGCCGGAGCGCCCCTCCTCCGGCGGGTTCATCGGGTCCTGACGCACTGTAACGCCGGAGCGCTCGCCACCGTGGAGTGGGGGACGGCCCTCGCCCCGATCCGGGTCGCCCGCGCTCAGGGCGCGGACCTGTTCGTTTGGGTGGACGAGACACGGCCGCTGCTCCAGGGCGCCCGGCTCACGGCGTGGGAGCTCGCACGCGAGAGGATCCCCCATGCTGTGATCGTCGACAACGCCGCGGGAGCGTTCATGAGGGCGGGCCAGGTCGACGCGGTCATCGTCGGCGCCGACCGCATCGCCCGCAACGGGGACTTCGCGAACAAGATCGGCACCTACGAGAAGGCGGTCGTCGCCCGGGAGAACGGGATCCCGTTCTACGTCGCGGCCCCGTGGAGCACGTTCGACGCCCGGCGACCCGACGGAAGGACGATCCCGGTCGAGGAGCGTGCGGAGGAGGAGGTTCTCGAGCTGGCGGGCCGGCGGATCGCGCCGCGGACGAGTCGCGCGCGGAACCCGGCGTTTGATGTAACGCCCGCGAAGTACGTCACGGCGTTCGTCACTCCCCGGGGTGTCGTCCGTCCGCGGGATCTCAGCGCGGTCCTCGCTCGACGCCCTTCTACGTGACCTCGGCCATCGGGTCCCTCATCGCGTCCGAGCGATCAGAGGGGCTGCGCAAGGAAGTGTTCGGTCCCGCGCAGCATCGAACCCAGACTGGACGTCACGTCGACCCCGAGCTGATGGAGGAACAGGACCAGGCACAGTATCCCTAGGATCGCGAGAGCCCAGCTCGTCACGGCGGTCATCGTCGTCGCCTCGTCGGTAGCGATAGAAACGGGGGCGTGCGCTACATAAACGGAATCCTCGACTCGCAACGCAGGTCACATCAGGCCCTAGCATCTTGCTGGCCGAACGCGCGCGCGCACGCCCGCCGGGGCGGGAGCGAACGGACCCTCCGGTGTCGGACGGGACCGCACCGACCCGAGGGAGCGGGACCGCGAGTAACATTCATAGCAGGGAACGGTTAGCGCCTCGGGGTTGCCCTGGTAGTCTAGTGGTCTAGGATGTAGGTCTGTCGAGCCTGCGACTCGGGTTCGAAGGAGCCGGGGGTCCGACGCCCCCGGACCGGAACTCCCGACCAGGGCGCTCCCCGCCCCGGGCCGACCACGGGCCCGGGGCCTTCCGCGCCCGAGCTCCCGCCCCCTTATCCTCCGTCGCGGTCTTGCTTGTCCATGGCCGACTCCGACCGCTCGAAGCGCGACCGCGCTTCCCCTTCCCTCTCCCACGCGGTCGGCGACGCGCTTCGGGGTCTTACCGAGAAGCGCCTCCTCGAGCTCGTGAGGGCGGAGCCCGTCCCCAACCACCTCGCTATCATCATGGACGGGAACCGTCGATTCGCCGCCGCCCAGGGCCTCGACATCTCCAAAGGTCACGCGAAGGGACGCGACACGGCGGAACTGTTGCTCGATTGGTGCCTCGAGGTCGGCGTCAACATCCTGACCATCTACGCCCTCTCCACCGAGAACTTCTCCCGTTCCCCGGAGGAGCTCGAAGCGCTCATGGACCTCTACGAGCACGCGCTCCGGGACATCGCCGTCGACGAGCGCGTGCACCGGTACCAGATCCGGGTCCGGATGATCGGGAACCGGTCCCTTCTCCCCGCGCGGGTGCAGGAGGCGATCGACGTCGCCGAGAAGGCTACGGAGGGGTACTCCCGATACCGGTTCAACGTGGCCTTGGCGTACGGCGGCCGCGACGAAATCGTGGAGGCGATCCGGGCCCTGGCCCGGGAGGTCCGGGACGGTCGTCTCACGCCGGAGCAGATCGATTCCGAGGCGGTCTCCCGTCACCTCTACACGGCGGACGTCCCGGACCCGGACCTGATCTTCCGGACGAGCGGAGAGGAGCGGATCTCGAACTTCCTGCTCTGGCAGGCCGCGTACAGCGAGCTCTACTTTTCGGACGTGCTCTGGCCGGGGCTCACGCGGATCGATTTCCTCCGTGCGATCCGCTCGTACCAGCTGCGGCGCCGTCGCTTTGGGGAGTGACCGACCCGACCCCGGTCGGGGGATAGCCGAGAGCCGCGAGGGCCCTCGGGAAGAGGAATGCCACCCCGACGATCACCCATAGGATGGCGGTCCCGAGATAGGTCCACTGCACACCGTACGCCTCGATCAAGAGCGCCCCGCCGATCTGCGCCGCCGGGATGATGGCGATGCTGCCGAGCGCGTCGATCCCGAAGTACCGGCCCTGCATCTCGGTCGGGACGAGGAGCTGAGCGGCGGTCAACCACGCCGTCCCCGCGAACCCCCCGAACAGACCGATCAAGAAGAGGCACACCGAGGCGACCGGCACGGACGGGAACAGGGCGAGGGCCACGGCCACCGCTCCCGAGGCCGCCCCGGCGCCGATGGTCCACGACCTCCCGGCTCGGCGGACGCCCCCGGTGCGGCTGACGAGGAGCGAACCGAGACCCGTCCCCGCGACCTCGAGCGCGAGGAGGAGTGCGAAGACGAGCGCAGAGCCGTGCAGCAGGACCGTCACGAACACGACGATGAACGTGCCGACGAGGCCCCCGCAGAAGTTGAAGAACGTCGCCGAAAGCGTCAGTTCGAGAAACCCTCGCGCCTTCACGAGCCACCGGAACCCGTCTCGGACATCCGCGAGATAGCCGGGCTTCGTCCGTTGTTTGACCTCGGGCACCGGGCGGACGGTCATGCCGAACAATAGGAGCGCCGACACGGCGAAGGTGGCGGCGTTCGCGGCGACCCCCATGACGGGCCCGAGACTCACGATCAGTATTCCTCCGACCGAGGCCCCGACGAACTGGGCGGCCGAGCGGCTCGACCGCACGAGACCGTTGGCGTCCGCGATCAGCGGGGCGTCCACCAGCGCGGGGACGATCGCCTGCTCGGCGGGGTTGAAGACCGTCGTGAACGCGCCGACCACGAAGTACGCCGCGAGGATGGTCACGAGCTCGAAGCCGTGGAGCTCGAGGACGACCACGACCGCGCCCATCGCGAGCGCCCGTGCGACGTCGGCGCCAATCATCAGCCGCCGCCGGTCGTAGCGGTCCACGAGGGCCCCACCGAAGACGCTGAACAGGATCCCGGCGGCCAGCCAGGCCGTCCCGAGGAGCGCCACGTCGAGGGCGGAGTCGGTCGCGGTGAACACAATCCATACGAGGCAGATTGCCGCGATGGCGGAGCCCAAGGTCGACCCGAGACCCGCGGAGAACACCCGGGTGTAGGCCGGGTTCGCGAGCAGCCGCGAGTAGGGACCGCGCGCCGACGTAGGCTCCTCCATCTTCGACTTGAGAGCGGAGTAGGGACCCCCGCATAAGTACGCGGCTCCGAGGAGGTTAGCGCCCTTTCGCGCTATCGGCAGACATGGATTGTTTTAAATACAACCGCTTTTCTACCCAACTCGACAGCCGAGAGTAATCTCGGAGGGAAGAACGATGTTAACCGGACAGACACCAATCCTGGTGCTAAGGGAAGGGACGAAGCGGCAGAAGGGCCGAAGCGCGTTGGGGAACAATATCGCTGCCGCGAAGGCGATCGCGGACGCCGTGCGCTCGACGCTCGGACCGCGCGGCCTCGACAAGATGCTGGTTGATTCGATGGGAGACGTCGTCGTCACGAACGACGGGGTCACCATCCTCAAGGAGATGGACGTCGACCACCCGGCGGCGAAGATGCTGGTCGAGGTCGCGAAGACCCAGGACCAGGAAGCCGGGGATGGGACGACCACCGCGGTCGTTCTCGCCGGCGAGCTCTTGAAGCGTGCCGAGGGTCTCATCGAGCAGAACATCCACCCCACGATCATCTCGCAAGGGTACCGCCTGGCGTCCCAGAAGGCCCTCGAGGTCCTCAACGAGGTCAGCGAGCCGGTGACGATCAACGACCACGACCTGCTCACCCGCATCGCCGTGACGTCCATGGCCTCGAAGTCGGTCTCGTTCGACCGCGACCACATGGGCGAGATCGCGGTGAAGGCCGTGACGGCCGTCGCCCAGCCGAAGGCTGGCGGTGGCTACGACGTCGACCTCGACAACATCCAGCTGATCAAGAAGCAGGGCGGCTCGATGGCGGACACCCAGCTCATTGAGGGCGTCATCGTCGACAAGGAGAAGGTCCACTCGGGGATGCCGACCCGGGTCGAGAACCCCAAGATCGCTCTCCTCGACGCCGCGCTCGAGATCAAGAAGACCGAGATCGACGCGAAGATCGAGATCAACGACCCCTCCCAGTTGAACGCGTTCCTCCAGGAGGAGGAGAACATGCTCCGCCGGATGGTCGAGCAGGTCAAGAAGTCCGGCGCGAACGTCGTCCTCTGTCAGAAGGGGATCGACGACCTCGCCCAGCACCTCCTCGCGAAGGAAGGCATCTACGCCGTCCGTCGCGTGAAGAAGTCCGACATGGAGAAGCTCGCGAAAGCGACCGGGGCGAACATCGTCTCGAAGGTCAGCGAGCTCACTCCCGAGGACGTCGGGCGCGCGGGCATGGTCGAGGAGCGGAAGATAGGGGAGGACTCGCTCACGTTCGTCACGGGTGCGAAGAAGGCGAAAGCCGTCTCCATCCTGATCCGCGGGGGCACCGAGCACGTCATCGACGAGATCGAGCGGTCCATGGACGACGCTCTCAACGTGGTCGCCGTCGCGGTCGAGGACGGACGGTACGTTTTCGGAGGCGGAGCGACGGCCGAGGAGCTCGCCATGCGCCTGCGCGACCACGCCGCCAAGATCGGTGGCCGCGAGCAGATCGCGTTCGAGAGCTTCGCCGATGCGCTCGAGACGATCCCCCGGACCCTCGCCGAGAACGCTGGGCTCGACCCGATCGACATGCTGATCGAGCTCCGCAAGGCCCACAAGGGCGGCCAGCAGAGGGCGGGGGTCAATCTCACCACCGGCAAGACCGTGGACATGGGCGAACTCCATGTCATTGAGCCGATCCGAGTCGGGCGCCAGGCGATCGAGAGCGCGACCGATGCCGCGGTGATGATCCTGCGGATCGACGACGTCATCGCGTCCAAGTCGAGCCCGCCCCCCTCCGGAGGCCCCGGCGGCCCCGGTGGCGGCATGGGTGGCATGGGCGGGATGGGCGGCGGCGGCGACTTCGGGGAAGACTGAACCTACCCTACCCTCGGACCAACCCCTTCTCCCGGTCCCCGGGTCTTCCCGGGGACCTGAACGTTTCGTGTTCCCGGCTCGGTCTCGAGCCCCGGGCTCCGAGCTCGATTCTATCGACCGCGCGAGCCGAGGAGTTCCCCGACCTGGCGGATGGCTTGGGCGCGATGCGAGAGCTCGTTCTTCTCCCCGGGTGGGGTCTCGCCGAACGTCCGGAAGCCCCCTTCGGGAATGAAGATCGGGTCGTAGCCGAAGCCCTGACGACCGCGAGGTCGCTCGGCGATACGCCCCTGCACCTCGCCCATGAACGTCCAGCGCCGGCGGCCGCGCTGGAGGCCTGCTACCGTCCGGAAATAAGCGCGCCGGTCCCGCTGTTCGAGGAGCTCGAGGAGGGGACCGAACTTCCAGGTCTTCAGGAAGTGTGCCGAATAGACGCCGGGAAACCCGCGGAGGGAGGGGATGAACAGACCGGAGTCCTCCACCAGGACGTATCCGGGAAGGTCCCGCACGGCGGCGAGCTTCGAGGCGACCACCTCCTCGAGCGTTTCGGCCTGTGGTTCGGGGAGCGCCCGGCGACGCCATCGCGCCCGAACCCCGAACGGGGCGAGGAGGTTCTGAACCTCCCGGAACTTCCCGGGATTGGTGCTGACGAAGGTTACGTCGGTCACGCCTACCAGGGGTACTCGTTGTAGGCGATGATCTCGTCCGGGCTCTTCCGCCCGTCCCCGTTCGACCGCGCGGCGCCGTTGCCTTCGAGGGGGAATCCGATTGGGATGACGGCGATCGGATGGATCCCCTCGGGCACGTGGAGGACGGACCGGACCTTCTCGTCGTTGAACTCGATAATCCAGTTGGTGCCGAGTCCCTCCGCCGTCGCCGCGAGCTGGAGGTGCGCGACCGCGACCGCCACATCGAGGGGATAGGCCGAGATGTACCCGCCGATCGTGATCGGGATGTCCTCTTCTACGGCGAAGGCGACGATGACCGCGGGCGCCTCCGCGATGAGCTTCCCGCGGTTCGAGGCCTGGGCCAATAGTCGCTTGCGCTCGTCGTCCTGGACGACCACGAACCGCCATGGCTGGAGGTTCTGCTGGCTGGGGGCCAGCCGGGCGGCCGCGAGCACCGCCTTCAACTTCTCCGGTGGCACCGGGCGCGAGTTGTACTGGGTGCAGGGTCGGAAGGAGCGAATCGCGTCGAGGATGTCCATGTCGATTGACCGAGAACGAATCAGGCTCTGAAGGTCAAAGGAGGTCTACGCCCCCGACGGAAAGCAAGGCATTCGACCCGACGAGGTGAGTCCCTCTTAAAATGGTTTTCGAGGGTATCCCGGAACCGAAACCGGATCGGCGGGGGGCTGTTCCTCCCGAACTCATGGGACCGGGCCGGCGGATGGGGCCGTCCCCTCGGGAGGGAACCGCCGCTCCATGCTGGCCCATTCCACGTTGCGGCGGAATCCGAGCTTCTGGTTGATCGCCCAGATCGGCAGGTTGAGCGAATCGTTGAAGGTCCGCAAGTATCGGATGCCCCGGCGGTGAGCGTACTCCATGGCCCTCCGCTTGAGTTCCGACGCCAAGCCCCTACCCCGGTACGTCTCACGAGTTCCCGTGTACCCCACCATCAGGGAGTCCTCCCGGGCAAGGTCCCGTTCGAGGTTGCTCGTCGCGACGTACGCTTCGCCGTAGCGGGCGAGGAAGTGTGCCTCGGGAAGCGACGGGGCGCCCTCCAGCTGGGCGACGAACTGGTCGAAGGAGATCGGTGTGTATTTGCCCATCTGGGGAACGTCCCGAGAGGTCTCGGAGAACAGTTCGAAGAGGCGTTGGCGGACCTCCGGGCGCGCGGGCCCTTCCTCGGCCAGGGTGGTGAAGCGAATCCCCTCTTGCACCAACGCCGCCACGTCTTCCGAGGGAGGGGGAACGCCGACCTCCGAGAGGTCGAGGGTGCTCATCCACATCGTGCGAAGTTGAACGAACCCCTGCTTCCGGGCGAACTCGAGGCTCCTTGGGTCGTCCTTCCGTACGTTCGTCCAAAAGCAGGCCGCATGATGAGAGACCGCCTCCGATTCGAGGATGGCGGAAAGCCCTCGCCCGATCCCTTGCCTCCGGTGGGCGGGGTCGACGACCAGCGACACCCAGAACTTGTGCGGGTCATATCCGAACGGCGAATGATTCATCATGCCGCTGGCGACCACCGTTCCGGTCCCCCGCTCCACGACGACCCACCTCTCGTTGACGAGATGAGGGGCCGCGAGTTCTTGGTCCCAGGCGCGTTCCTCCTCCGCCGTCGAGGGGAGTTCGGGACTCCAGAATGAGCGGAGGCGGCTCAACGCCTCGTAGTCCGCGTCCACGAAAGGCCGCACGAAGTACTTCTTTCGGTCCATCCGACGTCGTTTCGGCTCACATCAGGGCCCCCCATAGTCCCTTGGGGGCGAGAATTGGCCCCCATTCTCGGGGGGGAGGGAGCAGGGTCAAGAGGTACGAGGAGCCCCTCCCGCCGACCGGAAAAGTCCCATCGGGGGCCCGGCCGCGGGCGCTCGGTTTGACGTCAAAGACTTAGCGAAGGGAGCCCGTGGGAAGGTTCGTGATTTCGCGCTACCGTCCGACGACCGTCGTGGGTTTGGTGTACGCTTCCACGGCCGTCGTGTGGGCCGCGTACTCGCTGCTCATCGTAGCGCTGCCGTTCCGGTTCCAGTCGCTCGGGCTCTCGGTGGTCCAATACGGCATCGCCATCGCGATCTTCGCCCTCGGGATGCTGATCACCGAGAGCGTCTGGGGAGTGCTCGCCTTCCGGATCGGGAACCTTCGGACGGTCCTCGGCCTGGGGATTGCGGTCGCGGTCGTGTATCTCGCGATCGGTCTTTCCACTACGTTCCTCACGCTCGCGGTCTCGCTCGGGTTCCTCGGCGCCCTGTCGATCTTCCCGGTTCCGCTCTTTCGTTGGATGGCCATGATCGCGGGGGGACCCGGGACGGGCGGCGCCGGAACCGGTCGCTACGGGCTGTTCTTCGGTGGTGGAATGGCGGTCGGGGCCGCCCTCGGCCCCCTTCTGTTCGTCGAGGTCGGGTTTCTGTCGTTGACCCTCGTGGTTCTCGCCATTTACGCGGTCGGTCTCGGTCTTATGGCGTGGCTCCCTTGGCGCGAAACCCGACTCCCCCGCGCCGAACCGGGGTCGCTTTCCCAGGTCCGCCGAGTCCTGACCGCCCCCTTCGTCTTCGTGGCGAGCCTCGTTGTGCTGGCCTTTCTCGCGTACACGTTGATCATCAGCTTCTTGCAAATCTACTCGGTTAGCGCGTTTCAAGGGACTCCGACCGACTCCGGCTACGTAATCGGGATTGCCCGGGCGACCATCCTAATGGCCGGTTTCCTCTTGGGAGGAGTGGCCGACCGTTTCGGCCCGATGCGAACCGTCCCATTCGGGTTCTTGCTCCTCGCGCTGGGAGCGTTCGGCACCTTGTTCTCCTCTTCGTACGCCGAGATGGTGGGTGCGACGATCGTCTTCGCGGTTGGGTTCGGATGGCTCTCCGCAAGTCTCCTGCCTCTAGCCCTTGGCCCGGTGCCGCTCCCGCTGCAGGGAACCGCGGTCGGGGTCTTCGGGTCTTTCGAGGATTTCGGGCTTCTGGTCGGCCCGGTCCTCATCAGCGCCGTGTACGTGGCGTACGGAGTCCGCTCCATCTTCCTCGTCGTGGGCGCGGTCGCACTGGCCGGGGCACTTCTCTCCGTTCTCCTGCGGTACGTCGACCGAGGAGAAACGCGTGGGCCTGGGACCACGGGACCGTTCGAGGAATGAGCCAGTCGCGATGCGGGAGGCCCAATCACGGTGGCGGTCGGCGCCGATCGGAATGCCAGCGGGGGCCCGGGGGAGGAACGCCCAAGGCTACCATCCCAGCCCGACATCCGGCGCCGACGCGCTCCGCCGCCACCAAGACCTGGTGGCACTCCACGGCGTACCTGTTCCGCCCCAGGGCCCGCGAACCTTTATCGCCTCGGCTCGAGGTGACAGATTGATTCGGTCCGGGCTCGGGCCGGTGCGGAGCGATGACCGTCCGAAGGTCGGGTCAGGCGAGGGGGTTCTCGACGATTTGGGCGTTAGCCATAGCCCTTGTCACGGTAGTCGCCATCTCCCCCATTTCGACCGACCTCGGTCTCGTGTCACGTCCGAATGGGCTGACGAACTCGCTCGCTCTGTCTTCCTCCATGACGCTGCCCCCGGGCGGCGACTTTCCGACGTACCTCGGAAACGGGGCGCGAACGTCGGCGTCGTCCTCGGAACTGATGGTCAATCCTACGACGGCACCGCTCCTCCACCTGCTTTGGAATTACACCGCGGGCGGGGCCGTCCAATCCCAGCCCGTGGAACAGAACGGGGTCGTTTATTTCGGTGCCCAGGACGGCAACGAGTACGCCGTCCGTGCGACCACCGGGGCCCTCCTTTGGAGGACCTTCCTGGGGCAGGATGGCAACGACACGGCGTGCAAGTACGTCCTGGGAGTCACATCCACCGCCACCGTGTCCGGGCCGAACCTCTACGTCGACGGAGGGTTTCCGTATCTCTACGCGCTCAACTCGTCGACCGGTGCGATTGAGTGGCGGGCGCTTATCGGGGGTTCGGACAGCCTCGGGTTCTATGATTGGTCCAGCCCCCTGATCTACGGGCACAGCGCTTATGTCGGGATCGCGAGCGATTGCGACCACCCTTTGGTCCCTGCAGGGGTCGCGGAGTTCTCGCTCACGACCCACGCGATGACCCACTACTTCAACTCAAGCGCGCCGGAAATGAACGGCTCGAGCATTTGGGGCTCTCCGTCGGTCAACGCGGCGACCAACACGATCTTCGTCACGACGGGGAACCCGCATGGAACCACCCCATCCGAGTTCAGCGAATCGATCATCGCCCTCAACGCGACCACCCTGGCCGTCGAGTCCCGCTGGCAGGTTCCCGCGGCCGCGGGTCTGGGAGACTCCGACTTCGGCGTATCCCCCACCCTCTTCACCCCGGCGAGTGGGTTTCCTATGGTGACGGCGCCCAACAAGAACGGCTTCCTGTACGCGCTCTACCAATCGAACCTAACCCTCGCGTGGCAACAACGAATCTGCTGCGCGAACGCCCAGGACGACCACTTCTCAACCGCCTGGGGCGGAGGGTACGTCTACGCCGTCGGGGCGAACACAACGCTCGGTCGGTCAAGTTACAACAGCTCCGTGCGCGCGTTCAATCCGAGCACCGGAGCGGAGATTTGGATGGATGGATTCACGGAGTCGTCGTACGGAGGATACGCGGCGCCGACTTGGGTGAACGGGGCCCTCGTCGTGCCCGATGGCGGTGCGCTCCTCGTGCTTGATGCGCATAGCGGCAAGCTCGTCGATCAGATCAACGTCGGGGGCGAGACCCAGGCGGCGGCCTCGATCGCGAGGGGGGAGGTGTTCGTCGGCTCGACCGATGGCAGCGTTCTCGCATTCGATGTAGCCCTGAACTCGAGCGCAAGCCAGTCCATTGGTCTCGGCCCGACACCCCTCTCCGTGGCGTTCAACGTCACCGGGACGGGGGGACTCCCGCCGTACCGGTACAGCTGGACCTTTGGAGATGGCACAAACTCGACACTTCAGGCCCCCGTCCACGTCTACGCTTCCCTCGGAATCCACCCGGTCGAGATCGTCGTGACAGACCAGGCAGGAAACGTCTCGACCCACCGCCTCCAGGTGATCGTGAATCTCGCTTCCGCCGGCCCGGAGCCGTTCCCATCGATCACTATCGAGGATGTAGCCATCGTAGGGGCCATCCTCGCCGCCATTGCCGTGGTCCTGGTCATCGCCATCCGACATCGACGGACCCGTCCCCCAGACCAAGCCCCGTCGGGGACGGAGAGGAGCGGGCCCGGAGCTGCTGACGCACCGACCCAATCGGAGGGATCCAGCGACCCCCCGGCGGAATCCCTTTCGAAATGACGATCGGGCCACTCCGAAGGCCCCACGTTCATCCGAGGGGGCGCGTCTGGGGGTCTCCGTCCGGGCTTCGCGCTGCCCCGAGAGCCGGGGCGACCGTCGCGAGAACGCTGAACACGATGACTACCGCCACCGCGACGGCTCCCGCTACCTTCCTGGGTCTGTCGGACGGGGGAGGCGACGATTGGGAGGATGCCCCCATGCGACGAACTCACTCCTTCCATGGACTTCGGGGGCTTACTGCGCTTCCGAGCTACATGACAACGCTCGAAGCCCCTTGACTCTTGACTTGGGGTGGCGAATCTCCGCTACGGGAAGCCTTCCGGACATGAGGCGAGGCCCGCCGGAGTCACGACCGAGCCGCGGCGGCGCGCGAGGCTCTGGTAAGCGCACCCGCACCCCCAGACAGTACCGGTACAAGCGGTTCTGTCCAGTCTTCGGGTGCAGCGGGATCTATCCCTGGCTCTAGTCCCAATTCGGGGGGCGGGACCGGCGACCCAACACCTGATAGGTCTACGGGGGTGCTGGACGGAGGACGTGCCGGGAGTGGGTCAAATGGACCAAGCCGATTCCGCAGAGTCCAAGATTCCACGGTTTTCGGCCGATTACATGGACCGGTCAATCGACCCGACGGTGGACTTCTATGGGTACGCGACGGGGAGGTGGATGCGAGACCATCCGGTTCCGTCCGACAAGTCGATCTGGGGGGCCGGATCCGAACTCAGGGAGCAGAACTATCTGCTCCTCCGCGAGATACTTGAGTCGGCGGCGACCGACGGGAACGCGACTGGCCCTCGGCGCCAAGTCGGAGACTTCTACGTCTCCGCGCTCGGTCAGGCCCGACGAGAAGCCCTGGGTTTCGCGCCAATCCGACCGTTCCTCGACCGCATCGAACAAGCCACGACTCGGACGGACGTCGTCCATCTCCTCGGCGACCTCCACGACGCGGGGATTCGGGCGCTCTTCGAGCCGTTGGTCTTCCCCGACCGCAAGCGAAGTTCGGTCTACGCCTTCTACCTCTATCAGGGCGGATTGGGGTTGCCCGACCGGGAGTACTATCTCGCGAACAGCTTCGCTGCCCAGCGCGACGCCTATCGCACGCACGTCGCCCGGATGTTCAGTCTCCTGGAGGGCCCCGAATCGGATGCTCTGGGGGCGGCGGCGACGGTTCTGTCGATCGAATCGGAGCTAGCACGAGCCAGCCGGAGCGCGGCGGACCTCCGTGACGAAGCCAAGAATCACAACCCGTTCACCGTCGGGGAGCTCGTTGCTCGCTACCCGGGGATGCCGTGGGTCGACTACCTCTCTGACCGTCACGCTGGGTTGGCTGGTTACGTCGTGATCGGCCAGCCGGAGTTCTTTGAGGCGGTCGAATCCCTTCTGACGGGTCGCCCCGTGGCCGAATGGAGGGTCTACCTCAGCTGGCACGTCCTTCACGCGAATGCGCCCTTTCTTCACGAGGCGGTCGAGCTCGAGGACTTCGATTTCTTCCACCGAACGCTCCAGGGCCAGCCGCAGCCCGAACCTAAGTGGAAGAGGGCAGCCCTGACCACTGACGCGCAGCTGGGGGAAGCTCTGGGCCAGCTCTTCGTTGAGCGCAACTTCCCACCCGAGGCCCGAGCCCGGATGGAGGAGCTCGTCTCGGACCTCCGGAGCGTCTTCCGGGAGCGTCTGAAGCGTCTCGACTGGATGACTGAGCCCACCCGCGAGAAGGCGGTCGCTAAGTTCGACCGGTTCACGACGAAGATCGGACATCCCAAGCGGTTTCGGGACTACGCGTCCGTCACGATTCGCCGCGACGAGTACGCGGCCAACCGGCAGAGGGCCACCGAATTTGAGGTTCACCGTCGAATGTCTCGCATCGGAGGCCCGGTCGACCGCGACGAATGGGAGATGACACCGCAGACGGTCGACGCCTACTGCAACCAGAACCTGAACGAGATCGTGTTCCCGGCGGGAATCCTCCAGCCCCCGTACTTCGACGTCACAATGGACGATGCCGTGAACTATGGGGCCATCGGCGCGGTGATCGGTCACGAAATCACGCATGGTTTCGACGACCAGGGGCGCCGGTTCGACGCCGAGGGCAATCTCGTCGACTGGTGGAATGAAGTCGATGCGCGAGAGTTCGACACGCGGGCGAAGGGCGTGGTGGCCGAGTACAGCCGACTGGAAGCGCTCCCCGGGATCTACGTGAATGGCGAGCTCACACTCGGCGAGAACATCGCAGACTGCGGGGGAGTGAGCATCGCCTATGAGGCGCTTCAGAGACGGCTTACCGCCGACCCTTCCCGTCGGAAGGTGCGAGACGGTCTCACCTCCGAGCAACGATTCTTCATTTCGTGGGCCCAGGTCTGGCGTCAGAACTGCCGCGAGTCGGAACGGCGTCGGCGATTGACCATCGACCCGCACTCTCCGGGTGAGTTCCGGGCGGTCCTGCCGCTCACTAGCCTCCCCGAGTTCGCCGAGGCGTTTCCTCCACGAAAAGGGGCACCCTCTCCGCGAGCCGAAGGCCTAAGGGTGCGCATCTGGTAGTACCACACTCCTCGCTCGAGAGGCCTCAGGGAGCGTTCTCGTGCCCACCTTATCCTGACTTCCCGTTCACCCCCAGAAACAGTTCCGGTACAAGCCAATGGTTAAATATGGCTGACAGGGCTCGGAGAGCGCTGCTGACATCCGTCCGACAAACGGGTGGGTTTCGGCGACGATGGCGACGGGTCGAGGGATTGGAGGAAGCACCCGATGCATCTGAAACGTGTCAAGGTAAGGAACTTCAAGTCGTTCGCCGGCGCGACCGAGATCCCGTTCCAGCCGGGGTTCACGGGCGTCGCGGGTCCGAACGGGATGGGCAAGTCGAACATCTCGGACGCGATCCTGTTCGTCCTTGGTCCGACCAGCTCGAAGGCGCTGCGGGCGGAACGGCTCACCCACCTGTTCTTCAACGGAGGCTCCTCGAAGAAGCCGGCGACGGAGTGCGAGGTCTCCCTCGTCTTCGATAACGCCGATAAGCTCCTCCCGGTCGAGACCCCCGAGGTCGAGATCACCCGGTACGTGAAGCTCGCCCCGAGCGACCCTGACGGGTACTACTCGTACTTCTACGTCAACGGAAAGCGAACGACCCAGACCGAGATCGACTCCCTCCTCTCCCACGCGAGACTGTCGGGCGACGGTTACAACCTCGTTCAGCAGGGGGACATCAACAAGATTGTCACGATGGGCCCGGTCCCCCGCCGAGGCCTCGTCGAACGCTTGGCGGGCATCAGCCAGTTCGACGACGAGCTCGAGCGGGCCGCGGCCAAGCGGGTCGACCTCGACGCGAACCTCGACCGGATCCAGACCTTGCTGACCGAGATCAAGTCCCGCCTCGCGGGCCTCGAAGGCCAGCGGCTTTTCGCGATCCAGTACAAGCAGCTCCAGGACGACAAGAAGCACTCGGAGGCTCGTCTGGCCCGGGCCGGCCACCGCCTCGCGGAGCACGAGCTCGCGACCTGCAAGAAGCAGGTGGACGCCGTCCGGGCCGAGATCGAGGGACTGGACAAGACCCGGACCGAGCTCGCCACGCGCCAAGAGGAGCTCGCGTCGGCGATCGATGCGATTGACCGTGAGGTCGCGGAGGCCGGCGGCGCGGCCGCCGTCAAGTTCAAGCAAGAGCTCGACGAGAAGAAGATGGCCTACGCGCGGCTCGACCAGAGCCTCGGCCATCTGCGCGAAGCGCTCGTCGCCATCTCTACCCAGGCCGACGACCTCGTGAAAACGGTCCGGGCGGACGAGATTCAGGAGACTTCCCTCCGGTCCCAAGAGTCGAAGCTCGCGGACCGCCTCGCGACCCTCGCGAAGACCGCCGACGAGAACACCCGAGAGATCCAGGCCGCGACCGGGACCCCCGGGAAGAGCCGCGACAAGCTCGCCCTAGCTCGCAAGCAACAGCTCGAACTCGCCCGTCAGACCGACACGAAACAGACCGCTTGGACGGAGGCCGTTCAGTCCCGCGAGACGGCGAGCGCCGCCTTCCGCACGGCCGAACGCTCGCAAGCGCAAGCTGAGGATGACCTTCGCGAGCGCGAAGTCGAGGTGAAGGACCTCGAGCTCCGAATCAAGGAGACCACGCCCGGAAAGAACGGCTCGGGACCGGCCACGGGGGACCTCCAGAAGGAGCTCTTCGCCCTCAAGACGAAGGAGAAGAACCTCGCGGCCGAGTGCGACCGGCTCGCCCAGGAGGTCCTCGAGCTCAACCGACGCTACCTCGCGCTCGACGCACGGCTCAAGGCCCGCGCCGACGGGGGCGGGCGACCGACGGCCCTCGCGGCCGTCGATTACCTTCTTTCCCAGCGCAACCTCGGGAAGATCCCCGGGATCCGGGGCACCGTGGAAGAGCTCGCCGAGTTCGACCCGAGGCTGAAGACGGCGCTCCAGGTCGCCGGTGGAACCCGCTTCCAAGCCCTGGTCGTCGAGACCGACCAGGTGGCGGAAGAGTGCATCAAGCTCCTGCGCGAGGAGAAGCGCGGCCGCGCGACGTTCCTCCCGCTCAACAAGATGCTCCCCGGCCGGGCGCACGGGAAGTCGCTCGTCGTCGCGAAGGCCGCCGGAGCCACCGGCTTCGCGATCGACCTCGTGAAGTTCGACGAATCCTTTCGGTCGGCGTTCTGGTACGTCTTCGGGGAGACGGTCGTCATGGACGACCTCGCTCGGGCCCGGGCCCAAATGGGCGGGGTGCGCCTGGTCACGCTCACCGGGGACCTCATCGAGGCCACGGGCGCGATCTCGGGCGGATACGTCGACCCGACGAGCCAGGGTCGCGGCAGCGACTCCGCGGTCGAGCTGAAGCGCCTCGGCGAGGAGCTTCGAGGAAAGGGCGCCGCCGAGACCGCCGGCCGGGCCGAGCTCGCCAAGGTGACCGAGCGGATCCGCGTGGTCGCCGAGGAGCTTTCCACTCGTTCCATCCAGGACCAGGCCAACCAGTCCGCGCGGCAGGTCTTCGATAAGGACCTGGACGCGGCCCGGGAGCGGCTGTCGGCGGCCCGCGCCCGTATTGAAGCCGCCCGCGCCGACCAGAAGAAGGCCGAGACGGCCCTCGCGGCTGCGGAAGCGGACGTGAACCGGCTCGCCTCCGAAATCGCCGTGCTGAAAGAGCGGGCCCAGAAGGCCCAGGAACAGTACCTGAGCCAACTGCCCGAGGCGGTCTCGGTCCACCTACGCGCTCTCCAAGAGACCGCCCAGAAGACCTCCGAGGAGAGGGTTCAGGTCAACGGAGAGCTCGAATCGGTCCGCGCCTCGCTCGCGGCCCTCTCGACGAACCTCGAGTCCCGGCGGTCGGACCTTCAGAAAGCGCAGAAGGAGATCTCCGCGAAGAAGAAGGAGATCGCCCAGACCGAGCGGACCTTACGAGAGTCCCGCGCGGCGCTCGAGGCGCTCAAGTCCGTCGAGTCCCAGCAGAGCGAGTCCGCCCGTGCCCAGACGGAGAAGAAGAAGAAGCTCGACACCGACCGACTCGCGGTGACGGCGAAGCTGGCCCAAGCGCAGGCGAACCTCGAGACCCGGCGGAGCCTCCTCACCCAAGAGGAGACGCGCCTCGCCCAGGCCGAAGTGCATGTCCATGAGCTCGACGAGGCCCTCCAGCAGTTCCCCGAGCCCGAACCGGACGAGAAGCCGGTCTCCGTGGAGGAACTGAAGCGGAGGATCTCCGCGCTGGACCAGCAGCTCCAGGCGATGGGCGACGTCAACCTGCGCGCCGTGGAGGAGTACGACCAGGAGAAGTCTCGGTCGGAAGAGTTCCAATCGGAGGTGGCGCGCCTCACGAACGAAAAGACCGAACTCCTCGCGCTCGTCGGGGAGATCGAGAAGAAGAAGCGGGAGAAAATCACCGAGGTCGTCACTCAGGTGGGCATTCACTTCAAGGAGATCTACGGCGAACTCTCGGCGGGAGGCGAGGGCGAGATCGCCCTCGAGAATCCGGAGGATCCGCTCGCCGGAGGGCTCCTCATCAAGGCCCGGCCCCCGGGAAAGACCGTGCTCCGGCTGGAGCAGCTCTCGGGCGGAGAGAAGTCGCTCGCGAGCCTCGCGTTCATCTTCTCGATGCAGCGGTACGACCCGAGCCCGCTCTACGTCTTCGACGAGGTCGACATGTCGCTCGATGGCCTCAACGCGGAGTTCGTCGGACGGATGCTCCGGCGCAACGCCGAACGGGCTCAGTTCATCGTGATCTCGCTCCGCAAGGTGACCCTCAAGTTCGCCCATCACCTGTTGGGGGTGACGATGCGGGGCGACGGGTGCTCCCGCGTCGTCGGGATCGACCTCGACGACATCCACGATGTCGAGGGTCGGGAGAACGCCCGCGCCCCGGAGCCGGCGGCACCGCTCGAGGCGCGATGACGATCTCCGAAACGGAGGCCACCGAGCTCCTCCCGTCGACGGCCGTGCCTCGGGAGGCGGCCGAGAAGGTCCTCCGGTATCTCGTGTTCCACCGCTCGCTCATCGGCGAGAGCGAGAGCTCGACGCCGCTCCTCGAACGGTACCTTTCGCTCGTCGGGAACCTGAAGGAGGGGGTCCACATCGTGATCCCCGACCCCTTCCAGAAGGCGATCGCCCTCCTCTTCGAGCTCGTGATGGAGGAGGAGTTCGACCCGTGGGAGATCGACCTCGTGAAGTTCACCGAGTCCTATCTCGAACGGGTCCGGGAGGATGGAGCCGTCAACTTTGCCATCGCCGGCCGCCTCGTCTACATGGCCTGGAACATCCTCTACCTCCAGTCGGAGGAGATCCTCAGGATCCGCGCCCTTCCCGACCCCCCGCTCGACGGCGGAACCGGCCTCCCCGACGCGGCCGACGACGGCTACCTACCGCTCCTCGAGACCCCGGAAGCGGTCGACGTGACCAGCGCGGTCCTCGGCACGACGGACCCGCCCCCGCTCCTCGGGATGGTCCGGCACCCGGAAACGCGGCCGGTATCGTTGCTCGAGCTGGTCCGCGCGTTCGGCGAGGCCGAAGCCGATGCGCGCCGCGCGCTGCGGATCGAGGAACTGCGCGACCGGCTGCGGGAAGAGCAACGGGCTCCCCCCGAGGTCCTCGCGCATGGCGAGATCCCCGAGCGCGACCTCGAAGACACTTGGGCCGCGACGCTCCATCATCCGTTGGGAAAGCCGTTCCCCCTGCTCGAACTGTGGAACCCCCTTTCCGGACGCGACCGCCTGGTCGCCCTCTTCCTCGCGCTCTTATCCCTCGCCCGAGAGAGCTCCGTGGAGCTGCTCCAAGAAGTGCTGGGGGCGTCCCCGGTGCTCGTGGTGCGGACCGCGGACACCCGAAAGGCGGTCGCGGAGGGGGCGTAAGGGGATCCATGCCGTCGAAGCTCGATGACCTCGTCTTTCAGGTCGAAGCGGTCCTGTTCGCCAGCGGAAAGCCTCTCGCCGTGAAGGAGATCGCCGACGCGCTCGGCCTCGACGATTATCGCCCCATCCAGCGGGCGGTACGCACGCTCGAGCAGACGTACGGCAACCGTCAGTCCGCGCTCGAGGTCCGCCGTGTGGGCGACCGGTACGCCCTCCAACTCCAGGAGAAGTACGTTCCCACGGTCCACTCCGTCACTCCGGTCGAGATGACGCCCCGGACGCTGCGCGCGCTGACCCTGATCGCCTACCACCAACCGATCCTGCAGAGCAACCTCGTTCGCATGATCGGGGACGTGGCCTACGAGGAGGTCCAGCGCCTTCGAGGCATCGGCCTCGTCCACACGGAACCGAAGGGGTCCACCCTCGAGCTGACCACGACGCGTCGGTTCGCGGAGTACTTCGGGATAGCGTCCACCCGACCGGAGGAGATCCGCCGCTTCCTCGAGCAGAAGCTCGGGGTGACGCCCTCGATCCCCCCTCCCGCAAGCCCGGGGCCTGACGAGGTCGCGTCACCGCCACCGGCGGCCCCCGAAGTTCCCGCCGCGAGCCCGCCGGAGAATGGCGCGCCCGACGACGGCCCTCCGGCCGAGCCGCCGATCGCCTCCTAGACTAGAACGCCTGGCACTGAGGGCAGCGCACCGGTTCCGCGGGGCGGATGGCCCCGCAGTACGGACACAGGAACGTCGCGCCGGGATACCCCCCGGGGGGCGGGGCGGCCGCGGACCCAGCGGGTCCTCCCACCTGGGCCCCCCACGGTACCCCGCTCGGGGGCGAGCGGGGTTGCGAGGGACGCGCGGCGACGGCGACCAACACGATCGCCACGACGATCCCCACGCCGAAGATCGCGAAGATGTACGGCCACGGGACCCCGGTGACCGCGGAGGACGGGGGCGAGTACCCGGGCGGAAGACCGGGGGTCGGGCCGGTGTAGACGTAGTGGAGCAAGGTCCCGTTCTGGTCGGCGGCGAGGAACCCCGGAGCGTCCACCCCGCCCCAGCCCGTCGTGGGGTCCCACCCCGGGGCGGCAGAGAAAACGTAGTTCCTTCCCGCGGTCACGTCCAGGAACGGGTCCGAGCTCGCCCCGGGGTGGGCCGCGAAGAAGCTCGCGAACCGGTAGATCTCGGGGTCGATGAATCCGAGGGAGGTCCAGGGCCCCGATGTCCCGTGATTCTCGACGGCCACGACGTCGGCGAGGAGACCGGCGAGGACCGGGGTCGCCACGCTCGTCCCCTCCAGGACATCGAAGAAGACCGCCCCCGTCGAGTTCGCGAAGTCCGTCACGATGGTCGCATTCCCCGGCATGGCGACGTCCGGACCCGAACGCCCCAGCGCGGTCGCCCCCTGAAGGACCGTGGCGTTGATGACCGCCGGCTGCGCGGCCGATTGGAACTGCCACGAGGGCTCCGGATAGACGGGGCTCACTCCGCCCTCCGTTCCGGAGTGGGCCCCTTGGCCGCCGGAAGTGTCGTACCACGCGGACACACCGGAGATCGCCCCGTCGGTGGGGTCGTAGGAGAGGGTGAGACCGGTGGACGCGTTGTAGTACGAGTTCGGTGTCCCGGAGAGGGTCAGTGACACGCCTCCGACGGCGACGGAGCCCGAGGTGTTCGAGGCCGCCGTGGCGGGCCATATCGGCCATTGGCCATCCGAGGGGCCGGTCAGCGAATCGGGAGCGTTGCCCTGGTCGCCGCTGGCCGAGACGATGGTGACCCCCGTCGCCGCGGCCGTGAGGAGCTCGGCGTTCCAGGCCGTGTCGTTCAGGTCCGGGAGCCCGAAGGAGCAGCTGACGGAGGCGAGGTGCGCGGGCGAATAGTGATACGCCAGGGCCTGGGCGAGGTCGGCGGCGAAGTAGTCCGCCGCGTCCCCCACGGTGGCGGAGCCCTCGAGCAGACTGCCCGCGAAGTAGAAGTTGTAGACGGAGGACCCCGGAGCCAGGCTCCCGGCCATCTCCAGGTCGAGGGAGTTCTCGGTCTCGAACGCCGTCGAGTCGTTCAGGCTCCCGAACGGCCCGGGAGAGGGTGGGGTTACGTTGTCCAGGGTCACGGGCACGCCGGTGAAGTTCGGCATCGGCCAGCCGGGGCCGAGGGTGCCGTTGAAGTACGCGTCGATGACCGAGGGGTCCCAGGGCGGCAAGTTGGCCTGATGGGTCTGGTTGTACGCGCTTCCGAGCAGGGTCGCGATGGCCACGGACGTGGGATACGTGGCGTTCGGTACGCTGTTCGCCCCGGGGAATAGCTCGGTGGCACCGTACGCCTGAGTGTAGTCCGATCCCAGGAACCAATCCTCGCCGGTACCGTTGTCGCGGGCGAACTGAGAGCGGTCGGCCGAGAGCGGCCCGAGCGGCCGGGACGGCACCTTCGACGGGGCGACGAGTCCCGTCGTCGCGGAGTTGGAGAGACCGCCGACGCCGGAGACGAGCCCCCTCCACGACGGGGGAAGCGAGACCGTGCCGACCGCCGTATAGAGGGGCACTCGACCCGCGGACCCGTACGCCCTGAGGTCCACCCCGAGAAGCTGCTCGACCGACCTCGCCGGCAGGACGGCCGTGACCGACGAGCGGTCCGCGGCGGCCGTGACGTCCCGCGCCCCCACCGCGTCCAGGGCGGCTTCCACGCGGGCGACGCTCGATCCGGGCGGGGCGAACTCCTCCACGAACTCCGGGTACGTGAGGAAGTGGCGATAGGAGGGAGAGGCCGGGTCCTCGACTTGGTCCAGGAATCGCCCCAATTCCCCAGAGCGAGGGTTGGTCAACGTGAACGTCAAGGAGAGGGGAGTGGAGGCCGGCAGCTCTCGAGGGGACGATGGGATCGGGAGCGGAACCGCGTCGCTCACGAGGGCCGTCGCGCTCGGGACCGCCGAGGACGTCAGCGCGGGAACCGTCGTCATCGCCGCGGCGGGGCTGGCCACGACGACGAGCGAGAACATCACGCCGAGAAACACGGCGGACCAACGCATCGGAGAAAGCCAGACACGTACCCCTAATGAGGTCGACTCGGCCGTGGGCCCGGCAACCCTTTAGCCCGGCCGGGATTCTCGGCGGTCAATGCCGCTCGCTGCGGTCGAGGGAGGGACCGGCTGTGTCTTCTGCGACATCGTCGCACGGCGAGCCCCGGCCCATGTCTTCTACGAGGACGAGTCGACGGTCGCGTTCCTCGCCAGGTTCCCGGTCACCCGGGGTCACTTCCTCGTGGTCCCGAAACGGCACGGCGCCCGGCTGACTGACCTACCGTGGGGAGACCAGATGGCCCTCGTCCACACGTTGGACGAGCTCTGCCGACGGGCCGAACGCCTCTCCCCCGACTACAACCTCTCGCTGAACGCGGGGGCGAACGCCGGCCAGGTGGTGTTCCACGTCCACTTCCACATCATCCCGCGGTACGGGGAGACGAACCCGTTCCGTTCTTCCGCCCGACCTACGCTCGCCGAGAGCGACGCAAAGACGCTCGTCGGCGAGCTTTCCTCGCCCTGATGAGTTATGCCGATACCTCCACGACGCCCGGCGGTCGCAGGACAGTTTTACGAGGGTGACGGAGCCGCGCTCGCCCGCCAGGTCGAGAGCTGCTTCACCGACCCGCGGGGACCGGGGGAACTCCCGACCCGCCAGCGGTCGGATCTCCGCAAGGTGCGGGCCGCGGTCGTCCCTCACGCCGGGTACGTCTACTCCGGCCCCATCGCGGCGCACGCCTACCGGCTGATCGCCGGGGACCGCCCGCCCGAGAGCGTCCTCATCCTGGGGGTGGACCATTACGGAGCGAGCCAAGGGGCCGCGTTGTCCGAACGGGCCTGGCTCACGCCGCTCGGGCCGACCCCGGTCGACGCCGACCTGGTGGCGGCGCTCCGGCACGCCCCGGTGGTCGTGGACGAGAACGCCCATCGACGGGAGCATTCCATCGAGGTCCAGCTGCCGTTCCTCGAGTACGTCCTCCCGCACCCCCGGTTCGTTCCGCTCGAGGTCGGGTACGGTCCGTACGCGTTTCTGGAGGAGGTCGCGGACGTGGTCCGCTCCGCGATCCGAAACCGGGACGTCCTCCTGATCGCGTCGACCGACTTCTCCCATTACGTCCTTCCCGCGACCGCCGAACGCCTCGACCGGATGGCGATCGACCAGATCCTCGCGCGGGACCCTCGGGGCCTCTACGACACCGTGGCGCGGAACGACATCTCGATGTGCGGGGTCGCCCCCACGACCGTCCTCCTCGCGGCGCTCGAGGGCCTCGACGTCCGTCCGCGGCTCCTTCGCTGGGGACATTCGGGCGAGGTGGAGAAGATGCGCGACGTCGTCGGGTACGCGGCGCTGGTCTTCGAGAGCGCCGACGAGCGCTCCCCCGTTAAATAGGACGGGCGGCTCGGCGCGCCCGGCCCCCGATGATCCTATCGGACGTCAAGATCCGGGACGCGCTGCGCGAGCGGCGAATCGTCATCCGGCCGTTCCGCGCGCAGTGCCTCGGGACCAACTCGTACGATGTCCACCTAGGACCCTATCTCGCGGTCTACGAGGACGCGGCGCTGGACGCGCGCGAGAACAACCGCGTCAAGGAGTTCCGGATCCCGCGCGACGGATACGTCCTCATCCCCGGCCAGCTCTATCTCGGGGTGACCGAGGAGTACACCGAGACCCACGGCTACGTCCCCTTCCTCGAGGGAAAATCGAGCGTGGGCCGCCTTGGCATCGACATCCACTCCACGGCCGGCAAGGGGGACGAGGGGTTCTGCAACTACTGGACCCTCGAGATGAGCGTGAAGGTGCCGGTCCGGATCTACGCGGGGATGCCGGTCGGTCAGCTGATCTACTTCGAGATCTCGGGCCGGGTCGCTCACAGTTACTCCCAGAAGAAGTCGGCGAAGTACCGCAAGGTTTCGCCTCACCCGACCCCGTCGCGTATGTTCCTCAACTTCCCTCCGGCTCGGACGGCGCGGCGCCGTCGGGGTTGACGGGATGGCGGTTCGACCGAGCTCGGCCCGGAACCGGATCGCCCGCCTCCGGTTCCCGCTGCGGGGTCGGCGCGTGGACCTGGTGCCCCCGGCCCTCGACCAGATCCCCGCCGTCGTCCGCCTCATGAACGAACCTTCCGTGGCCCGCTCGACCCTCCACGTGCCGTATCCCTACACCAGCCGGAACGGTCGGGACTGGGTGCGGAAGGCGAAGGCAGGCAGACGGTCCGGTCGATGGCTTGGGCTGACGGTCGTGCGGCGGTCCGACGCGGAGATCCTCGGCGGCGTGGGGCTCCATAACCTCGGGGGAGGGAGCACGTCCGCCGAGGCGGGATACTGGCTCGGCCGAGAGCATCGGGGCCAGGGCTACGCCACGGAGGCGGTGAACCTCCTCGTGCGCACCGGATTCACCCGGCTCGGGCTTCACCGGATCGAGGCCCGCGTGTTTCCGACGAACGCCGCCTCCCGTGGGGTGGTCCGTCGGTGTGGCTTTCGCTATGAGGGGCGGCTACGCGACGAAGTGCAGAAGGACGGTCACTGGCGGGCGACGCTCCTCTTCGCGCGACTCGAGACCGACCCGCCCCCTCGGCGGTAGCAATCGACCGAGCGCCCCGTCGGGCGATCAGGCCCTGCGCCGGAGGTAGAACGCCGGCCGGCCCGGACGAGCCCGGTCCCGCCGTCCGAGCGGGTCGAGGGCGGACGCTTCGCTCTCTCGCACCACGCGGACGGAGCCAAACCCCAGGCGACGGACGAAGTACCCCTCGGCCCCC
The DNA here is from genome assembly GCA_036404475.1 of Thermoplasmata archaeon. Taxonomy (GTDB): domain Archaea; phylum Thermoplasmatota; class Thermoplasmata; order Lutacidiplasmatales; family UBA184; genus Lutacidiplasma. The sequence continues at coordinate 85,092 of DASWZL010000019.1, forward strand.
CGGAGCGCGGCTTCCTCGTCCACGCGCGGACCGGTGGAGGGGGGTTCCCCCCGCACGAGGCGAGCGACGCGCTGAACGTACTTCGGGACCTCGGCCCGGTGGGCGGCGACGGCCGGGTCGGAAGCCGCCCGCGCCATGACGTCCCGGACGTTGGGCTCCTCGCCTCGCTCGACTGTCTCCCGCAGCCATCGCTCCACGGTCTCCTTCCAAGGCTCGGCGACGTAGAAGACCGCCTCCTCGACCGGCGGCTCGCCGCGGTCCTCGGCCGGTCGGAGCACGGCCCGTAGGTCCTCCTCGACACGGTCCAGGAACGCCTCGTGCGCGTCGGCCACCTCGGACCGGGGGAACTCGTCCACGGCGGGGAACCGCTCGACCGAGACCAGGCCGGCGAACCTTCCCTCCCCCAGCTCTTCGGCGAGATGGGGCGTCAGCGGAGCGAGCAGGCGGACCCAGGCTCGGGCCACGCGGGCCGTGGCTTCGCCCGGGACCCCGCCTCGAGCGTAGTATCGGCGAAGCAGGGAAGGGATGCCGACGTACGTGACCTCGGCCGCGGAGCGAAGGTCGGTGGCCTCGTAGGCCGACCTCACCGCGCCCACGGCGCGGTGCATGGCGGAGAAGAGCCACGCATCGAGCTCGGGAGGGCCGGCGGAGTCTCCCGCGGCCTCGCGGACGAGCCGCTCCACCTCGATGAGGCGTCCGGCGGCCGAATCGACCAGGGACGGGTCCCACGCGAGGTCCTGGGCCGGGGACGCCGCGATGGCGTAGAAGAGGCGAAGGGCGTCCGGGCCCCACGTTTCGAGGGCCATGCCGATCGGAGGGATCCGACCGCCCTTGCTCGAGACCTCCTTCTTCGAGACCTTACCGCCGGTGGGCCCGGTGATCCAGCCGTTGACGTAGATCCCCCGGGGTTGGAGCTCCGGGGGCAGGAGCCGGGCGTGGGTGTAGAGGAAGACCGGGAAGTGGACCCGCTTGTGCTCCTTCCCTCCGAGGTTGAAATCGAGCGGGTACCAGTAGAGGAACTCGGCCCGTATCTCCTCGAGGAGCGTTCGGTCCACCGCGGGCTCCCCGGGGCCCTCGCCGAGAAACACGTAGTCGAAGAACGCCTCGGTCAGCTGGGGGAGCGAAAGCCGGTCGGTCGAAACGAAGCGTCGGACGATGAAGTACGCCATGTAGAACGTCGAGTCCGCGATCGGCTCGATGATCCACTCCGGGTCGAGCGGAAACGGAGTACCGAGCCAGCGTCCCTTGCGGGTGCACGGCCGGTCCGTGAACCAATCGATGATGCCGGGGAGCTCTCGTCCGTAGTCGGGCGGCCAGGTCACGAGGCGCGACGCCGACTCCCGCGTTCGCACCTTCCAGTCGGGGTCCCCGTAGGCGAGGAACCATTGGTCCGGCACCTTCCGGATGATCACCGAGTGACCGTTCCGGCAGATCACAGGCTTCGAGAACTCCTGGAGGTCGAAGGTCGGTCCCTCCTGAGCGAGCGTCTCGACGACCCGCGTGCGGGCCTCTCGGACGGAGACCCCCCCGAGCGGGGGGATCGTCATCTGCCCTCGGGCGAACTCGAGCCGGTACAGCCGTTCCGTCGCCTCTTCCACCCCCGCCGTGTCCGACAGGTCGTTCGCGCCGGTAGCACGAAGGGCGCGTTGGGCGGGGGTGCCACTCCCCGCCGTGAGAGCGCTTTCGGACGCGGTCAAGGTCGCGCGGGCGGGGATCTCCAGCAGTACCGGCGGCGGCCCCAGGGTGCCGCGAACCGACTCCGGGAGAGCCCGAAGCGCCGCCTCGTCCGCCGGAGCGTGGGCGGGAACGCTCATCACCACGCCGGTACCGACCGCCGGAGTCACGAGAGAGCTCTCGAGGATCGGGACCTTCGTCCGCCGGAAGGGGACCTCGACCTCGCGCCCGACGAGCTCGGAGCCCGGGACCTCGTGGCCCAGGTGACCTCCGTGCTGCTCGACGAGCCTCTCGGCCCCGGGGCGGGCCACGAGGAACGCATGGTCTCCCTCGTGCCACACGACCAGCTTCTCGCCGGGCGCGAGCCAGAGGTTCGTGACACCGTAGACCGTCTCGGGCCGCAACGTGGCGGCCAGGAGGATCCGACCGTCGTCAAGCCGGAACGGCACCGTGGCGAACCGGAGGAGCTCCGCGTCGCCCCCCGCCGAAAGGTCGGTCTCGGAGGGGTCGACGGCGACCGGGCCGCACACCGGGCAGACGGCCGCGGTGTACGTCCCCCGGACGAGGACGTTCGAGCGTTCGAGGGCGCGGAACTGCCAGCGGATGAACGCCCGGTAATCCTCGTCGATCGTCGTGAGGTACGTCGTTTCGTCCCAGAGGACTCCGATCGAGCGCAGCACGGACCGGTACGACTCTCCGAGGAGCCGCACGACGTACTCGGGGTCCTGGAGCCGGTCCCACTCCGAGGGGGGGACCCCGGCGTCCTCCAACTGCTGGAGGATGAGCGGGTCCCGGTCCTGGACCCGCTGAGCGAACGTCACCGCGGGCAGGCCGGACGCATGGATCCCGAACGGGAACAGGACCGACTCCCCCAGCATCCGGTGGTACCGGTGGAGCGCGTCGGTGTAGAGGTATCCGCGCACGGTACCGACGTGAAGGAACCCGCTGGGCCCGGGGTACGCGTTGACCGCGTAGAACTTGCCGCGCGAAGGCACTCGCTGGCCGGTGGCGATCCCCGCCCGGCGCCACGCGTCCTGCCAGTGCCGGACCCGGGCCGCGTCCATGCCGGCCCATCGACACGGTCACCGTATTTGAGGGATTCCCGAAGGACGGACGCCCGATGGGGCACCGGAGCCGATTTAGCCACTCGGCCCTCCTACCGGCGTACATGCGGGTCATCGAGGTGTTTCACTCCCTGCAGGGCGAGGGACCGCTCACCGGCGTCCGCACTACGTTCATCCGGGCCGCGCGATGCAACCTGCGCTGCGCCTGGTGCGATACCCCATACTCGTTCGGACCCGGACGGAGCCGGTCGGTCGAATCCCTCCTCGCGGAGGTTTCCCGCGACAAGACCCGACACGTCTGCCTCACCGGAGGCGAGCCGCTGCTTCAGAGCGAGTCGCTGGAGCTGGTGAAACGACTCGCGGACCGCGGGATCACGACCCTGGTCGAGACGGGAGGGTCGCTCGACATCTCGTCCTACCGGAAGGTCCCTCGCCTCGTCCTCAGCGTCGACGTGAAGTGCCCATCCTCCGGCATGGAGGGTCGGAACCTCTGGACCAACCTGCCCCGTCTAAGGTCTCGGGATGTCCTCAAGTTCGTCATCGCCGACCGGAAGGACTACCTTTACGCCCGCCGGGTGGTCCTGCGGTACCGCGGACCCGCGACGCGGGTCTTCCAACCGGTCTGGGGCACCGACGCGGGGCGGCTCGCCGACTGGGTCCTTCGGGACCGGCTCGACGTGCGCGTCATGCTCCAAGAGCACAAGGTCCTGTGGGGCGACGCCCCCGGTCGCTGAATCGTCCCGCCGCTCGTTCCGACAGTTAGGCTAAAGAGGCACGTTCCGTCGTCTGCATCTCCGGCCCATGGCGTCACAAGAACCGTCGTCCCGAACCATCTGGCCGGGATACGAATCCGTGTTCGGCAAGGCCAAGGGGATGGTCTTCCCCCGGATCGTCCTGGTCGGTCACGGGGTCCTCGAGGAGCTCGCGACCACGTGCCGCCAGTTCGCCTTCCCGAACCGGGGCGCCGTGGTCACGGGACCGAAGACGGCCGACATCGCCGGCCGGCGCGCTGCGACCATCCTGCAGGAAGAAGGATTCCACGTTGCCACGATCATCGCTCGAGAGGCCACCGAAGCGGAGGTGGACCGGGTGGCCGAGGAGGTCCGTTCGTCCGGGGCGGAGTTCCTCATCGGGGCCGGGGGAGGAAGCAAGATCGACATCACGAAGGTCGTGGCCGCTCGCCTTCACATCCCGTTCCTGAGCCTGCCGACCTCGGCCGCCCACGACGGGATCTCCTCGCCGCGGGCTTCGTTGCACGGGGCGACCAGCATCACGAGCACCGAAGGAGCCGTCCCGATCGGCGTCATCGCCGACACTCAGCTCATCGTCCAGGCCCCTTTCCGGCTGCTCGCGTCCGGGTGCGCCGACGTGATCTCGAACCTCACGGCGACGCTCGATTGGAGGCTCGCGGTCCGCCTGCGGAACGAGGAGTACTCCAGCACCGCCGCGACCCTCAGCGAGTACGCCGCCCAGGAGATCATGGACCACGCCTCCTCCATCAAGCCGAACCTGGAGGAGTCGGTCTGGATCGCGATCCGGCCGATCCTGGTCGCCGGGATCGCGATGAGCGTCGCCGGTTCCTCCCGTCCGTGTTCCGGCAGCGAGCATCTGTTCAGCCATGCGCTCGACCGGGTGAGCGAGAAGCCCAGCCTTCACGGGGAGCAGTGCGGGGTCGGCGCGATCATGATGATGTACCTTCATGGCGGCGACTGGAAGCGGCTCAAGAACTCCCTGCTCACGATCGGCGCTCCGACCACGGCGCGCGAGCTCGGGGTCCGTAACGAGGAGGTGGTGAAGGCCCTCGTCCTGGCTCACACGATCCGTCCGGACCGGTACACCATCCTCGGGGACAACGGGCTGACCCGGGAAGCCGCGGAGCGACTCGCGGCCGTCACGGGGGTGATCGGCTAGCATGGCCGAGATCACGCTCCTCGCCATCGCCGAATCCCACGAGGGGTTCGAGTTCGTCTATCAGGGGGGCGCTCCCATCTGCCGGACCTGCGCCTTCCGCCATGCCTGCCTCACCCTCGACCCGGGACGGCGGTACGCGGTGACCCGGGTCCGGCCGGTGACGCATCCATGCGCCCTCCAGGAGACCGATGCCCACGTGGTGGAGGTGAAGCCCGTCGCCCGGCCGCTGGTCGTGGACGCGCGGAGCGCGGTCGTGGGGAGCTCGGTCGAGGTCGGACGGTACCCGTGCCGGCGACTCGACTGCCCGAACTGGTCGATCTGCGCAGGGCCATCCCTTCCAACGAACCAGCGCTACCGGATCGAGCGGGTCGACGACCAACCTGCGGAGTGCCGGATCGGCCGAACGTTGAAACGGGTGGACGCGGTCTAGTTCTCGATGCGGGGCTGTGGGGTAGCTACGGGCGCGAGGAACTACCCTCCGTCCGCTCTACTGGTCCATCCTTCGAGCTTTGGGAGCTCGGGACCCCGATTCAAATTCGGGCAGCCCCACTCGTCCGCGCCCCACGCGGGCCCCGACCGAACCGCCCCAGGACTTCCCGGCCCCTTGGGTACCCGGCGACGGGTCCGGATCTAACGGACGGGTCCTAAGCTGCGAAGCCGCCCCCGGGAAGGCCCCTTTAGGTCACGCAGGGTCAATCGCAATCCCGATGGCGTCCCAGAAGGTCGCTTGGTTCAGGTCGGCGGAGAGCGGGAGCGTCGTCGCGCTCGACATGATCGTGAACGTGCCATACCCGGTCCCGTCCTCGAACGGACCCGAGTCGGCCGTACCGGTGTCGAGCAGGGTCTCTCCCGACCCGGCCGAGTACGGTCCGCTGACGCCACGACCCGCGGCTCCGAACAGGAAGAGGTCTCCCGAGTGGCTCGTCGTCAACGTGACCGCGGCCGTGCCGCCCGAGCCGGTGTTCCAGCTGACGGAGTCAATGGAGCCCAAGTTGGCGTTCGACACGTCCACCGCGGCCACCGAACCCCCCTGGGGCGTCGCTCCCCCCGTGATCGCCACGGTAGCGACCAGGCTCGCGTCCGAGGAGGCGGTCGTGGTCGCGAAGAGGCTCTCCGTGTGGTTCAGCGCGGATCCCGTAGTGGAAAGGAGAGTGTACGGGTCCCCCAGGGAATCTGTGACCAGTTGCGGAGATCCTCCACCGGCCTCATAATTGATGTAGCTCACGAAGAGGAGGACCAGGCTCCCCGCCGGGGCATCGAACGGCGAGGTCAGAACGGGCGTCGCGTTGGTGTCCACACCGGTGTGGCTGACGGTGGCTGGGACCCCCGCCGGCGGCGGAGAGGTGGTGCTGCTCCCGGGTGACGAGGAGGTCGAGAGCACCCCCGAAAGAAGGAAGCCAAAGACCAGACCGACCGCAACACCTACGGCCAGGTAGACCCATTTCGATGATTGGGCGGTCGAGACCGGGGAAGACATCGCCTTCACCTGGGACCTCTCGTATCCTGGGCGGACCCTTAAGGAATCTGCTGGGGGTTTTGCTGGAGACCCGGCAACTCTCCCTCGGTGAGGGTTCTGGACGGGCGCGCTGGATCGCCGGCGCTAGTGGCGTCCGGTCGTCTCTCCACTACGGGTGACCGACCGGTACAGTTCGAGCGTGCGGTCGACCATCCGGTCCACCGAGTACCCCTGGACCGCGGCGCGACCCGCCTTGCCGAGCTCCTCCGCCCGCTCCGGCAGGGCGGCGAGCGCGCGCGTCATCTCCTCCTCGGAATGCACGCAGACGCCGGCTCCCGTTTCGCTGAGCTCGCGCGCGGCTCCGGCATCGAAGGCGACGAACGGTCGGCCGGTCGCCATCGCTTCGAGGAGGCTGATGCCGAACCCTTCGAAGGCGCTCCCCTGGACGTAGGCGTCGGCCGCGTAGAGCGCATCCAGGACCGCCGGCCTCGATACGGGTCCCAGGAAGCGGACGGGCGCCGAGAGCTCCCGCGCGAGGGCTTCGCAGTGCGCAAGGTCGTACGGCGTGCCCGGGACATCGTGACCCACGACGACCAGCCCCCAGACCCCCCGGGTCGCCGCGACGGCGCGGATGATGCGGTCGACCCTCTTGTTGTCGAACAGGCCCCCCGCGTAGACGGCAATGTGGGGGGTCGAAAGGCCCCAGCCCTCCCGAACCGACTCCGGGTGCTCCGGCGGGTGAGCGAATTCCGTGAGGTCAACCCCCACCGGGATGACGCGGACCCGGTCCGCCGGGTACTTCCAGCCCACGACCTGGTCTCGTTCCCCCTGGGTCAGGGCGATGTAACCATCGAACGCCCGGAGCCGACCGGGCAGGTACCGGTCGTAGTAGAGCCACCGAACGAAGCCGTGTCGCATCCAGTAGTGGTAGAACCCCATCGGCATGATCACCTGGGGCCAATCGAAGGAACCGGCGAACGGAAGGTAGTAATCGACGTTCCAGATCCGATTGCCGTTCTGATGGAGGACGTCCGCGTCCAAAGACCTCAGGAGGCGCAGGTAGCCCTTCGGGACCCGAAACCCGGCGACGTGGCGCATCCCGAGCCGAAGCACGCGAACGCTCGCGATCGTCTCCTCGGCGGGGGTGTCGGGCTCCGATTGGGTGATGACCGTGACCGTGTGCCCTCGGGCCGCAACGCCTTCCGCCAGAAGCTGGACCAGCCGGGTGGCGCCGCCCGGTGCCGGCAAGTACCGGAACACCGGGAGCACTATCCGCACGCACTCGCCCGTCGGCCTCACCCGGGCCCCGGCCATAAAGGCTTTGGCGAGAGGAGGAGAGGGCAATTCGCCCTCGAGCGGGGTTCTTCGTGCGGGCAGCGCGGAGTTCACACGGAACCCGGGTCGGGTGCTTGTTCGGGGTCCGGCCCGACGAGTCCTTAAGACCGCCCCGCGTGCGTTCCTAGCGTAACCCATGTCGTGCGACGGCGTAGGGCCGGGTTCCCGAGCCTCCTCCGGAACCGGAAGGACGGACCGGTGAACATCCTCCGCTTGGACGGTTGGGATGGACCGGGCATCGGCGGCGCGCAGATGTACGTCCGTCGGGTCTCGCAGGCTCTGGACGCCCAGGGTCATCACAACGTCACGGCAGCGATCGTCACGGACCCGGTGCCCGAGAATCCGGGGTCGATCCGGGCGTACACGGTACCTCGGTCTCCCGCCCGGCAGGCGGTCGCCGGATTCACCGAGGGCGCTCCGTTGACCCGGTGGCTCGACGCGGTCGCGGCGGAGGTGAAGCCCGACATCATCCACCTCCACCGCTTCCACGCGGGATTCCCGGCGCTCGGCGCGTGGTTGGGCGGGCGGACGGAGCCGATCGTCTTCACCGCCCACGACGCCGAGCTGGTGTGCCCCGTGGCCACGCTGACCCTTCCCGACGGCACGGCCTGTCCCGGCGGTATCCTTCCCCGTTGCCAGTTCACCGGGTGCGAGGTCGGTGTCGGGCTACCGCTGAACCTCGCCAAGCGCCGCTCCTTCGATACGCATGTCAAGAACCGCGTGCGGTCGTTCATCTGCGTCAGCCATGCCACGCAGAGCATCTTCGAGAGTCTCGGGTACCGTCCCACGAGCCTCGTGCGACCGATGATCCCGGTCCCCGCGGAGCCGGCGCGCCTGCCGGCCGGTCCGTTCACGGTGGGATTCCTGGGCCGGTTCGAGCGTCAGAAAGGGGTCGAGGTCCTACTGAACGCGTTCGCGTTCGTACGGAAGCGTCGCCCGGACGTGCGCCTTCGGTTCGCGGGGTCCGGACCCTTCCCGATCCCGAAGGGGGACGGCATCTCGGTCGACGGCTGGGTGCCGGACAGCCACCGCTGGTTCGAGGGGATCCACATCCTGGCGGTTCCTTCACTCCCGTGGGAGAACCTTGGGAACTCGCCTATCGAAGCGCTCGCGAACGGAGTCCCGGTGGTCGTGACCGATACGGGGGGGCTGCCGGAGACCGTCGGGGATTTCGGAACGGTCGTCCCGTCCGGCGACCCGTCCCGGCTCGCGACCGCCGTGCTTCAGCTGATGGACCAGTACACCGAGGCCCGGTCGGTCGCGCTGGCCGGCCGGGCCTGGGTAGCGGAAGAGTTCTCGACCGAGCGCCACCTCGAGCGGTTGCTCGCGATCTACTCGGCCGCGCTTCGACCGACCGCCGGGACCTAACGCCCTCCCGGGGCCGTCGCCGTCAGCGTGCCCGGAGTTCCACGGACGAGGGAAGAAGGACCCGGGCGAGCTCGCGCAGGGACGGCGCGACCGCGCCCGAACGGAAGCGCTGGAGCGCGTCGAGGCGGTGGCGGCCGAGGAGCATCTCCAGCTCCGCCCACCGGGCGTTCATCGAGGCGAACCGCCGCGCCCCGTCGGAGCCCGCGGACCTCGCGAGACGCCGGAACGTTCGGGCGTAGGCGGCGGAGTCGCCGGAGGGCGTCCCCCCCCGAAGACTGGAGCCGGCGCGATGGACCGTGAGCGGGTCGGGAACGAACGCGTGCCGGTATCGGTCGCGCATGAGCAGGGTGGGGACGGCGACATCGATGCCACACTCGACCTGGGCCAAGTCGCGCGAGAGCGCTTGGAGCGGGTCGCGTCGTACCGTGATCGTGCTGAGGATCCCGTAGGCGTGATTGGCGGTGAGCCATCGGAGGGTGCCGTCGTCGACGCGGTCGCACGAGAAATCGTACGGAGCGGCGGGCTGGGGCACCGGGCCGCCTTTGGGAACGTAGGCCGCCCCATCGACGTCGATCTCGCTGTATCCGTTCTTGAACAGCACCAGCGACGGCGAGCTTTCGAAGGCACCGCGCACCGCCGCGAGCCTTCCGGGGACGATGAGGTCGTCGTCGTCCAGAAAGGAGACCGTCTCTCCATCACACCGGCCGAGCCCGCGTGCGAGCGCCTCGCCGATGACCGGGATCTCCTCGGTGACCACGACCGCACCGAGGTCCGCGAGCGCGCGGTCAACGGTCGCGTCGGCCCAGTCCTTGACGACGACGATCTGGTCGGCGCCGTCCGCGACGGCCGAGGCGACGGAGAGGTTCAGGTACTGTCGGCGACGGTAGCAGGTGATGAGCACCGAACTCCTCATCGCCCGACCCGGCTCTCGCCCCGGGGGGGCTCCCGCTCGTCGCCGGCCCCGGTCATCCGTCCCTCGGACGTCCGCGGAGGTATTCAAGCTTGAGTTCTCGGAGGACCTTCTGACGGGCGTCGACACCGTGTCGCCCCCGTCTGAGCCGACGATGGCCTACCTCGGTCGGAATCGCGCTCGAGCCAAGGGTTATGGCGGTCGGCGACTGGCACGCTCGGCGATGGTGAAGGTCGGCGTCACCGGCGCGTCGGGGTACATCGGAGGAGCGCTCGTCCCGTTCCTCGCGGGACGCCACTACGACCTTCGGCTCATCGACAATCGCTCCGGGCCGATCGAAGCGACGCACCGGGAGCGGCCCGTGGAGCGGGGCGATTTCGAGAGCGACGCCGGCCTTGCCCTCCTCTCGGACTGCGACGTCATCCTTCATCTCGCCGCGGTGTCCGGCGTGATGGTCTGCGCCCAGGACCCGAAACGCACCGCCCGCACTAACGTTGGCGGGACCGCGAGGTTGGTCGCAATGTGCCGGGAGCGGCGCATCCCCATCGCGTTCGCGAGCAGCTTCGCGGTCGTCGGCGCCCCCACGGAGCTTCCCGTCCTCGAGTCCACGCCGGCACGGCCCACCCACGAGTACGCGCGCCAGAAGACCGCCGGAGAGGAGCGGGTCGCGGCGCTGGGCCGGGAGGGGGCCGTCCCTGTGGCTATCGTCCGACAAAGCAACGTGTACGGAGGCTACCGGGCCGAGGGCCGCTACATCACGAAGGGTAACGTGATCCAGCTGTTCGCCCGACAGGCCGCCACCGGACGGCTCTCGGTGAACGCCCCTGGAACGCAGCGAAGGGACTTCATCCACCTCGAGGACGTCCTCGCGCACTGGGAAGCGATCACGCGCTTTCTGCTCCGACCGGGTTCGCTGCCGGGGTCGACGACGTTCAACGTGGCGAGCGGCGAGGCGCTCTCGGTGCTCGAGGTCGCCGAGCAGGTCCGCCGCGAGTTCGCCCGGCTTCGACCGACGGCCGCCCCCGTGCGGATCGACGTGGTGCCGAACCCGCGCGAAGGGGTCGAGCTCGTCGAGCCCGGGTTCGCGGTCGACCGGACCGTGACGGAGCAGACCCTGGGCGTCCGGTGCCATTTCCACGTTCAGGCCGCGTTGCCGTCCATCTTCCGGGACGCCGAGGAGCTGGCGCCTCGGTAAGGGAACCGGATCACGAGCCTCGTCGGGAAACAGAAGGTGCGGCGGTGATCGAGGAGCTCCGGGCGCGTCTGTCGGGATCCCTCCAGGGTCTCGGCCGGGTCGCCCTCCGTTCCGTCTGGATCCCCACCCGCTCGGAGTACCTCGGTTTCGCCGTCGAAGCGACCGCGGACCCGGCGTTGTTGTTGAAAGGGATGCTCGGACCGGGGGCGGCCGACCTGCCGAACGAGATCCCTGAGCTCAAGCCCCAGCAGTTCTCGGCGCTCTGGCCGATCGACCCGGCGGCGCAGCGGTTCCTGTGGGGGTTCGTCCGGTCCGTTCGACCCAAGCGATTCTTCGAGACCGGGGTCGCCGATGGAGCGTCCACCCGGATTGTTCTGGACGCCCTGGAGGAGAACAGGGACGGTCGGCTCTGGAGCGTCGACGTCCTCCCGACGGCCGGTGACCTCGCGAGGCGGTCCTCGGCGGTCCATCGCTGGCAATTCGTCGTGCTCCCCGCCCGGGGTCGCGCCGCCGCGTTCCGCCGGACGATCCGACCGCTCCGTCCCCTGGACGTCTTCCTGCACGACAGTGACCACCGCTACCCGTGGCAGGCGTTCGAGTATCGAGAGGCGTGGTCCGCGCTCACGCCGGGGGGGTGGCTCCTCTCCGACGACATCGACGCATCGTACGCCTTCCTCGACTTCGCCCGCCGTCAGAAGCTCCGACCGTGGGTCCTCGTGGGGCCCCGAAAGCTCTTTGGCGCGCTCCGCAAGCCGGTGTGACCGACCGCTCCCCCCTCGGTAACGGCCGCGGAACCCTCAAACCCGCGTGCGGGTGTCTCCCTCCGATGGTCGACCCCGACGCGGCGGAAGCGCTCCCCGCGCGGGGTCCCGCACCTCGAGTGTTCGCCGCCACGCTCTACTGCGAGATGTGCGACGGCCTCACCCCCCACCGCGTCCTGCGGATGGACCCGACCCGAAGGGCCGGTTCGGGTCCCGTGCAGGGGACTGCGCGGTGCCGGGTCTGCCAGTGGACGCACCGGTTCGAATCGCGGCCCCCCGAGCAGGTCCAGGTCGCGCAGATCGTCTCCGCGGGGAAGACCTCGGTGCGCTCGCGGGTCGAGCTCCCCGCCCACGCTCAGGTCCACGTGGGGTCGGGGGTCCCGGGGTCCGACGAGCCGTTCCGGATCCGACGGATCGATACTCGAGACGGAGACCGAGTGCTCGCGGCTTCGACGGACGAGGTGGAGACGCTCTGGGTCGTCCGCGACGAGGGTGCGGTCGTTCCGGTCTCCATCGTCGAGGGACGGTTCACGCGGGCGACGCGGCTCATCGTGCCGCGGGAGACCGTGTTCGAGGTGGGCGGTCGTCTGACGGCCGATGGGACTCCCCTCGACATCGTGGGCCTCCGGGCGAGAGGGAGGACGTGGCGAAGGCCGGGCGACGCCTTCGCCGCCGAGGAGGTTCAGCGCATCTACGGTCGTCGGACCGACAGGCCGCCCGCCGGCAACAGGGATTGGAGCAGCGGTCGCGGAAGGCCGAGGTCCTTCGAGAGCTCGACCTCGCGCGGTCCCCGCTCCCGGTCCTCGCCCGGCGTGAGAAGGACCCGGACCTCTCCCAACGCCCGGACGGCCGTGGGAGGGGCGACCGTCCACCGCTCCTCCCCCTCGTAACGGACCGTTCCTAGCGCGAGCTCGAGCGGGAGGTCCTTCAGCACGTGCTTCGTGCCGTGGATCACCCAGGCGCCCCGCGCGACGAACTCACCGCTCGCGGCTTTCTTCGACACCTGGTCGCTGTCGACCCAGAACGCCTCGGCCGAGGCGAGACCCGCTCTCCAGGCTTTCGAGAAGGCGACCGCCCACTGTCCCGCCTCGCGGAGGGTGGCGTCGCTGAGGGGAGGATCTCCCGGCGGCGCGTGCTTCACGACGACGCTCGCGGCCCCGTGGAGGTCAGCGTGGACGTAGAAGTCCCCGTCCTTGAGGTTGCGGCGAACGACCAAGTCGTTCGACGAGGCGTCCCGGCCGGCGATGACGATCCCTCCTTCCGAGCTGAGGAACCAGCGGTAGCGCTCGAACCAGTGGGCGCGCCGACGACGCGGCCCGGGCGCGAGCGGGGACTCGCTCGGGGTCGGAGCGGGCGGGGCCACCGTCAGCTGGGCGAGTTTCGCTTCGGCGTCCGCGGTCGCGCTGACGGCCCCCTTGAGCTTGGCTTGGACCCGCTTCGCCTCCTCGAACAGGTGCTGGGCCGTCGTTCGGGGGCTCTCTCTGACGGCGAGGGAGACGGTCCGCTCCCCCAGCCGGGCCTCTACGCCCGGACCCCTCTCCCCTCGACGTTCGGCGTCCGCCAGGATCTGCTCGGCCTCCGCGTAGTGGTCGAACACGGCGGACGCGTCGGCCTTCAGCTCCTCGGACCGACGCTCGAGCTCGAGGACGGCGGCCCGTTGCCGCTCGAGCTGGTGTTCGAGGTCCTTCACCCCCCGCGACCGTTCCCGCTCCTCGACCGAGACGGGAGCCGCCACGAGGGATGGAAAGTACTCGGCGGCCGCCGCCGAGAACGTCGGTCGGGCGACCTCCTCGACGTCGGCGAACTCGCGCCATCGGTGCGAGCGGTAGGGGGTCGCATCCACCGCGACCCGGTCCCGGAGGTAGAGGAACCCGGAAGGACGATCGCCCACCTCCCCGACCAGCTCCTGCAGGACCCGGTGAAGCTCGGGACCGAGGCGGCCGGCCTCGGGGGCGGCCGCGCCGGCCCCGTCCCAGTCCCCTCGGGCGATCACCTCTTCGGCGAGCGGGCCTCCTAGGGCGAGACGCGCGGCGAGAGTGCTCGCGAGGTCGGTCCGGGAGCGGGAGAGCTCGGCCTCGATCTCCGCCGCCCCGACGGTCCATGGGTCCGTCCGTGTCGGAGGACGGGCGTACTCCGCCCCGATCGCCACCGTCCGATGGGCCCAACGACGCGTCTGGGCGACGGCCACGATCTTGGTTCCCCGGGCGACCACGAGGTTCCCCGTCCCGAACATCTCGAGCGCGACGAGGGTCGCCTCGGGGTCGTCCGAGCGGCGGAGCACGACCTCGAGGAACCGCTCCCCCCCCGGGTCGGGGACCTCCTCCATCACGGCCCCCTCGAGCAAGCGGCGGAGCTCCCGCGCGAACGGAGAGAGCTCCTCGGCATGCGCCACGGTCTCGGAGAGCAGGGCCGCGAACCGTCCGGGCACCAGGAGCAGCTCGCGACGGCCCTCTCGCGGGACACGCAGCGTGAGCGACCAACCCCCACCGGGAAGGTCGAACGCCTTGTCGACCCGAGCGTGGCGGACAGCGCGGAGCTCGTGCACCAGCGCGAGCGTATCGAGGGAGGTGAAACGGTCCTTCGGTGTGGGAACGCCGGACATCGCGCAAACCCCGGGGACGCGAGCCGCGACCCGCTGCCACGCCTTAAGCGTTCGTCGTCCTGACCCCCGGGCCATGCGAAGCGGCCTGCCCACCGATGCGCCCGGCTGGCGGGAACGGGCGCACGCGTTCGCGGAGCGCTCGGTCGCGCCCTTGGCGGAACGAATCGACCGAGACGACCGGATCCCCGAGGAGGTCGTTCGTGGGCTCGCCGAGGAGGGGTTCCTCGGGCTCTCTACCCCCTCCGTCTGGGACGGCACCGGGGGCGATACCCGGTCGACCGTCGCGGTCCTCGAGGAGCTCTCGCGCGCGAGCGCCGCCGTGGGGGTGCTGCTCGCCGTGCATCTCTCCGTCTGCGCGGCCCCCATCCTCAGCTGGGGAACGGACGCGCAGCGAGAGCGGTTCCTCCGGCCGCTCGCCCGAGGCGAGTGGGTCGGCGCCTTCGGGCTCACGGAGCCGAACGCGGGCTCCGACACGGCCCGGTTGACGACCCGATACTCGAAGGACGAGGGGGGCTTCCGCCTCCGCGGAACCAAGACGTTCATCTCGAACGCTGTGAGCGCGGGCATCGTCCTCGTCTTCGCCACCTCTGACCCGACGCTGGGCCACAAGGGGATCTCGGCGTTCATCGTCCCGCCCGGCACGAAAGGGTTCTCGGTCGCGCAGCGGTTCGAGAAGCTCGGCCTGCGGGGGAGCGAGACCGCCGAGATCGTGCTCGATGACGTACGCCTCCCTCGAGAATCGCTCTTGGGCCCGGAAGGCGGGGGACTACGGGTCGCGCTCGGGGCCCTCCAGGGTGGGCGCGTCGGCATCGCAAGCTGCGCCCTCGGCGTGGCCGAGACCGCGTTCGCCGAGATGCGCCGCTGCGTCGCGGCCGAGGACGAGGAATGGAAGCGGACCCTGCTCGCCCGCGCGTTCGCCGACCTCAGCGCGGCGCGGGCCCTCGTCGCCCGGGCCGCGGAGGCGAAGGACGCGGGAGCCCCGTACGTCATCGAAGCGTCCGCCGCGAAGCTCGTCGCGTCCCGGGCGGCGGTCCGGATCGCTTCCGCCGGGGTGGACGTGGCGGGGGCCGCAGGGGTCCGCGCCGATGCCCCGGCGCAGAGGCTCCTCCGGGACGCTCGGGTGTTTCCCATCGTGGAAGGGACGACCGAGATTCAGGAACTGATCCTCGCCCGGAGCTTGCTTCCGGCCCGCACCGGCCGAAACCCTTTGTAGCGACCCCGGCTCCGAGAGTCCGTGCCTTCGCGAAGCCGCCCGTCCTCCACCGCACGCTCTCGGGGAGACGAGTCGAGCGATTGGGTTCCCCTTACCGAGACCGCCATCGACCCGGCGTGGCAGAAGGTCCTCGCGGCCGACGGCATCTCCTCCCTGTACCCCCCTCAGGCCGCGGCGCTCGGTCCGGTGCTTGCCGGCGAGAGCCTCCTCCTCGCGTGCCCGACCGCGAGCGGAAAGTCGCTCGTGGCCTACCTCGCCCTCTTGAGGGCGGCGAGGGAGGGGCGGACCGGCCTCTACCTCGTCCCGCTTCGGGCGCTCGCGCAGGAGAAGGTCGAGGAACTCGAGAAGTTCGAGGAGCTGGGCCTCAAGGTGGGCCTCTCGATCGGGGACTTCGACCTGCCGGCCGAGAAGCTCGACAAGCTCGACGTGCTGGTCGCCACCAGCGAGAAGGCCGATGGCCTCCTGCGTCGGGGAAGTCCCTGGCTCGACCGCCTGGGGGTCGTCGTCGCGGACGAGGTCCATCTCCTCCGGGACCCCGACCGGGGCCCGACGCTCGAGGTCAGCCTCACTCGTCTGAGGAGGAACTACCCCGACCTCCAGATCGTGGCGCTCTCCGCCACGGTCGCGAACTCAGAGGAGGTCGCCGAATGGCTGGGCGCCCGCCATGTCACCTCCGACTTCCGACCCGTCCCACTGAAGCTCGGCGTCTACTACAACGGGAGGATCACGTTCACGGACCTCTCGGTTCGGGACCTGCCGGCCCCGGGCGAGGCGGTCCCGCGCCTCGTCCGCACGGTCGTTCAGGAGGGTGGGCAGGCCCTCGTGTTCGTGAACAGTCGGAAGGCGAGCGAGCTGCTCGCCGAGGCGCTGATCCCTACGGTCCGAGGTCTCCTCTCGCCCGAGGAGCGAACGCGGGCGAAGGCGGCGGCCGCCGAGCTTGTCACGATCTCGGACGAGGAGACGGAGGGAATCCGGCGGTTGAGCGGGCTCCTGCCGAACGGCGTCGCGTTCCACAACGCCTCCCTGACCAACCCCGAGCGGCGGGTCGTGGAGCGGGCGTTCCGCGACCGCGGGCTGAAGGTGCTCGTGGCCACGCCGACGTTGGCGGCGGGAATCAACCTGCCGGCCCGGCGGGTGGTCGTCCGCGACACGACCCGCTACGACGACCGGCTGGGCCTCCAGGCCCCGATCCCCGTGATGGAGGTCCACCAGATGCTGGGCCGGGCCGGACGGCCGCGCTTCGACTCCGTCGGCGAGGCCCTCCTCCTCGCGAGGACCCCCGAAGAAGAGGAACGGATGCTCGACCGCTACCTCTCCGCCGCCCCCGAGCCAATCCAGAGCCGTCTCGCGGCCGAGCCCGCGCTTCGGATGCATCTCCTTGCGTTGGTCGCGAGCGGTGCGGTCACGAACGACGCCGACCTCGAGGGGTTCTTCGCCGCCACGTTCTACGGCCGAACCCTTCCCCTCCCCGACCTCCACCGCCAGGTCGCCACGGTCCGTCGGTTCCTCGAACGGAACGAGCTGCTCGTTCCGGGGGAGGTCCTGCGCGCGACGCGGTTCGGGGAGCTGACCAGCGAGCTCTACCTCGACCCGCTGAGCGCGATCGTGCTCAAGGAGGTCCTCTCCCGCGCACCGATCGGGGTTGGGGTCTTCCCGCTGCTGGCGGCCGTCTCGGCGACCCCCGACCTCCCGCCGCTCTTCCTACGTCGGGGGGAGGAGGCCGACCTCTTGACGCGGTTCACCGACGAGGCCGAGGAGCTCCTCGTGAAGCCCGAGGAGCCTCCGCTCGACCTCGGCCTCGACGTCTTCCTCGCGACCCTCAAGACCGCCTCGGTCCTCGAGGCGTGGGTGAGCGAAGAACCGATCGTGGAGCTCACCCAGCGATTCGGGATCGGAGCCGGCGACCTCCGCTCGAAGGTCGAGGACGCCGATTGGCTCCTGTTCGCCGCGGGGCGGCTCGCGAGCGTCTTCCAGCGACGGGCCGGCCGCGCGATCGACGACCTCTCGTTCCGCATCCGCTACGGCGTGCGCGAGGAACTGCTCGACCTCGTCCGTCTGCGGGGGATCGGTCGAGTACGGGCCCGAATGCTGTACCGGGCCGGGTACCCGGACCGAGAGGCTCTGCGGAACGCGCCGATTGACCGGATCGAGCAGGCGCTCCGCTCCCGGCGGCTCGCAGAGATGGTCGCGAGCCAGCTCAAGGTTCGGACGGAAGGTGCCCGAGCTCCGCCCGCAGGAACCCCGAGCTCCCCTCGACCGGGGGAGAGGCGGGCCCGGTCCACGGTCCGACGTCTGGACGACTTCCCGGCCGATGAGCCGTCGTGACCCATTCGTCGACCGGTGTCAGGACGCGGACGACCGAGAGGGTCCCCCCGCATCCCCCGGGACGTATCTCGCGTCGAACGTAGCCCGCCTGCTCGAGCCGGACGATCCGTCGCCAGAGCGTGGTGGTCGGGAGCGGGCGAACTCCTTGCGCCCGCGCGAGCTCGGCTTCGAGCCGCTTCACCTCGCCGAGGCGCGCCGCGCGACCCTGCGACGCGACGCCGATCGCCCGCACGACCGAGGGTTCGACCGAAATCCCTCTCAGCTTCGCGGAGGGGACTCCGTCGCCTATCTCGTGGAACGTCACGCCTAGTATCTCGCGTCGGAGGAGGTCAACCGCCCGTCGTGCGCCTCCGCCTTCTTCGATGGTCCGCTCGACGACCCGCTCCACAAGGGTCGGGGGTACGGGGTGACCCAAGGCTCGCTCCGCCCGGTCGTGGACGATTGAGCGAAGGGCCGCCGGCTCGTACGGGGTGACCCGAACGAACGGGCCGATCGGGAATCGGGCCCCGACGGCACGGTCGAGGCCCTGCAACCCCTCGGGCGTCCCCGCGAGGATGGTCCAGAGGGGCGGCAGGCCGCCCTCCCCCTCCGGAAGGAACGGGTCGGGCTGGGCGAACGCCCGCAGGACGGGAACGAGGTCGGGGCCGCCAATGCCCACGTCGTCCAAGACGACCACCGTGGGTCGGGCTTCCCGACGAAGGCGTCGAAGGAGGCCGGCGAGGATCTCCGGGACCGGGAAACCCCGACCGTCGAAGCCTTCGTCGAACCGTTGGAGCAAGGTGGTCGCGACCCCGTGCGCTCCCCGGAGGAAGGGGGTCCGGACGGCGAGGACCCGCGGGAACGGCTCCCCGAGCGCGGCACGGACCCGGTCGGCGACCTCGCGAGCCGCCCGGCGCGCGATGGTCGATGTGCCCGAGCCGGACGGACCCGCCACCCCGACGACCCAGGGGCCCGGGGCGTGCGGGGTCGGCGGGTCGAGGCGTCGGACCACTTCGTCTACTTCCCGAGCGCGGCCCAGAACCACGGGCGGGAGCCAGTCTTGGGCGAGGACCTCGGAATGGGTGATCGGCTGCATCGATAGTGGTATAACTATGGATTATAAGAATTCTGTTTACCGACTCCCACCCCGAGTGAAAACTGGGAGGCCCGCATGAAGTCCGGAGCGACCGGCTCCTCTCGGTCCTAGAGAAGCTTCCCCCGGCTCCTTCCTTAAATCCCCCCGAAGCTCGCCGAGGCCGAGAGGGTACAGATGGGTCATCGAGTGACGCTGATCCCGGGGGACGGCATCGGGCCCGAGGTCACCCACGCGGCCCGTCTCGTCGGCGAGGCGACCGGCGTCCCCCTCGAGTGGGAGGTCGTGGAGGCTGGCGAGAAGGCGATCCAGGCCACTAGCTCTCCGCTTCCGGACGAGGTGTTTCGGTCGATCCGCAAGAACCGCATCGCGCTCAAGGGCCCCATCACGACGCCTATCGGAGGCGGGTTCCGCTCGGTGAACGTCGCCCTTCGACAGCAGCTCGACCTGTTCGCCTCGGTCCGACCGGCGCGGGCGATCGCGGGGGAGGGCACCCGGTTTCCGGAGACCGACCTCATCGTCGTCCGCGAGGCGACCGAGGGGCTCTACTCGGGGGTCGAGCACTGGGTCGACCGCGAGCATTCCGCCGCCGAGACCATCGCGATCGTGACCCGAAAGGCCTCCGACCGGATCATCCGGTTCGCCTTCGAACTCGCCCGACGACAGCGGCGCCATCGGGTGACCGCGGTCCACAAGGCAAACATCATGAAAACCACCGGGGGCCTCTTTCAGACCGCGTTCCGCGAGATGGCCCCTCAGTACCCGGACATCGAGGCGGACGAGCGCCTGATCGACAACATGTGCATGCAGCTCGCGAAGAAGCCCGAGGAGTACGACGTCCTCGTCACGACGAACCTCTTCGGCGACATCCTGTCCGACCTCTGCGCCGGCCTCGCCGGGGGCCTCGGCGTCGCGCCCGGGGCCCTCTACGGGGACGAGCTCGCGGTCTTCGAGCCCGTCCACGGCTCGGCGCCGAAGTACGCCGGCCAGGACAAGGCGGACCCGGTCGCCGAGATCCTCTGCCTCGAGCTGCTCTTGCGACACATCGGAGAGACGAAGGCGGCGGACCGGGTCTTCCGTGCCGTCTGGGAGACGATCGCCGAGAAGAAGGTCGTCACCTACGACCTCGCCCTTCCGGGGTACACGGCTCGCCCCGTCCCCCCCTCGTCCTGCTCCGCCATGGCGAAGGAGATCGCGCGGAAGGTCCCCCTCGTCGACGTGAGCGCTCCCCTACCGCGCCCGAACGCCACGGGCCCCGCGCTCGACCCCCAGCTGGAGACCTGACGGTCTTCCTCTCGGTGGACACGGTGACGTTCCCCCGAAATCGGGGGGCGTTCCGTGGCTATTCGCCGAGGACCTTCACGACGACCCGCTTCGGTCGCTGGCCGTCGAACTCCGCGTAGAACACCTGCTCCCATGGACCGAGGTCGAGGTCGCCCTTCGTCACCGGGAGGATGACCTGGTGCCCGAGGAGGAGGTTCTTGAGATGGGCGTCCCCGTTCGTCTCCCCCGTGCGGTGGTGTTGGTAGTCCCCCGGGGGAGCGAGCCGGTCGGCCCAGCTCTCGATGTCCCGAAGGAGACCGGATTCGTTGTCGTTGACGTAGACGGCGGCGGTGATGTGCATCGAGGAGACGAGCGCGAGACCTTCCGCGACGCCGCTCGAGCGCACGACCTTGCGGACCCGCTCGGTGATGTTCACGAACTCTCGCGGCCGCTCCGTCTTCAAGATGAGATACTCGGTCCGGCTCGGCATGGGCCTCCGATCCTCCGCCCGCAGCTTTAAGGTGGTCGAACGACCCTGAATCGGGTCGAGGCGCATCCGTGACCACCCCTCGAGCGGTGCGAATCCCTCGCGCCCGGTCCCCACCTCCGACCCTAGGGGGCCCGACGGGAGCGGAAGACCGCGGGCTCCCGGGCGGCCGGACGCGCACGCGAAGACCGAACGTGGGCGGTTCGCAGCGGGCAATCCGGCTCGCGACCCTCTACGTCGTGACGCTCGCGGTCCTCTATGCCGGCTTCGTCCTGTACGACCGCAGCGCGCCGGGGGGAACCGCCCCCGCCGCGGGGAACGGGGTTCTTCTGTTCACCGCGGTCTTCGTCGCTTTCGCGGCCGCCGGAGCGGTCTACACTCTCCACCCGGCCCCGCGGGCGGTCGAGGTAGAGGCCGATCATGTCACCGTCGTGGGGCGCTGGGGGCGTCGGCGCCGACTCCCTCGCCTTGAGCTTCTTTCGGTGAGCGTCGTCCGACGGTACCCGGCCGGGTGGCTCGCGGGTACCCCCGTCGAGCTCATCGCGCTGTGGGGGGAGGACGTCCCGAGCTGTAGCTACCTCGTAGACCCCGAACTGTTCGCGGGAGCGACCCCGTCGCTCCGGGGACGGTGAGGACCCGGCTACTCGACCAGGTCCTCGAGCTCGCCGGCGACCAAGGTCAAGAGCTGGTCCAACGACCGGTTCTTGAACTCGGTAATGTGGCCGCTGTCGGTCTCGAGTCGCGCGAGGAACTCGTCCCCGTCCCGGACGAACGAGAGGGAAAGAACGTGGCGGCGGCCGTCCGGCGGCGGCAGCTTGAGCTCGGGTTCGGGTTCCTTCGACTTCGCGGAGGCCTTGGGGACCGCCGGTGGTGCCTTGGGGGCGGCGGAGGGCTTCCGTACCGCCGGCGTGGCCTTCTTCGGGGCCGGTCGGGCAGTCTTCTTCGGGGCCGGTCGGGCAGTCTTCTTCGGAGCCGGTCGGGCGGTCTTCTTCGGGGCCGGTCGGGCGGTCTTCTTCGGGGCCGCGGGCCGGACCGCCGGTCGCTTGCCCTTGGTTTTCTGACGGCCGGCGCTCGCCATCTGAAGGACCTCGAGTCGGGCGCACCAACCCCTCCTATTTATGCGTATGGTGAGGGAACTCCCCGGTTCCGGTGACTCTCGGGTCCGGGGGCACCGCTATAGGACGCCGCCCGCCTACGGCGGACCCGATGGCGTCCTCGGAGACCCCGGGGGGTGCGGAGGTGGGCGACCACCGCCCACCGTTGCGCCTCGAAACGCTCCTTCTCCTCGCGGGCCTCGCCCTCCTCCTCGTGTTCCTCGCGCTCGAGCCGTTCCTTTCCTACGCGCTCTTCGGCTCGGACACGGGAGAGTACTACCGCCTGACGGTGGACCTCGTCTCCTCGGGGACCCTCCCACACGGCGCGGCATACGCCGGGTGGGGTTCGGCGTATCCGGACTTTCCCGGGATTTTCCTTCTCGCCGGGGGCGGTGCCGGAGCTCTCGGGATCGACCCGTTCAGCGCGCTCGCGATCCTCGTCCCGGTCATCGCCGTGCTCTCGGTGCTCCCGCTGTTCCTCCTATTCCGCCGCATCTACCCGCACGACACGGTCGCGCTCCTCGCCGCCGCGACCGGCTCGCTCGTGATGCCCCGTCTCTTCTCGATCGCCCACCCGGCGCCGCTCGCCCTCGGGGACTTCCTCTGCGTAGGCGCGCTGTGGATGCTGGTCGAAAGCCGGCGGGATGCCCGTTGGTACGTCCCGCTCTCGCTCACGGGAGGGGCGCTGATCCTGACGCACCACCTCTCGTCCTACTTCCTTGTCGTGAGCGCCCTCGGCGGCGTCTTCCTCCTCGAGATGTGGCGACCGGGCCTGTGGAGCCGCCGCTTCCCGTCGCGGGAGCTCGCGTTCGTCGCGGCGTTCCTCACGGGGACCTTCGCGTTCTGGTTCTACGGGACGACCACGTTCACCTCGAAGGTCCTCGATTTCGCGCTCGGAAACCGTCCGTACATCGGGTTCGCGCTGTTCGAGGGCTTGGGCGTGGCCACCGTCCTGGTGGCCGCCCTGCTGATCCGGTGGCGGCGGACCCGTCCGCGCTCGACGCAGCCATGGGTCAGCCTCCCGACCGACCGGAGCCTCGTCCGGGACGCGGCGGTGCTCTGCGTGGCCATCTTCGGCGCCATCTGCGTGATCCTGGTCGTGCCGGTCCCGGGGACGGCCCAGTCCACGACCCCCGCCGCGATCCTCTGGTTCTCCCCGGTATTGGCCCTGGGCATCTTCTGCGCCGGTAGCCGCCGGGTCCTTTCCCCCTCGAGGACCGGGCCGTTCGCGCTGGCCTGGGTGGGGGCTCTCGGCCTGTCCGCCGGCCTGATGATCGCCCTCTCCCTCCTGGCTCCCGTCTTCCCGGGCGCTCCGGCGCTCGGCGGGGTCTCGTCAACCCTCTCTCCGTACCGCCACGTCGAGTACCTGTTCCTCCCGATCGGTCTCCTGATCGCGGTCGGGCTCGCCCGTCTGGTGACGCGGGTCCGGGACCGGGCGGGGCGGCGTGCCTTCCTGGCCGCGTGCGTGGGCGTGGTCGTTCTGCTCGCGACGAACGCCGCGATCGTCTACCCGCCCCAGAACGACTTCGGCGGCTTCGAAGAGGGCCTGACGCACGGGGACGCGGCTCTCTGGATGTGGGTGGGCATCGCAGCACCGCCGAACTGGACGGTCGCCACCGACCATCGGCTGAGCTCGATGATCTTCGGCGTCGACGGGAACCCGACGACGTGGTTCACGACGACGGCCCTGTTCACGGGCAGCAACTGGTCAGAGGCCGCGGCCGAGCTTCGCAGCGTCGGCACGCCGTACACGGACCGCCCCATCGACCTCGTCGCGGTCGACTCGGTGATGTATACGGGCGTCGCGCTCGACCCGTCGAAGCTCGCCCTTCCCCTCAGTGGCGCGGCGGTCGGGTGGTTCGAGAGGCTTCCGTTTATCCCGGTCTACGAGAACGGTCCGGACGTCGTCTACGTCGTCGACTCCTCGTACGTTCCCGGCGGGTAGGCCGCGATCGTCCCGTCCGGCCGCCAGAGCAGGAGCGGCGCGCGTCCCTCGCGTGCGAGGTCACCGAGCACCCGGCCCGCCCACGTGAGCTTCACGAGCTTCACCTCGTGGGTCGCGACGTCGGTCGGGGCGGTGCGCTCGAAGTCGAAACCCCAGAGGAGAATCCTTTCCGCGCCGAGGTGGTCGGCGAGGTAGGCCGATCGGTCCCCATCCGTGAACCCTCCCACGTTCAGGAGGTGCGGTCGAGGCGGACCCGCCCACGAGCCGACGACCTGGCCGGGGAACTGGCCGACCCACTCCGCGAGCGCCGCCCGGTTGTCGCCGTGCGCGTGGATCACCACGACGCTCCCTCTCCGGTTCGCGGCGACCTCGGCGGCGACCGGGCCGTCGAGGTCGGTGACGACGACCGTTGGCACGAGTCCCGCGTCCAGGCACGTCGCGGTCGCGCCGTCGGCCGCGATGATCGCCGGCGCACGGGCGGTCGACGGGAGCCGCCACAGCGGGGGGGGTCCGGTGCGCGGCGCCAGCCCGACCACGACCACCGTGCGGCCTTCCAAAAGGGGTCGCAGCCGCTCGAGGGGGTCCTTGGGGGCCGAGGCTGGCAACAAGGATTCTAAGAGGTCGGCGGCTGCCACCTCCCGCTCGAAGGGAAATCCGAACTCCGCTCGGATCCGGTCGTAGCGAGGGGCCCACGCGTTGTACTCCACCGGCACCTCAGGACTGCGCACTAACGCTTTATAATGAAGACCCTGCTCCCACCGAGAGAGGAACCGTTGTGATGCGACCGCTAGCCCAGGAGATCCTGGCTCACCTTCCCGGAGATTCGAAGAGGGCCCCCGAGGCCCCGCCGCCGTCGAACGACGACGCGGAGCTCGAGGCGGTGCTCGCCTCGCTCAAGACGAACATCAAGGTCATCGGCTGCGGCGGGGGCGGCTGCAACACTATCGCCCGGCTCACGGAGGAAGGGCTCGCGGGCGCGGAGATGGTCGCTGCCAACACGGATGCGCAGCACCTCCTCGCGATCCACTCCCCGCGAAAGATCCTCCTCGGGCGCCGGCTGACGCGCGGCCTCGGCGCCGGGGCGCTCCCGCAGGTCGGAGAGCAGGCCGCGCACGAGGCGGAGGACGAGCTCAAGAAGGCCCTCGGGAACTCCGACATGGTCTTCATCACGCTCGGGCTGGGAGGAGGCACGGGCACCGGGTCGGCTCCCGTCATCGCGAAGTGCGCGAAGGACGCCGGGGGCGGGAACCCGCTCACGATCGCGGTCTGCACGCTTCCGTTCGCCTCCGAAGGTCTGGTCCGCCAAGAGAACGCGATGTGGGGTCTCGAGCGTCTGCGCGAGGTCGTCGACACGGTCATCACGATCCCGAACGACCGCCTCCTCGAGCTCGTTCCTCGCCTGCCGATCCAGACCGCGTTCAAGGTCGCCGACTCCGTCCTCGCGCGCGCGATCCGCGGGATCACCGAGATCATCACCCGCCCCGGGCTCGTGAACCTCGATTTCAACGACCTCCGGACGATCATGAAGGGCGGCGGGGTCGCCCTGATCGGCATCGGGGAATCCGAGAGCGACAACCGGGCCGAGGACGCCGTTCTCGAGGCGATCAACTCCCCGCTCCTCCACGTCGACATCGCGGGCGCGACCGGCGCGCTCATCAACGTCACCGGCGGGCCGGACATGACGGTGAGCGAGGCCCAGAAGGCCGCCGAGGTCGTCCAAAGGACGATCAGTCCGACCGCCCGAATCATCTGGGGCGCCGCCGTCGACCCCACGATGCAGAGCACGATCCGGGTCATGCTGGTAGTGACCGGAGTTAAATCCCCCCAGATTTTCGCGGGGGAGTCGAAGGGCGGTCCGGCGCGCAAGCCCGGTCCTGACCTCGACGTGGTCCACTAGGTAACCCCATGGCATTCCTCGACCGAGCGCGCCGGGTGCAGGACCAGTTCGACGGTCGCCTGCGCAACGTCGGCCACGGCAAGTACGGCCGCATCCTTCGGATGGCGCGTCGGCCGACCTCGGAGGAGTGCGTCAAGGTCCTCGAGG
>DASWZL010000020.1:0-2621 GCA_036404475.1 Thermoplasmata archaeon
CCAACGTCCCGACTCCCCGACGAACGGTACCTTGGAGGTGATCCGAATGGTCGGAGCCTCGCCCGTTCCAGATGCCTCGGCCACGGCTCGCAAGGAGGCGGAAGTAATCCACTTGGTTCCTATACCCCCTGGCGTCCTCCACTGCATCGGAAATCTCTCCCCAGAGCCGTTCCTTCTGCAGAATTACCCGACGGAGCTCTACAACTCGGCGGATGAAGGCCGTGTCCCTTTCACCTCGGTAACTGCCAAAAGGCTGGGAGGTCCCTTCGACTGGGCTCGGGTGAAGCGGCCTCCTGGGAAGCCCTAGGAGGTTCCACGGCCGAGGTTCTCGTATTCGGCAGCACCTCGATGGTGGGGTCCCACTTCGTTAACACGACTGCGCTACGCTGTGCGACCGCGGGACGGGTCGATCCGCGAATCAACGGTGGGAGAGTCGAAAGGTTCGACTTCTTGGATCTGGCAGATCCTGCGAGAGTGGCTCGTTATGTCCGGTCGACCGAGGAGTCTTGCATTGTGAACTTCGCCGCTCGGACCGACGTCGATGGGGTCGAGCGCGAACGTTCTTCCCTCGGAGTTCCTGAGGGAGGACCCGCTTGGATCGTCAATGCGCTGACCCCGGGGGCCGTGGCCACAGCCGTCCAGGAGGGCGGCAAACACCTGATTCAGATCTCCACTGACTTCGTCTTTGATGGGCTGGAGGGGCCGTATGCGGAGGACTCGGATCGGAGTCCGCTCACGGACCGACTCAGCTGGTATGGTTGGACGAAGAGCGAGAGCGAACGTCTCGTGCTCGCGGCCGCGCCTCACTCCACGGTGGTCCGCATCGCATATCCGTACCGAGCGCGCTTTCCCGAGAAGCTCGATTTCGCTCGTCGGATAGTGGAAAATCGACGTCTCGGCCGACTTTCCCCCCTCTACGCGGATCAGCAGATCACCCCGACATGGATACCTGACGTGACTCAGACCTTGGAGGTGCTCTTGGCCCGACGGCCACGGGGAGTCTTTCATGTTGCCTCCCCCGACCTCACAACCCCATTCGAATTCGGGAGTGAACTTCTCCGTCAAATCGAAGGGCGCGACGCGAACCTCGAGGCCGGCCGAATGGCAACGGCCAATCCAATCACCGGAAGGGCGCCCCGCCCTCTTCGAGGAGGGTTACGAACGCTCCGATTGAGCGGAATCGGGGTCTCCCCGACGGGGTGGCGGTCAGGAATCCGTCGCCTTGTTGAGGAGGAGGAGTGGGCTTGAGTGGCGATGAGTTCCACCGGGACCCCAGACCCTCCTCCGGGTACTTCGAGACGGTCCCGGTTCTTGCGGATTGCCGCTGAGACACCGCTCGGAGCACCCTAGAACGATGGCCACCCGTCCAATTCTCCTGTCCGATGTGGGCGGGGTAGTGGTGGAGGATCACTGGGCCGCGGTAGGGCGCGAACTGTCGAAGGAGTTCCCAATCGACCCTCGACGGGCCCGAGTGATACTACTCGACCTTTGCCCGAGGTTCGACCTCGGTGAGGAGACCTTGGAGGATTTCCACAAGCAGTTCGTCTCCCGGCTAGACGTCCCGATTCCTTGGGATGCGTTCCGCGTGGCCGTAACGGAGCGCGGCCTCAGACTGATTCCCGAGACGTTCAGGCTGTACAGCCAGCTCCGTAACGTGCTAGGCGTTCGAATCATCGCCCTTTCGAATATGTCCGAAGGAATCTGGGCGATCCTGGATCGCCGGTTTCAGATTTCGCTGGCCTTTGACGGGTCGGTCCTGTCGAGCCGTTGTCACGTGACGAAGCCCGATCCCCGGTTCTTTGCGTATGCCCTATCGGAAGCGGGAGACCAAGCGTCAAACTGCCTCTTTGTCGACGACTTGGAACCCAACGTCCGAGGCGCGCAGGCGGTGGGAATAGTATCGTTCCAGGTATCCGGAGACCCCCGAGAGCTGCGCGAGTTGCTCGGGATGCACTATCCTGGACTTCCGCCCTAGCACTCGACGGGGGGATTAGCGCTCGCGTCCCCCACCCACGTCCCCCGCAACTAGCTTAAGCAAGCCCGTGGCTCGCCCCTCGAACACAATGTCCCTCCAGAGTTCCGCGCCTCACCGCCCGCCGAACGTAATCACGATCGTTCTCGATTGCGCACGAGCGAAGAACTTCTCCACGAGTGGGGGGGACCGCCTCGCAGAGACTCCCGTCATCGACTCACTGGCCTCCAGAGGCACCGCATTCCCTAGAGCAGTAGCACCTGCGAACTGGACACTCCCTTCACACTTCTCAATCTTCACCGGCACTTATCCGAACGTCCACGGCATGCGCACATTCCAAGAACGGGCGGCGCCGCTGGTCACAACCGCGGCGTCGATGCGGAAGGCGGGGTATGAGACGGCTATGTTCACCGAGAACGTCTACCTTGTCGGGGGGGTTGGACTCGAGGAAGGGTTTGACCTCCAGAGGTCGCCTAAGTCGGGGATATCCGAAGAGGAGAAGACATTCGTCAACGGCCTGATTGGACGGGCAAGGTTCCTCTATTCCGCTCGGACAAGGAAGCTGCTTTCCCGCCTTCCCCCTCTGATCGCCCCTCTCTCGTTTCTCTTCCATTCGCAGGAGGTTGCGTTCAAAGAGGAGGTGTGCGGT
>DASWZL010000021.1:0-3546 GCA_036404475.1 Thermoplasmata archaeon
CCGCTCACGCAAATTCAACCGGGTGACACCTGAAGTGGTGCATGCGGTGGTCGCGGCCGCCGAAGAGAACGGCCTTTCCGTGCGCCGGCGTTCGTATCCTTCTGGCGGATTCAACCGTATCGAGTTTGTGGTCTCCGCGACGAAATCGCCCCGACCTTCGGCTTATTGACGCATCGCGGTTCGCAATCAGGAGCGGCCTCTCGGACGACTCGCGGGAGGCGGACGAGCGCGCGAGCGCGAGGCACCTTCGCGACCTACGCGCCCGAGTAAAGGCGGCGCGGGCGGTGGTCGCGACCCCCCCGGGCCGGGCCGAGACGCTCGCGCGCGACGGGCGTGATGTGGCGCGACCCGGACGCGGACGCGCTTCGAGTCGCGGGTCGCGTTCGGCGGCCCGGACGAAGACGAGGACGCGGAGGAGGTCGCGACCCCAGCTCGGCAGTTCAGCCTCCTCGAGATCACGAGCGGGCTGCCCGACGATTCCCGCGCAGCCGACGAGCACGCCGAGACGCGTCGTCTTCGCGATTTGCGAGGTCGCGTCAAGGCGGCCCGGGCGGCGATTTCAGGCACGCCCGGCGTGGAGGAGGTACTCCGATGGGACTGGGTGAAGGCGGCTCACTTCTACGCAGCTCGTGGGATCACAGAGGAGCGGTTCAGGCGTGGGGTCCCGCGTCTGGAGGACTTCTCGGAGGTTGACTTGCTCCGCGATCTCGCGGAGGCTCCCATCGATGCACGGACGGAGGAGCGAGGCCGGCAAGAGGCGACGCTTCCTGGGTGACCTAAGCGACGGGACCGAGGAGACATGGGTCACCTCCGCCGGATGGAACCTACCATGATTCAGCCATCCGCGATATCGCGTGGCGTTCCGCCTGACGAAACGTGTCGCCGGCGCGAGTGATGTCCTAGGGTTTGATAAGGTCCTAATAGACGGAATGCCATCTATCTCCAATCTCAGGTTGGAGAGCAATGACTGCGCGCGACGGGCGCGTGGTCTGGGTCGTGCCGGGTGCGATTCCAGGCCGGCAGGACACTAGCGGGCGGCTTCGGCAAGAACTTCTTCGGTTATACCCACCGATTCGACGCACGGGAGGTTAAGCATGACCGAGAGTCAGGAAGGAGCAGCGCCGAACTCGACGAACGATCGGGGAGGGCAGGATTCATGAGCACCGTTGTCCGAATCCCTCCCGAACTCGAGGCATTCATACAGCCACCGCACGCGCAGACCCTGATGATTCGAGGGCCCCCGGGTTCCGGCAAGACGATGCTGGCACTCGCCCTGATGGAGTCGTTCCATGGCCGCCGCGTCTACGTAAGCCTCCGAGTGACGCGGGGCTCCCTCCTCCGGCAGATCCCTTGGCTTGGCATGGTGGCGCCGGAAGGCATCGAAATCGTGGACGCTTCCGAAGAAACCGCGCACGTTCAGGATCGCGGCCAGCTGAAGATCAAGGACAACGTGGTGTCCCAACAGGAGGAGGCCCGGGAGCTGGACGAGTTTCTCTGGCTCCCGCAGGCGATCCAGTCGGCCTGGAGCAAAACGGACGCCAAGAACCCCACGCTGGTCGTCCTCGACTCGTGGGACGCGATCATCGACCAGTATTTCGAAAGAGTCGTGGGCCCGGGGGAGCCGATCCCGTCACGAACCGAGATCGAGCGTATCCTGCTTAGGCGGATGGCGAAGGGAAACATCTCGCTCGTCCTGGTGCTCGAACGGGACACGCCTTCAACGTTGGACTACCAGGTGGATGGGATCGCGGAGACATCGCGACTTCTCAAGGAAGGCCGACTGGAACGCTGGCTCGGCATCCAGAAGCTCCGCGGTGTGAAGATCTCTGTCGACACCTACCCGTTCACTATCGCTGGGGGCCGCTTCGCCGCGATCACTCCTGCAGGTTTGGGAGCCTTCGATCGAATCCACCCCCCGGTCAAGGACCCCCGTCCCAAAGACCCGGGAATGTGGCCCGGAAGCACCGATTATGCCGAGGCATTTGGGCGTCTCCTTCCCGATGCGATGACATTACTCACCCTTGATACGGCAGTACCCAGAGAGGTATCCCGGGCGATTACCGGCCCGATGGTGATTCAGTCTATCCAAGCCGGTGGGCGGACACTCGTTATCGCCCCAGGCTCCTTGGAGCCCGAAGATTCGTACATATCGATCGTGGACAATCTCCCGAAGGATGCGGTCAGAAGCCGGCTTCGGGTGATGTCTGCCCTTCCCCGACATCATCGAGCAGAAGACATGCCAGAGTTGACCATTCCGTTCGACCGGATCCATTGGACCAAGGCGGGCCCTTCTGTGCCTATTCCTGATGATTCGGAATTCCTTATCGCCACCCCCCAGAAATCCGACCGGCCGAACCTCCTCGTGGTGTATCTCTCCGGCCTTGAGGCGATGGCGGAGGGGGCCGGGTTACCCGTCGCCCATGCAATCCTTCCGGCTCTGGCTGAGGCCGTGTTCCCTCAGAGCCCGGTCCACGTGATCTGCGTGGGACGGTTGGAAGATCCGGTGTTGCAGTCGGTGAGCCCGCTTTCCAGATGCCTCATTGATCTTCAATACTCCAACGGGCGGGTTTTCCTTTCCGGCCGCCGCCCATACGTTTCCCCGCACATCCTATCCGACCAGGGCGGCGTTGAACCGTACCGGCTGACGCGAATAGAGTAGAAGCAATGGTCGTGTCGTCCTCACCGATGCCATAGCATGGGCCATGATGGACCCGTCAGGCAACGGTTCCGCCGCCTCGCTTGACCCAGCATGTCGAGCATCGCAGCGCGGGTCCTCCCTCCGTCCTGAGTCCCGTGGTCACTATACGGGCCGCGCCTACGTGAAGGCGGCGCGGGCGGTGGTCGCGACCCCCCCAGGCCTGGTGTCGGAAGTGACTTGGGCGGCTCCGGGCCTGGAAGGCCCGTGAGCTTGCTCGTCCGCTGGCACTGTGTCGCGTCAGGACGCGTTCAAGGCGTAAACTACCGAGCGCGAGTGGCGGAGGCGGCCCATCGACACGGGGTGGTCGGGAGTGTCGCGAACCGACCCGATGGTACGGTCTTCATCGACGTGCAGGGCGAACTCGCGGCCGTGGAGGCTTTCATCCGCGACGTTAGCGGGCCCCGCGGAGTGAGCCACGCGCGTGTCGTGCAACGCGTCGCGGACCTGCCGGTTTCGCCCGACCTGCTCGGGTTCGAGATCGTGCGCGATTAGGGGCGCGGGTCCTCCCCCCTCGCCCTGATCGGGGTCCCCCCCGCGGGCCGGGCCGAGACGCTCGCGCGCGACGGACGTGATGTGA
Organism: Thermoplasmata archaeon; assembly: GCA_036404475.1. Taxonomy (GTDB): domain Archaea; phylum Thermoplasmatota; class Thermoplasmata; order Lutacidiplasmatales; family UBA184; genus Lutacidiplasma. The sequence goes on from DASWZL010000021.1 coordinate 3,276, forward strand.
CGCGACCCGGACGCGGACGCGGTTCGAGTCGCGGGTCGCGTTCGGCGGCCCGGACGAAGACCAGGACGCGGAGGAGGTCGCGACCCCGACGCGGCAGTTCAGCCTCCTGGAGATCACGAGCGGCCTACCGGACGACTGCTATGTACCTTCCGTCCGAGCGCGGGCCGATCGCCCGTGTTCGGGTTGAATGCATTCGGTCGTTGACGAGTTACATCCCACTCACCCGAGGGTTCCTGTCTTCATTCCCCGACAGGTGCAGGGGGTTCACGCA
>DASWZL010000022.1:0-1585 GCA_036404475.1 Thermoplasmata archaeon
GGGCACCCGAAACAAAACTCGCCGACGTGGGTGGTCGCTGTTTGGCTGGCGCCGACGAGCAACTCTTTCTCGAGGTGCTCGGGGTGATGACACGTCCGACACTCGTACAACGACGCCGCGACCATTAGGCGCCTCCGTTGACGAGCCCAAATCGTGACGGCATTTCACGCTCATGCTATCTCGATGGCCTCCTTGAACTCGTCCCAACGGACGCATACCTCACAACGGCACGCTTCCGCGCATCGGAGCGAATGGTCGGCGATGCGACATCCCGCCACGTGCCCCTTGGCCGAGAGGTCGGGGAGCGCGGGGTTGCGAAAGAGCCTCATGGACGGTAGGGCTCCGGGTCGTAGGGAGGGTCGTCCTCGGGGTCCTCGTCGTCCTCGTCTTGGATGGGGAGCGGCCATGGACGGTCGGGCACGTCGGGGACCGGATACGGGAAGCTCGGGTCGTTCATAGCGGGAGCCCCTCGAACGGGTCCTTGGGAGACTCGGGCGGACTTGCGACCGCCAGCATCAAGCCCCGCCACGCGAGCCGTCGCGTGAGGAACGCCCCGACCCACAAGTAGGACGCATCGAAGAACGCGTCCCGGGTCGTGGCGGACATGAAACGGACGAACGCTTCGCTCTCGACCCGCGACGCCTCGTCGTAGACGGCGCGGGCCTCGCGCTCGCGAAGCGACTCGGCGGGGACGTTCCACGCGGGCATTCTCATAGGTTCACCCACGCGAGGACGAAGAGGCCCATCACGAGGAGCCCGAGGACCACGACCATCACGAAGCCGAGCATCGCGAACGCGGTGTCGCGGGCGTTCCTTTGATTACGCGCGGTCATCGACGCACTCCTTGACCCCTTCGCGGAAATCCTCTTGCGTGTAATCGCCCGCTCCGCACAAGGAGCACACCCACCGCGAGCCGCAACCCGCATGGCCCATCACGATAGGCTCTTGGGCCCACGCGGTCGAATTGTCGGGGTTGCGGTGCGAGCACCGGGGCACGAGCGGGACGATGCCCTGCGCGGCGCGAAGGGTCCCGGGGCTTTCGTCGAGGATGGTCATCGGGAGACCTCGCCGTCGGCCACCTCGGCCTCGTGACGGAGCAGGTAGTTCAAGACGAGGAGCGCGTGTTTGGAGTCCATGAGCCCGACCATCTGGTTACAGCGGCCATGTAAGAGCGCTCGGGCGAAGCCGTGAGAGTGCGCGTGGTCCACGTCGATGCCCTGACCCGTGCCGACGTTGCCGAGCCCATCCACGGCCTCCCATCGGCGCACGACGAGGTCGCGGTCGCACAAGCCGCACCGTGCGGCGCGGAGCGTGGTGCCGCCCTGCGCGAGCCACAATCGACGATAGTCGAAGCGGTTGAAGGCGCCGTGAGTTTCGAGCGATTTGATGCCGAGCGCGCGCCAACCCGACTCGCGCCGTCGCCAGTAATCGCGTTGCGGGTTCGGCTCCCTCCACGATCTCCCGCGTCATGCTCCCGCCTTCCGAGGTCCGGCGAGAATGATCGTCTTTTTCACGTCCCACGGTCCCCAGCGTTTCGGATCGCGTCCCGCTTGGGTAAAGTGACTCTCGCACGCGCTCCCCACCG
>DASWZL010000023.1:0-17082 GCA_036404475.1 Thermoplasmata archaeon
CGCTCCTGAGGATACGTTCTGCGACCAGACAGAAGAGGCTTGGCTGTACGAGGATTGGTCGCAGCTCACGTTCCAGGAGGACCCGGCATCGGATGGACAATGGAGGCTCCCTACCTTGGCAGCTCCGAGTATGCCGATGGACCCTTTGGGAAGGGAACTCGGGTAGGCCGGGCTTCCGCCGGAACCGCTGCCGCTCGCCAGTGTCGCCGTGGCGTTCGCGGTCTCGAGTGCGATCCCGGTATCGTAAACGGAGTGCAGGGAAATAGTGTCTGACCCGGAACTCTTTACCGTCGTGTTGAACAGGTATTCGCAACCAGAGCATGGCCCCCCGGTCGCACTCTGGATCGGGTTGAAGACGTTGGACTGGGTATCGGAAATCGAATATGGAGCACCCCCCGCCTCAATATCGAACACGTAGAGTACATCGTGGGCCGTGACGGTAATCGTGATGTCCCCAAATCCCGCCGTCGAGTTCGCAACCTGCGTGAAGGGGTTGGTCGCCGGTCCCGGCATCCGGTCCGGTCGGACCCCGGCCGCGACGTACCCGGGATGTGGACCGGGCCGAGCGGCCGGGGTCCCCCCCGCGCCGGGGACCGGTAGGGACGGCACGAGGAGCGTGAAGGCGACGATCAGGGTCCCGAGCAGCACCGTGGCCGTGTTTCGCTTCGTCCTACCCCACCGTACCGTAGGAGACCACGTCCGGGCCATCGGCGTTCCAGTACTTACCATATAGCCGGTTTTCGCACCACGCTCTGACACGGTTTCTCACCCTCCTATCCAAACCCCTTTCGCTCCGCTTCGACCGGCTGAATCTCCGTCTCCTGCGAGGTCCCGCTGAGGTGCCACGCCGACGGACCGAAGATGATCCCCACGACCATCCGGTAGAGTTCGTCCCGGGCGACCTGCCCGATCACGTCGTCCGCCGGCCGGACCAGCATCCCGGCCCGGTTGTGGACCCACATCTGGAGCCGGTGGAGGTCCCGGACCTGGGCCGTGTTGTACGGGCCGACGGTCACGAGCGAGAGGATCATCTTCAAGCCCTCGCCCTGGACGTAGGCGCAGGCGCGGCGGAAGCCGAGCTGGGGGCCGGCCGGGTTCCCATCGGGACGGAGCCCGGGGACGCTCGGGAAGTCGTCTATGATCCGCTTGACCTCGCCGAGGTTCTTGTCGCGGAGGATGATGACGGAGGGACGACCGCCGATCCCCTCGATGTCGGCCGGGCCTTGATAGCGCTCCTCGAAGTCCTGCTCCCTCTCGCGCCAGACCCGGACCTCGCGCTCGAGCCGGCGAATCCGGGCCTTGTCGGACTCCTTCGGTTGGGTCGGCATCAGCTCCTCCCCGCCCTGCGCTTCGACTTGAGCCGATGGGCGACGGTCGGGGCAGGGGTGGCCGGCCGGCCCTCCCTTCGGAGAGCCCGGTTCACCACCGCCTCGTTCGTGTCCACGTTCCAGCTCCTTCGCCGGGCCTTGAGCCGTTCCCGCCACTCTTGGTACGTCTCCCCGGCCTTCGGCGGGATCAGCGAGGCGAGGTGGTCTATCATGGCCTCGCGCCCGGCCGCCTTGTGCGTCTGGACCCAGTCGTACCACTCCCCGCGGGTCAGGGCATCCTCGTCCGGCAGTTCCGGGTAGATGACCTCGGGCGCCCCGGTCAGGGGGATGCCGTACCAGATGTTCCGGCCCAGGTGCCAGAGCCGGCCGTGGTTCGCCGCCTTCTCGGCCTCCCACTTGAGCTGCGTGGCGATGGCGTCCCGCTCGATGCGCCGCCGCTCGGCCTCCCGGGCGATGGCCTCGGCCTTCTCGCGCATCCGGGCGACCTTCCCGGTCGGGTCGGTCGGGTCCTTCCCGAGCGCCCGAAGGTAGATGCCCCGGGCCCTCACGACCGCGTCCATCTCCTGCTCGGAGAGGCTGGTGGAGCGGGTGGTGTCGGGGAGCGGGGGGAACGGGATCACGGTGGCGTGCGGCGCTCCGACCGGGGCGGGGCCGGCCGGCCTCGGGGGCGGCGCCGCGGCGGGTGGAGGGGGAGGAGGAGGCGGGGGCGGGGGCGCGGGCACGCCTAGGGGCTGGTCGAACCGGACCGGCTCGGCGCTGTAGTCGTACATCGACCGGAACCGGGCCCAGAGCCGGGCCCAGAAGGAGGGCTGCTTCTTCGGAGGGGGAGCCGCCGCCATCAGTGGGGTCTCCCGTTCCCGTTCATCGCCGCCCGGACGGCCTGCCGCCGCGCCCCGTCCAGGAGGAAGGAAAGCTCCCGATCCGACATCCCGGCGTGGGCCGCGTTCAGGTGGAACCGGAGGGCCGCGAGGGACCCGTATGGGCCGGCCGCGCAGTTCCAAATCGGGCAGGGTTGGGGGACCGCGAGCTTGCCCTTCGGGAGCCAGGCTTCGCTGACCCGGACCAGCCCCTCCCCGATGCCGGTCCCGACCTCGTGGAGGCCGGCCGCCTTGGCTCCCTCCGCGAGTCCGTCCGCGAGGGTGGGCTTTCGGCGGCGGGGGGCGCTCACGGGTCGCCCTCGTCCTCCGTCTGGTGCAGGGAGTTCCACATCCCGTTAGCGTAGGCCGCCGCCTTGCGTTTCCCGATCAGGACCCGCCCGATGCTGAGCGAGGTCGAGTTCGAGGTCGTGCGGACGACGTAGATGGGGAACGGGAAGAGGCGGCCTATGGCGACCGTGATCTCGCCATCGGTCGCCACCCACTCCCCGTCCCCGACATAGTCACCGAAGGGCGCGTCGTCGGAGGCGGTCACGGCTTCCCTCCCCGGGCCCGGCGAATCTCCCGCGCCGCTGCCGCCGCCTGCTTCACGGTTTCGATGGCTCGGTTCGCCACCTCGGAGGGCATCTTGGTTCCCTTCGCGCAGCAGGCGCAGGCCGAGGCTCGGAGATGCTGCTCGACCCGGTGCCCGCAGACGAAGCAGGGCCGGGTCAGCGCGTCGGCGAACTGCGGCGCGAGTTCGTCGGGGACCTCGATGGTCGTCATGCCCCGGCCTCCCCGCCGCCGGTCGGTGCCTGCTTCCCTTGGCGCCTTGCGCTCGGCAGCGGGACGACGTGACTCTCGAGCTCTTCCTCGGGGATATCGGAGTCGGGCCGCGCCCGGATGTCCTCCTCCGCGAGCAGGCGCTCGTCGGCCTTCCGGCTCGTCTCCGTGTGCCGGAACCCGCGCTCGGTCCAGAGCTGGATAGCGAGGTTGTCGCACTCCTCCGCGAGGTCGGAGGCGGTGGTGTAGCCCATCGCCTGGGCCAGCACGTCCATGTAGTGCCAGGAGCAGAGCGCGATCTCGGCGTGGCCATCCTGTATGTAAGGCCAGCACCAGACCGACTTCTTCCCCTCCGGGACCTGGGCCTGGGTGATCAGGTCAGTGTGGGCCGGGACGACGATGTCCTTGTGCGCCACCATGTGCGGCCACGTCACCCGGAAGGCGCTGACCCTCGGGACGAAGTACAGGCGCTCGAAGGGGAACTCCTCGGACTCGTTCGAGTGGACGACGGGAAAGTCGTCGTGGGCATCGTACTTCGCCCCGCGGGGGAACCGGGCCGGGTCCCGGACCTGCTCCTCGGAGAGACGCACCTGCTCGATAACGTCCAGCGGGAACGGCTCGAGGGCCCCGGCTTCGCTACGCCGGAATACCTTGACGTGGTGGCCCCGGGAGCGGTACCACCACTGGATAGGGGAGCGCGAGCGCATGATCACGAGGTCCCCGTCCGCGTCCCGACCGGTGAAGTAGTCCCTCATGATGACGGAGAGCCGGTTCCCCATCCGCGGGACGATCTGGATGAACAGGGCCCGCTGGTTCGAGGAGTGCCGGCCGGCCGCCCAGAAGAAGAGGAAGATGGCCTCGGGGATCGGGATGACGACGAACTCCCACCCGTGGAAGGTCTGGTTTATCGACGGGAAATTGATGATGTACCACGCTAGGAGCCCGAAGAAGATGCCGTGCAGCCACATCGTGGCGTTCCATCGGGGGGCGTAGATGGCCCGCTTGGTCATCTGCTCCCCCTTCCACATGAAGGGGAGCGCGTAGACGAAGAAGAGGCCGACCGCGATGAAGGTGGCGAGGTCGGCGCCCCCGTCCTGGAGGTCGGTGAACCCGAGGAAGGAGTACGGGGTGAAGGCCCAAAACCACCAGGGCGTGTTGTCGACCGTGACCTTGTACCGCATCCAGGAGTGGTTCTGGGGCAGGTCGATGCCCGTCACCACCGTCGTATACCCCGGGACCGGGACGTTCAGGCTCGTGATCGTCTTGCCGGTGGCGTACTCGAAGATGGCGATGTGCGCGGTCTGCTGGGTCTCGGTGATCCCGGTGATGTTCAGGACGACGGCCGCCGCGTAGAGCTGGCTCCCGTTCGATACGTATTGCGCGTAGCCGAGGAGCGAGGAGAAGCCGACCTGGATGAAGAAGAGGCCGTCCGAGGAGATGTAGCCGTTCACCCCGGGGATGGCGATGGCCGAGGCGGTCCCGACGACCGAGGAGAGCGGGACGAGGGCCCCGACCATTACGACGAGGATGAGGGCTATGGTGGTGCTGCCCTTGGTCTTACTGACGGACGTACTAGGCGCGAACCTTCTAACTATGAGATTTCTTGGTTTACCGAGCATTTTGTTTCCTCTTAGGACTCTCGCACTAGGGGTCGTCGGTCTCGGGTCGGTCTCGGGGAGAATGGGAGTCCTCCAGTAGGCCGGGTGTTTCCTCGGCCCGGGTGCGGCGCCCCTTGGCCCGGCGATCACGCATCCGCTGGCGGGTCATCCTCCGGTGGTACTCCTCTGGGGTCTCCCCATCGGCTCGGCCGGGCTTCCCGTTCCAGTAGTCCATCGCCCAAGGACCCGGCGGGCGCAGCCCGGCCTTCTTCTCTATCTTGGCTGCCTCGATTTCCGTGTCCACCAGGGTCTGCTTCGTGACCTCCAGCTTCCCCGGCTCGTAGGTCGACCAGATGGGGTCGTTGTCAAGTGAGGGCCAGCGGAGTTTCGACCAGGGCTGCCGGGCCTTCTTGAACGGGAGCTGCCGCGGTGGCACGAAGTCCATAGCCGACTTGAGGGTGAAGGCCGTTGTCAGTCCCCGATGCTCGACGTGGAACAGCACCTTGGCCCTACGGTTGCGGACGAAGGAGGCGAGGCCCCAGACGTTAGGGTGGAGGAGGAAGATCGTGCAGCCCTGGATGCGCCCGATGGAGAGGACCCGGTCGAGAATCTTCCCGGCGTCGCTGAGGCCCGAGCTCCCCTGCGCCCCGACCAAGACCCCCTCGTCCGCGATGATCACGCTCGGCTTGTCCCGGGAGGACTCGTAGACCCGGTGGACGAAGGTGGTCAGGCGGTAGACCACGTCATGCTCGAGGTCGAGCTTCCTCTGGCCGCCGGTCTCCCGCCCGAGCCGGTCCCGGACCTTTGAGCCGAACCAGAGGGTAAAGGTCGACTTGCCCTCGCCGGGCTCCCCGTCCACGATCACGACAGTATCCTTTCGGTCGATGATCCTGTCCACGAAGTACTGCACCCAGTGGTCCGCTACGTCCGAGTCATCGACCGGGGTTGCCTCGGCCAGGTCCGACCCGATCAGCCGGCGCAGGTGGCGCCGGGTCACGTTCGAGAGGGAGGCCGAGTCGAAGGAGTCTGGGGATGTCAGACGCGAGAGGGCGGTGGGGTAGGGGAAGCCGGCCGGCCCGTGTCTCTCGGCGGCACCTTCCGCTTGCATCTACTGCTCCGTAAAAGTCGTCCCGACTGTTTGAGGGGGTGCTGAAACCGGAATCGCCGGGGTCACGGCTAAGGGGGCCCTCTTTTTCTTGCCCGGACCTCGCTTCCCCCATTTCAGCACCGTCCCCTGCGCCGTCGCCAGGGCCTTCCGCCTCGCGTAGGCGGCCTTGGTCTTGGCCGAGATGGTCCTGCGGTACTCCTCGTCTATCGCCGCTAGGACCGAGAGGATGATGTCCTTGGCGAGCTTCGGGGTGCCGGCGTCGTAGTTCAGAACCCCCTGGTCCACGAAGTGCCAGCCCACGTTCGCCCGCTCTAGGCGCCCGAGGACGTACAGGGCGCTGCCCACGCCCCCGCGCGTCATCCTGGATAGCGAGGTGAAGATGACGAGCCTCGGCCCACCCCGGCCCTCTACCCGTGCGAGAAGGTCGTTGAACGCGACCCGGTCGTCCCTCCCACCCGATGCAGTCTCTTGTAGGACTGCCTCGAGGTCGTACCCCATCCTCTCGGCGTGGGCCCGGATCGCGGTCACTTGGTTGGCGAGGATATCCTGCTCGTCCGGTCGGGAGACCCGGGCGTATCCGATGGCTCGGACCGGGGCCCCGGTCACTTGGCAGCCTCCACCCCGAACAGCGCCGCCGTCTCCGGGTCCTCCATCTGGCGCCGCTCGGGCGGCACGAAGGGAAGGTGCGCGAGCCGGAAGAAGGCCTCCTCGTCGGGACACGGCACGTAGGGGTCCGGGATGAACTGGCCGACCCGCATGAGCCGACCCCCTCCGCTCTGGAGCCCGTACTGGTGAAGCCGGGTCACGACGGCCTGACTGAACTCGGCCGACCCGGTGCGGATCAGGAAGATGACCCCCCAGTCTGCCGGGGGCCGAACGATGAAGAGGTCGAGTTGCACAGCCTGGGGGTCGTCGGAGAGAGCCGCCGGCCAGACCGGGAGGACCCCCTTCATGTAATGCTCGCCCCACGGGGCCCGGACCTCGATGCCGTCCTTCCGTACGATCGGGTCGGCCCGACGGACCCCGAGCGACTGGAGGACTCCCTTGATGCGCTCGGTCGCGCCGAACTCCCTCTCCGGGTCGACCTCGGCGACGATCTCGATGTCCCCGACCTGGGGGCGGCATCGGCGCACCGACCCGGCGACCTCGGCGCGCGAGAAGGCATCGGCCTCCGCGAGGAGGCTCCGGCAGAGCTGCTGCGCGATGGGGCGCATCTCCTCGAGGGGGCGCTTGGTCTTCGTCACGGCCACCCCGGCAGTGGGACACCCGAGGCAATCAGCACCACCGCGAAAGTCGGGAGGAATACCGCCCCCCACAGGATGAAGGTCAAGAGCCACCAGTCGAGGGTGCGCGTCACCGTCCGGGCGCTGGGCATCCGGTTCTACCTCCACTCCCGCGCCTTGTCCCGTACCGTGGCGGCACCGGAGATGAAGGAATCCCGCACGAGGCGGATCATCAACTCCTGGAGGGGACCCTTGGGGGGAAGCTTGCCCTTCCGGATGAAGTCGTCGGCCAGCCGCTCGAGGTCGGCATCGGTAAGGTCGGCTGCGTTCATGGGCTCCCTTACGCCCTGTTCAGTCCCGGCCCTTCCCGTCGGCGATTCGGGTCCGTCCGTAGTAGGCCGGCACCCCCGGTGGCAGGCGTTCGAGGATCGTCTCCATCGCGGCCTTGAGAGCCTGCCGAGCGTTGACGACCCGTAGCTCGATCTTCTTCCCGCGGTCCTCCGGGTCCCGGTCGTATCGGTTCTCGGCCTTCGCGATCTTCGCCTCGAACTCAAGCTGCGCGTCGATGCCCTCGGTGAGGGGCATCGTCAGGATGAACCGCTTGGGGATGTTCGTCGTCTCGACCTCCTCCTCGGTGCGGCGCACGTTGTCGGTGTCGAGGTCGAGCATCGTCTCCGAAACGTCGTGCCGCCGGCTGACCTTCAACTCGCGGACGGAGTCGAGCAGCGACTTGTCGCCGGTCGAGTGGTCCCGAACGAATTTCACGAGCGCCGGCTTCGTGAACCGGACAGGGTTGAACTCCCCGTTCCACACCCGGGTCGGGTCCTCCTGCGAGACTCGCCGGTCGTCCCGTTCGAAGAACATGGCGGTCGTCGGGTAGATTTCGGGTCGGAAGACCAGCTCCCGGGTCGGGTCCTCGTTCAGGACCGCGATCTCCTGTTCGTTCCAGACGAGCCCGGTCACCCCGGCGGTCGCCTTGACGAGACGGGCGAAGCTGCTGGAGTCCCCGGCCGCGATGACCCTCCGTGGGGTCGAACTCACGATCAGCGTCTGGACCGAGAAGGAGGAGGCGCCTCGCTCCTCGGACCGTGGCACCGGGCTCGCCCCGGCTCGGTCGTCTCGCGTCTTGAGCCCCGTCTCTTCGATGTAGTCTACCATGCTCGTAAACGACCCCCTCTCCCCCTCAGTCCGCCGTCCCGCCCGCGTGGGGTATTTGAACCCCTTTGCCGCTGACGGTTTTTCCTCCAGGATGGTCCGACCCATCCGGGAACCCGGCTTCCGCGTGCCTGACCGGAACGAAGCTCAGGCACACGAATATGCCCGCCACCCCGATCGTACCGAGGTCGGCCAGGTGCGTCACCCGCACCGCGTAGGTCCGGCCGGTCGGCCGCTTCGCCACCGGGTCCCACTCCCGCAGGAGCAGGGTGTCGCCGGTCTGGTAGCCGCGGTCGTCCTTGCGGACCTCGGCCTTTTTCCTGCCCTCGATGGTCGCCTGGAAGAAGGCGGGCCAGCACTTGAGGTCGTGAACCCGCCGCTCGTGAACCGCGATCCCGGGACCGGCCGGCCTCCCGGGCGGCCAGCCGGGCGGGCCGGCGTTGCCTTCATCGGAAGGGGTCACGGCTTCACCTGGTCCATCGGGGCGATTGCGACGACGATGATGGGTTGTGCCTCTGGGTCGTCGTGCCAGCCTTCCTCGAACCCTAGAATCCTGAGAGGTGCCGTGGCGGGTCCCGGCCCCATCGTCTCGATGACCGCGACTGCGCAGTGCTTCTCCAAGAACTTCGCCACTTCCGCGAGGTGGCGCGTATTGATTGCGACCCTCCCGGTTGGGAAGTCCTTGAGCCACGGGGTCTTCTCGGGTCTCGGGAAGTACGCTTCTGGAGCATCGCCGGGTTCCTCTCGTGCTTCGACCCAGTCGGACCAAAGAGGAAGCTCGTTCGTTGCCACCCGCGCGAGCAACTTCGGCTCGACCCAGATGGCGGTGATGTGAAATCGCTCAGTCACGCTTCCTTGAGGCATGAAGGGTTGCACGGGAGGTTCCTTCTGGGCCGGCTCGTCGCCCGTCACGGTGTCTCCCCCCGGTCCACTCTGCTCGGGCTGCTGCCACCTGTCGCCTCCTTGGGTCGGCCGGCCCGGTGACGGTTCCGGGTGCCGGTCGGCGCGTGGTCTTGCCCCTGGAGCCCCATCGCGCCGCCGATCACTGGCGCAGGGGGTGGGACGTAGAGAGTGGGCGGGGGGGAGCGGAAAAGGGCGGGGAGGAGGTAGAGAGGGGGAGGGGCGGTCACGGTTCGGCCTCGAGGCCCTTCTGGATGTAGACGAGGGCTTGGCTCGACATGGTCCGGTTCTGCTCGCGCGCCTTGCGCCGCAGAAGGTCCCGAATCCTCGACGGAAGGCGAACCCCTATCACCGTGTCTTTGTCCCCCATCACAACCGGCATGGATTCGCTACTATGTAAACGTTTACCCGTAGCCTGCCCCGTCTGACGGTTTCGGCGCGGCCGGCCCGACGTCCGGTCCCTTCGGGGTCAGCTTGTCGAGGAGCCGGTTCAGGGCTTCCGTCAGCCCCGCTATCGCCTTCGACTGCTCGGTCCCTCCGGCAATCAGGAGGTCCAGCTTCGCATCCATCCCGGTCAGACCCTTCCCGATGGCGAGGAGCGCGTCGACGTACGCTTTCGCCTCCTCGGCCGTGGCGAACTCTAGGGTTCCCGGCTCGGGGGTGTCGTCCACCCCGGGCCGTCCCTGCGACGGGGCGACCCGCGCTCCCGTCCCGGTCACGAACCGGGCCCACGGGTCCCCGGCCGCCGAGTGCTTCCGTATCCCCTTGGGAACCGGGTCCGAGAGGGCGCACTGATACCTCAGCTCTAGGGTGCGCCGGATTCCCTCGATGCGGCCCTCGGCCTCCCGCTCGACCGCGAGCGGATCGGTTCCGTCGACCCGGAACTTGACCGTGATCGTGTGGCCGGCCGCCCCGGCCTCGTCGCCCATCCGGCCCCCGCTCTCCTCGATGTGGGTCCGCTTGTCCAGGTCCCCGTGCCGTTTCAGCCAGCGCGGGGAGCCCTTCGGTCCCATCGGGTATTCCCGGTTCGGGTCCCACTCGAAGGGAACCCGGAAGGGCTCGGTCACGACCATCGAGTAGGCCACGTTGTGGACCCCCACGTAGTGCTGAGTGAAACGGGGTCCCGGTGAGGGGTGGCTCACCCTATCTGAGGCGATTTCTGACCCACTGACGGGGAATTTTGACCCCCCCTGCTGAGGAATTATGACCACGGGTGGGCCGGAGCGGGTCTGGGCCTCGAGTTGCGCCGCCTTGCCGGCTGCGGTCAGGACGTACCGCTTCCCGCCGAACCCATCCGAGTCCAGGTAGGAGAAGGCCGGGGCGGCCCGGATGAACCCATTACGAACGAACTCTCTGACGTGGGACCTCACCTGATCGCGGGTGTAGGGCCCTGTCCGGACGACCTCTCCGAGGCTCATCCGGCCGAGCCGGTCGAGCAGGTCGGCCCAGGCTCTTAGGTTCGGGGGTCGGCCGCGAGCGGACATGGGCTACTCCCCCGTATGGGTGGTCAGAATGTGGTCAGAATTCATGGCTCCCCCGTCAGCTTCCGCTGCCCGTTAACCTTGCGCTTCAGGAGCGGGTTCGGGTTCGGTCGCTCCCTCGGGCCCCGCCGCTCCCAGTAGGCGATGCGCTGGCGGGCGATCTGGGCGTACCCGTCGTCCTGCTCGATGCCGATGAAGCGGAAGCCGAGGGGGACGGCGGCGCAGCCTGTCGAGCCGCTGCCGAGGAAGGGGTCGAGGACCACGCCGCCCGGCGGGGTCACGAGGCGGCAGAGCCAGGCCATCAGGTCGACGGGTTTGACCGTCGGATGCCGGTTCAGGATCGGGGTGCGCCGCTTGGCTCCTTCGGCCAGCGTGTCCGTGTCCTGCCGGGTAAGCCCGGCCTCGCGCTCGCTGCGGCTCGCCTTCTCCTCGTAGATGAAGCTGCACTCCTCCGTGTCCCAGGAGAAGGCGGGGAAGAAGCGGGAGGCGCCGCCGGAGTCGGCGTACCCGGAGCCCGCCACATGGCGACCCCGGAAGTTGAAGGAGCCTCCCTCTCCCGGGTACGTCTCGTTCGTACCACAGAGGTCCGAGGAGGTGTCCCCGCTCTGCCGGTCCATCTCGGCTACGGGGCAGCCTGGGGCGCAGGACCAGGACTCCATCTCCTCAGTGGCCGGCGCGATGCCCCCGGTGTAGGTTGCGTTCGGCCGGAGACCCTTCCCGCCGCCGTAGACGGTTGACCTGTCCGAGCTAAAGGCCGGGCTCGCTCCGTAGTCGTACTGCGACCAGTGGCCCGACCCCGGGACCACTTTCCTCCCGTTCGGCCGGCACCCCGGGTCGTGCGTCAGGAGGAGGTTGGGGGGCCAGCGGCCGGCCGGACCAGTGATGGGGTCTTCCCGGCGCGGCAGACCCTCCCCGTTCCCGTAAATCTGGGAGGTCGCGGTGTTGCCCTTGGGACCGTTGGGATAGTCCCAGACCGGCCGGCCGTCCAGGCTCCCGACCCTGCTCCCCGCGATGTTGAGGGCACCGGTTCCGTGGGTCAGGACGTTCTGGGCGACGGTGCCGATCAGGGGCTTGCGGGCCACGCAGATCGGCTCATGCGCGGGCTTGAGGGCGGTGCCGAGGCCATCCGTGACCCAGCCCTCGAGTGAATAGGGCCGCGTCACGGAAATCGGAAGCCGTGGGGCTTTGACCAGGGACTGCATCATCGAGCCCTGTTCCTTGAACTGCTCGTCCCGGAAGTCCGGATCGGCCTTCTCCTTGGTCCCGGTGACCGGGCGATTGGACCCGTTCGCCCTATCCGCCGCCTTGCTCACGTCGAGACTTTTCGGAAAACCTGTGCTGTAGACCCACCCGATCTCGTCCCTGATCTCGAACCCGGCGTCCTCGATGGCGCAGGCGAGCCGGTGATAGGTCCGGGTTCCGCCGAAGGCCAGGAGGTGGCCGCCGGGCTTCAGGACGCGCTCGACCTGTTCCCACGTCTCCTTCTGAAACGCGACCCCGCTCTGGTCCCAAGAACGACCCATGAAAGCAAGTTCATACGGCGGATCGCACACGACCGCGTCCACCGACCCCGCCGGCATCCCCGCCATCACGGCCCGGCAGTCCCCGACCTGAACGGCCCACTTGCGCGAGCTGGCCAGCACGTCCTCGAGGTCGCTCAAGGCGTGGGGGCCTCCCCTCGGTCCTGGGAAGCCCGCCCCGGGGCTCCCTTGGGACCACTCGAGTTGCCCGGAACCGCCAGAGCGGGGCCACTAGGGATACCGCTGGGGTCGTACTTGTAGGTAACGTAAGAAGCGTTACTACGGAAAGGAGTCACGTTTCTCGCGTACTCCCGCCGTTTTCCCCTTCCGACTCAAGGAGGGTCAGCACGACCCGGACTCCGGGCACCCCGTAGTCCTTGGAGGCCGTCAGGCGCACGATCTGCTTGTCGTCCTCGAAGATAACCCCGGTCAGCGCGTCGAGGACTGCCCGTATGAGCTTGTCCACGTCGGGACGCTTCGCCGCCCACAACCGGACCCGATGCCGTGCCTTCCCCCGGCCGACCCACTCCTTGGCGCTCACGGGTTTCAGCATCCCGAAGGCGAGCCCGATCCCGACGGGCCCGGACCAGAGGGCAGCCGGGGCGCGAGACTGAGCCGCCGAGGCCACGGCGTTTCGCCAGGCGTTCAGGGCCGGGCTGGCCCGGTGGTAGAGGTTCGCCCTTCCGTTCGACTTGAACCCGACCTTGAGGTCGCCCTGCGGGGCCGGGAAGCCCCGGACCTCGAACCGGATGATGTCGCCGGTCACGGCCTGATCACCTCGCAGGTCGGACCGAGGACGCAGCTCGGGTTGTAGCAGACTTGGATGTGAGGGCTTCCCTCTCGGTACTGAATCCAGTGCATATGCGGGACAGGAATCGGCGTAGTCGGCTTCTCCTTGACCTCGAACCTGTAAGCCATCACCCCTCCCTCGCCATCCCGTCCGCCATGGTGTGACCCGGGGTCCGGTGGGCCTTGACCCATTTCCTCCGTTCCTCACGCCGTATGGTGAGATCGTCCGGCCCGCTCGCTGGCCACGTCGCCGAGGAGTGGCAGGTCGAGCACTCGGCGCGGAGATAGACGTGGCGGACGAGTGCGGATTCGGTGGACTGACGGACGGTCACGGTCGGACCTTCCCGACGTATACGAATGTAACTACGGTAACCGTGGTATTCTCATCAAACCGCCCGTTGATAGCAGCCCAGACGTCGTAGAACTCCATCTGCGAGTACCCACCCTCGGCCATCGCATCCTCTCTGGAGAGGTCTCCGAGCCGCTCATCGCGGAGCTCGAGAACCCGGATCCAACCGAGAGCATCGGCGTTCTTGGCGAACATCCGAAGCTGGACGGGATAGGTACCTCCGACCCGAACGTGGCACCGCTTCCAGACCCGTCGCGTCTGGGTTTTCTCCCCGCGCTCGATCGGCCCGACGTGCCTCTCCTTGAACAGCATCAGCCCTCCTCGGGGAACTTCATGTCCTCGCAGAAGCCGGTGATCTCGTCCCTGATCTCGAACCGGATGATGTCGCCGGTCACGGCCTGATTACCTCGCAGGTCGGACCGAGGACGCAGCTCGGGTTGTAGCAGACTTGGATGTGAGGGCCTCCCTCTCGGTACTGAATCCAGTGCATATGCGGGACAGGAATCGGCGTAGTCGGCTTCTCCTTGACCTCGAACCTGTAAGCCATCACCCCTCCCTCGCCATCCCGTCCGCGATCAGCGAAGCCTCCCTCCGGGACAGGTCTCCCGAGTGCCGCTTCCGAAGGTGCGCCAGAAAGGTCTGCCGTCGGTCGGAAAAGCTTGTTCGCACCGATGTCAGGGTCACAGGGCAGCCCTGGACCGGGCACGGGATGACCCGGAGGACCCGGTCGGGGACCGGGATCAGGCAGTAGCTCACGGCCCGGCCTCCGGGACCGTGTTGGGGTTCCCGGTCCCCTCATCGGCCGCAACCTCGGCTCCCTGCTTCCCAACGCTGCCCGGACCCGCGTTCGACGGCGGGGCCGGGATGGCGGGGTCCCCGAAGGAGAGGATGTCGCCGGTCTGGCCGGCCCGCTTCCGGGCGAGGGTCACGTAGGCCGGGTTCAGCTCGATAAGGACGGAGCGGCGGCCGAGGCGGCGCGCGACCTGGCCCACGGTTCCGCTGCCGGCGAATGGGTCCAGGACAAGGCAGGGGATCGGGTCGAGGCCGGGGCCGCAGGAGCAGGTGGGGGACCAGCCGGTGACCACCCGGGGATACCTCTCGAGCCAGTCCGACCACTCCTTGCCGCTATCGAAGGAGTGCTTCCCACGATCGGCGTTGTCGCTCTTGTAGTCGCTATTCGAGGGTCCGTGAACCGGGGGCTCCTTGACCTGCCGCTCCCACGGCGCCCCGCACTTTGGGCAGCACCCCTTCTCGGAGGTGCCGAGACGGATGCACCGTTCGGGCAGGGCTTCCGGGAAGGTTGCGAAGTGGGAATCCGGGTAGGGCTGCGGGGCGATCTCCCAGACGCTCTTGAGGTTCGGGCCGGAGATGCCGGCTTCCTGCCGCGCCCGGATTCCCTCGATGATCCTCGCCTTGGTCGCGCTCGGGTCCTGGGCCCCGGTTCCCTCGTAGGGTTTGGTCGCCTTGCCGTCGTAGCCCTCGGAGACCTCGCGCAGGATGGAGGGGGAGTAGCCGGACAGGGCGGCCTCCCTCGCGTCCCACCGCGCGTTGAAGCCGGTGTACCGGCGGTTGCCGACCGCGTCCTGCTTCTTTCCCTGAATCGGGTAGCTCAGGGGGTTCCCGCTCCCGTGCTTCGAGTCGGTCTCGGGGTTGTCGACCGGGTTCGCGTAGTGGTGCTGCGCCCTCTCGAAGGTGGACTCCACGAGCGGGTTTCGCACCGCGTCCTGGTCGTAGTAGTACGAGCCTCGCTTCGTCAGTAGGAAGACGTACTCGTGCGCCCGGGTCGGACGGTCCGTGACGCTCTCCGGCATCGGGTTCGGCTTCTGCCAGATGATGTCGGAGCGGAGGAACCAGCCGCGCCGACGCAGCTCGAAGGCCACCATCCAGGGGACCCCGGCCATGTCCTTGCCCTTGTAGACCCCGTGGGGCTTGGCGAGCGGAACCTGCCCGTCGTCGTTCTGGTCCCAGAATTGGTTTGACGACAGGGAGCGCTTGCCGTCCTTGCCGATCCCGCTGCCTCGGCCCCCGCCGATGTAGGAGTCCCCAAGGTTAAGCCAGAGCGTTCCGTCGTCCCGGAGGACCCTCCGGACCTCGTCAAAGACATCGGCAAGGTGCGCGACGTAGAGTTCCGGGGTCGGCTCGGCTCCCAGTTCCCCCAGCCAGGCGCCGCACCCGCAGACCTGCCCTCCCTGCGCCTCGTGGCTCCGCCCGCCGATGCTCGCCTTCTCGATGTCGCTGGTCGCGTCGGCCTCGGAGCGGAACCGCCTCGGCGGCGTGACCTGCCACTCGTGCGCGTGGTCCCGGTCCCCACCCCAGACCTGCGGCGGGGTCCCGTAGGCCCGGAGACCCCAGTAGGGCGGCGAGGTCACGGCCATCTGCACCGACCCCTCCGGCATCTCGCGCAGCCGGTCCAGGACGTGGCCGAGCAGGATGCGCGGCCGGAGGTCCGTCGGGATCACCGGGTCCGTCATCGCTCCGGCACCTCACCCTCCTGCGCCTCGGCCGGCCCGGGAACCCGGATGGCCTCGACGTTGAGATAGAAGCGGTAGATGCGGCGCCCCTTGGCCTGCGGGAGCCGGCTCTTCTCCGTCTTCATGGTCGAGCAGAGGGAGTGGCTGGACCGCAGGCTCCCGATGATGATGCCGGGGAGCTTCTGCCGCGACCGGGTGCGCGTGAGGGCGGCGATCTCGGCCCAGCCGGGCTCCTCGCGCACGTCGTCGCTGGTGAACCCGCGGTCGCCCCGGGCTCCGGCGACCCTCAGGACGATCTGCTGGAGGGCCAGGAAGTGCGCCGGGTCCCGGTCGTGAAGGTTGCGCTGGGTTGCGATGAAGCCGGGAGCCTGGGAGCGGGAGGGCGGGTCGAGATAGGTCTCGAGGACGAGGGGGCGGGATGTCACGTTTCACCTGCGTACCAAGCGAGCATCGAGGGGAACGGAGCCGGCCCCCCCCCATCGAAGTGGAGCCGGCCCCGGATGAACTCCAACCGCGCGAACGGATAGACGCTCTCGTGAAACCACCGCGTGTCGGGACGGGCCGGTAGCAAGGCGACCCCAGGGCCAGCCGAGGGCATACACGCAACCCATCGCCGGATCTCCGTGCCGTAGGGAGGGTTGCAGAACCAGTGGGCCGGCCAGTTCATCGAGAGGGCGTCGAAGGTTCCCCCGTGCCGGTCTGAAACGTCGAACCGGCCGGCCTTGGTCACGAGCCGATCGTACAGGTCGGCCGGGGTCCTCCAGTCCCCACGGAGGGATGTGCGGAGGCCGGTCGTCCACCGGGTTGGCTCGGTTGCCCCGTTCACGCGCACGCCCCCGGTATCGGGTGGACCATCCCGCAAATCCGGCAGAGCCTCGGCACCGGCTCCCCCGCCGTGACCGGGACCCTCATCGTGACGGTCAAGGGAACCGGCTCCCGGGTCTCCACGGTGATCGTGCCGGGGTCCCGGGGGGAGGGTTTGGGCGGGGTCACGTCACCCTCATCTCCACGAGGTACAGGTGGTCGGCCTTCGGGTCGGCCGCCGCCCGCCACTCCGCGACCGTCTTGAAGCCGGACTGGGGCACGTAGACCTCCAGAATCACGGCCGGGTCCTCGGATGCTTGGGAAAGGTCGGCGATCTGCGTGACCGTCACCGGCCCGAGCGACTTGCTCTTGAACCGGCTCCCCCACCTCGCGTAGGTCGGGCCGGTCCCCCGGCGACGGCGCAGGGTGTAGACGAACCCGGCGTCCCGAAAGAAAACCCGGGCCTGTCGGACGTTCAGGAAGATGGGGCCGGTCATTCCCTTACCGCCGTCCCCTCGATGGCGAGCTGGAGCCCGAGCCGGGCCGAGAGCTTGTCCAGGGACTTGGCCGCCGGGCGGGGGCCCTTGCCGTAGTATCCCTGCCGGCACACGCACTTCTGGGCGAGGAGGCCGCACCGAAGGCAGTACTTGACGCCGAACATTACCGTCGCCCCCTCCGGGCCTTCCGGGCGCACGCCGGGCAGCAGACCCGGGAGTGGG
>DASWZL010000024.1:0-18902 GCA_036404475.1 Thermoplasmata archaeon
CGGTCATCACTACACGTACTCGTTCCAGCGTTCCATCAATCAGACCCAAATCGGACCCGTCAATCTCACCGCGAGTCAGGGCCTTCACCAGATGGAAAGCGGAACGGTCTCCATCACGGTGAACGTATCCCAGTTGATGAACGTGGGGTACTCCGGGATCACCGTCGCCGGAGCGGCGTTCTGGATCCTTGTGACCGGGTTCTCGTTGACATGGGTCGGACCTCCACCTTCGTTTGATGAACCGGTGTGACCACCAATCCACGAACCGAACGCGCGGCGACCCAACCCGAAACCGACTCAATCCCCCAGGACTGGACAGCGCCACATCGACCATCGCCCAACACAGGGGGAGTGAAGGGGGCGGGCGACCGTCTCCCACGTGGGGGAAGAGAACGTCCTTCGTCATTCCTCCCGAGGTCCTTTGTGACCCGACGGGCTGACTCCGCGATGCTCGAACCAGGTGGACGATCTTCGTCGGGCGAGGCGTCTCGAAAGTGCGACATCGGACAGAACGGGAAGGACTTCCCCGAAAGGGTGCTTGCGTCTGATTGCCAGTAGCCTCCGCACTCGGTTTAGAGTCGTGCTACTCGACATCTTTATAGGCCTCAACGGGGAGGTCTATGCGTCGTTTGCATGTTTGCTACGTCGTTTCGGCGTCGACCGGGCCCGACCAAAGAGGGGTCGCTCGGGTTTCGACTTGCGCTCGCGTCCGAGCCGGGATTGGGTGTCCCGGCGAGTGCCGCGGGCCATACCCTGGGCGTGCCTTTCTACGGTCCTATACTTACGCCTCGTGAGGGGTCCCCGTGAACGACCAGCAAGCTCCGAGTCTACTCTTGGTCATCTTCGATGCACTGAGAGCCTCGGACTTCCCTGGCGGCGAAACTCCCACCGAGCGCATGCCGTTTACCACTCAGCTCCTTTCGGATTCCATCCATTTCCCGAAGGCTGCTAGCGTAACGCCGTGGACGATCCCCGCTCACGCCAGCGCGTTCACCGGGCTCTATCCTTGGGAGAGCGGCTGCCACGCGAAGAAGAGCCTCGTTTTGGCGGATTCAGTGCCCAAGTTGCCCGCTGCCCTTCGTTCGAAGGGGTATCGGTCGCTCCTCCTATCGGCGAATACGCTCGTGTGCCCACGATTCGGACTCGCCGACGGCTTCGACGACGCCGGCTGGGGAGGTTGGTGGGAGTCATACATCCGGCGAGGCCGGGTGGATTCCGCCCCGAGCACCCTTCATGAAGCGAAGCAGGAGGCGAAGATTCTGGAACGATTCCGAGATGGCCCGATCGGCCGGCTCGTGATCAACTCCACCGAAGCGATCTATCGATACCCGTACCTCTTCGACGCTGCAGATGCGCTTCACCAGAAGGTGCGTTGGGGGGACACCGCTCGGAACATCTCAATGGCCCCCTGGATTGAACCTTCCCTATCGGCCTGGTTATCACGCCAGCCTCGGGGGACGCCGGTGTTCTGCGCCATCAACATCTGCGACACTCACGAGCCGTACTTCGTTCCAGACGGGTTCGACAAGGGCCTCCGTAAATGGTGGAAGCAGGCGCGTGTGCGACAGGACTTTGTTCGTTGCATCTTGGGCAGCTGGCAGCCGACTGGCGAAGAGCTCCGGATTCTCCGTACCCTCTACCGTTCCACCGTGCAGAACATCGACCAGCGCCTCGCCCGGATCGTGGAGATCTTCCGCCAAGCCGGACGGTGGGACAATACGGTTCTTATCGCGACCAGCGACCACGGGCAGGCCTTCGGTGAACACGGCGAGCTGTTCCATTTGAACGGGATCATCGACCCGATGCTCCGCATTCCCATGGTCTATCGACCGGTGGGAGGGACCGGTCGGACGACTCGGGGCCAGGGATGGGCCAGTCTCATCGACATCGCACCCACGTTCCTACGAGAGGCGCAAATCAACGGGATAAATCTCCCGTCCGCCCTCCCGTTACAGGACTTGGTGGATCGCCCCCGGCCGACCCCCGTGTTCGCTGTGTCGGATGGGTTGGTGTGGAGCCATCTCAAGAAGGTAGTACCCGAATCCAGGAAGCCGGAATTTGACCGGGTTCGTGTGGTAGCCTACAGTGGGGGGCTCAAGCTGGTCGTCGACACGACGCGTCCCGAGCGGCAAGCATACGACCTGGAACAAGACCCGGGCGAGGTGCATGACGTCTGGGAAGACGTCCGCGACTCCTTAGCACCGGTGGCGGACGCCGCCGTTAACATCGGCCGGCGGATGACTGAAAAGGTACCAGAGGAGCTCACACCGGAGATCGAGGAGCGGCTCCGGGGGTGGGGGTACGTATAGCCTACGGTCGGGACGTTTGTTCAGGCAGTAAATGGGCGACCCCCCGGATCCGGTAGGGGAGCTCGTTCCCTCCGAGATCGCGAACCGCCGCTCGAGGAGTCTTCGTGCTCCACTCCGAACGCTGAGGACGGGGCGGCCATCCTGACCGCGTCGCCCGTCCCGCCATCAACGCTGAACCGGCGTCGGCGTGAATTCGGACCAGGCCGCTCGAAGAATCAAGGCCTCGACGGCCGGGGAGAGCATAGGGTCCGCGAAGCGATGGGCAACCTGAATAGCTCCCTGCGAGAGCCGGGTCCACTCCGGTTCGTCTGTCATCCATCGGACCAGGATTCGCGTGTACGCCTCTACGTCACCGAACGGGACCCTCGTGCCGTTCGTGTCCTCTTCAATCGCTTCCGCCGGAGTCCCGAGGTTTGCGATCACTGGCACCCCACGCAGACCCGCTTCCGGAATCGTCCAGCCAAATCCCTCGATCGGGCTGTGGATGCTCAACGCCTTTGCGGACGCCAAGATATCGTTCTTCTGCGAGTCCAAGGCGTTCAAGATGAGGGAGATGTGGGCGGGAAAGTGCGACCCGGCGATTCGCGAACGGAGCTCGGTCAAGTAGACGGCGTTGTCTTCGCGGCCAAGCAGCACGAGCTCGGCGTCGGGAACCACCTCAGTCAACCGGTCCAGAACGTTAATCGCCTCTTCGAACCGTTTGAGCGGTTGAAACTTTCCGATGCTCACAAACCGGTTCCTCCTTCCAGCAAACGGAAGAAGGGAAGCCGGTTCCGCACTGCCTATCACCTTGGGATTATGCACGACAACGCGATTGGGTGCCAAGCCAGTGGAAATCAACCACTGTCGGGTGGTCTCGGACGGTGTGATTAGGAAGCGATCCCGGTAGAGGCGTAACAAGGCAGTTTGAAGTAACGTGGCGAGCCGTCGGGCAACAAGGCCGTAGGAGGCCAGGAAGAGGGGTCGGTTGTCCTGATACCACATACCGACGCACGGTCGATGGGAAAGGATCGGACCGAGAAAGGGAAAGCGTTCGCCTCCAATAACCTCCTCGATAACCACGTCGAATCCCCGGGCCGACCCGGTGAGAAATCGAGCCCAGACCACGGGTGCGAGGAGGCGCGATGGCGCGAGGCGGTGAACGGTGACCTCTCCCGAACGATCGAGTCGAAGTAGTCCCGGGGAACTAGCGGACCAGAGGGTGACTCTGTGGCCTTTGGAGGCGAGCTCGTGCGCGAGCAGCGCCATGTGTTGATCGCCCCCGCCCGCCCGTGGATTCAAAGTGTCGCGCGCTACGACAACCAGAATCCGCAACGGGCTCCCCGACCTCACCTCCTCACCTCCGTCGTCAGCCCGACCCCAGGCGGTCGGTAAGAACCGCGGGGAGCCTCACCGCGGGGAAGCAGCGCCCCCCAAAAGGAACCGGACTCCCAGCAGGCCCGATAGTGGTCAGTGTCACGGGCTGATTCGGCGAGGGGAGGCGCTCGCACGCCCATCCGCACAATCGGACGATTGGCGCTGTTGCTGTAGGGAGAACCTTTCCCGGGTTTGCCCGCGTGTCGCGGCCTTCAATCAGGTCGTTCGCGGGCTCGTACGAGGTCGTCTTCCTCTTCTCCGCCTCAGGGAGCGCGGCAACCGTCAACAACCAAGTCCCCAACCGTGCCATGGAACTGTCACCGAGTCGACGTGATCTGAAGTCGCCGAGACAGGGATGACGAAAGACGGCCGTGAGGATCTAGGCGTTGCTGAATCGCTCGGAAGTCATCCAGCCTTGGATAGGATTGGGCGAAACCATCCGCGCTCTGGGTCGCATCCTTGGCAAGATAGCTTCGGCCGCCCGACTCGACTACCATTCCTTCGATCTCCCGCAATAGTCGCGGAAGATCCCTATCGACGAGCAGGTCGAACCCGAACGTACAACCGGGCATCGGAAAACTGAGCAGCCCACCGCTGGGCAGACCGAACCGCTTCAATACACCCAGAAAGGGTGTCCGGCCCGACTGGCGAACACGTTCAAGAATCGATCCTATCACAGTGAGAGCGCGATCATGCGGGACCACGACCTGACATTCTATGAATCCGTGGCGCCCGAAGAGATCGTTCCAGTTCCCCACGGTATCGAGAGGATAGAAGAATCGATCGAAGTTCACAATGCGTGTCGTGCTGGTGGGGTGGCCGGCGTAGTAGACTGCATCCAACGCCGCCAGGGCCCACCTTCGATGGGGCGCGAGCGGGATTGCGAACGGTACGGAGATCTCCAGTCGGCGAGGCAGAGCGAGAGGTCCTCCTGGACGAGCCGGAATCTCTTCTGCGGTCGCATGCCGCCCGAACATCGTCACCGATCTACCGACATTCCCCTCGCGAGCCGCGCAATCCACCCACGCTACCGAGTACTCGTAGGAACGGTCCCCTTCCTCGAGCACGCGGAAGGTATCTTCGAGGTTCGCCGCCTTCTCGTATCGCACACTCATGTATACCGACTCCACCGACCTGAGAAGAATGCGAGCTCGGGTGATGAAGCCGGTAAGTCCCATGCCTCCGACAGTCGCCCAGAATACGTCCGGATGGTCCTCCCGGGAGCAGTGAAGCCGCTCCCCCTCCACGGTGAGGAGCTCGAAGTCCTGGACGAAGTTCGCGAACGAGCCGACCTGGTGGTGATTCTTTCCATGTACATCGGCCGCAATCGCACCGCCGACGGTCACATGGCGGGTGCCGGGCGTCACCGGCAGGAAAAGACCTCGCGGCAGAATGACGCGGAGAATGCGATCGAGGCTGACGCCGGCCTCACACTCGAGTATCTTCAGGTCCGATGAGAGGGAGGTGATGTGATTCAGTCGGACCATCGACACAGTTGCGGCATTTCCATTCACCGCGGCATCGCCGTAGCTCCGGCCCAACCCCCGTGGAATGTAAGTTCTCTCCTGGTCGGTACGTAACAAGGCAGCAAGATCCATCTCGACCACCGGTTCATAGAAGTGGCATGGTTGCGGACGGAACCGTCCCCAACCCGCCAGCTCTTGAGTTGCCGCGCCGACATGACTACCCCCGGGTGCTCGGTCTCGCATTTCGGGGCCAGGCACAGGGGTGGGTTGAGTTCCGTCCGAATCCGCAGATTCGGCCGCGCGCGGTTCCGAAGCTCTCACGTTGAGTCGGTCGGGGCTTCGAACTTGTGCATCGCCGCCGCACGAGTTCGGAAGAACCTAACCCGGCTAAAAATTAGCGGGTCGCCAATATAGATTCTTCGGTAAGCTCCTTGCGCCTTGCACCGGCGCCTTGGTGATGCGTTGCGCCCGATACCCAGCAATCGGGCAAGGCGTGTCGGTAGGGAGACTCCCTACCATTGTTGGCACAAGAGTCCCACTCGGCCGACCGGGGACTGCCGTGTGTTGGGATCGACGCATCTTTGGGAACCAGTTCTTGGAGGGGACCCATCCTCCCGAGCACGTGGACGTAGGACCACGTCCCATTCTCACGGAACATCGACGACGGCGGGAACGGGGAGCGTCTCGTTTCAAGGTATTTCTCGGTGCGGTGATGGCTCGAATCCCATCCCATTTCGCTGATGGCGAGGACATTGAGAGTCCACGCTCACGTGAGGTATGGAACCGATCACGATGGGTGGATGTCAGGCGGCGCAATTCCCGGCCCGCTTGCCCCCCGTGTCTCCCCTAGAGGAGCTCACCCCGTGCACCCTGAAAAGACCTGGTTGTGGCGCTCGACGGTTCATAGTACTGTCACCCGCCACGCGGGGAAGGCGGAGGAGACTCTGCAAACTGTACGCACGCCGGGTGGCTAAGCGGCTCGGTTCTCAGGTTCGTTGGGTGCGTTCGTGACCCAGGAGGCGATTGGGTGCCCTTGCATGTGCGCCGGGGGCTCCAGGCCGTACCATCGCAGCAGGGTGGGTGCGACGTCGAGGATGGATTCCTCGCGCGCCTCCCCGCCCGAACGGGCTCCGGGGTCAACCAGAAGGTAGAGCCCTTCGAAGGAATGCACCGAATCGTCTGGGCCGGTATCGTTTTCCTCGAGAAACCACTTCTTGTGACCGAGCGTGCCGGCCGAGCGCCAGCGCAACTTCCCGAAGTAGGCGATTAGGTCCGGCGCATCACCTCGGACGGACCTGTACAGCTGGTCGGGCGTGAACACTTGGGCCTCCAAGGACCTTCCGTCCGGTCGCCGAACTCGGGATAGTTTCTCTCTCAACTCGGCAATCAACTTCGGAACCGCGCTGGCCGAAACGATTCCCTCCTTCTCCCTGCCTTCGATGTTCAAGAAGATTCGGGCGTAGTAACCACCGGCCCCCCAAGCACGGGTACGGCTCCAGTCGACCGTGAGCTTCTCAAGGGGGACCCCCGCCCGCGCGGCGGGCTGCTTCAGAGTTAAGAATCCCTCGTCCACCAACCATTCGTTGATGCAGAAGCAACCGTCCATGGCTTGGCTGCCGTGATCGGAGGCAACCAGAATCCGGACGTCCTGAGGCACGAGCTCGAGGAGCCGACCGATTTCTTCGTCAAGCGCCCGGTAATAGCGGTTCGCGAGATCCCGGAACGCCGGGTTCTCCTCGTACCTCGGGTGGCTTGGGTCGAAGTACTTCCAGAATGTGTGGTGGAGCCGATCAGGTCCGATTTCGTGGAGGGCGAAGAAGTCCCACGGTTCCTTCTTCCACAGATGCCTCGCCACCGCGAAACGGTGGCGGGTCATCGTGATCAGTTCCTCGCCGACCTTAGCCCGATCCTCGGCTCGGAAGGTGACGTCAAATTCGTAACTACCTGCGACCCCAAGAATTTCGTTCCTTAGATCGGTCGGTCGCACGAAGTCCTGCGCGCTGGATGGAGTGAGGAAGTCCGAGATGTAGATCCCGTTCACGGTGGGGGGGGGATACCCCGGGGGCATACCGATGACGCACACCCTGCGGCCCTGACGCGAGAGGATGTCCCAGACCGTGGGGTACGAGATCATCTGAGGTGTCGGGGTGTACATATCCCAATAGGAGCCCGGGCGGCGGTGGCGGAAGCCGTAGATCCCGAGAGTTCCCGGGTCGACGCCCGTGAACATAACGGCCCATGCGGGGACAGTAATCGGGGGATCGATAGTGCGGAGAACGCCCCGCCGACCCCGCTCGACCAGGGCCCGGATGTTAGGCATCACACCGAGGAACCGGTCGAACAGAAGCTCGGGCGGGATCGAGTCGAGGCCGAGCACCAAGACGCGTGTCCGGGGATCAACCATCGCCCGCCGCGACGCCTCCGCACTTAAAAGTTATACCATACGCATGGGTCCGTATTCGCGGAAGACGGTGGGCTCGACGCGTAGGGGCGCCCGGTCGCAACTTGAGGCGCAGAAACGATGAAACGCAATCCCCGCTTCCGGTTTTGTCCCGTGCTCGGCGTGGCAGCATCCGCAACCGCATGGATGTCGACCCGCGTCGGCCGAACGGAGGGTGATGGGAGTGGGTGATTCCCCCGTTCCCCCGAATCTCGTCCTCATCATCATGGATGGGGCGCGTGCAGCCAGCATCGCGGGCCACGGAGGTTCCCGCACGGCTCGCACCCCGGCGCTCGATCGACTCAGGTCTGAGGGCACTTTCTTCTCGCATGCGGTAGCTCCCGGAAACTGGACCCTCCCGTCCCATCTTTCCCTGTTCACCGCGACCCTACCTTGGACCCACCGCCTGAGGACGTTCCGGCGGGGACCCTCTCCTCTTCCTACGATCGCAAGCTGGCTCTCGGCGCGAGGCTACGATACTGCGCTCTTCACGGAGGAGGTTCACCTCATCGCGGGGTACGGGCTCGAAGATGGCTATCAGCATCGGGAGTGCCCCGTCCCGGCGCAATCGGATGAGGAACGAACGATTACGAACCGCATCTTCGGTCACTCGAACTGGCTCTACTCCGAGCGGATCCGTCGGCTGATGGCCGCCCTTCCCCCCGCCGCCCTCCCGCTCACTTGGCCGAACCACCGGGCGGAGATAGCTTTCAAACGTTTGGTGACCAGTGGCTCGCTGGTGGACGGTTTCGAACGTTGGCTGAGCTCTCGTGATCGGTCTCGCCCGTTCCACGCGTTCTTCAACTTCGTAGACCCTCACGAACCTTACGAGGTCGGAACGGGACCCGACCACCCTGGAATCCTCGCCAGCCGTTATGCCGGCGTCCCGAGGTTCTACCTTCTCACGGTTCCCAAGCTCCGAGAGTTGGTTCCCTGGCGAGAAGTGGAGTCCAAGTATCTTGCCTGCCTCGAAGAAGTCGACCGGAAAGTGGCCCGCGTTCGAGCGGATCTTGAAGCGGCCGGCGAGCTCGACCGGACCCTCTTCGTAGTCACATCGGATCACGGTCAGTCGTTCGGCGAAGGGGGTAATGTCTACCACGGTTGCGGAGCCACCGACTCCGTCCTGAGAGTCCCTCTCGTTGTCCGGCCTCCCGAAGGTGCGGACATCCCGAGAGTGGTCGACCGCTGGGTAAGCATCTGTGACGTTCCTTCCTGGCTCAAAGCCTCGGCTCTCGGATCGCCCCCGTTCGACAAGGATGGGTTTCCCATGGTCCCATTCCCGGTCCTGGCTCCGGCCCCCGAACCTGTCCTCGCCGAGGGGGGACCAGCCTCCGACCCCAACCTGTCTCTTCGCGGGATTGGGATGGACCATCGCTGGAACCACCGGCTCGTCGCGGCGTACCGGGGGACAGAGAAGTACGTCCTCGACCTCTTCGTGGGGGACCTGAGAATGTGGTCGGCGGGTTCGGCTCCGGACCGGGACCCCCCAGCCCACCTTTCGTCCGACGAGGCCAAGAAGCTTCTTCCGATTCTCTTTGGCATTCGGGAACCGCGACAGCTCTCGGACGAAACCGACCGTGGTATGACTCCTCCCCGCCAGCCCCTCGACGACCGGCGGATGCGTTCCTGGGGTTACGATTAGCCCTCGCGAGCCGCGGATCAGCGCGTCGGGGCGAAACCCCCCTAGGATACGCTGGTTCAGGTCGAGCTAATGGGAGAGTCCAGCGGCGTCCAACACGGCGACCATGGGTTTACCCTGAATATGACCCGGGAGCGGCTCGCCGAGCAGCGAAAGCAGCGTTGGGGTCACGTCGATGATCGACTGAGTGGGGAGCTCCACCTCCCGGGCTATCGTCCGGTTTGCGAGGACAAATACTCCTTCGGTCGCGTGTACCGCGTCATCCGGACCCGTATCGTTCTCAAAGAGGAAGTCGCTTGAGTGACCCACTGTGCCGGCGGACCGCCAAGCGAGTTCACCGAAGTAGAGCATGAGGTCGGGCGGGTCCCCACGGACAGTATAGTAGGCCGTCTGGGGGTCGAGCACACGCACAGGGAACGGGCTACCGTCAGGAGTTTGCAGAGTGCTCAAGTCTCGAATCAGGCGCGCCCGTAACGCTGGGACCTCGGCCGGCTCGACAATCCCTTCTGGCTCCCTCCCTTTGACATTGAAGAAAATCCGCGCATAGTAGCCCCCGGCGCCCCAGAGCTGGGTGCGCGACCAATCGACCGGTGCCGCGTCTAGTGGGGTGCCGGGCCGGGCGGTGGGACCGAGGGCAAGGTATCCTTTCTTCGCCAGCCATTGATTGATGCAGAAACACCCCGCCATCGCCATCGAGCCGTGGTCGGAGACCAGACAAACAGTGGTCTCGGGATCGACGTGGGTCAGGATTCGCCCAAGTCCCTGATCGACAACACGATAGTACTCCTCGAGGCAATGCTCGAAACGGTTTCCGGGCTGGTACTTGGCGTGAGTGGGGTCGAAGTACTGGGTGTAGGCGTGATGAAAGCGGTCTGTGCCAATTTCGTGGATCGCAAAGACATCCCAGGCTTCCCGTTGATAGAGATCCTCGGCAATGGCGAATCGGACCTGGGTCATCCGGACGATGTCTCGATAGAGCTGGTCCCGCTCCTCTGCGCGGAACGTGACATCCAACGGATAGGGTCCGTACTTGCTCTCAATCTCGTCGGCGAGCGACGTCGGATACGTGAAGTCGCGGGCGTTTGCAGGGGTCAGGAAGTCCGAAATGTAGATTCCGTTAACCGCCGGGGGCGGGTAACCGACGGGCATACCAATCACGCAGAGGCGGTAGCCTCGATCCGACAGCAGCTGCCAGAGAGTCGGCACCGGGATCGCCGTCGAGGTCGGCCCGTAGGTCTTCGTATAGCTGTGGTCCTGCCGATGTCGGAAACCGTAGAGACCGAGAGACCCGGGATCCACGCCGGTGAACATGACGGGCCACGCGGGGACGGAAATCGGGGGATCGGTAGTCCGTAGAGGAGAGCGCACGGCGCTCCGCAGCAACCGGTCGAGGTGCGGCATCACTTTTCGGCACTTCGCGAATAGGTACTCGGGCGACCCCGAGTCAAGGCCAATGACCACTAGCCGCCGATGACCGCTACTCATGATTGGGGACCTCCTCCGGCACCGCGGACGTGAACGAACCGGGTGGCAATCGACCGTTCGCGGCTCTTTCCGGTTGCACGCAAGGTCCCGACTTAGCCTTGTCCCTCGGCCCGGTTCTCTTGATCTATATGTCCGTGCCGTCCATGGGTCGACAAGAAGGGGAGATATCCGAGACCCACCCGTCGGTGGGGTCGGTTCCGCATCGCTGGCAATCGCATCCAAGTGAGATCGATCTGAGGGCATCGCCCTGGGTCGTTCCCTCCGAAGGCGTCCGGCTCATCGCATAGCCAGGGGCGTGATGGGACCTCAGCGCCCAGTATGTTCCCTCTTCCCTAAGGTTGGGGGAGCCACGAGAGGGGATGTGTGGTGAAACAACGTGCCGAAACTGCCTGCGATTCCGGAAGTTCGCGCAGGATGCGCGCCTACCGAATTTGACCCTTCCTTGAGTTATACTTAAGGCAAGAACGGGCTTGGGTCTCCTCCCCTCTGACCATGGATTTGGCACACTCCCCCGCAAATGGACCGACCGTACCGTCTCCCGACCCGGAGGTGTTTCGCGGCGTCGACCTCGCGGTCGTATTGCCCACGTTAAACGAGGAGCACGGTCTCCCGGTCACGCTGAAAGGAATCTCCTTTCTGCGTCTCCTCGAAAAGGGACGGCGAGTTCGTGTCCTCGTAATCGACGGGGGCTCAACCGACCGCACGGTGGCCGTCGCACGCTCTCTCGGAATCCAAGTCATCCGTCAGCACGGCAAGGGAAAGGGTCAGGCGGTTCGCGAAGCGCTTGCTTGGCTTCGAGAATGTGGCGCTCGCAACGCCTTGGTCATGGACGCCGATTCGACGTATCCCGGAGACATGGTCGGAACAGTCCTCGAACTCCTGGAGGCCGGCAGCCACCTCGTGGTCGGGGTGCGCGAGCCCAAGCGGAATCGCCCTAACAGCATTCGGGACCTCGTCCACCGGATCGGAAACGCGGTGCTGAACTACGCTGGTGGCCAAGTCAGCGGGCGTCCGGTGTTGGACCTTTGCAGCGGATTCTGGGGACTTAGCCTTTCGACCGGACTCGATCGCGCCCTGCGTTCCGACGGCTTCGATGTCGAGGCGGAACTGTTCTTGAAG
Source organism: Thermoplasmata archaeon (assembly GCA_036404475.1). Classification (GTDB taxonomy): domain Archaea; phylum Thermoplasmatota; class Thermoplasmata; order Lutacidiplasmatales; family UBA184; genus Lutacidiplasma. The sequence continues at coordinate 11,815 of DASWZL010000024.1, forward strand.
GCCTACCGCGGCGGGTACGTGGTGACCCAGATCCCGATCGAATATGGGGCCCGCATCGGCACTGCCAAGCTGCGCGCTGCGCGCGATGGCGCGCGCATTATGGCAACCATCCTGCGCGCCGCGAATTTCCCTCAGTCTGCTGTGGCGCGCGAACCTCCCCGCACGAGCCCGTTTCTCCGCGAGCTGCTTTCGGTGTGCGTGGTCCATGGGAGCGACAGCCTCGTGGTTTGGGCCGACCCCTCCCGTCGGCAAGAGGCGGGTCGACTCGTGAGGGCTTTCCGACACTCGGACGTGAACCCTCGGCTCCATCTGGACGCAATCGGCCCGACCTCCTCGGGTGGGTTTTCTGCCGGGGCACCACCCTTGGGCGACGAAGAGGGAACACCGGTCGTCTCGCTCCGGTCTGGTCCGGAAACGCACGGTTGGACCGACCCTTCCCGCCTCGAGGTGTTCCTGGCGGGACCGGAGCAGACACTCCGACTGGAGCTCGATTCGGGACCTGGGTCCCTGCCCTCGAACCGATCGGGGGGAATCGCAGGTCCCGTCTACCGCTGGCTCGGAATCCCCGCTCCGGGGGCGAAACCCCAGATGGGGAGCCTCAGATTCCTGCGTGCAAGCTTGGGCGCTGGAGGCTTGGACCGGGATCTTACCTTTTACGCCGCGAACGGTATGCGCGCGTCCGTGGTCGAGCCCTTACTGGACTCCGGTGAGAGCGGTCGGTCGGCCGACCGAACCGGCGAATCGTCGCTAACCTAGCCGTGCGAAGGTCCGAGAACCCACTCTAGAACAGGACTCCAAAGACCTTACTTAGGGCCGTCTCCCAGAAACGCTTAGGCCACTGACCGAGGAACCCGGCCAGATCTTCGGCCCCGATGGAATCCGTAAGGTTGTCGGGACCGGGATTACTCCCGCTTTCATCGCGGAGGTAACCTCGGCGTACGCCGAGTGAATGGACAGACCCGCCCCAGGTACTCATCGCCCACGATTTCCGGATGTCAAGCGAGGGCTTGGCACGGATCTGTGCCGGCACCCTCCAAATGAACGGTGTGGACGCCTACGAGATGGGGGTGATGCCCACCCCCTGGTCCAGTTCAATGTCCGAGCGCTCCGAGCGCGCGCGGGGCTCATGATCACCGCTTCCCACAACCCAACGGAATTCAACGGCATCAAGTTCTCCGGCCCGGACGGCCTTGAGATACCCCCTGAGGCCGAACGACGGATTGAGGGTGCCTACGCCCACCGCCGCAATCGGTCGAAAACCTGGATGCGATGGGCCGTATCTATTCCGACACGCAAGGCATTGAACGCTACCTCGCATCCATCATCGCTCACGTCAATCGTGACCTGATACTCGGGGCTTCGCCGCGAGTCGTCCTGGATTGTGGGAACGGTACCAGCGCAACAACGAACCCCGCACTTCTCCGGATGCTCCCCGGGGGCCGTTTCGTCTCGCTCAACGCGAATCCGGACGGAAGCTTCCCGGGTCACCCTTCCTAGCCCATCGACGAAGACCTCCACGACCTCGAGCAAGCGGTCCCCCATCCGGGTGCGGACCTGGGCATCGCCTTGGAGGGCGCCGCCGACCGAGTCTCGTTCGTGGAGGAGACGGGCCAATACGTCCCCTAAGACGTGGGCCTAGCGCTTTTCGCCAGGGACGTGTTGCGGCGACACCCGAGCTGTACCCTTGTGACGAGCGTCACGTCATCCCAGGCCATCGAGGACGTCGTGCGGCAAGAAGGGGGAAAACTTGTGATCACGAAATCGGGTTCCCTCCCAGTGGCAGAAGGGATTGCACGCGAGAAGGCCCCCTTCGGGGGTGGAGAGAACGGCCATTGCTACTGGCCTGGACACCAGAGTCCGACGGATGGGCCGATGAACCCGGCGATGATGTTAGACCTCCTGGCACGCACCCGCAGACCGCTCTCCGAGCTAGTCGCCGAGTTGCCGCGGTACGAGGTGGTAAAGAAGAAAGTTCCGTTTCCAAGGTCGCTCCGCGACCGCGCGATGGCGCGGGTTCTGGAGACCCTTTCGACGGAGGCCGAGCGCGTCGTTACTCTGGACGGGGTCAAGGCGTTCTGGCCTGACGGTTGGCTGTTGGTACGACCCTCCGGCACAGAGCCGATCTGCCAATTCTTCTCTGAGAGCAAGGACCTCGAGGTCGCCCGCCGAATCAATCGGAAGGGAATCGACCTGGTCCAAGCCTTGACCCGAGAGGCCGACACCTCCGGGCCAGAAAGGTAGCCGTCCCACGAAACTCAGGGCTTTCTTGAGCCTCTATGGTTGGGGCGACCGGCGGTCGTGACCGTTCAGCTGAACGAAATCACGGCGACCCCGTATCCGTCGATCGTCACCGTTAAGGAATTGTCACCCGGAAGGTGCTGGACGGTGAGTCCCGAAGCCACCAGCTTCTCGGAGTTCGTCTTGGAATCAAAGTTCATTCGATAGCTTATATCGTCCAGGGTCCACACCGTGATCGCCCCGTACGAACCACCGGTGACATTGACCGAGATCGTGGCGTCGACGTTGGCCAAGTTCACCACGACGACGTTGGTCCCGGATCCGTTCGCGACCGCAAACACCGGGACGTACCAGGGGTTTCCCGTGCTCACCTTGAGCTCCTCGGACGAGGCCGGCACGTTCGACCCCCATAAACGTGCAGCCCAGTACGGGGCATAATAGGTCAGGCTGCCACTCCCCGACTCCGCGGCGATTCCGAAGCCCCAACCACCATAAGCGAGCGTGGGGGAACTCGGAAGCGGATCATTCGAAAGCAGCGAATAGGTCGCGACAGCACGCACGTGTTCGTTGGAGGCAGTCATGTACAGCCAGGTAAGCCACGCGGCATCGAACAACGTTTGCTGGCGGGGGTCGGTCCCCTGGGATTGGGCCGTGTTGAGATTCGACTCCTCATCAATAACGGGGAGCCACTTGCCGGTGTAGTTGAACCACTCGAGCCGAGACAATGCGGGCGGGGCAAATTCCCACGAGTTGGCAAGACCCCGGGTCGCGTTCAGGATCTCGCTGTTGGTCAGGTACCCGTTTTGACCGTCCGGAGTGCAGAAGGTCCCCGGATTGGGGCAGAGTCGGCTCGCCGGGTAGAAGTGAAACCCGAGGAACTCCACGCCGTGGAGGGTCGTGGCGAAGTACTTCAGCTTCCCGGGAGCGGTAATCACATCCGACCCCACGAGCGCTTTCGGGAAGACGGAGTGAATGGCCGCGGAGGCCACGTTGAAGACGGTCGCGAATCCCTCTGCGTACGACATGCTGATCCAAATCGGAACCTCGTTGCCGACGTTCCAGTAGGTGATTGTCCAACCGTGGGCCTTGATGTTCTTCGCGAGCGTCGTGACATACGTTCGATACGCAGCAGGCGTCGGGAAGTACCCGGTCGAGTGACCGTACCAGTTCACGAGGAGTGATTCGTTCATCGGCATCCCCGCGGGAAGGACGTTGCCGTCGCCCCAACTCCCGGCTGGCAAGCTGAGGAGACTCTGGGACTGAAGGGACTTGGTGAGGTTCATCAGGGGTGTGAATGCGCTGAAGTCGAACGACACGGTTTGGGTCGTGTTATCCCATGTCGCCGGAGCATCGTAAACCTGGGACCACCGGACGAGCGACGGATTAACCGATTGGGCGAGCGCCAGTGTCTCAGCGTAGGTCGATGATGGCAACTGTTGCGCTTGAACAAAACCCACCCCGGTCGAGCGAAGCCCGTCGGTTGCTGTGGCGTTGACCGTCACCGGCACTAGGAAATTTGGCACGCCCGTCACGGAGTACGTCGCGTTCACCCAGGCGACCGTCCGGTAGATGTAGGGGGCGGCGACGCCCCAACTACCGGTATCGACTTGCCCCTTCTGCTCGATTGTCCACGTCCAGTGGGCAAGATTGGGAAGCGAGGAGGGACCCCCCGGAAACTGGCCCGTTCTCGACCACTCAGCCACAGGACGTGTGGTGAGGTTCACCGAAACGGAAGGGGTGGGGTGCAACGTGGTGACGGTGACATTGTAAATTCTTTGGGTCGGAGTTCCGAGCCCGAGGGTAATCCTGTCCGAAAGGACAACCATTATCCCGCCGATTACCTCGGAAACCGAGCCGCCGTCGGACAGTTTCGGCAGAACTACGGCGGACGACACGACTCGAGAAGGAACTGCCCCTTCGCCCCCGACTGGAACAGTTGCGACCCGGGAGCTGTAGAACTCATTCAAAGGGACTGAGAGGGATGCGACCACAACGACCACGATGGCGAGGTTGAACCAAGGGACGAGCGATTCTCCTCTGCGGCCCCGGATGTGAGCCAATCCAACTCCTTCGCAAACACGCCGAAGCGCTGCCCATCGTACTTGACACCTCATGTGTAATAAACCCTCGCAAAAACAGGAAGGGATTCACTGACCGCCGTGAGAACTCGGTCAGCTCCGTCTTGGAATTTCAAGGCGAGGCTAGCCACCGGGCGAGGGGGCGGCGCATTCATGCCAGGATGCTTGGGCCTCGGGCCGGCGCGAGAGATCAGAAACGGAGTTGCGTGGAGTCACCCAACACGCACGACACTCGAATCCCGCGATCCTGGGTGGCTCTGAGTCGGGCGAACCTACCGACGATGCTGTCCACCAGCTCGAAGGGGCCCTCTACTTCGGCCGAGTCCATGACGATGCACCTCTGAACCGATGTCTGGTGAATCACGCAGCGGCTGCCGATTGCCGTGCCAGGACCCACGTGGGCGCCGGCTTCTATCCTAGTTTCGTTGCCAATCACTACCGGACCGTCCACCCTAGCTCCCGGGCCGATGAAGGAACCCAACCCGAGATGGACCGGGCCCATGATGGTCGCCCCGTCGGCCACGGTGCCTGCCACTACGAATTCGGTCGGAGGCATCCCGTAAAGGACCCGTTGATTCGCTTCCAGAAGATCCTCGGGGCGTCCCGTGTCCTTCCACCAACCCTGCACCCGCTGGACAGCCAGCCGCCCGCCCTGCTCGTGTAACTTCCAGATGGCTTCCGTTATCTCGAGCTCCCCGCGTGCCGACGGGGCTAGCTTCTCTATAATGGGGTGAATCGAGGGAGTGAATAGATAGACGCCAATCAATGCGAGATTGCTTCGGGGGTTGGGAGGCTTTTCCATGATCGATATGATCCGGTCTCCGTCGAGCTCGACCACACCGTAGGCGCTCGGGTTCTGAACAGGCGTAACTCCGATGATCGCATCCGGGTGCTCCCGCTCGAATCTCTCGACGAGCGGTCGCACACCGTCTTGCAGGAGATTGTCCCCGAGGTACATTACGAACGGGTCGTCTCCAAGGAACTCCCGAGCGCACAGGACCGCGTGCGCGAGTCCTTTGGGTTCCCCTTGATGGATGTAGCTCACCCGGAGCCCGAACGAGCTCCCGTTCCCGATTGCTTCGGAGATTCCCTCGTGCAGCGGGCCAAGTACCACGGCGACCTCCGAAATCCCGACCGCTGCCAGGTGTCGGAGCCCGTAGAAGAGCATCGGCTGGTTTGCCACGGGAATCATGTGTTTGTTTCCGGTGAACGTCAGGGGTCGGAGCCGAGTACCGTATCCGCCAGCAAGCAGCAATCCCTTCATCCGAAACCCACCCGAACGTACCGCGTTATCCTCAAGTTCTGACCCGCTTGAAGTCAAGGACGCGACCAGGTATTAGAACCCACCACAACTGACCGTCTGTACCTCACCTCGTGACCACGGTAATCTCTAATACCGTTCCGGACAGAGTAGAATCGAACAGAATGGAGACCGCGGGTCGACCGCTAGACCTAGCTGAAAACATCAATAACCCGGGCTCTTACATTCCAGTCGGATGAAAGTAGTCATCACCGGCGGAGCGGGGTTTATCGGCTCCAACCTTACCCGGCACTGGGTGACCCGACATCCCGAGGACCGGGTAGTCGTCGTTGATGCCCTCACCTACGCGGGAAGGCGAGAGTCCCTGTCCGACCTCGAGGGCCGCCCGAACTACACGTTGGTCGTCGCAGACATTGGGGACCCCGCAAAGATGGAGGCCGTGCTCCAAGGTGCCGATGTCGTCCTCAACCTGGCCGCCGAATCCCACAACGACCGGGCGATCTCGAACCCACTGCCGTTCGTTCGCACCAACATCCTCGGTACGGCCGTGTTGCTGGAGGCCTGCCGAAAGAGAGACGTCGGACGTTTCCACCATGTCTCGACCGACGAAGTGTACGGCTCTCTCTCTCTGGACGATCCCGCGAGATTCACCGAGGCATCGCCCTATCGGCCCCGCGGGCCGTACTCGGCCAGCAAGGCGAGCTCGGATCACCTGGTGCGCGCGTGGACGGAGACCTACGGCCTTCGGACAACGATCTCCAACTGCGGCAACAACTTCGGACCGTACCAGTTTCCCGAAAAACTCATCCCCCTTGCCATCACCCGTCTGATGCGGGGCGCAAAGGTGCCTCTCTATGGGGACGGCCAAAACGTCCGGGACTGGATCTTCGTGGCGGACCATTGCGACGCGATCGACGCCATCGCTCATCGAGGCATTCCGGGGTCAACGTACCTCGTTTCGGCAGAGCACGAAGTCTCGAACCGGGAGGTCATTGATCAACTCCTGAAGCTGTTCGGGCGGGGTCCAGAAGCGGTCGAATTTGTTCCCGATAGGCTCGGTCACGACCGCCGCTACGGGCTGGACGCGCGAAGATTACGGCAGGAGCTGGGCTGGACCCCCAAGCATGATTTCTCGACTGCTTTGGCACAAACCGTTGGGTGGTACCGGTCCAACGTGACCTGGTGGGAGCCGCTCCTGAGCGGCTGAAGGGGGAACTGAATCCATGAGCTTGAGCTTCGAGGGCGGGTCGTTGAGTGTGTTAGAGCCGATTGATCCCCCACAGATCACGATCCGTGGTTCGAGCTCCCTTTCCCGCACCCTTCACCGAGATGCCCGGGGATTCCTGATGGAGACATTGCGTTCCGATGATGTTTCTGTCGACGGGGCGCGGTTCAGCATGTCGTACATCTCGCTGACCCTCCCCGGAGCGTTCCGGGACGCTCATCAGTGGCACCTTCACAAGGTGCAGACTGACCGATTTGTTGTGTTGCTCGGGGAGATGATGCTCGCG